>NZ_LOYN01000023.1:0-3172 GCF_001526325.1 Burkholderia sp. MSMB1826
AGGCCGGCTTCGGCTTCCTTCAGAAAGCCGATGATTTGCTCTTCCGTAAAGCGCTTCTTCATGTTCGTCTTCTCCGAAAACGAACTTTACTAGGTTCCGGTTGGCCCTGTTTACTGGGGGCAGGTCACACGCAGCGAACGCAGTGCGAAATCGCATAAAAATCTATGCGCATAAAGTTCATTCGCGCGACATGCTCGGCAGAGCAGGGAGTAAGTCCTTCGGAGTAATATCGCCGTTCGTCCCGATCTCACGGTGCTTGGTTGCATCCGCCGGCGGTCGGTGTCCTTTGCATTCCGTCTCCTGCATCGTTCATGACTGACAGCCCCGCTCAAGGTGGTCGGACGACCGACTTCTTGCCCTATCTCGTCGCCGCGACGTTCTTCATGGAGTATCTCGACACGACCGTCATCGCGACCGCGCTGCCGCAAATGGCCAGTTCGTTCGGCGTTGGGCCGAACGCACTGAGCCTCGGGATGACGGCCTACATGTTGGCGCTGGCGGTGTTCATTCCGATCAGCGGCTGGATCGCGGATCGCTATGGCTCGCGGACGGTCTTCGCGAGCGCGATCGTCGTCTTTACCGGCGCGTCGGTGCTGTGCGGGCTATCCGAAGGTGTGATGTCGTTCACGGCTGCTCGGCTGCTACAGGGCGTCGGCGGGGCGATGATGGTGCCGGTCGGGCGAATGATCGTCGTGCGGAGTACCGAGAAGGCGAGGCTGATGCGCGCGATCGCGACGATCACGTGGCCGGGCATCGTCGCGCCCGTCGTCGGGCCGCCGGTCGGCGGCTTCATCACGACCTATGCATCGTGGCGATGGATCTTCCTGTTGAACGTCCCGTTCGGCATCGCTGCGCTCGTTTGTACCTGCCTGATCGTCCGGAACACGCGGGCCGACGAGCAACGGCCGCTCGACTGGGTCGGTTTCGTGCTGGCCGGCGGCGCATTGACCTGCCTGCTGATCGGCACCGAAGCAGCCGGCCAGCAGGATGTCGACTTCACGCGCGCGGGTGTCCTGGTGGGGGCAAGCGTGCTGTTCGGCATCGCCGCATGGCTGCATGCGCGACGCTGCGCGCATCCGCTGCTCGATTTCACGACGCTGAAAGTGCCGACGTTCTCCGTGACGGTGATCACCGGCTCGATCACGCGGATGGCGATCAACGCCGTCCCGTACCTGCTGCCGTTGCTGTTCCAGATCGGCTTCGGGCTGTCGCCGTTCCAGTCGGGGCTGTTGTTGCTCGCCAGCGCGCTCGGCAATCTCGGGATGAAGGCAGGCACATCGTGGATCCTCGACCGTTATGGCTTTCGGCGCGTTGCGCTCGTCGACGTGACGATCGTCGGCATCGTCACGATCGCATGCGGCTGGCTGACCGCGTCGACGCCGCTGGCAATCACGTTGCTCGTCGTATTCGTCTACGGGCTCACGCGGTCGATGCAGTTCACGACGCTCGCGACGCTGGCTTATGCGGATATCCCGGCTCAGCAGACGAGCGCGGCGAGCACGCTGTGGAGCGCCGCGCAGCAGATGACGATCGGGATGGGGATCGCGTTCGGTGCATTGTCGCTGCGGCTCGCGGCATGGGGGCGCGGCGATGCGGCCGGCATGCACTACGTGCTCGACGATTTCCGCTGGGCGTTCGTCGCGGCGGGCGTGCTCGCACTGCTGACGTTGCCGGGCTACG
The DNA here is from genome assembly GCF_001526325.1 of Burkholderia sp. MSMB1826. Taxonomy (NCBI): domain Bacteria; kingdom Pseudomonadati; phylum Pseudomonadota; class Betaproteobacteria; order Burkholderiales; family Burkholderiaceae; genus Burkholderia; species Burkholderia sp. MSMB1826. The sequence continues at coordinate 1,681 of NZ_LOYN01000023.1, forward strand.
CCCGGCTGGCTTCCGATGCCGGCGATCGGCTGCGGGCCAACGTGGCGCGCGGCTAGGCCGGACTGCAAATCGTATTGGCGGGGAGGCAGGTGAGGGCGCGTGTTTTTCGGCGTTCACCGGTAGTGCTGATGCGTTGCAGCCGCGCTTGCCAGACAGTCAGCGCAACCGGCCTTCCGTCCCTCGGCCGAGTCGGCCTTCCGGCCGGCCATGCTTGGTCGGTCGTTTTCCGAACGACGGCGTGCGGTGCGGGGACGACCATGAATGCGATGCGCAATGAGCGGCGCGGCAGCAGCGCAGCTGTTTCGATTCCCGTTACTGCGCGTCATGGAAGATGATGCCGACCGTGTGGCGGTGGCCGCTTCGAATCCGGCTGACGCCATGACGCAGGTTGACGCGATAGACGCCACGGGTTCCCTGCACAGGCCGGCCGTGTACCGCGAAGATCACTGCATCACCTTGCGTCAGCGGCACCACTTCCGCACGCGACTGCATGCGGGGTCGCTGTTCCGTCAACACGAACTCCCCGCCACTGAAATCGCGGCCCGGCGCCGACAGCAGGATCGCGACCTGCAGCGGAAACACGTGCTCGCCGTACAGGTCCTGGTGGAGGCAGTTGTAGTCGTCGGCGCCGTATTGCAGGATCAGCGGCGTCGGTCGCATCTGTCCCGCCGCGTGGCAGCGATCGAGGAATGTCGCATGGTCTTTCGGATAACGGACGTCGATGCCGAGCGCCTGGTTCCAGCGATTCGCGACCGGCACGAGATGCGGGTAGATCGTCGCGCGCAGTTCGGCGATGACCGCTGGCAGCGGATACGCGAAATACTTGTACTCGCCGCGGCCAAAGCCGTGCCGCGCCATCACGACACGTGAACGATAGAGCGCATCGCGCGGATAGAGCGACGCGAGTGCATCGCACGCGCTTGCCGACATCAGGCCCGGCACGCACGCGCATCCGTAGCGATCGAGCTCGGCCTCGATGCTCGGCCAGTCGAGGGTGCCGACGCGTTGTGCGATGTCCAGCGGTTCGACGGCAGGTTGCAGATCGGCAATGTTCACGGGCATACCTCGAGGTATCGGCAGTGTGGCGCCGTGCGATCGCGCACGGTCGAATTCACGAAAGTTGACGAACCCAGTCTAGCGGCGTCCGTGTGCCGGTACGCTCCAGATCTTGCGCTTTAATTCGGACGGGAAAACGTTGTAGGCGCGGCATCGACACACTAAATGCGGCGACGTGCCGAAGCGGAGAGGCGGAGAGGCGGAGAGACGGAGAGACGGAGAGGCGGAGAGGCGGAGAGACGGAGAGACGGAGAGACGGAGAGGCGGAGAGGCGGAGAGACGGAGAGACGGAGAGACGGAGAGGCGGAGTGTAGTGGTTCAATGCCCTTGGACAGTTCGAAAAGGAGGTAACGTGTCGTCTGGAGGGCCAAATCATGGTCAGGCGTGCGTTTTCCGAGGAATTCAAAGAAGAAGCGATACGACTCGTCGTAGAGGA
>NZ_LOYN01000024.1:0-1234 GCF_001526325.1 Burkholderia sp. MSMB1826
CTGAAGTGGTCAAGTAACTCTGGACATAGCTCCGGGTTAGGCTGCGAGCGCTTCGAAACGCGCTGGCGGCATTCCCTTCGCAGCCGAGTGAAGGCGACGATGGTTGTAGAAATCGACCAAATAGTCGGTGATGTCTTGCTCTGCATGGCGGTGATCGAAGTACAACTGCTCGCCGATCCATTCACTTTTGAGGCTTCGGAAGAAGCGCTCGACCACCGCATTGTCCCAACAGTTGCCGCGCCGGCTCATACTCTGGATCGCGCCACGGGCGCGCAGCTCGGCGAGAAAGCGCGTGCTCGTGTATTGGCAGCCCTGATCCGAATGGAACATCAAGCCTGGTGCCGGGCGACGATGATCGTAAGCCCGTCTTAATGCCTTGAGCGCCAAGTCGGTGTCCGCGTGCTGACTAAACGCCCAGCCCACAATGCGGCGCGCATACAGATCCATGACGACGGCCACGTAAAGCCATCCCTGCCTAGTCTGCACAAACGTGATGTCGCCCACCCATACCTGATTGCGCTGCGCCGGATCGAATCGTCGTGCAAGCAGATTCGGCGCAATCAGACTCTCGGCTTGCGCCACTCGATAACGATGTCCGCGCTTAGACCGCACCAGCCGAGCCTGACGCATCAACGATCGTGCTCGATAACGTCCTACGTTGTGTCCGAGCAAGCGCAACGCTTGCGACATCCTCCTGCTGCCGTAGCTTCGACGAGTCTCCTCATGAATACGGCGCACCGCTTCCAGTACCGTCGCATCGGGATTTGATCTGCCTTGGCGCGCCCTCCATGCGTAATAGCTGCTGCGTGCTACACCAGCCAGTCGACAAATCAGCGCTACCGGGTAGGCCTTCTCAATCGTCTGGATCACTTCCAGGAGCGTTCGAGCTCCTTGACGAAGAAGGCCGTGGATTTTTTTAAAACTTCACGCTCCCGTTCGAGTTCGGCTACGCGCGCCTCCAGTTCCTTGATCCGACGCGCGTCTGCACTGAGTTGTGCCGGACTCGGCGCATCCAAACTGTGTGCCACCCGCCACTGTGCGACCCAGCGACGCAGTGCGGTCTCCCCCACTCCGACAGCCTCACACGCCTTGGAAAAGGGGTAACCCTGCTCTACGACGAGTCGTATCGCTTCTTCTTTGAATTCCTCGGAAAACGCACGCCTGACCATGATTTGGCCCTCCAGACGACACGTTACCTCCTTTTCGAACTGTCCAAGGGCATTGAACCACTACA
>NZ_LOYN01000025.1:0-597 GCF_001526325.1 Burkholderia sp. MSMB1826
CGTACGTGCCGCGTGCGGCCAGGCCGTCCGACACTTCGCGGAATGCCGACTGGATCGCCTTCTCGTAGTTCGCGATCTCGATGCGCTTCTGCACGTTCGCGAGATCGAGATTGGCGATGTTCTGCCCACCCTCGAAGATCGGCAGCGCGATGTTCGGCGCGAACGACCACGCCGCCGTGCCGGCCTTGAACAGGCCGCCCAGCGTCGGGCTCGCGGTGCCGAACGCGGCCGTCAGCGAGATCTTCGGGAAGAATGCCGCGCGGGCCGCGCCGATGTTCGCGTTCGCGGCCAGCAGCGTCTGCTCGGCCTGCATCACGTCCGGACGGCGCGTGAGCAGATCCGACGGCAGCCCGGCCGGCACGTCCGTCAGCAGGTTCTGCGCATCGAGCGGCAGGCCCGCCGGCAGATCGTCCGGCAGCGGCTCGCCGATCAGCAGCACCAGCGCGTTCAGCGCCTGCGCGCGCGCACGCGCCTGCGCCTGCTGGTTCGCGAGCGCCGTCTCGACCACCGTCTGCGCCTGGCGCAGCTCGAGCTCGGAGCCCGTGCCGTTGTCGAACTGCAGCTTGGTCAGGTCGTACGACGCCTGCGCGGTCTTCA
>NZ_LOYN01000026.1:0-214222 GCF_001526325.1 Burkholderia sp. MSMB1826
TGGGGACTAGATCCCCTTGAAGGGTCGTTCGAGACCAGGACGTTGATAGGTCGGGTGTGTAAGCGCAGTAATGCGTTCAGCTAACCGATACTAATTGCCCGTAAGGCTTGATCCTATAACAAGTCTGCCTTAACAGGACTTGTTGATTCTCGTGTGCGATACACACAACCCAAAATTACTGCTTCTTCCCGGATTGGTTGCGCTGCGAAGCAACGCAACAACCCTCTTTGCCTGATGACCATAGCGAGTCGGTCCCACCCCTTCCCATCCCGAACAGGACCGTGAAACGACTCCACGCCGATGATAGTGCGGATTCCCGTGTGAAAGTAGGTAATCGTCAGGCTCCCTAAGCCAGAAACCCCCGCCCGAAAGGCGGGGGTTTTTGCATTTCGGCGACGTGAAATGTGTGCCGAGCAGATAAGGTTCGATTTAATTAGAGCCAGATAGCATCACTCGCTTGCCAGGAATTCTTGTTGGCTGGCGATCAGCGAGGCGCCACATGCAGTCTTCATCCTGTCCAGCGCAACGGCGCGGCCTTCAATCGTGTACTGGCTGGAGCCCTGAACGATCGGGTAGGTACCTTGGCATTTCGGGCACAGGACCATATGGCCGACACCGGATGCCGGTCGGCCGTTCAAGTTCGAAAGGCCGAAGCCGTCGAGCACTGTGCCACCGTGATCTGTTGTGTCGCCTTTGCGGATAATAGGTTTCATCGAAGAGCTTTGGGGAGTCGGACCATTTCGGTAATCTTACTAAGCTCACGGACTTCGGGTGGCGAGCTGCAGAGCGGGATGCCTCAACGAGCACTGGTTCACAAGTCTCGCGCATGCTCGGGCGCTCATAGCGACGTGGCGTCAGGACTACAACGAGGACCGGCCGCATAGCGCGCTGAACTACCTGTCGCCAGCAGAGTTTGCTGCGAAACACCGAGCAACAGCGGATGCTCCCGCCGCTTTCCAGGAGCTGGTTTAAAGGGACTTTGCTAGAAGCCCATCGGCCCTATTGAAGGGGGCAGGTCATCCGTCAGGTCTAGCTGATAGTCGGGCGTGTAAAGGCGGCTCCGGTCTCCATCGGGAAACGAAATGCGTGTTGGCTGTTCACGATAGGACGCGATTTGGGGGGACATCTCGAATAGGACGCATGCATCTGCTTCCAGCAAGTGTTCATATCCGACCATTCGGTTATTTTTGCGACTCGGGAAGAGTCCACGCGGAATTCCTCCAGACTGCGTCACGATTTTGCGGACCGGTGTGTGCCCGGCAGACCACGGAATCGATATCGACCTCGTGTTCACTGCTGCTCCTTTTTTGGGGTGTGAGCTGCCCGTCGACAACCGGCCGTTGTCGAGAATTGCGCTGACGATGGGCGAGCGCTATCCGCGACTCGACAAAGTTTGCTCAAATCGCATGGGGCGGCGGATCGACAGGAAAAAGAAGGGCTTGACTCTGGGGGCGGAGCGGAGGAGACTCGAAATCGCCAAATCGCGAATCTTCTTCAGTTCCGACCACAGAGCGCTGCAGGCCCCTCGGGTTTACGGCGCTTTTTCTTTACATGGCCCCCCCTTCGATAATGTCGACATTGTGTGGAGCGTCAGATTTTCGGTTTCGCACCAATGCCGCGTGAACGCTTGCGATAACCTCTACGTCTTCCTGACTCAATTGCGGCAGGTCCTCCGCGATTGCCATGAACACGGCGTGCTTGCGGGGTGACAGCTCTTCCGGCAGGCGAAAAAATCGCTGGGACCTGCGCGCCACGCTGAATAGCTGGTGAATTCGATCGCTGTCGAGCTCGAGAGCTCGACCTAGCATCTCCAAGAACGGCGAGCCGTCTGGCGTCCGCCGTCCCGTCTCTACTGCACTGATGTAGGTGTCGTCTACGCCCATGCGTGTCGCGAGCGCGGCCTGCGTCAGGCCGAGCTCGAAGCGACGATTTCGAACGAAGTTTCCAAGGGCGGTCATCGGGTCGACTACATTCAGAAGATGGGTGAGTATCTCAGGATAGCGAACACTTCATTTGACAACAATCGACAGGCATTGGTGTCGACAATCGGTGGTGAAATTGACGAATCGCGCAACTCGTCTTTATTGTGAAAAATTAAATATTTGTTTTTTTGCCAATTGTGAATGCGTCATTCAATATTCTGGCGGCGGTGCTTGTTTTTTGTTAATCATGATATCCGCCTGGGGGGCCGTCTTCGAGCGGATTCGTGGATGCAATTCGCTACTCCTCGTATTCGAACGTGCGACCGAGCGTGATGATATTTTTCTATCGTATTCCAGTCGCGTTAGATGCATTGGTGATGCTTCGTGCGTTGCTTAGCCGCTCATTGACGAATGATATTTGGTCCGCGATGTTCTGCTTTTTTGATGTTGGCATGTCAAGTGTTCCTCGCCGAGTTGGAAGATCGGAGTCCGGCAGAGGCTTTCCCCTCCTTCGATTTGTAATCCAACTGCTTGCGTCGGTTGATCACGTAAAGGCAGTCGCAACCGGTTTTATGGATCGACGAGAGCGAGTAGTGCTGTGAAGACTTGACCGAATGTCCAACTAGTGGACTACGAGGCGGCACACGAGACGGTTGGCAACGAGATTGCAATCGCCTCGAGTGACATTGCCGAAGAGCCGGAACAGTCGCGGCCGGGCATGCGTCGGCGAGCGCAGAGGTCCGCGTATCGACGACAGCGGGGCTGTCCGAAACGCCATCAAAATCTACGGGAAAATCGTGCGCTCCGGCGAATTCAGTGAGTACGGCCCGAGGTGGACTCCTTGGCCGAAAAGCGTCATTTTTGCGTGGCGATAGCAGGTCGGTATAGCCTCGTAACTTCCAAGTGTCGCCATCCGGGGATATGTACGCTCATCAGCGCCTTGAACACTCGCCCATGACTCCCGAAACGAAGATGAAGCAATTCGTGGACGATCACGTAGTCCTGGAATCGTTCATCCTGATCGAGTAAATCGAAAGCCAAAGTGATCGTCCCGGACGAAGAGCAGGAGCCCCACTTTCTGCGCATTTCCTGAACACGAACGACGCGCGGGTTCACGCGCAGCTTAACCGCCCACGCCAATGCGCGCCGTCGCAGCTCTTGCACCGGGTATAGGGACGACTTCACTCGTCACCCTCCGCGAGCAACAGCCGGACGATGAGATCAACGACACGGGCGCGTTCGTCCTGCCCAAGCGCCAGTACTGGCTTGTACATGGCAGCCCGAAGGCGACGTTGTTCATCCGGATTCACTGCTGCATTCGGAAAGCGCGACAAGAGCGCTTCCGCATCCTTTGCAAGTGTCATCGCATCGACAGATGAGGTCTTAACTGCCGCATCCTCGCGCAACACCCAGTACACCGCAAATGCCCGCGCGGACAGTCCACTGTCCCGCGCAGCCTTCATCGCCGTCTCTTTCTCGGCGGCCAATGCTGCGAGGTGGTCCATTGCGGCTAGTCCGGTGGTCGTGCGATCCTCCAAGTCCTTAAGGATACGCTCCGCGCGATCCTTCAACGGCTGTAGTACGGGTGCGGCTGCAGGGTTTTCGTCCATCTCCTGTTGCAGGCCCCGCACCAGGTTAAAGACTTTGCCCTCATCTGAGCCATCCTCCTTGCGCAGCGCCTGCAGGGTCTGTACGTCGAAAGTCACGCTTTTGGTTAACCGCCCCAGCCCCCGCTGCTCCGCGCTCTCCTCGATTAGCCGCCGGGTCTTGTACGCGAGATCCGCAACGAACCCGACCTTTTCGGCATATGCGTTGCGCACGGCCGCGTAGAGCTGGCTGAGCTGTTTGTAAGTGCCAATGTGGTCGCGCAGCTCCGGCGAGGGCGAGAGGATTTCCCACAACGCTTCGATTTCCTTGTATGCCTCGAAGAATGCCTTGCGAGCATCAGGTGCAAGGAAGCGGCCGAACACAAGCTTTTCCAGGCGCTCGTCGGGGGAGTCACGGCTGGAAACCAGCAGGTAATCTTTCTCGGCTTGCGAGATCTTCTGCAGGAAGTCCTGGAGCAGCACGTCCAGGTCCTCAATCACGCCACTGACGTCCGACGAGTCGAACTGCAGAGCCTTTTTTAGCTCGCGTAGCACACCCACGAAATCCACCACGAGCCCGACGCGCTTCTGCGCGCCATTGGCGTCAACATATGGGCGGTTCACGCGCGCAATGGACTGCAGTAGCACGTGGTCGCGCATCGGTTTGTCGAGGTACAGACAGTACAGCGGTGGCGCATCATAGCCGGTGAGCAACTTGTCCGTGACGATCAGAATTTTAGGGTTCTCGGCAGGCTTCTTAAACAGTAGCCGCGCTTGTTCCTCTTGCTCGTCGGAGAGCTGCAGTTCGGCGACTAGTGGACGATCGATCACATCTGCCGCGTTCTGCGTGTAGATCGGGACGGCCCATTCGGACGGGAGCAGCTTGTCCAGCGCTTTCTTGTATTTGGCGCAGGCTTCGCGGTTCACTGCCACCAAGAAAGCTTTGTAGCCCAACGGCAGCACGTTTTCTTTGAAGTGCTCGGCCATGAAGGTCGCAACTTTCTCGATGCGGTCGTCGGCGGTAAGAAACGTGCGTAGGCCTACTGCGCGGTCGAGTACCTTGTTGAGCTCTTCAACGTCTGTGATGCCTTCGCTCCCGGCCAGCGCGAAGAATTCCTGGTCCAGCCGTTCGGCGGGCACGGTCATTTCGCTGGGCGCCATCACGTGTTTGATCGGCAACGTGGTCTCGTCAGCGATGCTCTCGACAATTGAGTACTTATCTAGGTACCCCAGCTCGTCTTGTGTGCCGAAGATCTTGAATGTGCCTTCGCCCTGCGACGTGTGCGCGATGGGCGTGCCGGTGAAGCCGATGATCGTCGCCTTGGGCACGGCGGCCATCAGATAGGTGCCGAGATCCTTGGCTACCGAGCGGTGGGCCTCATCGATGAAGACATAAACATTGTCACGTAGGCAACTGTCTTTGCGGATGGCTTCGAACTTGTGGATCATCGAGATGATAAGGCCCCGGAAATCGGCGTCCAGTAAGGACTGCAGCTCGGCCTTGTTCTTCGCGCGGGAGACAGCGATGTCCTCTTGCTGCATCTCTCCGAGCAATCGCTCAACCCAGCCCTTGAGCTGGCCTTCCAGCTCGGTGCGGTCCACGACAAGGATGACGGTTGCGTTGGCGAAGCGCGCCTTGTTCTCGAGGATCAGGCGGGCGGCGGTCAACAGGGTGAACGTCTTGCCGGAACCCTGGGTGTGCCACACTAGGCCTCGCGTCTTGGCCGGGTCGGCGCAGCGGTCGAGGATGGCGTCAATGGCGCGGCGCTGGTGTTGGCGCAACACCGACTTGCGGGTCTCCCCATCCTGTACGTAGAACAAAATCCAGTGCTGCAGAGTGCGCAGGAAGTCTTGGCGCTCAAAGAAAGCCTGAACCGCGAACCGATAGCTCTCCTCGGGCGTTTGTTTCCAGCGCGCCATATCGCGCCGATTCGCGTTCCAGGTTACGCCATACCAGTAGTCCAGCAGGTGCGTGACGTTGAAGAGTTGTGGCGCGGCGAGCAGCTCCGGTGTCTCCAATTCGTATCGGCGCAGCTGCTTGATCGCACGTTCGATACCATCGCCGTCCTTCGGATTCTTGTGCTCGACGATAACGACCGGGAAGCCATTGACCAGAAACATCACGTCGGCCCGGTTACCCTTGCGAGCAGGCGGCTTGATCTTCCACTCCCATGTCACGTGGAACTTGTTGTCTTCGACATGCTCGTAGTCGATCAGCGTCACTGTACGGTGACGCTTTTCGGCTTCGTCGTACCACTGCCGTTCGCCGCGTAACCACGCCAACCGTTCACGGTTGCCTTCGATGCTCGCCGGTAGCGCGTCCATCGTCTCTACCACCGAGCGTACCGCATCGCCGGAAAGCCATGGGTTGAAGGCTGCGATCTTGGCTTCGAGCACATCGCGGAGGAATGCACCCGCGTCGCCGCCTCGCTTGATGCGGGCATCTTCCGGTGCGATCGGCGTCCAGCCGATCTCAACAGCGTGCTTCACCATAGGGAATTGGACCGTGCCCGCTTCGCTGATCTTGAGGGGGCTCACGCTGCAATCTCCTCATGTTGCGTCGAAGACGAGTGGAGCGCTGACAGATCCAGATTCGAGACCAGGATTTCCCCGATCATCAGCTTGTGCAGCACGGACTTGAACAGTTCCTCCAGTAGGGAGCGCTTCTTGCTTTGGAGGTCGATCTTGCGATCCAAGGCGTCGAGAATGGTGACTATCTCGTCCTGTTCCTCGTTGGTCTCCGGACATGCAACCAGTAGCTCCCGTACGATTTCGAGATTGAGGTTCTGTTGTTGTCCCCCGTGCGCGAGAGAGCGAATCGCCTCGTAGCGCCAACTGAGGAAGTGGTACAAATAGCGCGGCAAGACTGCTTTGTCGTTCGGTCTGATGGCGGCGCAGGCTTGATTGCAAGCTGCCTCGATACCAAGTATGGCAACCTTGCCGCGCGTCACGCCCTGGCCGTACATTGCCATCAGCAACGTGCCCGAGGGCAACAGTTTGGCGGCGGAATGCTCGAGTCCCTCCGGTGTGATGTGTTCCTCGGTTTCGCTGATCACGCAATAATCCACTTCGGTGGTTTTGACCCACGGAATCGTGCCGCCTGACCAGAACGCAGGATTACCCCGTGATGGTGTGCCACCGGAAACGACCGAGTGGTGAGTGCCGAGTCGGGCAACGGACCAGCTTTCGGGCACTCGACCGATCTCGGTTTCCTGCTGCGCTTCGTTTCGCAGGCCGCGCGTGAACAGTTCGCACATCGCGGCGTGTTTGAGTTCACGCGCGACTTCAACAGCCGTTTCACATGCTACAAGCAGGTCATGAGTCCCCCACAGCAAGGTCGCTATCGCAGACTGTTCTTGATTATCGTGGCGGGGTATCTCGTAGCGAGCAATGTGACTCCATGACGTCCGAGGGTGATGCGCGCCCGTGACGCCGGACATGGCGTAATCAATGAAGTCTGGGGTGTGGACGATGCACGCTAGGTAGCGCGGGTCAACGCCTTTTTTCGCACGAAGCACCAGTAGTTCGGTTGTGCATACACCGTCGCACTCGGCAAGTACGGCTTTATCCAGATAGGGGCGCAGCTTTCCGTACAACACGTCGTTCCGCTGAAACGCGAACTTGTGACTTTGCACGTCGGTAGCCTGTCCTTCCGTCGCCGCTCGCATACGACCAGGTGTCAAATGTTCCAGCCCGAGGTACACCGCGTCAGGAACATCGCTGGGGTTGCGCTGGAGAGCGATCGGCTCGCAAAGCTGGTCGAGGGTGACGATGCTTCCGCTCTCGGCAGTCATGCTAGCTCCTTCAGCTTCACGAGGGCGCCCATTAATGCGGTTTCCAGAGACTTCTCCGCATCAAGGCAGTCCTGGAAGCGAGACAGGAGCCCGTCTAGGTCCGTGGCGTTCCCGTTTCCAGCGCTGACCGCCCACCGGCTTGGACTCAGGTTGTAGTCGGCCTCCTGTACCTGCTGCAGTGCGATGACCGCCACCTCACCCTCGACAGGTTCGCCCTTGAGGTACATCGCCGCTAGCGGTCGAAGGTCCTGCTCGGGCAGGTAGTTCTTCGGTCGCCCCTTACTAAAGCGTTTGCTCGCGTTGAGTAGGACGATCTTACCGCGCCGGTCGACGGGCTTGTTCTTGCGAAGAACCACGATCACGCCGGCTGCAGTGGTGTTGTAGAAAAGGTTCTCGGGTAGCAGGATCACTCCGTCGATCAGATCGTGGTCGACGAACCACTTGCGGATGTTGCGCTCCTTGTCCCCGTTTTTCGAGCCCGAGCCGCGCGTAACTGCGCCGGTGTCGAGCACGACAGCAGCACGGCCGTCGTCATCCATACACGCAAGTGTGTGTTGAAGCCAGGCCCAATCACCCTTGCCGCTGGTGATGCCGCCGGCAGTGCGAAAGCGATCGAACGGGTCGTTGGCGAACAGATCCGACGCGAAAGGCTGGTTCCACATCGGGTTGGCGACAATGATGTTGCATTGACGGATTGTGCCGTCGGCATTCCTGAACTTGGGGTTTATCATCGTGTCGCCGCGAGCAAGCTCGACCTCCATGTCGTGGATGATCGCGTTCATCTGTGCAACGGCGTAGCTCTCGGCTTGGAGCTCCTGGCCGGAGAGCTTGAGAGGAACCTTGCTGGTCGGATCTTGCTCGCGGGCGACGAGCTGAAGCTTGATGAGCAACCCCGCTGAGCCGCAGGCGTAGTCATGGCAGGTTTCGCCCGGCTTCGGTCGCATGATGTGGGCCATCAGGAAGCCCACTTCAGTTGGCGTGAAGAATTCGCCGGCGCTCTGGCCCGATCCCTCGGCGAACTTGCGCAGTAGGTATTCGTAAGCGCGTCCCAAAAAGTCCGGCTGTACATCCGCCAGCCCCAAGCGGTAGCGCGGATCAGAGAAGGTCTCCACCACGCCACGCAACTTGGCCGGGTTGATGTCACGCTCACCGTTGCGCTCGGCGGCGAAATCGACCACATCGATCACGCCGGAGAGCGACGGGTTTTGCTTGACGACGGCGCGCACGGCTTTGGTCAGATGCTCCCCGATGTCTTTGGGGGCGGTTGGCCGCCCGCGCTCGTCGAGCGGCCATTCGTAGGACTCACGCCCGCTGATAGCGGCCCAACGCGACTCGGACGGCAGATAGAAGCGCAGGAGCGAGTGATCTGCTTCGGCGATTTCCAGCGCGGTGGCACGATCACCGTATTCCTCCGCCAGGCGATCGATTTCGTCGTCGAATACGTCGGACAAGCGCTTGAGAAACAGCAGCGGCAGCAGATAATCCTTGAACTTGGCTGCGTCCTTTTCGCCACGAATGGAGCAGGCCGCGTCCCAGAGCATTTGCTCCATCGGCTTGGTGGTTGGCACCGGTGCAGCAGCGCGACCCCGCCGATGGCGAGGCATGGTGGGTGTTGTTGTCTGAGCATCGACGAGCTCTCCTTCTATGCCGGCTTCCGCCGCGAGTGCCGAGATGGCTTCGGTCGCTGCGCGCTGCGGCTTACTTCCGCCGCCTTCCCAGCGATTCACGGTGGCAAACGACACCCCAAGTTGCTCGGCGAGCTGCTCCTGAGTGAGATTGAGCTTGGCGCGAATTGCGCGAAGCGTTGCGGTCAGGGTTTGGGCTTGTTTTGTCATGTTTGATATATTTGCTATATAACATCTCTCTGTCAACTACTTTCGGATCTTCGATGAGCGGTTCTCGGTGGAGTTGGTTTAGCGGAGAAGGAGAGATCGAAAATCGCGTAGGCCGATACGATTGTCAGTTGCTCGAGGGCCTGGTGGAATCGTGAGGCAGCGCGGTGATGTCGCGCCTATATGCGATTGTCTGGTGCATGCAGCCGGACACGATGGCTGGAATGGAGGGCAACCTGATGAAGGCACTCGCACATAAATTTATATATAAAGTCAAGGCGTTCGCGTTACCCTGAATAGAGAATCTTGCTCTGCAAGGCTTCGTGGGCCGTTGTCTGGCCCGACAGTGCTGAGTAAAGGCCGGTCGTTTGGCGACAACCAAAGCCCTGACTGTTCCGAGAGTATCGGGCGATATCAATATAATTCACTGGTGCGAAGGTATGGATACCAACGGGGGCAGATATGAGTGGCGAGGTGGAACAAGGTAAGTTCGAAAACACTTTGAAGGTCAGGGACGATCATCGTCCGATTTGTTTCGGCGCGGCCGAACAGGTCAATAAGTTCAAGCTGGGTCCAGATAGCGATGCATCATGGACAAGTGGTCAAGAATTCGGCCTTAAGGACCTCCGTAATCGGGTTGAGCCTTGGCTAACCTCCTTGTTCCAATCAGAACATCTTTCGCTATTAGCAGGATCAGGTCTGACCCACGCTGTGCACTACCTGGCGGCCGGTAAAGGCGCTGCTGGGATGGGGGCTGTTACGTTCTCTAGTTACCAAGCCGAAATAGGCAACGCAGCGCAGGATGCCGCGGGGAAAGCGGGACGTGAGCTCGGGAATCTAGAGGACCAACTCCGCGTTGCCAACGAGCTGCTGCGTGGATTGGCGATTCTGGGTAAAACCGAAGACGCTGAAAAGCTAGCGCTGGATCTCGCCAATATTTTGGATGCCTTTTCAAAATCGATTCTGAAAAGTGAAAGTGGGATTGCGGCTGCTGAGGAAGCTAGACGCGAACAAGCGTTCAATACACTCGTCACCTTCCTAATGAGCTTCGCCAGCCGCACCGGCGTACGTGATCGACTGAACATCTTTACAACCAACTATGATCGGCTAATTGAGGCAGGCTCTGAACTGGCTGGTCTGCACTTGTTGGATCGCTTTCTCGGCAATCTGACGCCAGTTTTTCGTTCGTCACGATTGGATTTGGACATGCACTACAACCCACCCGGCATTCGTGGTGAGCCGCGTTATCTGGAGGGGGTTGCTCGCTTCACTAAGCTGCACGGCTCCGTCGATTGGGTACAGACTGGTGGTGACATTCGACGTGTCGGATTGCCCTTTGGTGCAGAAAGCGTCCAACCGTATTTGAAAGCCCCCGGACTCGAGAGTGCGAGCGCACACGCGCTAATGATTTACCCGAATGCAGCCAAGGACAGGGAGACCTCCGACTATCCGTACGTCGAGTTATTCCGCGATCTCGCAGCGGCCATTTGCCGCCCGAACAGCACACTGGTCACTTACGGATACAGCTTCGGCGATGAGCACATCAATCGCGTGATTCGCGACATGCTCACAATTCCGTCGACACATCTTGTCGTGATCTCCTTCGATGACCCGCTTGGCCGGATCATGAGGACCTACGAGGAGCTCGGACGCCCCCCGCAAATTAGTTTGATGATCGGTCCGGCCTTGGCGGACCTGCAGAAGCTGACCGAGAACTTCCTGCCCAAGGCGGCGATCGATAAGACGACGTTCCGAATGAGCGAATTGCTCAAACAGCGCTGGCATACCGCACCACCAGTGCAGAAAGCGGCGGGAGGCGACTCAAAGGATGATCTCGGCATAGAGGACCTGCTATGACACTGTCGCCGCTTGCATTTGCTGATTCTCTCCGGATCGGGAGTATTGATTTCGTTTCGCCGGACGAGATCAAGGTGCTTCTAGATATTGAGGCTCCAGATACTGTCGCCCTAAATACTGGAACGCCGCGCCCCTTCCCCCGCATCAACGGCTATGTGCTGGTGCCCAACGACGAAGGCTATCTTGTAGCCCAAGTGGAATGGATCACGGTCGAGCGTTCTCAGTACCCGAAACGCAAGGGTATGCAGGACTTCGGATTGGTTGACTTGCCGTACCCATTGCGCAAAATGAGCCTCAACCCCTTGGGCCGCTTGACTTATGAGGGTCTTCACGGGGGGGCGGAGCGCTACAACTTTCGCCGCGGTGTGGACGCATATCCTTCGGTTGGGGCTCCGGTGCTGTTGCCAACACAGAACCAGCTGCGTGCCATTGTCGAGTCTGGTGATAACCGAAGGGTCATGATCGGCATAAGTCCGTTGGCTGCGAACGCCAAGGTAATGATCGACCCCGATCGCTTGTTTGGTCGTCATCTCGCAGTGTTGGGCAATACTGGCAGTGGTAAGTCCTGCTCCGTAGCCGGCTTGATTCGCTGGTCGATGTCGGAGGCCAAGAAGGTGCGAGGCGACGACGATCCAAATGCTCGCTTTATTGTGCTCGATCCAAACGGAGAGTATGCCAATACCTTCCGGGACATGAGCAAGGTTCGTGTATTTGGCGTGGAGGCCGATTATGATAACGGGATTAGTCAGTTGCAGGTGCCGCTCTGGTTTTGGAGCAGTACTGAATGGTGCGCCTTTACGCAAGCTAGCGCCAAGACACAGAGGCCTACGCTAATTCAAGCCCTACGTTCGGTGCGAGATGGCACAGTCGACACTGCTTTTTCGCCAAGTCACGAGATGCGCCGCTTTCTGCGTACGCTAGTGAGCATAATTCAAATTGAACGAAATGCTGGGAGGCCCTGGGCGAACTTCCCGCATCCCAAGAATTTTCTTCAAGGGGCGCTAGTCTGGCAGAAGAGCCTGGAGAATGATGGCAGCTTTACACAGGAAGAGAATGAGGCATTAGATGCACTCCGGCAGAAAATTTCAGATTTCGAGCAGGCCCGCAAACCGCAATATTCGGAGCAAAAGTTTACCACCCAGGAAATCGACGAATTCCTAGCGCTTGCTCGAGCGGCGCATGCTACGTTTGGTGGCAGTGATACTGATATTTTACCGATCGATGCCGACGTTCCTCGCGCGTTCTCCGGTGATCAGCTGTTGCGCAGCGTGGAAGCCAATGCGGAATTGTTGAGCGTGTCAGAGTACGTCGAGACCATGCTGATGCGGATCCGAACGATTCTCTCGGACAGTCGCATGAAAACGATCAGCGGTGACGACGGTAGCGTCACGTTGGACGGTTGGTTGACGGACTACCTGGGTGACAATCACGCTTCCAATGGTTCCGTGACGGTAATTGACTTGTCGCTGGTACCGGCAGATGTCGTGCAAATCGTTACAGCTGTGATTGCCCGCATGACCTTGGAAGCCCTGCAGCGCTACCGGAAGCACAACAAGGGTAAAACACTGCCTACAGTGTTGGTAATGGAGGAAGCCCACACCTTCATCCGTCGATATAGCGATGACGCTGAGAATCAAAATGCCGCTGCGATCTGCTGCCAGGTCTTCGAAAAGATTGCTCGAGAGGGCCGCAAGTTCGGTCTCGGGCTAGTGCTCTCGTCCCAGCGTCCGAGCGAGCTATCTCCCACGGTGCTATCCCAATGCAATAGCTATCTGTTGCACCGCATCAGCAATGACCGTGACCAGGAGTTGGTACATCGGCTCGTACCAGACAATCTGCGCGGTTTGTTAAGAGATCTTCCGTCTCTTCCCTCGCGTCACGCCATCTTACTGGGATGGGCGTCGGAGTTACCGGTACTGGTCGAAATGAACAAGTTGCCGGAACCGCAACGGCCAAAGTCCGACGACCCAGATTTTTGGGCGGTATGGTCCGGCAAGGGGCTGAACGAGGCGGGAGAGGAAATCGCGGTGGAGCGTCCAGTAGATTGGAAGAAAATCGCGGATGACTGGCAACAGGTAGACGCGCCGGGTGGCCAACAAGGAGACGAGGATCTCTGATCGCTCCGTGCAGCTCCAAATTTATTCGTTCCGGTGATAAATCCCGGCACATACAGGAATTTACCGAAAGAGCGGGATGGGCAGCACTGTGGAGCCAAGTTTTTGATTTTTAGGGAATTTCTGGTGACTCTGGAAAATCATTTCGAATCAACTCTTTCGATTAGTGGCGCCGGAAGGGGTTCAACCTCATTCGCGATGCGAAGATCATGACTATACAAAAAAGGGTTACAAGCTAACGCTTGTAACCCTTTGCATAAATTTATGAGTGGAGAGAATTTAAGCTGATGCACAACAGCATCAAAATGCCGGCTGACGCAGGCATATAGGCACATATTCGGCTCGTTCAAGCATCATCAGAAAGCTTGCTTATAGTTTGTTGTGTCCTCTCTCGATAATTTTCATTTATTCAGTCATCATTTTTCAATATTTGTGACGAATTTTTCACTTAATGTGTCACTCGACAGCAGATATGAGTTAGACATCAATATTCCCCGCCCGCAACGCATTCGACTCGATAAACGCCCGCCGCGGCTCGACATCATCGCCCATGAGGGTGGTAAAGATCCCATCCGCAGCAATAGCGTCCTCGATCTGCACACGCAGCAGACGCCGCACTGCCGGATCCATCGTCGTTTCCCACAGCTGCTCGGGGTTCATCTCGCCGAGGCCCTTATAGCGTTGCTTCGACACGTTCCGCTCAGCATCGGCAAGCAACCACTTCATCGCGCTCTTGAAGTCCGCGACAGCCATGCTGCGCTCCCCGCGCTTGATGACCGCACCTTCCCCGATAAGCCCCTTGAACGTATTCGCGGTGGTCACGAGCTGCTGATAATCCGCCGTGTGCTGGAATTCCTGATCGATGACTGAAACCCGCACATTGCCGTGATGCGTCCGCTCGACGTGCAGCGCCCGCTGTTCGCGAACCGGGTCATACGAAGGCACGACCCGCACTTCGTTCTTCAGCGCGTCGTCATGCAACGCTGCGTGCAGCGCTTTAGCCGAAGCCTCGGTCGACGCCTCGCTGGAGAGATCGATCACCACCCCATCCATAACCGCTTCCAGCGCGGCCGGGTCATACAACCGGCTCAACCGCTCGATCACGCTCTGCGACAGCAGATACGACCGTGCCAGCTCCCCAAGCGCATCCCCAGAAATCGCCGCAGCATTCTCCCCCGGCACCAGCTCCGACCCTTGCAGTGCCAACCGCAGCATGTGCGCGTTGAGCTCCACATCATCCTTCAGATACCGCTCATCCTTACCCGCCTTGATCTTGTAAAGCGGCGGCTGCGCGATATACACGTACCCGCGCTCGATCATGTCCGGCATCTGGCGATAGAGGAACGTGAGCAGCAGCGTCCGGATGTGCGCACCGTCGACGTCCGCGTCGGTCATGATGATGATGCGGTGATAGCGCAGCTTCTCGAGGTTGTAGTCTTCCTTGCCGATCCCGCACCCAAGCGCGGTCACGAGCGTGACGATCTGCTCCGACGACAGCAGCTTGTCGTAGCGTGCCTTCTCGACGTTCAGCACCTTGCCGCGCAGCGGCAGAATGGCCTGGAACTTCCGATCACGCCCTTGCTTCGCCGACCCGCCTGCCGAGTCGCCCTCGACGATGTAGATTTCGCACTTCGCCGGGTCCTTCTCCTGACAGTCCGCGAGCTTGCCCGGCAGGCCGACGCCGTCGAGCACACCCTTGCGACGCGTCATCTCACGCGCCTTCCGCGCCGCATCCCGCGCCCGCGCAGCCTCAACGATCTTCCCGCAAATGATCTTCGCGTCGATCGGCGTCTCGAGCAGGAACTCTTCGAGCGCCTTCGCGACGACTTCCTCGACCGGCGCACGAACCTCGGAAGAAACCAGCTTATCCTTCGTCTGCGAGCTGAACTTCGGCTCCGGCACCTTCACGGACAGCACGCACGACAGCCCTTCGCGCATGTCGTCGCCGGTCGTCTCGACCTTCGCCTTCTTCGCGATTTCGTTGTCGGTGATGTACTTGTTGATGACGCGCGTCATCGCGGCCCGCAGGCCGGTCAGGTGCGTGCCGCCGTCGCGCTGCGGAATGTTGTTCGTGAAGCACAGCACGTTTTCGTTGTAGCTGTCGTTCCACTGCATCGCGACTTCGACGCCCACGCCGTCCTTCTCGCCGCTGGCGAAGAACACCGTCGGGTGCAGCGTGCTCTTCGTCTTGTTGATGAACTCGACGAAGCCCTTCACACCGCCGGCGAACGCGAAATCGTCTTCCTTGCCCGAACGCAGGTCGGTGAGGCGAATCCGCACGCCGTTGTTCAGGAACGAAAGCTCGCGCATGCGCTTCGCGAGGATGTCGTAGTGATACTCGACCGTGCCGAAAATGGTCGGATCGGCCATGAAATGCACTTCGGTGCCGCGGTTCTCGGTGTCGCCGGTCACGAGCATCGGCGACACTTCCACGCCGTCCACCACCTCGATCACGCGATCCTGCGCGACGCCGCGGTGGAACTCCATGAAACGCTTCTTGCCGTCGCGGCGCACGGTGAGGCGCAGCCAGCTTGACAGCGCGTTCACGCACGACACGCCCACGCCGTGCAGGCCGCCCGACACCTTGTAGCTGTTCTGGTCGAACTTGCCGCCGGCGTGCAGCTCGGTCATCACGATCTCGGCGGCGCTGCGCTTCGGCTCGTGCTTGTCGTTCATCTTCACGTCGGTCGGAATCCCGCGGCCGTTGTCGACCACGGAAATCGAGTTGTCGGCGTGAATCGTCACGTGGATGTCGTTGCAGTACCCGGCCAACGCTTCGTCGATCGAGTTGTCGAGCACCTCGAACACGAGGTGGTGCAGACCGGTGCCGTCCGACGTGTCGCCGATGTACATCCCGGGGCGCTTGCGCACCGCTTCCAGCCCCTCGAGGATCTGGATCGACGAGGCGCCGTAGCTGCTGTTATCGGGTTGCGAATTGTGCTGTTCACTCATGGATATCTTCCGGTTCTGCGAGGCCACTCAGGTGGCGGCGCGGTGCGTTTCAGCGAGAAATCGCCGGGCCGCTCCAGTTTCCTGGCCCGCCCGAAGTGCCGAAAAGGCACCAAAAGGGCGGGTTGTCGGTTCGCCATAAAAACGCCAAAGGGGCTTGCCGCCCCCTGGTGTGTGTCGCGATGTCGAGCGCGTCAGATGCGCATCGGCATCACGACATACTTGAACTCGTCGTTCTCGGGCACGGTGATCAGCGCGCTCGAGCTGGCGTCGCCGAGGCTCACCTGCACGGTGTCGACCTTCAGGTTCGCGAGCACGTCGAGCAGATACGTGACGTTGAAGCCGATGTCGACGGTATCGCCCTGGTAGGCGATTTCGAGTTCTTCCTGCGCCTCTTCCTGATCGGCGTTGGTCGACATGATCTTCAACTGGCCCGGCGCGACGATGCAGCGCACACCCTTGAACTTGTCCGAGGTCAGGATCGCCGCGCGCTGCAGCGAACGCTGCAGTTCTTCGCGGCCGATCTCGAACGTGTTCTTGTGCGCCTTCGGGATCACGCGCTGGAAGTCGGGGAACTTGCCCTCGACGAGTTTCGACACGAGCTCGACCTGGCCGAACGTGAACTTGGCCTGGGTTTGCGCGATGTCGATGGTGACGGTGTCGTCGATGTCCTCGAGCAGGCGCTGCAGCTCGAGAATCGTCTTGCGCGGCACGATGACTTCCTGGCGGCCGAACGTGCCGCCTTCGAGCTTCATCGACGAGAACGCGAGGCGGTGGCCGTCGGTGGCCACGGCCATCAGCTGGTCGCCGTCGACGACGAGCAGCATGCCGTTCAGGTAGTAGCGGATGTCCTGCTGCGCCATCGCGAAGTGCACCATGCCGAGCAACTGGCGGAACGACTTCTGCGGGACGGTGAGCGTGGCGCCGAAATCCTTCGCCTGCGCGACGGTCGGGAACTCGTCGGCCGCCAGCGTCTGCAGTGCGAAACGGCTCTTGCCCGATTGAACGGTGAGGCGCTTGTCGGCGAGCGACAGCGTGACCTGGCCGTCAGGCATCGCGCGCAGGATGTCGAGCAGCTTGCGGGCCGCGACGGTGGTCGCGATCTGGTCGCCGCCGACGCCGAAATCGGCGCGCGTGGTGATCTGCAGCTCCAGGTCGGTCGACAGGAATGAAACGTCCGGGCCGTTCTTGGTGATCAGCAGGTTGGCGAGGATCGGCAACGTATGGCGGCGTTCGACGATGCCGCTGACCGTTTGCAGCGGCCTGAGGAGGGTGTCTCGTTCGGTCTTGACCAGTTGCATAGAGTTCCTTCGTTGAGTAACGGCCTGCAGCGCAGCAGCCTCGCAGCGCCCCGCCGGCCGGGCTCTTGGCCCGCCACCACCGGGGCGGTCAAACCAGTATTGTGCCTCAAAACCGAACCGCCCCCCTTAAATTGGGGCGGAGGCCGAATTATCAAGCGCGCCGGCCCGTTCAGCCCTTCAGTGTCTGTTCCAGCACGTGCAGCTCGTGGTTGAGCTGCGCGTCCTTGCTGCGTTCGTCGGCGATCTTGCGCACCGCATGCAGCACGGTGGTGTGATCGCGCCCGCCGAACAGCTCGCCGATCTCCGGCAGGCTCTTCTGCGTGAGTTCCTTCGCCAGGTACATCGCAATCTGCCGCGGCCGCGCGATGTTCGCGGGGCGCTTCTTCGAGTACATGTCCGCGACCTTGATGTTGTAGAAGTCGGCGACGGTCTTCTGGATGTTCTCGACCGAAATCTGCCGGTTCTGCACGGTCAGCAGGTCCTTCAGCGCTTCCTTGGTCAGCTCGATCGAGATCTCGCGGCCGTGGAACTTCGAATACGCGAGGATCTTGCGCAGCGCGCCTTCGAGTTCGCGCACGTTCGAGCGCAGGTGCTTCGCGACGAAGAACGCGACGTCTTCCGACAGGTTCACGCCTTCCGATTGCGCCTTGCGCATCAGGATCGCCACGCGCATCTCGAGCTCGGGCGGCTCGATCGCGACGGTGAGGCCCGAGTCGAAGCGCGAGATCAGGCGATCGTCGATGCCCGAGATTTCCTTCGGGTACGTGTCGCTGGTGATGATCACCTGCGCCTTGTTCGCGACGAGCGCCTCGAACGCGTAGAAGAATTCCTCTTGCGTGCGCGACTTGCCGGAGAAGAACTGGATATCGTCGATCAGCAGCAGGTCGAGCGAGTGGTAGTAGCGCTTGAAGTCGTCGAACGCCTTGCGCTGGTACGCCTTCACCACGTCGGACACGTATTGCTCGGCATGGATGTAGCGGATCCGCGCGCCGGCCTTGTCGAGCAGCAACTGGTTGCCGATCGCGTGGATCAGGTGAGTCTTGCCGAGGCCGACGCCGCCGTACAGGAACAGCGGGTTGTACGAGATGCCGGGGTTGTCCGCGACCTGGATCGCGGCGGCGCGCGCGAGCTGGTTCGCTTTACCGGTCACGAAGTTGTCGAACGTGAGCACCGGGTTCAGCTTCGAACGTTCGTACATCGAATCGGCTTCGCCGCCGTTGGCGGGCGCGGCGCCCGGGCCCGGACGCCACGTGCGGCGGCCGGCCGCCGCTTCGTGCGCGGGCAGGCTCGGCAGATCGATGTCGGCGTCGTCGGCGTTCAGGTGGTGCGCGGCGGCCGCCGACGGCGTCATCGGTACGTCGGCCGGCGCGCTGGGCGCCGCGGCGGCATGCGCGGTCAGGTTGGCGGCGATCGCGGCGACCGTCGCCGCAGGGCCGCTCGGGGCCAGCGGTGCACGCGGGGCGGCCGGTGCGGCGCCCGCGGGCGCGCTGCGCATGCCGGCCTTCGGATCGAGGACGAACTGGACTTCGATCGGCGTGTTCCAGAATTCTCGGGCCAGATCGGAGATGCGGCCAGAAAACTGGCTCTTGACCCAGTCCAGCTTGAAGCGGTTCGGCGCGGCGATGGACAGCGTGTTCGCCGACGCATCGAAGGCCACCGGGGCCAAGGGTTTGATCCACGTCACGTACTGCTGGGGCGTCAGCTCGCGCTCCAGCAGTGCGGAACAGTGTTGCCAGAAATCGTTCATCAAGTAGCTGTCGTTTTTTGCATGCACAGCGCGGCTCGCCGGCGCCCTTGTCGCGGTGGCGCAACAAGGCCCGAAGCGGTCGTGCGAGCGTGCCTCGGACGCCTGCGTCACAGTCCTGGAGGGGCAGGCGGGCGCCGAAGCGGCGTGCGGGATTCTTGGAGATAAGGCGAGATTCTAACGCCAAACGCGGCCACAGCGGGACTTATCCACAGGCTCCGATTGTGGGTCGCGGGGCCGGATCGGAGCGGGCCGGCACAGGCGGACGACGCCTAAAGTATTGACCGTCAAGAGAAAAACGGTTTAAATAGCGGGTTCCGCGAAAACCAATCCTGTATTCCCGGCGATTGCGTTCGCCCGAATGCCTCCGGTTAAGGGCACGCGGTCCCCTGAATTTCGACATTCTCGAACAAGTGAGAACATCATGAAACGTACTTACCAACCGTCCGTGACGCGCCGCAAGCGCACCCATGGCTTCCGTGTCCGCATGAAGACGGCAGGTGGCCGCAAGGTCATCAACGCTCGCCGCGCGAAGGGCCGCAAGCGCCTCGCCATCTAAGGCAGGTTGCGCGCTGTGTCCGCCGTCCGCAGTCCTGCGGAAGGTGCCGTCGAGCCGGGTGCGAATCCGTCGCAGACGAAAGCCGCCTTTCCGAAAACTGCGCGACTTCTGAAAACGGATGAATTTTCATCCGTTTTTCGTTTGCGCCCCTGGCGGCGCTCCGCGCACTTCGTGATCTACGGCAAGCCGACTGGCCAGCCTGCCCGTCTGGGGCTCGTCGTCGGAAAGAAGTATGCGCCGCGTGCAGTGACCCGTAACCTCGTGAAGCGGCTGGCGCGCGATGCGTTTCGCCTGCGCCGCGCCGAATTCGCCGGTTACGACCTGCTGCTGCGGCAGCACACGCGCTTCGACAAGAAAGCGCTGCCGAGCGCGGCTTCCGCCCCGCTCGCGGCGATGTGCGCGGCGGAGATCCGCGAGCTGCTCGACAGGGCGGCCCGGGAAATCGCCCGCCGCGCGTCGAAGCCCGCGTCCGAGTGACGCATCCGTGCCCGGTGCGGCGCTCGCGCCCGCCCGGCCGGTTTTGACGCGGCGTCGTACGGCGCCGCCCAAGGTATGAAAACGGTATTGATCGCGTTACTGCGCTTCTACAAGGTTGCCGTGAGCCCGATGCTCGGCAACCGTTGCCGTTTTTATCCTTCCTGTTCGGATTACGCGCGCGAGGCAATCCAGTATCATGGCGCCGCGCGCGGCACGTATCTCGCCGTCAGGCGCGTGTGCCGATGCCATCCGTTTTCCGCGGGCGGCATCGACCTCGTCCCGCCGCCCAACTCCGACACTCGCGCTCGCGGCGAAGCCGACGCGCGGTCCCATCGACTCTGAGACAACGCATGGATATCAAACGCACCGTCCTATGGGTGATCTTCTTCATGTCAGCTGTCATGCTGTACGACAACTGGCAGCGGGACCATGGACGCCCGTCGATGTTCTTCCCGAGCGCCACGCACACGGCCCCGGCCGCTGCCGGCGGCGCATCGGGCACGGGCGCGACGACGAACGCAGGTGACGTGCCTGCCGCCGCAGCCGGCGCCGCACCGTCGACGACGGCCCCGGCCGCCCAGGCGCAGCTCGTGAAATTCTCGACCGACGTGTACGATGGCGAAATCGACACGCGCGGCGGCACGCTCGCGAAGCTGACGCTGAAGAAGCAGGGCGACGGCAAGCAGCCCGACCTGTACATCACGCTGTTCGACCACACGGCCGGCCACACGTATCTCGCACGCACGGGCCTGCTCGGCGGCGATTTCCCGAACCACAACGACGTCTACACGCAGGTCGATGCGGGCCCGACGTCGCTGACGGGCGACCAGAACACGCTGAAGCTGTCGTTCGAATCGCCGGTGAAGGGCGGCGTGAAGGTCGTGAAGACCTACACGTTCACGCGCGGCAGCTATGTGATCGGCGTCGACACCAAGATCGACAACGTCGGCACGGCGCCTGTGACGCCGACGGTCTACATGGAACTGGTGCGCGACAACACGGCCGTCGAAACACCGATGTTCTCGCATACGTTCCTCGGGCCGGCGGTCTACACCGACTCGAAGCACTTCCAGAAGATCAACTTCAGCGACCTCGACAAGAACAAGGCCGACTATGTGACCTCCGCCGACAACGGCTGGGTCGCGATGGTGCAGCACTACTTCGCGTCGGCCTGGATTCCGCAGCAGGGCGCGAAGCGCGACATTTACGCCGAAAAGATCGATCCGGCGCTGTACCGCGTGGGCGTGAAGCAGCCGGTCGCCGCGATCGCGCCGGGTCAGTCGGCCGACGTGCAGGCGCGCCTGTTCGCCGGTCCGGAAGAAGAGCGCATGCTCGAAGGCATCGCGCCCGGCCTGGAGCTCGTGAAGGATTACGGCTGGGTGACGATCATCGCGAAGCCGCTGTTCTGGCTGCTCGAGAAGATCCACGGCTATGTCGGCAACTGGGGTTGGGCGATCGTGCTGCTGACGGTGCTGATCAAGGCCGTGTTCTTCCCGCTGTCGGCGGCGAGCTACAAGTCGATGGCGCGCATGAAGGAAATCACGCCGCGCATGCAGGCGCTGCGCGAACGCTTCAAGAGCGATCCGCAGAAGATGAACGCCGCGCTGATGGAGCTGTACAAGACCGAGAAGGTCAATCCGTTCGGCGGCTGCCTGCCGGTCGTGATCCAGATCCCGGTGTTCATTTCGCTGTACTGGGTGCTGCTCGCCTCGGTCGAAATGCGTGGCGCGCCGTGGATTCTGTGGATTCACGACCTGTCGCAGCGCGATCCGTTCTTCATCCTGCCGGTGCTGATGGCCGTGTCGATGTTCGTGCAGACCAGCCTGAACCCGACGCCGCCGGACCCGGTCCAGGCGAAGATGATGAAGTTCATGCCGATCGCGTTCTCGGTGATGTTCTTCTTCTTCCCCGCTGGCCTGGTGCTGTACTACGTCGTCAACAACGTGCTGTCGATCGCGCAGCAGTACTACATCACGCGCAAGCTCGGCGGCGTCAAGAAGAAGCCGGCCTGACGCCCGTTGCATTCACGGGCGGCCAGCCGCCCGCGATGCTCGCAAAAAAAGCCGCATGGTTCGTGACCATGCGGCTTTTTGTTTCCCGGCGACGGTGGCGCGTGCGGTTGCTGCCGTTCAGGCTTTCTTCGCTTCGGGTTTCGGATCGCCGTAGAACTGCTCGACCAGTTCCTGAACGAGGTAGCGCTGGTGCGGAGATAGCGCTTCGATCTTCGACGCGAGTTCGATCGTCTCGGGCGTCGGTGGATAGCGTTCATCGCGCGGCAGCGGTTGCGGCGTTGGATGTTCGATCACGCTCGGCGACGGCCCGTAATGCAGCCAGTGCACTTCGACGCGCAACCATTCGGCAAGCGTTTCGAGTTTGTCCGACGTCGGGATCGTGCGGCCCGTCAACCATTTGTGCGCGGTTTGCGGCGAAACGGGATGCGTTCCGCGATGGCGCAGATTGAATCGGTTCGCCAGCTCCGTCGCGCCCGTGACTTTCTCCGGGCTGCGCCGCAGGGCAAATTTCAGGCGTTCCGAGAACGCGGCTTTTTCTTCGGATGTCGGCATGGGGAGATTGTGCAATTCCATCGCCGCGTCTCAGACAACCATATGGGATAAACGTATCTCGTTCGGACGAATCCCGGCCTTGATCAGGATGGGCGGTGAAATTGAGGGACGCAGTGCCGAGCCCCTCCGGCAAACATACTCGTCCGAAATGGCCGGTGTGTGATGATGCCGGGCTAATACTTGGCTTATCCCTGGCGGGATAAATTCAGGCGAGTCCGAATCCGGCGCCGTGGCCGGTGGCGGGCGAGCCGGCACGCTACAATGCCGGCGTTCCGATGCCCGAACTGTTGTGCGGGCGCACCATTGACCCGCTGATTACCCGATTTCTCCGATTCCCATGCTCGCTACCGATTCCGATCCGATCGTCGCCATTGCCACTGCTGCCGGCCGGGGCGGCATCGGGGTCGTCCGCGTGTCGTTCGGGCGCGGCGGCGAGGCGGCGGCGCTGCCGCTGATCGACGCGTTGTGCGGGCAGAAGCTCGCGCCGCGTCATGCGAGCTACGTGCCGTTCCTCGACGCGCACGGCGCGCCGCTCGACCGCGGGATCGCGCTGTATTTCCCGGCGCCGCATTCGTACACCGGCGAGCACGTGCTCGAACTGCAGGGGCATGGCGGGCCGATCGTGATGCAGTTGCTGCTGCAGCGCTGCCTGGATGCGGGGCGCGGCTTCGGGCTGCGGCTCGCGGAGCCGGGCGAGTTCACGCGGCGCGCGTTCCTGAACGACAAGCTCGACCTCGCGCAGGCCGAGGCCGTTGCCGACCTGATCGAGGCGAGCACCGAGGCGGCCGCGCGCTCGGCCGGGCGTTCGCTCGACGGCGCGTTCTCGCGGCAGATCCATGCGCTCGTCGATGACGTGATCACGCTGCGGATGCTGGTCGAGGCGACGCTCGATTTTCCGGAGGAGGAGATCGACTTCCTCGAAGCGGCCGACGCGCGCGGCAAGCTCGCGAAGATCCGTGCGCAGCTCGCGCACGTGCTCGGCGATGCGCGGCAGGGCGCGCTGTTGCGCGAAGGGCTGTCGGTCGTGCTCGCGGGGCAGCCGAACGTCGGCAAGTCGTCGCTGCTGAATGCGCTGGCGGGCGCCGAGCTGGCGATCGTCACGCCGATCGCCGGGACGACGCGCGACAAGGTCGCGCAGACGATCCAGGTCGAAGGGATTCCGCTGCACATCATCGATACGGCCGGGCTGCGCGAGACGGAGGACGAAGTCGAGCGGATCGGCATTGCACGCACGTGGAGCGAGATCGAGCGCGCGGATGTCGTGCTGCATCTGCTCGATTCGCGCACGGGGATGACGCCGGACGACGAGACGATCGCGGCGCGGTTTCCGGCCGGCGTGCCGGTGGTGCGCGTGCTGAACAAGACGGATCTGACCGGCGTGCCGGCAAGCGTCGAGCATCCGGCGGCGGAAGGTGATCTGACCGAGGTGCATCTGTCGGCGAAGCGCGGCGACGGGATCGACATGCTGCGCGCGGAGTTGTTGCGGATTGCCGGATGGCAGGCGGGAGCCGAGGGCGTTTATCTGGCGCGCGAGCGGCATCTGATCGCGCTGCGGGCCGCGCAGGCGCATCTCGCGCAGGCGGCCGATCACGCGGAGCAGCGCGCGCAGTCGCTCGATCTGTTCGCCGAGGAGCTTCGGCTCGCGCAGGAGCAACTCAATTCGATTACCGGGGAGTTCACTTCGGATGACCTGCTGGGGGTGATTTTCAGCAGGTTTTGTATCGGGAAATAAAAGGTCGAATTGTTTTTAAAAATAAAAATATCCGAGAAGAGACTCTTTTATGCCGATCGCGAAGAATGCTCGTGTTTGAGGCGCTAAAAATATACGGTTTGTGACATTTGCCGATGCAACGGATTGATGGCCTATTTGTCGTCATCCGTGATGAGAAAAAATCGATGTCCGGGCTACCTGCCATCCGCGTGATGTGCTCGGCATTCCTTGAGGGGCAATGCATGCCGGGCGACAGCGACGAAGATGCCTTTTCGGCGAGGTAGATGTTTCTCAATATCTTGATCGAATGGTGCGAAACATGCATCAATTTCAGGTGTCGATGATTCGAAATATCCGGTGCGAATTGGACAAAATTCCGTGGGCGCTCTTGCGATATTGAATCGACACTGTAATCCTCAAACGACGCCATTCATCTCGGAATGGCGGAAGTGCTCAACTTCGACGAGTTCTATTTTGAGGAAAGCATGTTCGATCACAACCACTACGTTCCAGTATTGAAATGGCGTCAAGGGGAATACCTTGCTCTGTCCAGATTGACGCCGACCGTCATGGATTGGGTGACACCGTTGTTCGAGGTGCCGACGGAGGCGTGGGATTTTGAAGCTGAAGCGCCGGCCAAGAGCCTCGACGAGCACTTGAGCAAGTTTGGCGTGCGACTCAAACAAAAATGGGACACACGACGTTGTTTTGTCGATTCGCCCTTTATCGACGGCGACGCATGTGTAGAGAGTGGCGCGCATCACTTGGCCCATATCTTCGACCTCGCGCGGGCCACCGGAGCCATGCCAGTGCCGGTGTTTGGATTGGGGCGTTCCGAAGCCTACATGGCTGCAGTAACGGCGATTGTCGATCGCGATGGACGGGGAGCCTGCCTCCGGCTGACACCGGACGACTTCGGTATCTCGATGCGTGCGGAAGTGAATACGTTGCTGGACGGGATCGGAATAGGAGAAGGCGCGTGCGATCTCGTACTCGATTGCGCGGCCGACATCGCAACCAGCCCGAAGATGCAGGCATTGGTGTGGAAAGGGTTGCTCGACGAGTTGCCCAAGCTCGAAGAATGGCGGTCCGTCACGATTGCCGGGACGTCGTTCCCGCAGACTTTGCCGTCGGCGTCTTATCGGCCGTCGGGCCTGATCAAGCGTCATGATTGGCTCGGCTACAAATCGCTTGTCGGAATGCTGCCTGCCGGCACGCGTGTGCCGACTTTCGGCGACTACGCCGTGGCGCATCCGGAGACCGAGCTCATCGATCCGCGCATGCTCGATCCGAATGCAAGGGTGAAGTACACCATCGACGATGAGTGGTTCATCGCGATGGGCGTGCAGGTCAAGAAACATGGGCGCGCACAGTACGCCGACATTTGCAGGAGCATCGTGTCCGCCAAGCCGCCGATCTTCATGGGGGGCGCTTATTCACACGGTGATCAATTCATCGAGGACTGCGCGAGCGGCACTGGGAGTACCGGCGGTGCGTCAACCTGGCCGATGGTGGGGAGCAACCATCATGTCACGAAGGTTGTGAGGGACGTCGCCACCTTGTTCGGCGCTTCAACGCTTCCCTGACCTGCGCGCGAAGCGACGAAGGGGAAAGGCGTTGCGTGAGCAGCGTATACAGCGCTTGCCTGCTGCCGCGCAGCGCCTTCTTGTCGGTTTCGAGGGCTTCCAGAATGGCCAGCGCTTCATCACGCCACAAAAGGTGGGCGACATGGAAGGGAGAGATGTCGGGGTTCATCGATGCGGCGCGCTCGGTCTCGATGTGAACCGCTCCGCGAGGACCGACATGCGATACCTTGATGCCCCACCACGGTGGAAGCAGGTTCGCCGCTTCGACGAAGTGCCGTTCGCTCACGACGAGCGTCGCCTTGTCGAGCGCTCGCGAGTAGGCGTCGATCTGCAGCGGAAGACGGTGCAGTGTGTCGGTGTCGCTTTTGAGCTCATACCCGTGAATGACGCCATTGATCACCGCGATGTCGACCCTGCATGCACCGTGCTCAAGCCCCAGCTCTTCCACGACGAGCACGTTGGGATTCGACAGCGGCTCTGCAAGGACCTTTTTCATGACGGCGATTCGAACGTCGCGATCGCGTGTTGCGATACGAGGCGTCTGATTGCCGTCTGAAAATTTCGCCACGGTGAAGGGCCCTTGAATCGGTATGCAGCGGGGCATGTTAACACAGGCGGAAGGGGCTTTTATCCCCGCTGTCGTCAGGCAGATCCTGCGGCGGTATCTCAAGCCTCACGATGAATCTGGGTGCCTGTCGATACGAGTCCGGACATTCAATCCCAATGACGATGATGATGGTAATACCCGCCATCCCCGTAATACCCACCATCAGGCACCACGATACAGCCGCTCAACAACACGGCGACGCCGGCAATCAGCAAAAGGGTCTTCTTCATCGCGTTCACCTGCTCGGGTTCGATATGGAACCCAGCATAGCGAGCGCCCGCAACACCGGCTGTAAGCGTTGGTATCCCCGTCACGCAATCCGTAACGGCGGATTATTCCGGTCACAATGACCGTAACAATTAGCCAAACAGCAGACGTTTTCAGGCGACGACGACCCGGTTTCGCCCCATATCCTTCGCCCGGTACAGCGCGGCATCGGCGGCTTCGATCAACGCGTCGGGCGTCGACAGATCCTCGGCCGCTACGGTCGCGCAGCCGATGCTGACGCTCACGCGCCCGGCCGGCGAATCGGGCATCGCGAGGTCGAGCCGCAGCACGGCTTCGCGCGCTTCGTCGGCCACGACCCGCGCACCGCGCGCGCCGGTGTTCGGCAGCACGATCGCGAATTCCTCTCCGCCGTAGCGCGCGACGATATCGGCCGGCCGCCGCACGGCGCCAGCCAGTGCATTCGCGACGGCGATCAGGCACGCATCGCCCTTCACGTGGCCGAACGCGTCGTTGTACGCCTTGAAGTGATCGACGTCGACCATCAGCAGCGACAGCGGTTCGCCCTGCCGTCGCGCCTGCAGGAACAGCATGTGGAAACGATCGTTGAAGTGGCTGCGGTTGAACGCGCCCGTGAGCCCGTCGCGCGCGGAAGAGCGGATCAGCGTCGCATGCGCTTCGAACAACTGCTGATACAGCATCGTCACTTCCCACGCGAGCACGCACACGAGCACGCCGGGCGTGAACATGCTGAACACGCGTGCGACATACCAGCCGACCGTGAAGCGGTTCGTCGTCAGCAGGTTCAGCGTCGTGTCGGTCAGGCACGCGAGCACCGCGAT
This sequence comes from Burkholderia sp. MSMB1826, assembly GCF_001526325.1. Classification (NCBI taxonomy): domain Bacteria; kingdom Pseudomonadati; phylum Pseudomonadota; class Betaproteobacteria; order Burkholderiales; family Burkholderiaceae; genus Burkholderia; species Burkholderia sp. MSMB1826. The sequence goes on from NZ_LOYN01000026.1 coordinate 27,671, forward strand.
CGCGAGCCACAGGTCGAGCGTCGTGCGCAGCCGGCCGGTGACGAGCACGGCCGCGAGCGCGAGCACGTTGAGGATCCATACGACGAGCGCGATGCCGTTGACGGGCAGCACGGCTGCGTCGCGAGGCGGATGGAACGCGGGCGGCAGCGACACGTTCAGCGCGAGCGCGCACAGGAGTGCCGCCGCGACGGCCGGGCCGCCGACGAGCGCGATCGTCCAGCGGCGCGTCGCTTTTTCGCCGACCGGGGCGCGCGTCAGTCGCTCGCGTGCGAACAGCGCGGCCATCACGAAGCACGGAAAGCCGGCATGCCAGAAGATCCACATCCATGCCGCGCTTTGCGGGCGCGCGCCGAGCAGGCCATGCGGCGCGAACACGCCGGGAAAGGTGAGCAGTTGCAGCGCGACGGCAAGTGCGGTGAACGCATAGGCGCCGCCGAGCGCACCGAGCACGGGCTGGCGCGTCACGGTGAACTGCGCGCCGAGGAAGAACGCCGCGATGCTGGCGGTCGTGAACACGGTGAGCGCGCACATCGGCATGAACGGCTCGACGGCCGGCAGCGCGACGTTCGCGTGCGGCGCGGCGATCCCGAGCGCAAGCAGGATGACGAGCGCCGTCAGCGCGCCGAACCACAGCTGACGTTGCGTCGTGTGCTGGATCAGGATGCCTTCCATGGAGTCCCCCGGACACGCGTGCTCGAACGCCCGATCTTGCGCCGAGCGGCATGCATCCGGTCGCGGCACGACCGGCGCGGTCCGATCCTATCTCGTTATTGGGATCCGCTCAAATGCCGAGCCCCGGGCCGAAGTTGCCGGCGACGCAGCGCGTGACGGCGTCGACGTCCGCGTAATCCTGTTCGGGCAGGCCGTCGAGCATCGACAGCACGTCGTTGCTGGCGCCGGCCTCGCGTGCGGCGTCGACGATCGCATCCTTGTTCGCCGGATAGCGGACGGCCGCCAGCACATCGGCGATCTGCAGGTCGATCGTTTCGTTCGGGATATCGTGTGGAGGAAGGGCGGGCTTGTCGTTCACGTCGGTGTCTCGCGGGTTGGGCGGGAATCGGATCGAAGCGCAAGAATCGTGCACCGCATGCTACCCGGCCCAGGATGGCCCGGCCGGCGCGTGCTGCGGTTCGACGAGGATCGGCGTCAATGCCCGCGTCGCACGCGGCGCCACGGATGCTTCCAGTCGATGTGCGGTGCGTTCTCGTCGCGCGGATGCTGGCGGCGATGCTCCTGCCAGAGTTCGTCGGAAAACAGCGCAGCCACGATGACCAGCGGGAGCACGAGGAAAATGCCGAGTATGACTTGCTCGATCACGATAGCCTCCTTGCGGTGGCGGGAACCCTTGCTCCCATTCTAGGCTCTGAACTGGGCCTGCGTTCAATTTCTTACAGTGCGAGACGGGCCGGGCGCGGCCGTGCCGCGCCGGCGTTCCGCACGTGCGCCGGCATCGAACAGGACATGAACATGCAACTCCAGAACGATACCCACACGCTCGCGCTACGACCGCTGGAGCGCCAGGACCTGCGCTTCGTCCACGAGCTGAACAACGACGCGAAGATCATGCGCTACTGGTTCGAGGAGCCGTACGAAACCTTCTCGGAACTGTCGCAACTGTATGACCGCCACGTGCACGACCAGCGCGAGCGCCGGTTCGTCGCGGTCGATGGACAAGACGAACTGGTCGGCCTCGTCGAGCTGATCGAGCTCGACTACATCCACCGGCGCGGCGAGTTCCAGATCATCATCGCGCCGCAATGCCAAGGGCGCGGCTACGCGGGCCAGGCGACGCGTCTCGCGGTCGAGTACGCGTTCAAGGTGCTGAACATGCGCAAGCTTTACCTGATCGTGGATACGTCGAACGCGGCGGCGATCCATGTGTACGAGAAATGCGGATTCCAGCACGAGGCCGAATTGAAGGAGGAATTTTTCGGGAATGGCGCGTATCACAACGCTTATCGGATGTGCATCTTCCAGCACGACTATTTCGCGCGTCAGCCAATCGGGCTGAATAAAGCAGGGTAAACACCACATGGGTAAAAGGCGCTTGCGACGGGCTTCGCAGGCGCCGAACGGATGTGGGGAACTCCGGATAAATACGGATTCGCTTATATCTGGCATTTTTCTTGTTTCAGGTAAATGCGATTCCGCGCTGCGGTAAAGTCGAATCGTTTCGGACGACTTTATGTGCAACGCATCAAAATGATCCGGATAGCGAAATGGATTATCCAAACCGTTCAATCGCCGCACTGTAACTTTGCCGAAAGCCTTGCCGGGTAACGCTTTCCGCCCGGCGGCATGGGCCGGGGCATCGTTCTGCAGCCCTTGCTGCCCGCATGCGTCGCGCCAAAAGCGGGCTGCGCACGGGGTGCGACAATCCGCCGCTATTGCGGTCGCACAACAAAGGTGCTTGCTATCGTTTGCCGGTCTTCTAAAGTGAAAAACGCGGGTTCACGATCACCTTTAAACACATAGCTAACCCAGCCTGGTGCCCGCAAGCCTGGAGACAGAACATGATCAAGCGTACCGGTGTCCTTTTTGCCCTTGTCGGCGCATTTTGCGCTGTGTCGATTGCCCAGGCCGGCGGCGATTCGGCCGTCAAGCCGAAGCAGGAAATCCAGCTGACGAAGAACGCATGGGGCTGCCTGTCGAAAGACAATCTGGACTCCGTACTGAGTCACGAACGCGACGGCAAGTCGCAGGCGAAGCAGCAGTACTTCGACGACTTCCGCTGCCTGTCGGTGCCGGAAGGCCAGCGCTTCCGCGTGGTATCGGTCGACCAGGGCGACGTGCAGTTCGTCAGCGCCGACAACAGCGACCAGCAAGGCCTCTGGACCGATTCGCGCTTCGTCAAGCAGTAACCGTCCACTCACCGCGCCGTCGCAGGACGCGCGAGCGCGCCGGCCCGACGGGCCGGCGGCGCGAATCGAACACGGCCCGGCCCATGCCGGGCCGTTGTGCTGTGGATCGCGCATGCCGCACGCCGGACGGCGCGCATTCGGTATCATCACGGCCCGACCGAACCGAATGCCCGCCCGGGCCGCATCCGCATGGCGCTGAAATCCACGATCTACAAAGCCGAACTGCAAATCGCCGACATGGATCGGCATTACTACGCCGATCACGCGCTGACGGTGGCGCGCCATCCGTCGGAAACCGACGACCGGATGATGGTGCGCATCGTCGCGTTCGCGCTGTTCGCGCACGAGCGGCTCGAATTCTGCAAGGGGCTGTCGGACGTCGACGAGCCCGATCTGTGGCAGAAGGACCTGACGGGCGCGATCGACGTATGGATCGAGGCCGGCCAGCCGGACGAACGGCGCATCTCGAAGGCGGCCGGCCGTGCCGGGCAGGTCACGGTGATCGCCTACGGCGGCAAGACATCGGAGATCTGGTGGCAGGGCGTGCGCAGCAAGGTCGAACGGCTGCGCAACGTGCAGGTGCTGTCGCTCGCCGACGGCGTCGCGGCTGCGCTCGGGCGGCTCGCTGAACGCACGATGCGCCTGCAGTGCACGGTGCAGGACGGCGCCGCGTGGATCTCGAGCGCCGATCACGATCCAGTCGCGGTCGAGTGGACGGTGCTGAAGGCGCGCGCCGACGCGTGACGGCCCGCGCGCCGGCCGTGTTCAGCCGAGTGCGGCCGGCGGCCCCTTGAATTCGACCATGTTCCCTTCTGGATCGAACAGGTAGATCGACGGCCCGTAGCCGCCGGCCCCGTAGCGTTGCGCCGGCGCTTCCGGCCGCGCGCCATGCGCGGCGAAATGGGCGATCAGTGCGTCGGGGTCGAACGGCTCGACCCGCAGGCACAGGTGGTCGAGGTTGCGCCCGGTGCCGGGCGGGCCGCTGTCGGGGCGGTCGATCGGGCCGCCGACCGCCAGCAGGTCGATCAGCGCATCGCCGGCGCGCAACTGCACGAGGCCCAGGTCGGGCTGCTCCTTCTCCACATGGCAACCGACGGCGTCGCAGTAAAAGCGTGTCATGGCCGCCATGTCGGTCACGCGCAGCACGATGTGATCGATTCCGCGGATGGTGGGCTTCATGGGCGGGAACTCCTTCGCAGTCGACGAGCATCGAGTGTAGACGCATCGCGCCTGCGCTGCCGGCCGGACCGCGCCACAATCGACGGACGAAAAAAAGCCCGTTCACGCAGAGCGGAACGGGCTTAATCCATATCAGGAGGAGACATGGAGGAGACAGTTCCAACTATACACACGGCGATGGTGCGACGCAATATTCCGATTGCAAAAAAACGTCAGGACGACGATTTGTCGCATCCGCACTGCAGCAAAATGATGACGCGGCGATGACGAAAGCCACGCGGGAGCGGCTGTCGCGCGCGTTTCGTCGGATTTATTTTTAGTGATCAGGCCCCGATTCATCGGCACGAATCACAGAGCAAGATTCAGGGCGCGACGGCATGCGCCGATGTCTAGAGTAGGCACCGTCTACACTAGAGAGTGCGAGGTTCAGATGAAAACCGCCTATCCGACCGACGAGGCCCGCTGGGCCGCCGTGACCGAACGCGATCCGCATGCGGATGGCGCGTTCTTCTATGCCGTCAGCACGACCGGCGTGTTCTGCCGCCCGACCTGCGCGTCGCGCCAGCCGCGCCGCGAGAACGTGTCCTTTTTCGCCGATCCGGCGGCCGCGCGCGCGGCCGGCTTCCGGCCCTGCAAGCGTTGCCAGCCGGAAGGGCTGCCGCGCGAGCTGGAAATCGTCAATCGCGCGTGCGCGGTGCTCGACGCGCACGCCGAGCGGCTCACGCTGCAGCAGTTGAGCGACGCGGTGCACGTGAGCCCGTTCCACCTGCAGCGGCTCTTCAAGCGCGTGGTCGGCGTGTCGCCGCGGCAGTACCAGGCCGCGCAGCGCGGCGCCGCGCTGCGGCAGGCGCTGCAAAGCGGGCAGCCGGTCACGCAGGCGGCCGTCGACGCGGGTTTCAACTCGCCGTCGCGGCTCTATGCGTCGGTGCCGCGCGAGTTGGGGATGGCGCCGTCGTCCTTCCGCCGCCAGGGTGCGGGCCTGCGGATCGACTACGCGACCGCGTCGACGTCGCTCGGCACGGTGCTCGTCGCCGCCACCGAACAGGGCATCTGCCGGATCGCGTTCGGCGACGACGCGGCGTCGCTCGTCGGCGAGCTGAAGGACGCGTTCGCGCGGGCCGAACTGATCGAATCGCCGGCCCGGCTCGCGCCGTTCGTCACGCAGATCCGCGCGTACCTCGACGGCACGCGGCACGCATTCGATCTGCCGCTCGACATCGCGCCGACCGCGTTCCAGCAGCGCGTGTGGGAAGCGCTGACGCATATCCCGTACGGCGAGACGCGCAGCTATTCGGAGATCGCCGAGGCGCTCGGCTCGCCGCGCGCGGTGCGGGCGGTCGCGTCCGCGTGCGCGTCGAATCCGGTCGCGCTCGCGATCCCGTGCCACCGCGTCGTGCAAAAGGGCGGCGCGCTCGCCGGCTATCGCTGGGGCGTGCGCCGCAAGGCGACGCTGCTTGCGGCCGAGGCGCGTCATATCCACGACAACGACGAAGCCGAAGTCGAGACGGAGGGCAGTGCGGTTTGAGTATCGAGACGACAACGATCACATCCATTGCTGACGGCGGCCCAGTGCCGCCGTCCGCGCAGATGGAGCTGCGCTACAAGGCGCCGTACGACTGGGCGCGCGTGCTGCGCTTCTTCAGCGGGCGCGCGATTCCGGGCGTCGAGCAGGTCGCCGACGGCGTGTATCGCCGCATCGTCGATCTGCACGGCATTGCCGGCCGGCTGACCGTCGCGAAACACCCGCGCAAGCATTGCCTGATCGCGACCGTCGAAGGGGCGCTCGCGCGTCACGTCGACGATGCATTCGCCGCACGCGTCGCGACGATGTTCGATCTCGGCGCCGATCCGGCCGCGATCGGCGGCGGGCTCGCGCGCGATCCGTGGTTCGCGCCGCTCGTCGAGGCCGCGCCGGGGTTGCGCGTGCCGGGCGCGTGGTCGGGGTTCGAGCTGGCCGTGCGCGCGATCGTCGGCCAGCAGGTGAGCGTGAAGGCCGCGACGACGATCGTCGGCCGGCTCGTCGAACGGGCCGGCGAACGCGTGATTCATGAAGACGACGGCGCGCCCGCGTGGCGTTTCCCGACACCCGACGCGCTGGCCGCGTGCGATCTCGACAAGATCGGGATGCCCGGCAAGCGCGTGGCGGCGCTGACCGGCGTGGCGCGCGCGGTGGCGGCCGGCGACGTGCCGGTCGACCGCGCGCATGCCGATCTCGCGACGCTGCGCAGCGCATGGCTCGATCTGCCCGGCATCGGCCCGTGGACCGTCGAATACATCGCGATGCGCGCGTGGCGCGACCCGGACGCGTGGCCGGCATCCGATCTTGTGCTGATGCAGTCGATCGCCGCGCGCGACCCGGCGCTCGACCGGCTCACCAGCCAGAAGCGCCGCACCGAAGGCTGGCGGCCGTGGCGCGCGTATGCGGCGCTGCATCTGTGGAACGAAGTGGCCGACCGGGCGGGCGGCGCGCGCGGCGGGTAAGCGCGGCGGCCCGCCACCGGCGCGACCGCAACGCGGCCGGGCTGCAACCCGTTGCGCACACGACGCCGGCATGCGGCAAGCGCCGGCGTGACGCGGCGCGTCATGGCGAGTTCGCGCGTCCGGCGTCGGCCGGGCGTCGCGCGTGCGATGCGTGCACACGCGTCGTTTCGCGATCCATGCGGCGGCGAGGTTGCACCTGTCGCCATCCGTTCGTCGTTCGCGTTCCGTCCGACGAATGGCGCCGGCCGGCGTGCCGATCGGCGTCGTCCGGAAGCGGCGATACCGGCCGGGACGACCGCGCCCGGCCCGTCCGACGGCCCGCTCAGGCCCGCGCGCCGTGCCCGCGGCCACCTCAAGCGCGGGTTCCGGCGAGATGTTAAAGTGCCCGCTACCAACGAAGCGACCAACAATCCAGCCGGCCGCGCGCGGCGTTCTGCGCGCGGCCGTCACGCACTTGCGTCTCCATGTCGAACACCATGACTCACCGCCAGTCCGAACTGCTGCTGAATCGCCTCGACGCGCTGAGCTCGGGCCCGACGCGGCAGCATCTGCCCGACGGCCTGCGCGGCATCGAAAAGGAAAGCCTGCGCGTGACGCGCGACGGGATGATCGCGTTCACGCCGCATCCGCGCGCGCTCGGTTCGGCGCTCACGCATCCGGCGCTGACGACCGACTATTCCGAAGCGCTGATCGAACTGATCACGCCCGCGGAGCGCGACGCCGCGCTCACGCTCGAACGCCTCGACGATCTGCATCGCTACGTCTATGCGTCGCTCGGCGACGAGATGCTGTGGAGCGACTCGATGCCCGGCCTGCTGCCGGCCGACGACCAGATCCCGATCGCCGACTACGGCACGTCGAACATCGGCCGTTTGAAGACGGTGTACCGGCGCGGCCTCGCGTATCGCTACGGCCGCACGATGCAGTGCATCGCCGGCATCCACTACAACTACTCGCTGCACGAGGAAGTGTGGCGGCGCCTGCATGCGGAAGAAGGGTCGACGGCCACGCTCGTCGATTACCAGTCGGAACGCTATCTCGCGCTGATCCGCAACTTCCGCCGCCGCAGCTGGCTGTTGATGTACCTGTTCGGCGCGTCGCCCGTGCTCGACACGAAGTTCCTGCGCGGCAAGCCGCACGCGCTCGAGACGTTCGACGCCGATACGCTGTACCGGCCGTATGCGACCAGCCTGCGGATGAGCGATCTCGGCTACTCGAACACGACGGCCCAGGCCGCGCTGCACGTCGACTACAACACGCTGCCCGGCTATCTCGACGCGCTGTCGAAGGCCGTCAGCGAGCCGTATCCGGCGTACGAGGCGATCGGCACGCATCGCGACGGCGAGTGGATCCAGATCAACACGAACGTGCTGCAGATCGAGAACGAGTTCTACTCGACGATCCGGCCGAAGCGCGTCACGTATTCTGGCGAGCGGCCGCTGCACGCGCTCGCGTCGCGCGGCGTGCAATACATCGAAGTGCGCTGTCTCGACATCGATCCGTTCGAACCGACCGGCATCGCACTGGAGACCGCGCGCTTCCTCGACGCGTTCCTGCTCGCCTGCGCGCTCGACGAAAGCGCGCCGCTCGACTGCGACGCGTACAAGGAAGCGAACGCGAACTTCGGCAGCGTGACGCTGGATGGCCGCAAGCCGGGGCTCGCGCTGATGCGCGACGGCCAGCCGGTCGCGCTGCAGGCGTGGGCGGACGCGCTGATGGCCGATATCGACATCGTCGGCCGCCGTCTCGACGACATTCGCGGCGGCGACGAGCATGCGCGCGCGATTGCCGCGCAACGCGAGAAGCTCGCCGATCCGGAGCGCACGCCGTCCGCGCGCGTGCTGCGCACGATGCGCGACAACGGTCAGTCGTTCCTCGCGTTCGCGCTCGCTCAAAGCGAGGCGCATGCCGCGCATTTCCGCGCGCACCCGCCGTCGGCCGACACGCTGCGCGCCGAGCAGGCGCTCGCCGCGAAGTCCCTGGCCGAGCAGGCCGAGCTCGAAGCGAAGGAGGCCGGATCGTTCGACGCGTTCGTCGCCGCCTATCGCGCCTATACGCTGAATCGCTTCAGCGTGTGACGATCGCGCAAGCGGCCGGCGCACGGTGCGCCGCGCCGCGATGCGACTGCAATTCCGTTCCGTCGACGATCAGTGATGGGCGTACGTGCCGCGATCGGCCGCACGCGGCAGCGCCGGCCCGGCCGATTCCGCATGGGTCTGGCCATCGCCGCCGTAACCGGCAGCGTCGCCCTCGCCGCGCGCCTGCGCCGCACGTTGCATGACCGCCTGCATGTTCCGCGGAAAGTCGGGGCTGCTGGCGAGGCTCGTCCGGTAGCCGGCGGCCTGCAGTTCCACGAGCTCCTGGCGGACCTGCGTGCGCGTGAGCGTCGACGCGGCTTGCGCGTGAGCGGCGAACGCCGCGCCGATCAGCACGAACGCGCATGCCGCGTGTTTCTTCATCATCATCGTGTTTGCTCCGTGGGGTTCCGGTGCCGCGCCATCGCCGGCGCGGCCGGAAACGATGCAGCCAGTCTAGGCTTCGGATGCCAAACGAAACATCCTCGCGGCTGGCAGTCACCTTTTCCGGTCGCGCAACATTGCGCGGCCACCGGCGAGCCGGCTGCGACGGGTTTTCTGTCGAACGCGACAGCGGCACGCCATCAGCCTGCCATCGTGCGGCGGCGGGTCCGCACGGGCTCGCCCGCATCGGGCTTCTCCCCCTTGTACAAGCGCGTCGCGCCTCCTAACCTCTTTTAAGCGACCGATCGGTTGGCCGCGCAACGTCGTTGCGTACGCAAGCGCCCGATCGCGGTCGCGACTGCAGGACATCGACTTGTACCGAGCCCGGCGCATCGACATGCGAACCCGGGCCGGCCGCACAAGGCATGGGACCCGGGTACGCGCCGAAGCGCCCACTCGGGTCGACATCTGGAGACACGATGAATCCCACCGACGCCCTACCGCCCGGCATCGTCTTCGCGCAACCGTTGACGCCGGTCGCCCATTCGCTGCTCCTGTCGTTCCTCGTCGCGACGATCCCGATCGCGGTCGCGCTGATCGCGCTCGGCGTGCTGCGCCGCCCCGCGTGGCAGGCGTCGCTCGCGGGGCTCGTCGCGGGCCTCGCGGTCGCGATCGGCGCGTGGGGGATGCCGGCCGGGCTCGCGTTCAACGCGGTCGGCGCCGGCATGGCGCTCGCGGTCGTGCCGGTGATGTGGATCGTCTTCAACGCGCTGCTGCTGTACAACATCGCGGTGAAGTCCGGCCGCTTCGACCAGTTCCGGCAGTGGATGCTCGACAACCTGCCCGACGATCGCCGCCTCGTGCTGCTCGTCGTCGCGTTCTCGTTCGGCTGTCTGCTCGAAGGGATCTCCGGGTTCGGCACGCCGGTCGCGATCACCAGCGCGCTGCTGATCGCGCTCGGCTTCCCCGCGCTCGAAGCGCTCACCTATACGCTGCTGTTCAACACGGCACCGGTCGCGTTCGGCGCGCTCGGCGTGCCGATCACCGTGCTCGGCGCGGTCACGTCGCTGCCGCCCACGACACTCGCGCAGATGGTCGGCCGCCAGCTGCCGTTCTTCGCGCTGCTGCTGCCGTTCTACGTGGTCGGCGCATACGGCGGCTTGCGCTCGATCGCGAAGCTGTGGCCCGCGCTGCTCGTGTCCGGCGGCAGCTTCGCGATCGCGCAGTTCGTCACGTCGAACTTTCTCGGCTACCAACTCACCGACGTGCTGTCGTCGCTCTCGTCGCTGATCGTGACGATCGGCTTCCTGCAGCTGTGGAAGCCGCAGCCCGATCCGCAATACGCGCTCGCGCGCAGCGTGCCGGCCGCGGCCGGCGCCGCGCGCGCGGGCTTCGGCGGCTGGCTGCCGTGGCTCGTCGTGTCGGTGGTCGTGATCGTCTGGGTGCACGCGAACATCGCGGCGATCGGCGACGTGAAGATCAAGTGGCCGGGCCTGCACAACGCGGTGTACGTGTCGCTGTACCACAAGCCGTATGCGGCGATCTGGGATTTCCAGCCGCTCGGCACGGGCACCGCGATCCTCGTGTCGGCGATCGTCACGGCCGCGCTGACGCGCACCGGCCCCGGCGCGTTTGTCGAATGCGTGGTGAAGACGTGGCGGCAGACGTGGATCGCGATCGTCACGGTGATGATGATCGTCGGGCTCGCGTACCTGCTGAACTACTCGGGCATCAGCTACACGCTCGGCACCGGCGTCGCGTCGACGGGTGCGCTGTTCCCGCTGGTGTCGGCGTCGCTCGGCTGGATCGCCGTGTTCCTGTCCGGCAGCGACACGTCGGGCAACGCGTTGTTCGGCAACCTGCAGGTCGTCGCCGCCCGGCAGCTCGGCCTCGATCCGGTGCTGATGGCCGCGACCAACTCGTCGGGCGGCGTGATGGGCAAGATGATCTCGCCGCAGAACATCGCGACGGGCGTGTCGACGACGGACCTGAAAGGGCGGGAGGGTGTCGTGTTCGCGCGAACCTTCTGGCACAGCGTGATCCTCACGCTGCTGCTCGGCGTGCTGGTGTTCCTGCAGCAGCACGTGCTGACCTGGATGATTCCGGCGCTGCCGAAGTGACGCGCGGCGCCACGACAGAAGGAAGGCACGAGGAAAGCAACGAGGGAAGGCGCGGGAAAAGCGCCACGTAGTGGGCGGAAGCGGCGAACGCGCGGCGGCTCAGCGCGCGTTCGCCCGCCGCATCGTTCGTCCGGGTTCAACCGCATCGACCGCGCCGGCCGCTTCGCCGTCGTTCGGCAGGATGCACGCGAGGAACGCGTCGATCGCGGGGCTCTGGCGGCGCGCTTTCAGGTAGTACACGTATTCGTCGATCGTCGTATCGACGCCGCGCAGCGCGATCACGCGCAGGTCGGGATGGCGCTCGGCCTCGCCGCGCGGAAACAGGCTGCCGCCCACCCCATGCAGGATCGCCTCGCGAATCGCTTCGCGGCTGCCGATCTCGGCGACCGAGGCGGCCGCGACGCTGGCCGCCGCGAGGATCGTCTCCGTGCAGCGGCGCGTGACCGAGCCTTCCTCGCGGATCAGCAGTCGCACGTCGGCGAGCTGCGCCGGGTCGATCGCATCGAACCGCGCGAGCGGATGACGGCGGTGCACGACGAGCACCAGCGGATCGGTCGAGATGACCTTGCGTTCGAGGCCGTCGGCGTCGTTGCGCTGCGACGAGACCGCGAGATCGATGCGGAACTCCTGCAGCGCCTGCAGGATTTCCTCGGAGTTGCCGATCCGGCACGTCAGCGCGATCGACGGATGCGCGCTCGAGAAGCGGCCGACCGCATCCATGATGTAGTACGGGCCCGTCGCGCCGATCCGCAGGTGGCCTTCGAACAGGCCGCCGACGTTGCGCAGCATGATGTCGGCCTGCGCCTCGAGCGCGATCATCTTCTCGACGAGCGGCAACAGCTCGATGCCCGTCTCGGTCACTTCGAGCTTGCGGCCGCTGCGGTAGAACAGCTCGACGCCGTACAACTGCTCGACCTGCCGGATCTGCGCGGCAATCGTCGGCTGGCTCACGCCGAGGTGGCGCGCGGCGCGCGTGATGCTGCCTTGCCGGACGGTCGCATGGAACGCCTTCAGCTGATCGAACACGTGTCGGCTTCTCCCCCCTCTTCATCGCGCGTCAGCGTAGCGTACGCATGTGTCGGCCGCATGAAAGGCGCGTCGTGCGCGGCTTCGAAAAAAAGCTGGGGATGAGCGCAAGAAACCTGCGGGAACCGGTCACGGCCGGGACATGCCGGTGCGGGGTAATAACGGCGACGCAGAAACGCCGGCCCCGCTCGCCCGGCGACCCCACTCCCCACGACCACAAGGCTCTCTTCATGTCCTCGAACAATCGACGCGATTTCCTGCGCCTCGCCGCGCAGTCGGCCGGCGCGATGGCCGCCTATGCGGGCTTCCCGCCCGCGATCCGCAATGCGCTGGCGATGCCGGCCGCCTATCGCACCGGCACGATCCGCGACGTGGAGCACGTCGTGATCTTCATGCAGGAAAACCGTTCGTTCGACCATTACTTCGGCGGGCTGCGCGGCGTGCGCGGCTTCGACGACCCGCGTCCGCATCTGCTGCCGAACGGCGCGCCGGTGTGGCAGCAGCCGCCGGCGTCGGTGTTCACGAAGAACTACCATTCGCGCGGGCTCGATCCGTCGGCGCCGTACGTGCTGCCGTTCTATCTCGATCCGAAGCAGACGACCGAATTCCAGCCGGGCACCAACCACGGCTGGAGCAGCGGGCACCTGTCCTGGAACAACGGCCAGTGGGATCAGTGGGTGAACCAGAAGCAGGACGTGCTGACGATGGGCTACCTGAAGCGCCAGGATCTCACGTACCACTACGCGCTGGCCGACGCGTTCACGATCTGCGATTCGTACTTCTGCTCCGCGCATGCGGACACCGCGCCGAACCGCATCTACCTGTGGACCGGCACGGTCGACTCGCGCAACGTCTACGGCAGCGCGCCGAACGGCCCGGGCATCGGCGAGCGCAACGACGTGAACGGCTACACGTGGACGACCTACGCCGAACGCCTGGAGGACGCGAAGATCAGCTGGAAGGTGTACCAGGGCGGCACCGGCATCCCGGGCGACCCGACCGACAACTACACCGACAACTCGCTGATGTTCTTCAAGCGCTTCCAGGTGAAGGAAGGCGCGAGCGGCCCGCTGGTCGACAAGGGCGCGTCGAACCACACGCTCGCCGAACTGAAGGCCGACGTGCAGGCCAACCGCTTGCCGCAGGTGTCGTGGATCGTGTCGCCGTACAAGTACAGCGAGCACCCGCAGGCGTCGCCGACCGACGGCGCGTTCTACATCAACATGGTGCTCGAGGCGCTGACGTCGAACCCCGAGGTATGGGCGAAGACGGTGTTCATCCTCAACTACGACGAGAACGACGGGCTGTTCGATCACGTCGTGCCGCCGGTGCCGCCGGTCACGAGCGGCGTGGGCGGCCAGGGCATCGTGTCGTCGAACCTGCTGTCGAACCTCGGCGACGAGCTGCTCGACCTGAACAAGTACCCGGGCGAGATGAGCCCGCTCGTGCCGGGCGCCGATCCGGGCGGCATCCAGCCGATCGGCCTCGGGCCGCGCGTGCCGCTGATCATCATCTCGCCGTGGACGAAGGGCGGCTGGGTCTGCTCGGAGACGTTCGACCATACGTCGGTGCTGCGTTTCCTCGAAGCGCGTTTCGGCGTGAAGGAGCCGAACATCAGCGCGTGGCGCCGGTCGATCTGCGGCGATCTCACGTCGGCGTTCGACTTCTCCGCGCGCCCCGACACGCGCACGGTGAGCTTCACGGTGCCGCAGCACATCGCGACGGCCGGCCAGGCGTACCAGGTGCCCGCGCAGCAGTCGATGCCGGCGCAGGAACCCGGCACGCGTCCGGCGCGTGCGCTGCCGTACGAGCTGTTCGTGCACAGCCGCGTGGGCGCGCACGACGATACCGTGTCGCTCGACTTCGCGAACACCGGCGACGCCGGCGCCGCGTTCTACGTGTACGACCGCCGCAACCCGGCGACGCCGCCGCGCCGCTACGCGGTGTCCGCGCACGACCGCTTCGTCGATACGTGGAGCACGTCCGCCGCGCGCGGCGAGTACCATCTGGCCGCCTACGGCCCGAACGGCTATCTGTGCGAGTTCCAGGGCAATACGCGGCTCGCCGCGGACGGCCGCCACGCGAACCCCGAAGCGAAGATCGGCTACGACGTGCGCAACCGTCACGTGTACCTGCAACTGCGCAACAGCGGGCGCGCGACCTGCCGCGTGACGGTCGACAACGCGTACAGCCATGCGCAGGCACGCACCTACACGCTGGAGCCGGGCGAGCGCGTCGAAGGGCACTTCGAGCTGTCGTCGAGCCACGGCTGGTACGATCTGACGATCACCGCGACCACGCTACGCGGCGGCGACGACAAGGTCGTGCGCCGCTTCGCGGGCCACGTCGAGACGGGCCGGCCGAGCCACAGCGATCCGGGGCCGGTGAAGCGCACGGCCTGACGGCTGCGCAGGCGTCGCGCGAAGCGGGGCGGTTCCCCGCAGCGCGCGAGCGCCGCGTGCCGGTTGCATGCCGGCCGGGGTCCGCCCGTGTGCGGGCACGCGGGATTGGCTTTTGGAAACTGAAAACTGTTGACAATATGCCGGGGTGAGGGTATACAAGGATCATTCGCCGATATGGCGCCGTCGTTTCACCCCAGCCCGCTGCCCCGACCATGACTGCCCCGAACGCGCTCAGCGCCATCGAACTCCTGCAAAGCCAGTCGCTCGCGATGATCGTCCAGGACATGCTCGAGCGCGCGATCGTCTCCGGCGAATACGCACCGGGCGAGAAGCTCAACGAAGTCGAGATCGCGACCAAGCTGAACGTGTCGCGCGGCCCGGTGCGCGAAGCGTTCCGCGCGCTCGAGCAGGCCGGCCTGCTGCGCAACGAGAAGAACCGCGGCGTGACCGTGCGCGTCGTGCCGCTGCGCGAGGCCGAGGAGATCTACGAAGTGCGCGCGATGCTCGACGAATCGGTCGCGCGCGCGCTCGCGAAGCGTATCTCGCCCGACACGCTGAAGGTGCTGAAGGGCATCATCCAGTCGATGAAGGACGCCGCGAAGGCGCACGACGTCACGCGCTACACCGAGTTGAACGTGCAGTTCCACGACGCGATGGTCGTCGGCGTCGGCAATACGCATCTCACCGATACCTACCGGCGGCTCGTGCGCCAGCTCGGCTTGCTGCGTCAGGCGGCGATCGAGGCCGAGGAGGATGCGATCGCCGTGTCGGCGGCCGAGCACGACAAGATCGTGCAGGCGCTCGCGGCCGGCGACGAGGAAAAGGCCGTCGCGCTCGTGCGCGAGCACGTCGCGCACGGCCTCGCGCGGATGCGCCGCACGCACGAGCAGGGGTTGCCCGCGGCGGGCAAGGCGGCGCGGGAGAAGGCTGGCGCATAAGCGTCGGCGATGTTCGCGCGGGCTGCCGCGTATCGGCAAAGGGACGCGTCGCCGCGTCCCTTTTTCGTTGCGCGTTCGGGCCGACGCATCGTCACGCCTTGTCGGCCTTCCCCGCCGCGCTCGCCAATTTCGCGAGCCACGTATCGACGACCGACGGCTGCCGGTTCTCGTCTTCCGCGCGTTCCTTGCGGCGAATCGCGTTGCGCACGACGTGCGCGCCGACGTAGCGGATCGGCTCCGGCGGAAAGTGGCCGAGCGGGCCGCGCACGAGCGGGCTGCGCGTCCACGCGTTGTCGAGGCCGAGCACGAGCGACGACAGGATCTGCCCGCCCATGTAGGTTGGCCCGACGCCGTTGCCCGAATAACCGAACCCGTAGAACACGTTCGGCGCGCCGTCGAGGCGGCCGAAGAACGGGAAGCCCGTGACCGAACGATCCGACGGCCCGTTCCAGCTTGCCGTGATCGGCACGTCCGCCAGCGACGGGAAGAACGCGCGCAGGCTCCGTGTGAGCTGCGCCTCGTACGGCGAGCGGCGGTCGAACACCGGCGCGATGCGGCTGCGCCACGAGAACGTGTTGCCGCCCTTGCCGAGCATCAGGCGCCCGTCGGCCGTCGTTCGGTAGTAGTAGACGAAGATCCGCGAATCGAGCACCGACACGCCGTCCACGAGCCCGGTCCGCTCGAGTAGCTCGGGGCATTTCTCCGTGATCACCATGTCGCTCGACACGACCGCGATCGTGCGTTCGAACTGCGGGAAACGGCTCGCCATCCACGCATTGATCGCGAACACGAGCTTGCCCGCCGTGACGCTGCCCGACGGCGTGCGCACGACGGCCGGCTGGCCGGGCGTGAAGTCGAGCATCGGCGTACGTTCGTAGATCCTGATGCCCATCGCGCGCGCGACGCGGCGCAGCCCGCGTACGAGCTTGCCGGGATGCACGGTCGCGGCGATCGGCGAGTAGACGCCGTCGAGATTGCGCGCGGAGCCCGAGCGGCGCGCGACTTCGGCGGGCGGCAGCGGCTCGTAGCTGTGGATGCCGCACGCGGCGAGTGCGTCGAGCACCGGCGCGAGCGTACCGACCTGCGCGTGGGACGTCGCGGTGTACAACGTGCCGTCGAGCCGCAATTCGGCATCGACGTCGTGCGCGCGGCAGAAATCGGCGATGTGCTGCACCGCCGCTTCCGACGCCTTCACGAGCCGGATCGCCTCGGCTTCGCCGAACAGACGCCGCAGCGTCAGGAATTTCGCGGACCAGGTGAGCAGGCAGCCGCCGTTGCGCCCGCTCGCGCCGGCGCCGCACAGGTCGGCTTCGAGGATCGCGATGTCGAGCGCGGGGTGCTGCTGCTTCGCCTGGATCGCGGTCCAGAGGCCCGTGTAGCCGCCGCCGACGATGCACACGTCGGCCTGCGTCGCGCCTTGCAGCGCGGGGGCGAGATCGCCGTCGTTGAACAGCGCTTGTTCGATCCAGAAGGGGCGCATCGGAAGGTTCGTCGATAAGGTAAGGGGCCGCGCGACGCACGGCCGGGAAAACGGGCGGCCGCATGCGCGTGCGCACGCGGCCGGGTGCCTCGCGTCACCTCGTCATGCCGCCGCTTCGGCCGATACGCGGCGCACGCCCATCGCTTTCAGCGTGTCGGCAATGGCCGCGACGGCGCCCGGAATCCCGGCTTCGCCGAAATGGCCGATGCAGCCGACGCGGAACGTCTCCACTTCGGTCAGCTTGCCCGGATAGAGAATGTAGCCGCGCTTTTTGACCTCCTGATAAAACCGCTTGAAATCGTAGTTCGGATCGTCCGGCGCATGGAACGTGACGATGATCGGCGCCTGGATCGCCGGATCGAGGAACGGCCGGAAGCCGAGCGCGCGCATCCCGTCGATCAGCGCGCGACAGTTGCGCTGATAGCGGCCGCCGCGCGCGGCGAGTCCGCCTTCGTCGACGTATTGCGCGACGGCCGCGTCGAGCGCGGCGACCACGTGCGTCGGCGGCGTGAAGCGCCACTGCGTCGTGCGCTGCATGTAGACCCACTGGTCGTACAGGTCCATCGCGAGCGAGTGGCTGTTGCCTTCGCTGCGTTCGAGCACGCTGCGCTTCGCGATCACGAAGCCGAGCCCCGGCACGCCTTCGAGACACTTGCCGGACGCGGCGATCACCGCGTCGAACGGCGTCGTGCGCGCGTCGATGTCGATCGCGCCGAACGAGCTCATCGCATCGACGATCAGCGCGCGCCCGTGCTTCGCGACGGCCTGCGCGACGTCGTGCAGCGGGTTCAGCACGCCGGCGCCCGTTTCGCAGTGGACGAGCGCGACGTGCGTGATGGTCGGATCGGCGGCGAGCGCGCGCTCGACGTCGGCCGGATCGACGCGGCGATCCTCGCGGTAGTCGATCGTCGTCAGCCGGCGGCCGAGCACGCGGCAGATCTTCGCGAGGCGCTGGCAGTACGCGCCGTTGTTCGGCACGAGCACGTGGCCGTCGCGCGGCACGAGCGTGCCGATCGCCGCCTCGACCGAGAACGTGCCGCTGCCCTGCAACGGCACGCATTCGTGCGTGCCCTCGCCGTGCACGATCTGCAGCAGCCGTTCGCGCAGCCGCGCGGTGATCGCGTTGAAATCGCCGTCCCACGAGCCCCAGTCGCGCAGCATCGCGTCGCGCGTGCGGTCGGAGGTCGTCAGGGGGCCGGGGGTGAGCAGGATGGGCTGGGCGGCGAGCGTCATGGTGTCTCCTTGATGAAGTCGGGACGTCACGGGAATACGGCGGGAACTCAACGGCGATGCGGATGGCGCCACGCCTGCGTACGGCGCAGCAGGCGATGCGAGATGCACGCGAACAGCACGCATGCGAACGACGAAGTCGCGAGCACGAGCGTGGCCATCGCGGCGGCCGGGCCCATCTGGCCCGCGTCGTCGAGGTTCAGGATCGCGACCGAGGCGGGCTGCGTGTCCGGCGAGTACAGGAACGCGACGGCCGACACCGTCGTCATCCCGTTGACGAACAGGTAGCGCGCGATCAGCAGGATCGCGGGCAGGCACACGGGCACCGTCACGCGCAGGAAGGTCTTGTAGAACGGCACCTTCAGCGATGCCGACACCGCCTCGAACTCGCCGTCGATCTGCCTGAGCGCGGTGACGGCCGTGAGGTGGCTCGACGCGTAGTAGTGGACGACCGTGACGATCGCGAGCAGCCACAGCGATCCGTACAGCCCGTTCAGCGGATTGCCGGGCGCGTTGAACAGGAAGATGTAGCTGATGCCGAGCACGAGCCCCGGCACGCCCATCGGCAAGATCGCGCACAGGCTGATGAAGCCGCGCAGCCAGCGCGCGCCGCGGGTCTTCTCGATCAGGTACGCGGCGCCGAACACGACGATCGTGCCGCCGAGGGCCACCGTCGCGGCCATCCGCAAGCTGTTCCTATACGCGTCGAAGATGCCGGCCGCGATCAATCCCATCCGGTAGTGCTGCAGCCCGAGACTCATCTGGTACGGCCAGAACTTCACGAACGACGCGAACACCGAGATGCCGACCACCGCGATGAAGAACGCGCACACGAGCGCGCAGTACGCGAGCATCGCGGCGTCGAAGCCGCGCGACGGCTTCGGCTGGTACGGCGTCGAGCGCGCGCCGAGCTGCGACTGCTGGCGACGGCGGACGAAGAGGTCGATGCCGAACGCGACGAGCGCCGGGCACAGCAGCATCAGGCTCACCACCGCGCTGCGGTTGAAGTCCTGCAACCCGATGATCAGCTTGTAGATGTCGGTCGACAGCACGTTGTACGAGCCGCCGATCACGACCGGCACGCCGAAGTCGTTGATGCACATCGTGAACGCGACCATCGTCGCGCTGATCAGCCCGTACTTCGCGCCGGGCAGCGTGATCGTGAAGAACTTGCGCATGCGACCCGTGCCCATCGCGTCGGCGGCCTCGTAGAGCCGGCCGTCCGCGAGCGACAGCGCGGTGACGAGGATCATCAGCACGTGCGGGAACGACGCGTACACCATGCTCAGCACGATGCCCGGCAGCCCGTAGATCGAATGGCCGTGCAGCAGCGGCTTGAGCAGCCCCGCGTTGCCGAACCAGTAGATGAACGACACGGCCGACAGCAGCGTCGGCGCGAGCAGCGGCAGCAGCGCGATCGTGCGCGCGGCGTTCTTCAGCGGCATGCACGAGCGCGTCAGCGCATACGCGAACGTGAACGCCATCGGCACGACGATCGCCGTGACGAGCGCGCCGACCGTCAGCGAATGCAACATCGAGCGCAGCACGCCGCTGTCCTCGAGATACTCGACGAAGTTGTGCGCGCCGACGAAACGGCCGTCGGCGTCGACGAAGCATTTCTGCACGACGAGCGCGAGCGGCAGCAGCAGGAACAGCGACATCAGCGCGGCCATCGCGAAGAGCGCGAGCTGGGCGATGCGGTCGTGCCAGTGCGTGATCTGTCGCACGTCGGTGGGGGCGGACGTGCCGCGGCGGCGCTCGGTCAGGACGGTGCTCATTGCAGTCGCTCCTTCGCGCACGGGAACACGCGGACATGCTCGCGATCGAGCGCGAGGTCGATGCGCGCGCCGGCCTGCACGCCGGTGCGGTCGATGTCGCGATACGACAGGTCGGCGACGATCTCCTGGCCGTCGAGCCCGTCGATCCGGAAGCTCACGCGGCAGAACGCGCCGAGGAATTCGAGCTTCTCGACGCGGCCGGCCAGCACGTTGTCGGGCGTCTCGCCCGGCACGCGGATGCGCAGGTCCTCGGGCCGCACGTAGACCGACACCGCCGCGCCCTGCGCGGGGCGGGCCGCACCGTGGCGGCAATCGAGGCCGACCGCGCCCGCGCGCAGCGTGCCGTCGTGCGCGACTTCGGCGGGAATCGTGTTGACGCGGCCGATGAAATCCGCGACGAACGGCGATGCCGGCTGCCGGTAGATTTCGAGCGGGGTGCCGATCTGTTCGATCACGCCGTGGTTCATCACGACGATGCGATCGGCCATCGACAGCGCTTCTTCCTGGTCGTGCGTGACCATGATCGTCGTCACGCCGAGCCGCTGCTGCAGCGCGCGAATTTCCTGGCGCAGCCGCACGCGCACGCGCGCGTCGAGCGCCGACAGCGGCTCGTCGAGCAGCAGCAGGCCGGGCGACGTGGCGAGCGCACGCGCCAGCGCGATGCGCTGCTGCTGACCGCCGGACAATTGACCGGGGTGCTTGCGATGGCTGTCGGGCAAACCGACCAGCGCGAGCAGCGTATGCACGCGCTCGTGGATCGCGTCGCGCTTCATCTTGCGGTTCACGAGCCCGTACGCGACGTTGTCGTACACGGTGAGGTTCGGGAACAGCGCATACGACTGGAACACGATCCCGTAGTCGCGCAGTTGCGGCGGCAGCCGCGAGATGTCGCGGCCGTCCTGCATGATGTGGCCGGCGTTCTGCGTCTCGAGCCCCGCGATGATCCGCAGCAGCGTGGTCTTCCCGCAGCCGGACGGCCCGAGGAAGCAGATCATCTCGCCCTTCATCACGTTCAGGTCGATGTCGGTGAGGACTTGCGTGTCGTTGTACCGCTTCTCGATGCGTTCTACGCTCAGATAAGGTGCCATGCGCGCCTCCATGGAGGGGCGGCCCCGGGGGCCGGGTTCGACGACGGAAAGGGTGACGCGGGGCGGCGTGCGGCGCGACCCCGCCGCGGGCAGCGTCATTGCTGCGCTTTCGCCCCGTAACGCTTCTGCCACGTATCGAGGATCGACTGGCGGTTCTTGGCCGACCACACGAAGTCGTTCTTCACGAGCAGGTCCGGGTAGTTGTCGGGGATGCCGGCCAGCTTGCGCGCCACGCCCGGATACGCGACGATCGCCCACCAGCGCGCGGTGATCTGGTTCGCTTCCTTGCTCGCCATGAAGTCGGCGAGCTTCCTCGCGGCGTCGGGCTGCTTCGTCGTCTTCATGATCGCCGTGCCTTCCATGTCCCAGCCGAGCCCTTCCTTCGGGAACACGAGATCGATCGGTGCGCCCTGCGCCTGCAGTTCGTGGCCGCGGAACTCGAACGAGATGCCGATCGGGAATTCGCCGGTGCCCGCGAGCGTGCACGGCTTCGAGCCCGAATGCACGTACTGCGCGACGTTCTTGTCGAGCGCGTCCATGAATTTCCAGCCTTTGTCGTCGCCGAAGGTCTGCAGCCATGCGGTCACGTCGAGGTAGCCGGTGCCCGACGACACCGGGCTCGGCATCACGATCGCGCCTTTGTAGACCGGCTTCGTCAGGTCTTCCCACGACGTCGGCTTCGGGATGTTCTTCGCTTGCGCGGCGACGCGGTTGTAGCAGATCGTCGCGCCCCACACGTCCATGCCGACCCAGTGCGGCGGCGTGTTCGCGTCGCTGTACTTGCGCGTGAGCTGGTCGAAGCCCTTCGGCGCGTACGGCATCAGCATGCCTTGCAGGTCGAGCAGCGTGAGGCTCGACGCGGCGAGGCCGAGCACGACGTCCGCGCGCGGGTTGTTCTTTTCCGCGAGCAGCTTCGCGGTGACCGAGCCGGTCGAGTCGCGCACCCAGCGGATCTCGATATCGGGGTTCGCCTTCTCGAACGCGTCCTTGTAGGGCTTCATCGCCTCGTCTTCCAGCGCGGTGTAGACGAGCAGCGACGTCTTCGCGTGCGCCGCCTCAGCGGCGCCGAGCGCGACGGCCACGGCCACGGCGACACGGGCCGCGCCAGTCGCCCATGCATGGAAACGCTTGTGTACCGGCACTTCGTTCATCTTCAGACCCCTTGACTGTGGCGCCGCGGCACGCGGCGGATGAGTGGAGACCAGCCCTCTTGCTGCACCGTTGTTTTGCTTTCTGTTCTCTGCATGTTGTTGACAATCTACAAATCGTCAATTTTAATGTCAAGCATGGAAAACACCTCCCTTCGGCGCGGCGCGGGCGCCGACGGCTCACCCCTTCGACCTGAAAGGAATGAACGTCATGACTGAAACGCCTGTATCCGTGGAAGTGAACGGCCGCCGCTACAACTGGATGAGCCGGCCCGTGGTGGTCGTCTGCGTCGACGGCTGCGCATACGAATATCTGGAAGAAGCCGCCGAGGCCGGCGTCGCGCCATTCCTGCGCACGTTGCTGAAGCCGGGCACGGCGCTCAAGGGCGAGTGCGTGGTGCCGAGCTTCACGAACCCGAACAACCTGTCGATTGTCACCGGCGTGCCGCCGGCGATCCACGGGATAAGCGGCAACTACTTCTACGATCGCGACACCGGCGCCGAGGTGTTGATGAACGATCCGAAGTACCTGGTCGCGCCCACCGTGCTCGCGACCTTCGCCGAACAGGGCGCGCGCGTCGCGGTCGTCACCGCGAAGGACAAGCTGCGCCGCCTGCTCGGCAAGGGGCTGAAGGGCATCTGCTTCTCGTCGGAGAAGGCCGACGAAGCGAGCATCGCGGAAAACGGCATCGACAACGTGCTCGAGCTGGTCGGCAAGCCGGTGCCGAGCGTGTACAGCGCGGACCTGTCGGAGTTCGTGTTCGCCGCTGGCGTGCGCCTGCTCGAGACGCGCCCGATCGACCTGATGTATCTGTCGACCACCGACTACGTGCAGCACAAGTGCGCACCCGGCACGCCCGGCGCGAACGCGTTCTACGCGATGATGGACACGTACCTGCGGCGCCTCGACGAACTCGGTGCGATCGTCGCGATCACGGCCGATCACGGGATGAACGCGAAGCACGACGACGAGACCGGCGAGCCGAACGTGATCTACCTGCAGGAGCTGTTCGACGAATGGCTCGGCCACGATGCGGCGCGCGTGATCCTGCCGATCACCGATCCGTACGTCGTGCACCACGGTGCGCTCGGTTCGTTCGCGACCGTCTACGTGCCGGCGACGGCCGATGCCGATGCGCTGCGCGCGCGGCTCGCCGCGGTCGACGGCATCGAAGTCGTGCTGACGGGCGCCGAAGGCTGCGCGCGCTTCGAGCTGCCGCCCGCACGGATGGGCGACCTGATCGTGATCTCGAAGCAGGACGTCGTGCTCGGCACGCGCCGCATCAAGCACGACCTGTCGGGCCTCGACGTGCCGCTGCGCTCGCACGGCGGGATCTCCGAACAGATCGTGCCGCTGATCTTCAGCAAGCCGGTCGCGACCGACGTCGCGGGCCGCGCACGGCTGCGCAATTTCGACATCATCGACATCGCGCTCAACCACCTGCAGTGACACGGACGCATCCGCCAGGAGACACTCATGAACGCCATTGCAGAATCGTCGGATGTCCGCACGCTTCGTCGTGAGGCACTGCGAATCGACGGTGAGAGGATCCACCGCGACGCGGTCATCGACGTGCGCAACCCGTACGACGGCGCGCTGGTCGGCACCGTGCCGAAGGCGACGCTCGACGACGTGCGCCGCGCATTCGCGGTTGCGCATGCGTACCGGCCGACGCTCACGCGCCATGATCGCGCGGCGATCCTGCGCCGCGCGGCCGACATCGTGCGTGCGCGCACCGCGGAGATCGCGGCGCTGATCACGGCCGAGGCCGGGTTGTGCATCAAGGATTCGACGTACGAAGCCGGCCGCGTGGCCGACGTGCTGACGTTCGGCGCCGGCGAAGTGCTGAAGGACGACGGGCAGATCTTCTCGTGCGATCTGACGCCGCACGGCAAGAAGCGCCGCGTGTACACGCAGCGCGACCCGCTGCTCGGCGTGATTTCGGCGATCACCCCGTTCAATCACCCGATGAACCAGGTCGCGCACAAGATCGTGCCGTCGGTGGCGACCAACAACCGGATCGTCGTGAAGCCGTCGGAGAAGGTGCCGCTGTCGTGCTACCTGTTCGCGGACATCCTGTACGAAGCCGGCCTGCCGCCGCAGATGCTGCAGGTGATCACCGGCGACCCGAAGGAGATCGCCGACGAGCTGATCACGAACCCGGCGATCGATCTCATCACGTTCACCGGCGGCGTGTCGATCGGCAAGTCGATCGCCGCGCGGATGGGCTACCGGCGCGCGGTGCTCGAACTCGGCGGCAACGATCCGATCATCGTGATGGAAGACGCCGATCTCGACGAAGCGAGCACGCTCGCGGTGTCGGGCTCGTACAGGAATTCGGGGCAGCGCTGCACGGCGATCAAGCGGATGCTCGTGCACGAGGCGGTGGCCGATCGCTTCACGGAGCTGGTCGTCGAGAAAACGCGTGCGTGGTCGTACGGCAATCCGTCCGATCCGTCGATCGACATGGGCACCGTGATCGACGAAGCGGCCGCGAAGTTCTGCGAGCAGCAGGTGAACGACGCGATCGCGCGCGGTGCGCGGCTGCTGGTCGGCAACGTGCGCGACGGCGCGCTGTATTCGCCGACGGTCGTCGATCGCGTGACGCCCGACATGCCGCTGGTGAAGCATGAAACCTTCGGCCCGGTGTCGCCGATCATGCGCTTTCGCGACATCGACGAAGCGATCCGGATGTCGAACAGCACCGACTACGCGCTGTCGTCGTCGGTGTGCACGAATCGCTTCGACCACATCACGCGCTTCATCACCGAGCTGGAAGTCGGCAGCGTGAACGTGCGCGAGGTGCCGGGCTATCGACTCGAACTGACGCCGTTCGGCGGCGTGAAGGATTCGGGGCTCGGCTACAAGGAGGGCGTGCAGGAGGCGATGAAGAGCTTCACGAATACGAAGACGTATTCGTTGCCGTGGTAAGCGACGTGTCACGCGCCCGCGCCGGCATCGCAGCCGGCGCGGGCGTGGTTCGATCGGCGCGTAGCGTCGGCCGATTCGCGTTTTTGCCGGGCCGCGACGCGTCGGTAGAATTCGCGGACCTCTCGAACGGCGCAGGCGTGCCGGTGTGGTGACGCGAGACGCGGTACCGGCTCAGCTCCGTGCGTACCCGTCGAGCACGGCCGCGACGATCGCTTCCGGCGCATCTTCCTGAACCAGGTGGCCCGCGCGAGGGACGCGGATCAGCCGGCCGTTCGCGATGCGATCGGCCAGGGCCTGTCCTTGCTCGAGCGGAATCCACGCGTCTTCCTCGCCCCACACGATGCGCACCGGAAAGTCCGGCGGCGCGTAGCGGGCCTCCGCTTCCTCGATGTAGCGCTGGCGCATCTGCGCGATCTGGCGATAGAACGCGGCTTGGCCGGCCGGCGTGAGCCACGGCGCACGGTGGATCGACAGCACGTCTTCGCTCAACGGCTGCGCGACCGCGTTGCCGAGATAGGCCGACAGGAGCGCACGATGCGCGTACGCGGGCAAGCCGGTGAACGCGGCTTCGTGCTGCGCGACGTGACGCACGAACGGCGAGCCTTGCGGCGCGATCGCGACCGGGTTCACGAGCGTGAGATCCGCATACGCGATGCCGTCGAGAAAATGCGCGCGCAGCACGGTTGCGCCGCCGTAGTCGTGCGCGAGCACGCGCGGCCGCGCGAGTTGCCATTCATTCAGCAGCGCGCCGAACAGCGCGTTCTGACGGCCCAGCGACACGTCCGCGTCCGGCATGTCGGACTGGCCGTAGCCGAGCAGGTCGTAGAAATACACGCGATGGCGTCGCGCGAGCCACGGCGCGATCCGGCGCCATACCTGCGACGAAAACGGCGTGCCGTGTACGAGCACGAGCGGCGGGCCTTCGCCGAGCGTGCCCCATGCAATCCGGTGGCCTTCGAAATCGAAGCGGTTCGGGAGTTCGAGCATCGGCTTCTCCGTGGTAACCTGTTTTTGTTGTTAACAGGTTACGCCGGATTTTCCGAATGTGAAACCGATAGGCGAGAATAAATGGTTACTCGATCCGACCCGGCGCGACACGGGCATGAATGGCGTGCGGCCGATTTCGTCGGCGGCCATCCGGCGCTCGATTTTCTGAACACCGTGGCCGACACCGGCAAGACGCGCGACGAGGACAAGCTCGTCGACTGGCCGGCCGTGCGCGCATGGGCCGCGAAAGCGGGGTTGCTGGCGCCCGACGATCTGGCGCGGCTGCTGCGTCATCCGCGCCAGGACGGCCCGGACGAGCTCGCGGCGCTGCACCGCTTTCGCGACGACGCGTACGTCGCGATCGCGCATCTGACGGACGCAGGCGGCGGCAGCGCGGGCGCGCGCGCGGCGGACCGGCTCGCGGCGGCGATCCGCGACGCGATCGGGCGTAGCGCGTTCGACGCCATCGGCGGCCGCTTCGCGTGGCGGCCCGACGCGCGCGCGGCGTCGCGCTGGATCGATGCGGTCGCGCTCGGTTTCGAGCATCTGATGCGCAGCGTCGATTTCGCGCGCGTGCGGCAGTGCGGCCGGTGTACGTGGTTCTTCGTCGATCGCGGCCGCGGTGTCGGGCGGCGGTGGTGCGACATGCGCACGTGCGGGAATCGCGCGAAGGTGGAGGCGTTCAGAGAGCGGTGACGCGTGCGTCGCGACGGTTGCCGCCCCGCGCGTGCGTCATCGGGCGGCTTCGTGCGGCCGGTGGTGGTCGGGCCATAACGTCGCGGCGACGAACAGCCCCGCTGCGAGGAACGGCGCGCCGATCGCGAACAGGATGGCCGTGAGGCCCCAGCGATCCCAGAAGCGGTCGACGAGCGCCCGCTCGGGGGTGACGGGATCGTACAGCACGCTGACCGCGTCGCCTTTGTGCAGGCCCGGCTGCGACGACGCCGAGCCTTGGGCGAACGTGATCAGCCGTCCGCTGTCGGTCGTGAACGCGACGATGGCCGAATACAGCGACGTGCGCGACCGCGACGATCGCCCGTTTTTCGCGATCTCGACCACATGGCCGGTCGAGCGCGCATAGTGGTGGACGATCTGCCACTGACGCAGGCCGGCCGCGCCGGCGCCGGCGAGGAAGCCCGTGCCGATCGCGATCGGAATCAGCACGATCGCGACATCCCAGCGGCGCCGTGCCGGCTGGCGTGCGACGCGAGGCCGCGCCGGCTCCGATTGTCGGCGGCGACGCTCGCCGGCGATCAGCACGCTGCCGATCGCGAACGACGCGACGGCGAGCAGCGCCGGCACGGCCACCGGAAACCAACGTTGCGTGAAATCGTCGATCAGCGCCGGGCGCTCGGGGTGGTCGGGGTCGAGCAGGACGTCGACGTTTTCGCCGATGTCGTAGGCGGGGACCGTCGATGCGGTATTGCCGGCGACTTCGCGGCGCTGGCCGTCGTTCGCGAGGTACGCGACGATCGGCCGGTACGCGCGCATCGCATCGCTGTCCTGGACGATGCGCACGACCGTGCCCGGCACGCGGACCAGATGGCCGGGTTCCCGGCTTGCCGTGACGGCGAGTGCGCCGGTCAGCACGGACAGGACGACACCGATCGTCAGCGCGACCAGCGCGTTCTTACCCGGCATGACGCGATCCGGTTCGTGCGTCGCGCGGGTTCGGGTGTGCCCGGGTGAGCGGCCCGTCGCGACGGACAGGCCGATATTGGCGCGACCACGCCCTCTGAATGGTCGCGTCTCGTTCACATGCTTCCATGTCTGACGTCCCGTGTTCTCTCAGTGCCGGCGGCAGACGACGATACGTGCGCCGGTCGTGTGATTTTGTCGGACGATTCTAGCGGAAACGATGCGCGACGGGCGTGCGGTGACGTACCGCGAAAGGCGCGCGCCGCGAGTGCGGCGCGCCAGAACGAAAAAGGCCGGTCAGCTTTCGCTGACCGGCCTTTGGAATTCCTGGTGGGGCGTGAGTGACTCGAACACTCGACCTACGGATTAAGAGTCCGCTGCTCTACCAACTGAGCTAACGCCCCCAACAGAAGAAAGATTATGCGTGAGTATTTCAGGCTTGGCAAGCCTTTTCTGCAAATATCCTGAAAATATTTCGTCGAGACGGCGGCGGCCGTCGGCGCGATAACGAGCGGTCGCAGTTTGCGCGCTCCCGGTATGATGACGCCACACGCGTTGCGCGGCGGTCGCGCGACGTTTTCTGGACAGTCGAAGATGGACGAAAACGCAGTCCGCGAATTGCTGGATCGCCTGCTGGCCCCGTGGGTCCGCTCGCTGGGTCTGGTCCCCGTGTCGATCGGCGACGACAGCGTCACGCTGCGCCTGCCGTTTTCCGGCGAGTTCCGCCATTCGGGCGGCGTGATCTGCGGCCAGGTGTTCACGGCGGCCGCCGACACCGCGATGGTGGTCGCGATCTCGGCCGCGCTCGGCGAATTCCGGCCGATGACGACGGTGTCGCTGAACACGAACTTCATGCGTCCCGTGCGCAAGGGCGACGTACTCGTCACCGCGCGCGTGCTGCGGATGGGCCGCAATCTCGTGTTCGGCGAAGTCGAGCTGTTCGACGAGGACGGCAAGATGGCCGTCCACGCGACGTCGACCTACGCGCTCGTCGGCTGAGCGGCGCGATGTTCGACCAGATCGTCTTTGCGGGCGGCGGCAATCGGTGCTGGTGGCAGGCCGGCTTCTGGGACGTCGCGCAGCCGGCGCTCGACCTGCGCCCGCGCGTGATCACCGGCATTTCGGCCGGCGCGGCCACCGCGTGCATGCTGTATACGCGCGACGCCGCGTGGGTGATGCGCTATTACGAAGAGGCGCTGCGCCACAACCGGAAGAACGCGTACTGGGGCAACCTGTTTGGGCGCGAGCCGGTGTTTCCGCACTACCGGATCTACCGCCAGGCGTTGCTCGACATCTACGGCGAGCCGTTCGCGAAGCTCGCCGCGGCGCCGGAGATCCGCATCGGCGTGTCGCACGTGCCGCGCTGGCTCGGCGCGCGCAGCGCGGTCGCCGCCGGCCTCGTCGCGTACAACATCGAAAAGTACGTGCGCAAGACGCTGCATCCGACGCTCGGGCGCACACTCGGTTTCCGGCCCGAATTCGTGCGTGCGCAGGCCTGCACGCAAGTCGACGAACTCGCCGACCTGATCCTGCAGTCGTCCTGCACGCCGCCGTTCACGCCGGTGCTGCGGCGCGGCGGCCGGCCGGTGCTCGACGGCGGGATGGTCGACAACGTGCCGGTCGATGCGCTCGACCCGTCACCGGGCGACGTGCTGGTGCTCGTCACGCGCCTGTATCCGCGTCCGCAGATGTTCACGGTCGCGCATGGCGACCAGCGGCGGCTGTACGTGCAGCCGTCGAGCAAGGTACCGATTTCGAGCTGGGATTACACGAGCCCGTCGCAGATGCGGCATGCGTACGATCTCGGTCGGCGCGACGGCGAGCACTTCCTCACGCGTGTCGGCGCGATGACGGGCGGCCGCGTGGCCGCCTGACGATCGGGAATGGAGCAGCGGGGCCGCGCGGCGTGCGCAGCCCGTGCGATCAGCGCTTGCGGATCGGCGTCAGCGCTTCCGGATTCGCGACGCTCGACATGTCGCCGTCGTCGAACGCGAGAATGTTGCGGAATGCGGCACTGAAATACAGCTCGTAGCTTTCGCGTTCGACGTAGCCGATGTGCGGCGTGCAGATCACGTTTTCCATCCGCAGCAGGCTGTAGCCCTGCAGGATCGGCTCGCTTTCGAACACGTCGATCGCGACCATCCCCGGACGGTTGTGCGACAGCGCGTTGACGAGCGCGTTGTCCTCGAGCAACTCGGCGCGGCTCGTGTTGACGAGCAGCGACGTCGGCTTCATCCGCATCAGGTCTTCCTGCTTCACGATCCCGCGCGTGTCGTCGTGCAGGCGCAGGTGCAGCGACAGCACGTCGCTCTGCTCGAACAGCGCTTCGCGACTCTGCGCGGCCGTGTAGCCGTCGGCGCGCGCGGCTTCGAGCGAATGCTCGCGGCCCCAGATCAGCACGTTCATCCCGAACGCCTTGCCGTAGCCGGCGACGAGACGGCCGATCTTGCCGTAGCCCCAGATGCCGAGCGTCTGGCCGCGCAGCACCTGGCCGAGGCCGAAGTTCGGCGGCAGCGCCGACGTCTTCAGGCCCGACTGCTGCCAGGCGCCCTGCTTCAGGTTCGCGACGTACTGCGGAATGCGGCGCTGGGCGGCCATCACGAGCGCCCAGGTCAGCTCGGCCGGCGCGACCGGCGAACCGGTGCCTTCGAGCACTGCGATGCCGCGGTCGGTACACGCGTCGAGATCGATGTGGCTCGACACCCGGCCGGTCTGGCTGATCATGCGCAGGTTCGGCAGCTTCGAGAGCAACTGCGAAGTAATCGGGGTCCGTTCACGAATCAGCACGAGCGCCTCGACTTCCGCCAGACGGCTGGCGAGCTGTCCCAGGCCGCGCACCGTATTGTTGAAGACCTTTACGTCGTGGCCGGCGAGCATCTCGAAGCAGTTCAGCTTGCGGACGGCGTCCTGGTAATCGTCGAGGATGGCAATTTTCATGGTGAACGGGGTGTCGCGCGTTGAAAGCGGCACGGGCGGCGGCGCGCCTTGCGCGCCCGCTCTGCCCGGCCGGGGCCGACATGATGCTACGCCGGCCGCCTTCGTGGTGTCTTTTTAACAGGTTGTTACGCTCCGCCGCAATCGGCGCCAGTCACCCCCGGCGCCACTCGCGCGCCGTGCGAAGCGGTGCGCTGTTGTGTCGCATCAAACACGTCCTTTCTGATTCGGCCGCTTACACGCCGAGGTTCACCCAATTGTTGCTCCAAGCAGAATAATTGGATCAACTATCCGCGGAAGCCGAGGATTTTTGACTATTTTTATCGTCAACCGGCCCCTTGTTGAGCAACTCTGCATCATTTCCGCTGTCGTAGGAGAATTACGCATTTGCTTCATCTTTTTGAAGTTGTAACAGCGGCAGGAGTCGTTTATGGATCATTTGCAGTCGATGCGCGTGTTCGTCAAGGTTGCAGATCTCGGCAGTTTCGCGCGGGCCGCGAGCGCAATGGATATCTCCAACGCGGTCGCGACGCGCCACGTCGCCGATCTGGAAGGCCGGCTCGGCACGCGTTTGCTCAACCGCACCACGCGCAGCCTCTCCCTGACGGAGTCGGGTCAGGTCTATCTCGAGCGTGCCCGCCAGATCCTCGACGAGCTCGAGGACGTCGAGCAGATGGTCGTCGCACGCAATCACGAGCCGGTCGGCACGCTGCGCATCGTTGCGCCGGTCGTGTTCGGCCTGCACAACCTCGCTCCCGTGCTGCAGTCGTACACGGAGAATTTCCCCAAAGTGGTGCCGGATCTCACGCTGGTCGACCGGCAGGTCGATCTCGTCGAGGAAGGCTTCGACGTCGGCATCGTCGTCACGCGCCAGATGCGCAGCGCGAGCATCGTCACGCGGCGTCTCACCACCGGTTGCATGACCGTGTGCGCGACGCCGAGCTATCTGGAGAAGCACGGCGTGCCGATTCATCCGGAACAGCTCGCCGAGCACCCGGCCTTGAGCCTGCCGACCGAATACTGGGGCGACGAGCGCGTGTTCACGGGGCCGGACGGCGAAGTGCGTGTGCGCCCGACCAACGTGATCGTCGCGAACAACACCGCGATGCTGCGCCAGTTCGCGTTGCTCGGAATGGGCGTCGCGATCCTGCCGAGCTACCTGATCGGCAGCGACATCGCGCGCGGCGCGCTCGTGCGGCTGCTGCCGGAATTCCGGCTGCCGCAGGTCGAGATCAACATCGCCTACCCGAGCCGGCGCCACCTGCCGGCCAAGGTGCGCACGTTCATCGACCACCTCGTCGAACATTTCAGCCACTCGACCGACGCGATGATGGGCGAGCAGTGGGCCGCGCAGGGCGCGACGCCGCCGCCGATCGGCGTGGAGATGCGGGCCGAGCAGCCCGAGTCGACCGATCCGAACCTGCAGCCGCGTCTTGCGCGCTCGCCGCGCACGCGCGTGGCGGTGCCGTCGCCGCTGTAACGGCTCGGAGGCCGGCACGAAAAAAACGCGGATCGATCGATCCGCGTTTTTTTATGGCTGCGTACCGGCGCCGGACGCGCCGCAAGCGGCGCCCGGCGGCCGGGACGTCACGAACCCGTCTTGCGCGCCGTCGTCTTGCGTGCGGCGGTCTTGCGGGCCGGTGCCGGTTTCTCTTCGGCGCCTTCGGTCACGGTTTCGGCATCCTTCGCCGCCGATTTGGCCGTCTTCTTCGCGGCGGCCGCCTTCGGCTCCTTCTTCTCGAACTCGAAGCCGATCTTGCCGTCCGGCTGCTTCACGAGGAACGCCTTGAAGTTGCGGCCGGTACGCGACGACTTGAAGTTCGGCAGCAGATCCGTGCGACCGTCGGCAAGCAGCTTGCCCATCTGCTCGCGCGTGATTTCCTGCTGCAGGATCACCTTGCCCGAGCGGAAGTCGCAGGTCTTCGGGTTCGCCACCGAGTGCTCGCACACGTAGCTCATCCCGTGCTCGAACACGCGGCCCTTGCACTTCGGGCACGCGCCGACCGGTTCCTGCGCCGAGAAGTCGGGCGCTTCGCCTTCGTCACCGCCCTGATCCTGGCCGAAATCGAACTCGAGCTTGTAGTTCTTCGTCTCGTCGTCGAACGACAGCTTGAGGATCGCCGAGAACGGGCGGCCCATCTTGCTGCGGAACCCCGACAGCGGCCCGATTTCCTTCTTCTGCAGCAGCTCCTCGACTTCCGGGATCTCGAATTGCCGGCTGCCCGGAATCTTCGAGATCGAGAAATCGCACTTCGTGCACGCAAAGCGGCGGTAGTTTTCCTTCACCTGGCCACCGCAGTTCGGGCACGGTGTCTCGAGGGTCGCGTAGTCGCCGGGGATCGTGTCCGAATCGTATTCCTTCGCGCGCTTGACGATCTGCTGCGTCATGCGGGCGATTTCCTGCATGAACGCGTCGCGGCCGAGATTGCCGCGCTCCATCTGCGACAGCTTGTATTCCCATTCGCCGGTGAGCTCGGGCGCCGTGAGTTCCTTCACGCCGAGGCCGCGCAGCAGCGTCATCAACTGGAATGCCTTCGCGGTCGGAATCAGTTCGCGGCCTTCGCGCAGCAGATACTTCTCGCCGAGCAGGCCTTCGATGATCGCCGCGCGCGTCGCCGGCGTGCCGAGGCCCTTCGCGGCCATCGCCTCGCGCAGCTCGTCGTCCTCGACCAGCTTGCCCGCGCCTTCCATCGCCGACAGCAGCGTCGCTTCCGAGTAGCGTGCGGGCGGCTTCGTCACCAGCGCGACGGCGGCGATCTCGTCCGTCTTCACCTTCTCGTCCTTCTGTACCGGCACGAGGTTCGCGTCCGCGCCTTCGGCGTCGCGGCCGTACACCTGCAGCCAGCCCGGCTCGACGAGCACCTTGCCTTCGGTCTTGAAGTGATGGCCGGCGACTTCGGTGATCCGGGTCGTCACGCGGAATTCGGCTGCCGGGAAGAACACCGCGAGGAAGCGCTTCACGACCATGTCGTACAGCTTCTGCTCCGGCTCGGACAGCGACTTCGGCGCCTGCAGCGTCGGGATGATGGCAAAGTGGTCGCTGATCTTCGAGTTGTCGAAGATCCGCTTGTTCGGCTTCACCCAGCCCTTGTCGAGCACCTGCTTCGCATGCGGCAGATAGTTGTGGCTCTCCTTGAGCATCTCGAGCGTGGACTGGACCGTCGACAGATAGTCTTCCGGCAGCGCGCGCGCATCGGTACGCGGGTAGGTCAGCACCTTGTGCTTTTCATACAGCGCCTGGGCGAGGCCGAGCGTGTTCTTCGCGGAGAAGCCGAAGCGGCTGTTCGCCTCGCGCTGCAGGCTCGTCAGGTCGAACAGCAGCGGCGACAGTTGCGTCGACGGCTTCGATTCCTCGGACACCGTGCCGACCTGGTCGCGACAGGCGGCGACGATCGTTTCGGCCGCCGGCAGGCTCCACAGGCGGGAGTCGCGCTTTTCCGGATCGAATTCGTCGCGCTTGAATTTCGGGTCGAACCACTTTCCTTCGTAGAAGCCGCCCGCGCACGCGAATTCGGCCTTCACTTCCCAGTAGTCGCGCGGGACGAAGCGACGGATTTTCTCTTCACGTTCGACGACGATCGACAACGTTGGCGTCTGCACGCGGCCGACGGTGGTCAGGAAGAAGCCGCCGCCCTTGCTGTTGAACGCGGTCATCGCGCGGGTGCCGTTGATCCCGACGAGCCAGTCGGCTTCCGAGCGGCAGCGGGCGGCGTCGGCGAGCGGTTGCATGTCCGAGTCGCTGCGCAGGTTCGCGAACCCATCGCGGATCGCCTGCGGCGTCATCGATTGCAGCCACAGACGCTGGACCGGCTGTTTTGCCTTCGCGTGCTGCGCGATCAGGCGGAAAATCAGCTCGCCTTCGCGCCCCGCGTCACATGCGTTGATCAGGCGGTCGACGTCCTTGCGCTTCATCAGTTTCGTGAGCACCTTGAGGCGCGACTCGCTTTTTGCGATCGGGTTCAGGTCGAAATGCGGGGGAATGACGGGCAGATGCGCGAAGCTCCATTTCCCGCGCTTGACCTCGTACTCCTCCGGGGCTGCGATTTCCAGCAGGTGGCCGACAGCGGACGAAAGGACGAAATCGTCGCTCTCGTAATACTCGTCATGCTTGGTAAAGCCGCCCAAAGCGCGTGCGATGTCGTTCGCGACAGAAGGCTTTTCCGCAATGATCAGTGCTTTGGACATGACAGGTGTGTGTTGGTAGACCGGGTTCGCCGGTTGTGGGTCCCTTTTACGACCGCTTTATAGCACACGCCGCAGCGACGGCGGCTCGGCGTGTAAAAAGCGGCTCATCATAGAGGGGGGCCGCAACGGCGGCAAGCGCCCGGCGCGGCGGGGCGCGCAAGCCTGCGCAAAAACTGCCGCTCCGGGCCGCGAATTCAGGCTTCGACGTTCAGGACGTCGCGCAATTTCGGTGCGTGCGGCGCACCGGGCACCGCGCTCAAGTCGGACAGCATGCGCTCGACGATCGCCGCGTGCGGCAGCACCGTGCCGAAGAAGCGTGCGGTGTGGGCGTCCTCGATCAGGATGGTCGGGAAGTTCTCGACGTCGAGATCGTCGAGCCGATCGGCATGGGTTTCGATGTCGATCCAGGCGAAGCAGGCGTCCGGATGCGCGTCGGCGAGCCGGTCGAAGGCGCTCCGGTAGTCACGGCACGTGCCGCACCACTCGGCGCACAGGCAGGCGACCAGCAACGTGCCGGGATCGGCGAGGCGCTCGGCGATCCGATCCGCATCGGTGTCGAGATTCAGCGCGGGCATGGAATTCCTTGGATATCGTCGGCGGCCGGGCCGCCCCTATGGCGGGGACTGTAGCATGCCCCGCGCGGACGGGGTGGGCGCCGCGTCGAGCCGCGCGAAGCGGCCGCCGGCGACGCTCGCGATGCGGCCGGCCAGTTCCAGCGCGAGCAGCGCGCCATGCAGCACGTCGTCGGGCAGGCCACTGTGCTCGGCGAGCCATTCGTACGTCACGGGGCCGTATCCCAATGCGACGAGCACCGCTCGTTCCGACGGATCGTCCGGTGGCGGGGCTTCGGATCGGGGCGGCGCGGCAGCCGTTGCGGCGCGATCCGCTGGCGCGCTGCCGGCCGTGCCGGGCCCGGGCGCGCGGATTTCGCCGGCGTTCGCGCGCGGGTGGCCGGCGCGCGCCGCGCCGCCCGTGCTGTGCGCCGCCGGCTCGCCGAGCCCGTATTCCTCGAGCACGTCGAGCGGCGCCGCGGTGAGCTTTGCGCCGTCGCGGATCAGCGCGTGGCAGCCCTGCGCGAGCGGCGCGTGGATCGAGCCGGGTATCGCGAACACATCGCGCCCCAGTTCGTTTGCGAGCCGCGCGGTGATCAGCGAGCCCGAGCGCGGGGCGGCCTCGACGACGAGCACGCCGAGCGCGAGCGCGGCGATCATCCGGTTGCGCTGCGGAAAATGCGCGGCACGGGCCGGCGTGCCGAGCGGCCATTCCGACACGATCGCGCCGTGCGCGGCGATTTCGTGGGCGAGCGCGCGGTGCCGCGCCGGATAGACGAGATCGGCGCCCGTCGCGATCACCGCGACGGTGCCCGACCGGCCGTCGAGCCCGCCGCGATGCGCGGCGCCGTCGATCCCGAGCGCGAGGCCCGAGACGATCGTGAGGCCCGCGTCGGACAACGCGTGGGCGAAATGCGTTGCGTCGGCGAGCCCCTGCGGCGTCGCATGGCGGCTGCCGACCACGGCGAGGCCGCGTGCGTGCAGCAGGTCGAGCCGCCCCTTTACATATAGCAGCGGCGGCGGATCGTGCAGGTCGCGAAGCCGCGGCGGGTAGGCCGGATCGCTCAGCGTGACGAGCACGTTGCCCGGCCCGTCGAGCCAGGCGAGTGCGGCGTCGGTGCGCGTATCGAGATCGTCGCGCTCGCTCGCGCGCACGGCTTGCGCGGCGGCGGGGCTGCTCACGGCGGCGATGGCCTGGCCGGACGCGCACAGCACCGCCGCCGGCGAGCCGAATGCCGCGAGCAGCGCCTGCAACACGGCGGGCGAGAGACCGGGCGCATGCGCGAGCTGCAGCCATGCGCGCAGCGCGGAGGGCGTCAGCGCTTGCGGCGACATGAGGCTGCCCTCGAATGCGGCGGCCAGCGCAGCGCGTGGCGCCATGATAAAATTTTCATCATCCGAAATACTCGACAGGGCCGTGCGCGCAGGCGCCCGGCCGATTGCAGGAGGCGCGATCCGCGGCATTGATATGCCACGCATCCGCCTCATCTTCATTGCATCCCGGCGGCGGCGCCAGCCGGCCGGATGGCCGATGCGGCACGCCGCTCCACCGAATACCGAACGCCATGGCTTTGCTCAATATTCTTCATTACCCCGACAAGCGGCTGCACAAGGTCGCCAAACCCGTCGACAAGGTCGACGACCGGATCCGCAAGCTCGTCGCCGACATGGCCGAGACCATGTACGCGGCGCCCGGCATCGGCCTGGCGGCCACGCAGGTCGACGTGCACGAGCGCGTGATCGTGATCGACGTCTCCGAGGAGAAGAACGAGCTGCGCGCGTTCATCAACCCGGAGATCGTGTGGTCGAGCGACGCGAAGCAGATCTACGAAGAGGGTTGCCTGTCGGTGCCCGGCATCTACGACGAAGTCGAACGCCCCGACCACGTGCGCGTCCGCGCGCTCAACGAGCAGGGCGAGACGTTCGAGCTCGACTGCGAAGGCCTGCTCGCCGTGTGCGTCCAGCACGAGATGGATCACCTGATGGGCCGCGTATTCGTCGAATACCTGTCGCCGCTCAAGCAGACGCGCATCAAGACGAAGATGAAGAAACTCGAACGCGCGATGTGATGCGCGTACGCCCAGCCCGACCCCGAACGCTGTCATGACCCATACGTTGCGCGTGATTTTTGCCGGCACGCCGGAATTCGCCGCGGCTGCCCTCGCCGCGATCCACGAGGCCGGTTTCCCGGTGCCGCTCGTGCTCACCCAGCCCGATCGCCCGGCCGGCCGCGGGATGAAACTCCAGGCGAGCGCGGTGAAGCGCTACGCCGTCGAGCACGGGATGACCGTCGCGCAGCCGCCGTCGCTGCGCCGCGCGGGCAAGTATCCGGCGGAGGCGGCCGACGCGATCGAGCTGCTGCGCACGACGCCGCACGACGTGATGGTGGTGGCCGCGTACGGCCTGCTGCTGCCGCAGGAGGTGCTCGACATCCCGCGCGCCGGCTGCATCAACATCCACGCGTCGCTGCTGCCGCGCTGGCGCGGCGCCGCACCGATCCATCGCGCGATCGAAGCGGGCGACGCCGAGACCGGCGTCACGCTGATGCAGATGGATGCCGGCCTCGACACCGGCGCGATGATCGACGAGGCGCGCATCGCGATCGCGCCCGACGATACGACCGCGACGCTGCACGACCGGCTCGCCGCCGACGGCGCGCGACTGATCGTCGACGCGCTCGTGCGGCTCGAGCGCGACGGCGCGCTGCCGGCGACGCCGCAGCCGGCCGACGGCGTGAGCTACGCGGAAAAGATCGGCAAGCACGAAGCGGCGCTCGACTGGCGCAAGCCCGCCGACGTGCTCGCGCGGCAGGTGCGTGCGTTCGATCCGTTCCCGGGCGGCGTCGCGACGCTCGACGGTGCGGCCATCAAGCTGTGGGCGGCCGAGCCCGTGGCGGCGCGCGGCGACGCGGCGCCCGGCACGATCGTCGAGGCCGCGCCGGAAGGCGTGGTGGTCGCATGCGGCAGCGGCGCGCTGCGCGTCACGCAGTTGCAGAAGCCGGGCGGCAAGCGGCTGCCCGCGCGCGAATTCCTCGCCGGTTCGCCGCTCGCCGCGGGCCAGCGTTTCGCGCTGCCCGACATCGACTGACACGGCCTGAGCGCCATTCGACCGGATTCGCCGGCCCCGCGCAACTGGCCGGACGGCCGAGTCGCGCGGGGCCGCAGGCACGCGTAGAATTTCCCTGCGCTTTCCGGTTTCGAGGTTTTCATGTTCGGCATCGTCCATTTCGGCTTCTTCGTGTTCGCGGTTTTCCTGCTGAACATCACGCCCGGCCCCGACACGGCCTACATCATCGGCCGCAGCGTCGCGCAGGGGCGCGGCGCGGGGCTGATGTCGGCGTTCGGTATTTCGGCCGGCTGCTGCGTCCACGCGCTCGCATGCGCATTCGGCCTGACCGCGCTGCTGGCGGCGTCGGCAACCGCGTTCACGGTGATCAAGCTGGTCGGCGCCGCGTATCTGATCTATCTCGGCGTGCGGATGATCGTCGCGAAGCAGGCCGCCGCGCCGTCGGGCGCCGAAGCCACGCACGCCGCGGCCGCCAGGCCGCTGCGGCAGCTGTTCATGCAGGGTTTCTGGACCAACGTGCTGAATCCGAAGGTCGTGCTGTTCTTCGTGTCGTTCTTCCCGCAGTTCGTGTCGGCCGACAGTCCGCACAAGGCCTGGGCATTCCTGACCCTCGGCGCGGTGTTCGTCGCGATGAGCACGGTCTGGACGAGCGTCGTCGCGTGGGTGGCGGGCAGCGTCACGCAGCGCTTCGCCGGCAAGCCGGGCGTCAAGAAGTGGCTTGACCGCACGGTCGGCAGCGCTTTCGTCGGCCTCGGCCTTCGTCTGGCGAGCGCGCAACGCTGAGATTGAATTTTTCCGGCGAGACCTTATCTAACAAATCGCTTACAATTTTCCGCCGTGCGCTGTCATGCGCGGCGGGTCCCCTGACGGATAAGGAGTGGGTATGTTCAATTGGGTCAAAACGGCGATGCTGATGGCCGCGATCACGGCCCTGTTCATCGTGATCGGCGGGATGATCGGCGGCTCGCGCGGCATGACGATCGCGCTGCTGTTCGCGCTCGGCATGAATTTCTTCTCGTACTGGTTCTCCGACAAGATGGTGCTGCGCATGTACAACGCGCAGGAAGTCGACGAGAGCACGGCGCCGCAGTTCTACCGGATGGTGCGCGAGCTGGCCACGCGCGCGAATCTGCCGATGCCGCGCGTCTACCTGATCAACGAGGACGCGCCGAACGCGTTCGCGACGGGCCGCAACCCCGAGCACGCGGCGGTCGCGGCGACGACGGGCATCCTGCGCGTGCTGTCGGAGCGCGAGATGCGCGGCGTGATGGCGCACGAGCTCGCGCACGTGAAGCACCGCGACATCCTGATCTCGACGATCACCGCGACGATGGCGGGCGCGATTTCGGCGCTCGCGAACTTCGCGATGTTCTTTGGCGGGCGCGACGAGAACGGCCGGCCGGCCAACCCGATCGCGGGTATCGCGGTCGCGCTGCTCGCCCCGATCGCAGGCGCCTTGATCCAGATGGCGATTTCGCGGGCCCGCGAGTTCGAGGCCGACCGCGGCGGCGCGCAGATTTCCGGCGATCCGCAGTCGCTGGCCACCGCACTCGACAAGATCCATCGCTACGCGGCGGGCATCCCGTTCCAGGCGGCCGAGGCGCATCCGGCCACCGCGCAGATGATGATCATGAACCCGCTGCACGGCGGTGGCCTGCAGAACCTGTTCTCGACGCACCCGGCCACCGAGGAGCGCATCGCGCGCCTGATGGAGATGGCGCGCACCGGCCGCTTCGATTGATGCCCCGGCGTAGCGCGCGGCCGTTGCCGCGCGCAGGCCGCTCCGCCACCCCGCATGCTCCGCGCTGCGGGGTGTTTCATTTGTGCGCGCCGTAAAGGGGCCAAAGGGGGCGGCATGGTCGCACGCTACAATGCGCGGTTTGGGATCGCAGGGCCACCTGGCGGCCGCGATCCCGCCGTTTGCCGCCGCTGCTTGCCGCATTGGTTTGTCGCACCCGATTGTGGCGCTTGTTTGCCGATTCCGCACCGATGACACGACCCCGTTTTTCCGCTCCGACTTCTTCCGGCCGCCCGGCGCGCCTGTCCGCGCTGCACCTGGCGCCCGATTCGCTCGGCTTCGCGCTCGACGCGGCCGCGCAGGCGGTCGATGCGGTGCGACGCGGCACCGCGTTGCCGGCGGCGCTGTCGGCGGTGTTCGCGCAGATGCCGTCCGGTGCGCAGGCGCTCGCGCGCGGCGCGACGCAGGACGTCGCCTACCGGACGATGCGCCGCCTCGGCAGCGCGGACTGGCTGATCGGCAAGTTCATCGACAAGGCGCCGCCCGCGCACGTGCACGCGGTGCTCGCCGGCGCGTTCGCGCTGCTGCTCGACCCGGCGGACGAGGCCGCGTACCCGGCGTTCACGGTGGTCGACCAGGCCGTCACGGTCATCGGTGCGCGGCGCGAGTTCGCATTCGCGAAGGGGATGGTCAACGCGGTGCTGCGCCGTTTCCTGCGTGAGCGCGACGCACTCGCCGCGGCGATGCAGGACGACCCGGTCGCGCACTGGAACTACCGCGCGTGGTGGGTCGATGCGGTGAAGCGCGCATGGCCGGACGCGTGGCAGGCGATCCTCGCGGCCGGCGAGCGTCAGGGGCCGTTGACGCTGCGCGTGAATGCGCGTCGCGCGAGCGTCGATGCGTATCTCGACACGTTGCGCGCAAGCGGGATCGACGCGACCGCGATCGGCCGGCATGCGGTGCGGCTCGCATCGGCGCTGCCGGTGGATCGCATTCCGGGATTCGCCGACGGCGTGGTGTCGGTGCAGGACGCCGGCGCGCAGCTCGCGGCCGAATGGCTCGGCGCGCGCGACGGCATGCGCGTGCTCGACGCGTGCGCGGCGCCCGGCGGCAAGACCGGCCATATTCTCGAGCTCGCCGATGCGGACGTCGTGGCGCTCGAAAGCGACGCGACGCGCGCGGCGCGCATCGGCGAGAATCTCGTGCGCCTGTCGCTCGCAGCGAACGTGTGCGTCGGCGACGCGGGCACGCCGCACGCGTGGTACGACGGGCGCCCGTTCGATCGCATCCTGGCCGACGTGCCGTGCTCGGCATCCGGTATCGTGCGGCGGCATCCCGATATCCGTTGGCTGCGCCGCGAGGCCGACATCCCGGCGCTCGTCGCGGAGCAGCGTCGCATCCTGTCGGCGCTGTGGCCGCTCGTGAAGCCGGGCGGCGAACTGCTTTACGTGACCTGTTCGATCTTTCCTGAGGAAGGCGAATGGCAGGCCCGCTGGTTTGAAGCGGCCTGCGAAGATGCGGTACGATTGGACGCCCCTGGCCAACTGCTGCCGGGCGGCGTGCAGGGGCGGGCGGCCGCCGGCGCACTCGACCAGAACATCGATCACGACGGATTTTTCTACGCGCGGTTTCAGAAACGGTGACGATCAAACACCTTTTTCCATTTCGGCTCGCGGCCGTCTTGCTGGTCGCGTTGACGCTGTGCCTGGCCGTCGTCCGGCCGGCGCATGCCGAATCGATCGCCGTGCAGCGCGCGTCGCTTCAGTCGGACGGAAGCGGCTGGAGCCTGGACGCGCGTTTCGACTTCGAGCTGAATCCGAGCCTCGAGGATGCCGTCAACAAGGGCATCCCGCTTTACTTCACGACCGACTTCGAACTGAGCCGCGCGCGCTGGTACTGGTTCGACGAGCAGCCGGTGTCGGTCACGCAGACGATTCGCCTGTCGTTCCAGCCGCTCACGCGCGAGTATCGCGTGTCGACGGGCGGCCTGCAGCTTGGCTTCCCGTCGCTGAAGGATGCGCTCGCGGTGGTCCGCCACATCACGTCGTGGCACGTGATCGACCGCAACCAGGTGCGCGCGGGCGAAACCTACACGGCATCGGTGCGGATGCAGCTCGATACGG
The DNA here is from genome assembly GCF_001526325.1 of Burkholderia sp. MSMB1826. Classification (NCBI taxonomy): domain Bacteria; kingdom Pseudomonadati; phylum Pseudomonadota; class Betaproteobacteria; order Burkholderiales; family Burkholderiaceae; genus Burkholderia; species Burkholderia sp. MSMB1826. The sequence continues at coordinate 70,015 of NZ_LOYN01000026.1, forward strand.
CGCTGATGCCGAAGCCGTTCCAGGTCGATGCTGTGAACAACCGCGACTGGACGCTCGGGTCGGACTGGAAGCGCTTCAACTTCACGGTGACCGAACGTGCTAAATAAAGTACGCCGCGCGGCCAGCGGGAAGAGCCTCCTCATCCGCGTGATCGTCTCGACCGTCGCGCTGACCGCGCTGCTGCTGCTCGTCCTGCTCGCGGCCGCGAGCGCGAACACCGAATTCTTCGACCGCTACTACTCGTGGCTGTACGCGACGAACATCGTCGTCGCGCTCGTGTTCCTGCTCGTGGTGCTCGGGCTGATCGGGATGATCGTCGTGCGCCTGCGCAAGGGCAAGTTCGGCACGCGGCTGCTCGCGAAGCTCGCGGTGTTCTTCGCGCTCGTCGGCGTGGTGCCGGGCGGGATCATCTACGTCGTGTCGTACCAGTTCGTGTCGCGCAGTATCGAGTCGTGGTTCGACGTGAACGTCGAGACGGCGCTGACGGCCGGGCTGAACCTCGGCCGCGGGATGCTCGATGCGTCGCTGTCCGATCTGCAGACGAAGGCGCGGCTGATGTCCGACCAGCTCGCGAGCGTCGATGCGAACACGAACGGCACGACGCTCACGCTGCTGCGGCTGCGCGACCAGTTCGGCGTGCAGGACGCGACGATCGTCGAGCCGAGCCGCGGCGGCTCGGGCGCGGCGCCCGACCTGCACATCGTCGCGCAGGCGTCGGGCAATTTCGCGGCGCTGATTCCGGACGACCTGCCGACGCCGCTGATGCTGAGCCAGGCGCGCGAACACGGCGCGTATGCGGCGATCGAGGGCGAAGTCGACGGCGACCCGCGCGCGCATGGCGCGAAGGGCGCGTTGCGGCTGCGCGTCGTGCGCCCGATTCCCGATGCGACGACGTCGCTGCTGCAGCCGGCGGAGCGGTTCCTGCAGCTCACGCAGCCGGTGCCGCCGACGCTCGCGCACAACGCGGACGCCGTGCAGCGCGCGTACCGCGAGTACCAGGAAAAGTCGCTCGGCCGCACGGGCCTGCGCAAGATGTACATCGGCACGCTGACGCTCGCGCTGTTCCTCGCGACCTTCATCGCGATGATGCTCGCGCTCGCGCTCGGCCAGCAGCTCGCGCGGCCGCTGTTCCTGCTCGCGCAGGGCACGAAGGAGATCACGGAAGGCGACTACACGCCGAAGCGCGAGATCAAGACGCGCGACGAACTCGGCTTCCTCACGCAGTCGTTCAACGCGATGACGCGCCAGTTGTCCGAGGCGCGGCTCGCGGTCGAGAAGAACCGCATCGCGCTCGAGCATTCGAAGACGTATCTCGAGAGCATCCTCGCGAACCTGACGGCCGGCGTGTTCGTGCTCGACCGCCAGTTCCGGCTGACGACGGCCAATCGCGGCGCCGAGCGAATCTTCCGGCAACCGTTCAACTCGCTGATCGGCACGACGCTCGACCGGATCGGCGTGGCCGCCGGGTTCGGCGCGATGGTGCGCAAGGCGTTCGCCGATCGCGAGGCGGCGTCCGACGGCGGCAGCGGCGATCGCGGCCACTGGCAGCAGCAGTTCGCGATCGAGGTGCCGGGCGAAACCGAGCCGCTGACGCTGCTCGTGCGCGGCACGCGTCTCGTGTCGACGGTCGAGGGGCAAGCCGACGATCCACAGACGTCCGGTTACGTCGTCGTGTTCGACGACATCTCCGACGTGATTTCCGCACAGCGTTCGGTCGCGTGGGGCGAGGTCGCGCGGCGGCTCGCGCACGAGATCAAGAATCCGCTGACGCCGATCCAGCTGTCGGCCGAGCGGTTGCAGATGAAGCTGTCCGACAAGCTCGCGCCGCCCGACGCGGACGTGCTCAAGCGCGGCGCGACGATGATCGTGAACCAGGTGGCCGCGATGAAGCGGATGGTCGACGATTTCCGCGAATACGCGCGCACGCCGCCGGCGGTGCTCGCGAACCTGCAGTTGAACGAACTGGCGAGCGAGGTGCTCGGGCTGTACGGCGTCGGCGAAGGCAAGAGCGCGATCGTCGCCGAGCTCGCGCCGTCGCTGCCGGTGATTCGCGGCGACGCGACGCAATTGCGCCAGGTGATTCATAACCTGCTGCAGAATGCGCAGGATTCGGTCGCGGAGTCCGCGCATCCGCGTGTGTTGATCGAAACCAAGACAGTAGAATATGGCGACCCCGACGCCGAGGGCAAAACGCGCGTCGCGGTACGTCTGACCGTGTCCGACAACGGGCCCGGTTTTCCGGCACGCATCCTGACGCGCGCGTTCGAGCCTTACGTGACGACGAAGGCGAAGGGCACGGGGCTCGGGCTGGCCACGGTCAAGAAAATCGTTGACGAGCACGGCGCGCGGATCGATCTGCGCAATCGCATGCACGGCGAGACCGTCGAGGGTGCGCAGGTGTCGATCCTCTTCCTGCAGATGGCGAGCGATACGCCAGGCGCCGAATCCGGTGCACAGGACGGGGCGGCTTCCGCCAAGACAAAAGCAAGTGAGCAGACAAAGGCAGCGTAAATGGCAACCATCCTGGTGGTAGATGATGAAATGGGCATCCGGGAATTGCTCTCGGAGATCCTCAGCGATGAAGGACATGTCGTCGAGGCGGCGGAGAACGCGCAGGCCGCGCGGGAATACCGGCTGAATCAGGCGCCCGATCTCGTGCTGCTCGATATCTGGATGCCCGATACCGACGGCGTCACGCTGCTCAAGGAATGGGCGGCGCAGGGGCTGCTGACGATGCCCGTGATCATGATGTCCGGGCACGCGACGATCGATACCGCCGTCGAGGCGACCAAGATCGGCGCGCTCGATTTCCTCGAGAAACCGATTGCGCTGCAGAAGTTGCTGAAGGCCGTCGAGCACGGTCTCGCACGCGGCGCGGCGCCGGTGTCTGCGAACGCGGCGGCGAAGGCGGGCGGCGGGCAGGCCGCGGGGCCGGCGGCGGTCGCGTCGGCGGCAGCGCTGCCGACGCTCGGCGACGACATGGCGTCGGCGCTCGGCCTCGCGGGCCAGACGGCCGCGATCCCGTTCGACATCCCGTTGCGGGAAGCGCGCGATGCGTTCGAGCGCGCGTACTTCGAATATCACCTCGCGCGCGAGAACGGCAGCATGACGCGCGTCGCGGAGAAGACGGGCCTCGAGCGCACGCACCTGTATCGCAAGCTCAAGCAGCTCGGGGTCGAGCTCGGCAAGAAGCCGTCCGAAGGCGCGCTGTAAAATATTTTGCGAAAGCACTTGCTCGGGGACCAATAGCTCGATATACTTTCATTCTTCGTTGGCCCGGTAGCTCAGTTGGTAGAGCAGCGGATTGAAAATCCGCGTGTCGATGGTTCGATTCCGTCCCAGGCCACCAGCATTTAAAACCCCAAGAATCGGAAGGTTCTTGGGGTTTTTCGTTTGTGGTGGGTATTGCGTGTCGTGGGCGGCGAGCCCGGCAGCATTCGCCGGAGCATGATAAAATCCGTGCCCGCTCAATGACTTAGCGCATCGCTTCATGCGCATGGCAGGCTGCCCGCGGTGCGCCTGCCGTGGCGCGCGGCAACGATGCCGCGCGATGAGCGGTATAAGCGCGCCGCCGCATTCGCGGCCGACCGCGCTGCCTATACTGGTCGAGCCGGCGCAGGCCGGCCGCGTCGGGCCGCCCGGCGGCAGCCGGCCTCGGGGCGCAGTGCGACGCGAGCCTACACATTCACGGAGTATCACGGTGATTCGGACAGACGCTAAAGACGGCGCGCTCGTGTTGTTTTCCGGCGGGCAGGACTCCGCCACGTGCGTGGCATGGGCCCTCGAGCGCTACCAGACGGTCGAGACGCTGGGCTTCGATTACGGCCAGCGCCATCGCGTCGAACTCGAGTGTCGCGAAGGCGTGCGCGAAGCGCTGAAGCGCAAGTTTCCCGCGTGGTCGGACCGGCTCGGCGACGATCACATGATCGACCTGTCGGTGCTCGGCGCGATCAGCGATACCGCGATGACGCGCACGATCGAGATCGAGACGGCGGCAAACGGCCTGCCGAACACGTTCGTGCCGGGCCGCAACCTGATGTTCATGACGATCGCCGCGGCGATCGCCTATCGCCGCGGGCTGCGCGTGCTGGTCGGCGGGATGTGCGAGACCGACTTTTCGGGCTATCCCGACTGCCGCGACGACACGATGAAGGCGCTGCAGGTCGCGTTGAATCTCGGGATGGATACGCGCATGGTGCTCGAGACGCCGCTGATGTGGCTCGACAAGGCGCAGACGTGGCAGCTCGCCGAACAGCTCGGCGGCGAGACGCTCGTCGAACTGATCCGCGTCGAGACGCACACGTGCTACGTGGGCGAGCGCGCGGAACTGCACGACTGGGGCTTCGGCTGCGGCGAATGCCCGGCCTGCAAGCTGCGCAAGCGCGGCTACGAGGCTTACCTGAAGGGCGAGCGCGTGACCGAAGCGCCGCTGTGACGCGGCTGCGCGGGCAGCGCTTGATGGACAACGGATTCTGATCGACAACGAGCGGCGCAAGCCGGACGAAGCACGATGACTTACGCGGTCAAGGAAATTTTCTACACGTTGCAGGGCGAGGGCGCGAATGCGGGCCGGCCGGCCGTGTTCTGCCGGTTCGCCGGCTGCAACCTGTGGTCGGGCCGCGAAGAGGATCGTGCGGAGGCCGTGTGCCGCTTCTGCGATACGGACTTCGTCGGCACCGACGGCGAGAACGGCGGCAAGTTCAAGGACGCCGCGGCGCTCGTCGCGACGATCGCCGGCCTGTGGCCGGAGGGCGAAGCGCACCGCTTCGTCGTCTGCACGGGCGGCGAGCCGATGTTGCAGCTCGACCAGCCGCTCGTCGACGCGCTGCATGCGGCGGGCTTCGAGATCGCGATCGAGACCAACGGTTCGCTGCCGGTGCTCGAATCGATCGACTGGATCTGCGTGAGCCCGAAGGCCGATGCGCCGCTCGTCGTCACGAAGGGCAACGAACTGAAGGTCGTCGTTCCGCAGGACAACCAGCGGCTGGCCGACTACGCGAAGCTCGATTTCGCGTATTTTCTCGTGCAGCCGATGGACGGCCCGTCGCGCGACCTCAACACGAAGCTCGCGATCGACTGGTGCAAGCGTCATCCGCAGTGGCGGCTGTCGATGCAGACCCATAAATATCTGAACATTCCCTGAGCCACGGCTTTTGACATCGTGCTGATTACCCGAAAACTCGAATTCGACGCGGGCCACCGCATTCCCGATCACCGCAGCCAGTGCAGGAACCTGCACGGCCATCGCTACGTGCTCGAAATCACGCTGCGCGGCGATCTCGTCGATACCGAGGGGGCGCCCGACCGCGGCATGGTGATGGATTTCGCCGACGTGAAGGCGCTCGCGGTCGAGCACCTGGTCAGCAAGTGGGACCACGCGTTCCTGGTCTATGCGCGCGACGAGGTCGTGCGCTCGTTTCTCGAGCAGATGGCCGACCACAAGACCGTCGTGCTCGATCGGATTCCGACCGTCGAGAACCTCGCGGCGATCGCGTTCGACCTCCTCGCGAACGTGTACGACGCGCACTACGGCGTGAACCTGCGCCTCGAGCGCGTGCGCCTGTACGAGACGCCGAACTGCTGGGCCGACGTCGAGCGCCAGCCCGGCCGCTGACCTGCCCTCCCGAGAGGCAGCCCCGCCGTCCGGCGTGGGCCGCCTCGTCGCGCCGCCGGCTCGCCTTCCTCCGCGCCGTGCCGGTACGGCTTCCCCCGTCTGTTCCCGCATCGAGCACCCCGCCGCGCTATGATCGTCGTGCGGCACCGAAAAACGCTCGCGTGAGCGATTGCGCGGCCCGCTGTCAGATCGGCCGGCCCGATCCGACTCACGTTCTCCGGCGCGCGATCCGCCGCCGTCGCCATGCTTCGATTGCCCGGCGCCGCGCGTTTCGCTTCGCCTGTTGCTTGTCCCGTTCGATTGCCGTTCCGTTCCGGAGGCCGTATCGATGAGCACGCTCACCAATTCCCTCAAACAACGCCTGCGCGACGGCGACGAGCCGCTGTACGGCCTGTGGCTGTCGCTCGGCAGCGACTCGGCCGCGGAAGCGCTCGCGCATGCCGGTTACGACTGGCTCTGCATCGACATGGAGCATGCGCCGAACGACAGTCGCGACGTGGCGTCGCAACTGCGCGCGATCGCCGCGGCGCACCTGCCGAGCGAGCCGGTCGTGCGCGTGCCGGCGCGGGAGCCGTGGCTCGTGAAGCGCGCGCTCGACGCCGGCGCGCGCACGCTGATGTTTCCGTGTATCGAGACGCCCGACGACGCCGCGCACGCGGTGCGGCTCACGCGCTTTCCGTCGCCGGAATCGCCCGACGGGCTGCGCGGGGTCGCAGGCATGGTGCGCGCGGCGGCGTTCGGCATGCGCCGCGACTATCTGCAGACGGCGAATGCGCAGGTCGCGGTGATCGTGCAGGTCGAATCGGCGCGCGGCGTCGACGAAGTCGAGCGGATCGCGGCGACGCCCGGCGTCGATTGCCTGTTCGTCGGCCCGGCCGATCTCGCGGCGAGCCTCGGGCATCTCGGCGATATCCGCCACCCGGACGTCGAAACCGCGATGGCGCGCGTGCTCGCGGCCGGCAAGCAGGCCGGCGTCGCGGTCGGCATCTTCGCCGGCGACACGGCAGCCGCGCGCCAGTATCGCGAGGCCGGTTACCGGATGATCACGGTGTCGGCCGACGTGAGCTGGCTGCTGCGCGCGACGCGGCAGGCGTTGCAGGAGGTACGGTCATGAACGGCGCAGACGGTGCGTGCCGCCGGCGCGCGCGGATCGGGACGATGGTCGGCCTGTGGGCCGTGTGTGCGGCGGCGGCCGCGCAGGGCGCGCCGCAAGCGAAGCCCGATCCGTCGCACGAGACGCAATCGGCGGTCGCCGACTACAACGCCGGCGACTATCGCGCGGCGCTGGTGCAATTCCACGACGCGGCCGAGCGCGGCGATCGCCTTGCGCAGTTCAACTACGCGATGATGCTGCTGACCGGGGAAGGCGTGACGGCGAACGTCGACGAAGGGCTGCGCTGGCTGAAGCGCGCGGCGGACGCGAACATGTCGCATGCGCAGTACGTATACGGCCGGATGTTCGACGATGGCGAGTTCGTCGCGCGCAACCCGGCCGAAGCGCATCGCTGGTTCCTGCGGGCCGCGAAGCAGGGGCACGTGCAGGCCGAGCTGTCGCTCGCGAACCAGTTCCTCGACGGGCGCGGCACGCCGCGCGACAACCGGCAGGCATTCGCGTGGTACAAGCAGGCCGCCGACGCGGGCGAGCCCATCGCGCAGTACGTGACCGCGTCGTTCTACGAGCGCGGCGGCGACGGCGTCGCGCAGAACCTGAACATCGCACGCGCGTATTACGCGGCGGCAGCCGCGCAGGGCGACGAGACGGCCGAGCTGAAATTCAAGGAGTTGAGCGCGCGCCTGAAGGCGCCGACGCCGGCGTCGGGTGCCGGCGCCGAGCAAGGCAAGCCGCACGCGCCGCCGCAGTAAGCGGCCCGCGCCCAAGCCATCCAGGCGATTCATCGAAACACGCCCCAAAAGGTTGGATCGAGTCCAATCCTTGGGGCGCAGCTCACGCCGGCATCGTCGTTTCCGAGCGCCGCGGTGCAGGCCGCGCGCTCAGCTCTTCATCAGCCGCCGCTGCCGCCCGACGCTCATGATCATCCCGATCGCGATGCCGAGCGTCGTGAGCGCGGTGCCGCCGTAACTCATGAACGGCAGCGGCACGCCGACGACCGGCAGCACGCCGCTCACCATCCCGATGTTGACGAACGCGTAGACGAAGAACGCGAGCGTGAGCGAGCCCGCGAGCAGCCGGCCGAACAGCGTCGCGCCCTGCGCGGCGATGTAGAGCCCGCGCGCGATCAGCGCCATGTACAGCGTCAGCAGCACGAGGCCGCCGGCGAGCCCCCATTCCTCGGAGAACACCGCGAAGATGAAGTCGGTGTGCTTCTCCGGAATGAATTCGAGGTGTGCCTGCGTGCCTTTCAGGTAACCCTTGCCGAGCACGCCGCCCGAGCCGATCGCGATCACGGCCTGGATCGTGTGGAAGCCTTTGCCGAGCGGGTCGGACGTCGGGTCGAGCAGCGTGCACACACGGTGCTTCTGGTAATCGTGCATCAGCGGCCACTGCACTTCGGGCTGGCAGATGCGCTCTTCGAACACGGCGATCGAGCCGACCGCGATCACGCCCGCGACGAGCACCGGCACGATCAGCTTGAACGACAGGCCGGCGAGGTAGATCACGAAGAAGCCGGCCGCGAACACGAGCAGGCCCGTGCCGAGGTCGGGCTGCTTCGCGATCAGCCCGACCGGCACCAGCAGGATCCCGAACGCGGCGACAAAGTCGTACCAGCGCAGCCCGCCTTCGCGACGCTGGTAGTACCACGCGAGCATCAACGGCGTCGCGATCTTGAGGATTTCCGACGGCTGGATCACGACGCCGACGTTCAGCCAGCGCTTCGCGCCCTTCTTGGTCATCCCGAACAGCGCGACGGCGATCAGCAGCGTGACCCCGAACGTGTAGAGCGGGACCGCGAAGCGCATCAGCGTGGTCGGCGGGATGTTGGCGATCACCCACATCAGCACGAACGTCAGCAGGATGTTGCGCAACTGGTCCTCGACGCGGCCCGGCACGTCGATCGACGCGCTGTACAGCGTGACGATGCCGACGCACAGCAGCAGGAACACGATGAGCGCGAGCGGGCGGTCGAACCCGGCGAACATCTGCTTGATCTTGTCGAGCCAGGCGCGCTTGTCGAATTGCATGCCTTTCTCCGTCAATGAGCGGTGCCGGCGTCCGCCGCTTTCGCGGGGGCCGTCGCACGGTGGTTGTCGTCCCGCGGCGTGGCGACGAGCGGCTGCGCGTCGCTCGCGGGCCGGCGCGGCCGGTGCGGGCGCCGGATCGGCGGCAGGCTCGCGGCCATCGGCGCCGCGGCGCTCGCGTCGGCCGGCGGCGTGGCAGTGGCGCCGGCGTCGGCCGTGCCGGAGGCCGCCGATGCGGCCGATGCCGCCTCGGCCGCACTGGCCGCCGACGGCACGACCGGCTGCGGCAGCGCGGTGAAGCCGGCCGCGATGGTGGCGGGCTTCGAGGTGTCGCCGACCACGGGCGCGCTCACCGGCTCGGTGGCCGACGCCGCGGCGGCTACGGCCGCGGCCTCGTTCTTCGGGTTCTGGCGCTCGACCAGGTAGTAGTCGAGCACGCGACGCGCGATCGGGCCGGCGGCCTGGGCGCCCCAGCCGCCGTTTTCGACGACCAGCGCGACGGCGATCTGCGGGTGGTCGACCGGCGCGTACGCGATGAACAGCGCGTGGTCGCGCAGATGTTCGGCGAGCAGGTGCCCCTTGTAGTTCGAGCCCTGCAGCGAGAACACCTGCGCGGTGCCGGTCTTGCCGGCGGCGAGGTACGGCGCGCCGCGGAACACCTTGTACGCGGTGCCGGACGGGTTCTCGATCACGTTCTCCATCCCGCGCTTCACGACGTCGATGTCGGCCGCCTTCAGCGGGATCACGTCGCTTTCCTTCGGCACGGTCAGGTGGCGTGCACGCGAGATCGGATCCTCGACTTCCTTCACGAGGTGAGGCTTCATCACGACGCCGTTGTTCGCGAGCGTCGCGGTCGCGTGCGCGAGCTGCAGGATCGTGAACGAGTTGTAGCCCTGGCCAATCCCGAGGCTGATCGTCTCGCCGTCGAACCACTTCTGCTGCGCGGCCTTCTTGAATGCCTTCTTCTTCCAGTCGGTCGACGGCAGGATCCCGCGCGCCTCGCCCTGGATGTCGATACCGGTGATCTGGCCGAAGCCGAACGGTTTCATGAAGTTCGCGATCGCGTTCACGCCGAGGTCGCGCGCGAGCATGTAGAAGTAGGTGTCGTTCGACACCATGATCGCCTTGTTCATGTCGACCCAGCCTTGGCCCGAGCGCACGTCGTTGCGGAACGTGTGGCCGCCGAACGTGAAGTAGCCGGGATCCTGGAAGCCCCAGCCCGGCGTGCGCTTGCCGAGCGTCAGGCCGGCCAGCGCCATGAACGGCTTGTACGTCGAGCCGGGCGGGTAGGTGCCGTGCAGCGGGCGGTTCAGCAGCGGCTTGTCGGGCGAGTTGTTCAGTTCGTCCCAGGTCTGCTGGTCGATGCCGTCGACGAACGAATTCGGGTCGAAGCTCGGCGACGACACGAACGCGAGCACGTCGCCCGTCTTCGGCTCGATCGCGACGAGTGCGCCGCGCTTGCCCGCGAACGCCTGCTCGGCAACCTGCTGCAGCCCGATGTCGAGCGACAGCACGAGGTTGTTGCCGGGCGTCGCCTGCGTGCGCGACAGCGTGCGCACCGGCCGGCCGCCGGCCGTCACCTCGACTTCCTCGAAGCCGGTCAGCCCGTGCAGCTCGGTTTCGTAGCTCTGCTCGACGCCGATCTTGCCGATGTAGTCGGTGCCCTTGTAGTTGTTCGCGTCGCGGCGCGGATCGTAGTGTTCCTGGTCGCTGTCGTTGTCGTCGCTCATCGCGTCGATGCGATCCTGGTCGCGCTTCGAGATCCGGCCGATGTAGCCGATCACGTGCGCGGCCGTCATGCCGAGCGGGTACTGGCGGAACAGCCGCGCGCGCACGTCGACGCCGGGGAACCGGAAACGCTGCGCGGTGAAGCGCGCGACTTCGGCGTCGGTGAGCCGCGTGCGGATCGGCAGGCTCTCGAAGTTCTTCGAGTCTTCCTGCAGCTTCTTGAAGCGGCGGCGGTCGCGTGCGTCGATCGGGACGATCTCGGACAGCTTGTCGATCGTGTTGTCGAGCGTGTCGTCGAGCTTCGACGGCGTGATCTCGAGCGTGTACGCCGAGTAGTTCTTCGCGAGGATCACGCCGTTGCGATCGGTGATGATCCCGCGGTTCGGCACGATCGGCGCGACCGAGATGCGGTTTTCCTCGGCCTGCAGCGCGTATTTGCCGTGCTGCATCAGCTGCAGGTAGAAGAAGCGGCTCGCGAGCAGCCCGAAGCAGACGAACACGAACACGCCCGCCGCCGCGACGCGCAGGCGGAACCTCGAGAGCTGCTGTTGGGTGTCGTTGAATTCGGTCATTTAAGGGCAATCTGGCCCGCGCGCGGGCGCGGGCGAGGTGCCGCCCCGGAGCACGGCGCGCGGCGGGCGTGGGGGCGGCGGGTATTCAAGGTCGGTCCGGCTCAGATCGGGCGCGTATCGTCCGGGTCGACCGGGCGGCGTTGCGGCATCAGCAGCAGATGGCTCGCGATCGGCCACAGCGCGGCTTCGACGAAACCGTCGACCAGATAGCGCCAACCGGGGAACGCGGCGCCCATCAGCAGGCGGATCACGAACGGGACGAGCTGCGCGCCGACCAGCAGCGGCGTGACGTACAGCACCTGCACGCCGATCGGCATCCACAGCACGCGGCGGTGGATCGTGATCGCGCCGTACGACAGCAGCGTATAGGCGAGCGCGTGCTCGCCGAGCAGCCCCGCGTCATGCACGTCCATCAGGATGCCGAGCGCGAACGCGACGCCCATCCCGACCTTGCGCGGCTGGTGGATGTTCCAGAACAGCAGCACGAGCGCGACGAAGTCGGGCACGCCGGGCAGGCGGCCCCACGGCATCAGGTTCAGCAGGAACGCGGCGGCGAGGCTGAAGACGATGAAGTACGGATTGACCGGCTGCAGGATGTATTGCGGGCGGTTCATCGCTGGGCTCCCGATTGCCCGGCGGCGGGCTTGGCCGGCGCGGCGGGGGCGGCCGGCGCCGGCTTCGCAACGGCCGGCTGGGCCGCGGCGGCCGGTTTCGCGTTCGCGTCGGCCTTCTCGGCCTTGTCCGTTTTCTCGGCCTTCGCGGCGGCTTTCGCGCCCTTCTTGCCCTTCGCGTTCTTGTCGGCGGCGGGATCGGGCTCGGCCGGGCGCGGCGGGATGTCGTTCCGGTAATGCAGCACGAGCATCTGGCGCGCGCCGCGCACGGCCGCGACCGGGGCGCAGGTCACGCGGGCGAACGCGGTATCGGCGAGCTTGTCGACGCGCACGACCTTCGCGACCGGCAGGCCGGGCGGATAGACGCCGTCGAGGCCGCTCGTGACGAGCTCGTCGCCGGCGACGAGATCCGCGCTCGTCGGCACGAAGCGCAGGTCGAGCGAATCGCCCTTCGGCGTGCCGTAGATCACGCTGCGCAGGCCGGTGCGCAGCACCTGCACGGGAATCGCGAGATCGCGGTCGGTGACCAGCGTGACTTCGGATTGCAGCGGGAACACGCGCGTGACCTGGCCGACCACGCCGTCCTCGCTGACGACGGGCGAGCCGTCCTGGATGCCTTGCTGCGAGCCTTGCCCGACCACGATCTTCTGCGTGAACGGGTCGCTCGTGTCGTACTGGATCTCGACCGGCGTCGATTGCGTCGCGATGTGCTGGCGCAGCTCGAGCACCGCGCGCAGGTGCGCGTTTTCCTGCGCGAGCACGGCGGCCTGATTGGCCTGCGTGGACAGCTGCAGGTTGCGCTTGCGCAGGTCGTCGTTCTCGTGGCGCAGCGACGCGCCGGTGACGGCGATGTCGGCCGCGCCCATGAACAGGTCGCGCGGGACGAGCGCCGCGCGTTGCAGCGGATAGAGCACGGTGCCGAGCACGCCGCGGACGATTTCGAGCGTGCTGAAGCGCGCGTCCGACACGAGGAGCGCGATGGCGAGGGCGACGAAGAAGATGAGCCGCGCGAGCGCGGGCGGACCTTGCTTGAAGAGGGGCGGCGGACTGTATTCCATGGTCGGCGCCGGGCGCGTGTGATCGGTTAAATAATGCTCAGACGCGCAAACGGCGCGGCGGTTCGTTCTGAACGAGCGATCCGGCCACGCCGCGCGTGCGTCATATCAAACGGGACTGCCTAGGCGATCACTCGGCGATCACTCGTACGAGAAGATGCTGCCCAGCTTGTCCATGCGCTCGAGCGCCATGCCGGAGCCGCGCACGACGCAGGTCAGCGGATCTTCCGCGACGAGCACCGGCAGGCCGGTTTCTTCCGCGAGCAGGCGATCGAGGTCGCGCAGCAGCGCGCCGCCGCCCGTCAGCATCATCCCGCGTTCGGCGATGTCGGCGCCGAGTTCCGGCGGCGTCTGTTCGAGCGCGATCTTCACCGACGACACGATCTGGTTCAGCGGATCGGTCAGCGCTTCGAGGATTTCGTTGCTGGAGATCGTGAAGCTGCGCGGGATGCCTTCCGACAGGTTGCGGCCCTTCACTTCCATTTCCTTGACTTCGGAGCCCGGGAACGCGGAGCCGATTTCCTTCTTGATCGCCTCGGCGGTTTGCTCGCCGATCAGCATCCCGTAGTTGCGGCGGATGTAGTTGACGATCGCCTCGTCGAACTTGTCGCCGCCGACGCGCACCGAGCCCTTGTAGACGATGCCGCCGAGCGAGATCACGCCGACTTCGGTCGTGCCGCCGCCGATGTCGACGACCATCGAGCCGGTGGCTTCCGACACCGGCAGGCCCGCGCCGATCGCGGCCGCCATCGGCTCCTCGATCAGGTAGACCTGCGACGCGCCGGCGCCGTGCGCCGCTTCCTTGATCGCGCGGCGCTCGACCTGGGTCGAGCCGCACGGCACGCAGATGATGATGCGCGGCGACGGCGAGAACATGCGCGACTCGTGGGCCGTCTTGATGAACTGCTTGATCATCTGCTCGGTGACGGTGAAGTCGGCGATCACGCCGTCCTTCATCGGGCGGATCGCCTCGATGTTGCCCGGCACCTTGCCGAGCATCTGCTTGGCTTCCTTGCCGACCGCCTGGATCGTTTTCTTGCCGTTGGGGCCGCCTTCCTGGCGGATCGACACGACGGACGGCTCATCGAGCACGATGCCCTTGCCGCGCATGTAGATCAGGGTGTTTGCGGTGCCGAGGTCGATCGCGAGATCGTTGGAGAAGTAGCTGCGCAAAAAACCGAACATTCAGAATCCTGTTTCGCTCTGGGCCGGCCCTGCATAGCGAGCGCTGAGGGCGGCAGCGGAAAAAATAACAGCCTCGGGAAGCGTGGCGGAAGCGGCCGCCGCGGCGCACGAAGCTGCGAGTGATGTCTACCGGGGATCGCACGAAGCACGCACGGCTTGCCGAAGAGGGGCGAAACGGTGCGGGAAAAGGCTGCCGGGTTTGGGTCGAACGCGTAATGATACCTTATAATTTCTCGGTATTTGAATCGAAACGGGCGGTATTTTTGCCGCTTCGGCCCCGATTTTTGAGGGTGGGATCGCACCCTCCAACCCCCCGCCGCAGTGCTGCTTTCGACGCACTGCGCAGCCTTGTTTTTCCGGTGATCGCATGGCCCTGACCCTGACCGATGTGAAACGCATCGCGCACCTGGCGCGACTCGAAATGGCCGACGCCGACGCCGAGCACATGCTCGGCCAGCTCAATGAATTCTTCGGCCTCGTCGAGCAGATGCAGGCGGTCGACACCGCCGGCATCGCGCCGCTCGCCCACCCGATCGAACAGATCCAGGAAGTCGCGCAGCGCCTGCGCGACGACGCCGTGACGGAAGTCGTCGATCGCGACGACAACCAGCGTCCGGCGCCGGCCGTCCAGGACGGCCTCTATCTCGTGCCGAAGGTGATCGAGTAAGCGTTCGATGACAAGCGCGCCGGCCGCTCGGCGCCGCGCGCCACCCAGAATTCCCAGGAAAACCACTCAATGCACGCAAAAAGCCTGACCGAACTGCGCGCCGCGCTCGCCGCCAAGGAATGCTCGGCCGTCGAGCTCGCGCAGCACTACCTGAAACGGATCGACGCCGCGCGCGACCTGAACGCGTTCGTTCAAGTCGACGCCGACCTCACCCTCGCGCAGGCGAAAGCCGCCGACGCCGAACTCGCGCGCGGCGCGGGCGGCGCGTTGACCGGCCTGCCGATCGCGCACAAGGACGTCTTCGTCACGCGCGGCTGGCGCTCGACCGCCGGCTCGAAGATGCTCGCGAATTACGAGAGCCCGTTCGACGCGACCGTCGTCGCCCGCCTGCAGGCGGCCGGCATGGTCACGCTCGGCAAGACCAACATGGACGAGTTCGCGATGGGCTCGTCGAACGAGAATTCCGCGTTCGGCGCGGTGAAGAACCCGTGGGACACGAACGCGGTGCCGGGCGGCAGCTCGGGGGGGAGCTCGGCCGCCGTCGCCGCGCGCCTCGCGCCGGCCGCGACCGGCACCGACACCGGCGGCTCGATCCGCCAGCCCGCGTCGTTCGCGGGCGTGACGGGCATCAAGCCGACCTACGGCCGCGTGTCGCGCTACGGGATGATCGCGTTCGCGTCGTCGCTCGACCAAGGCGGCCCGATGGCGCAGAGCGCGTCCGACTGTGCGCTGCTGCTGAACGCGATGGCCGGCTTCGACGAGCGCGACTCGACGAGCCTCGAGCGCGACGATGAAGACTTCACGCGCCACCTCGGCCAGCCGTGGGCGCCTGGCAACGACGCGGGCAAGCCGCTCGCCGGCCTGCGCATCGGCTTGCCGAACGAGTATTTCGGCGCCGGCCTCGCCGACGACGTGCGCGCGGCGATCGACGCGGCGCTCAAGCAATACGAAGCGCTCGGCGCGACGCTCGTGCCGGTGTCGCTGCCGAAGACGGAACTGTCGATCCCCGTGTACTACGTGATCGCGCCGGCCGAGGCGTCGTCGAACCTGTCGCGTTTCGACGGCGTGCGCTTCGGCCACCGCGCCGCGCAGTACGGCGACCTGCTCGACATGTACAAGAAGTCGCGCGCCGAAGGCTTCGGGCCTGAAGTGAAGCGCCGGATCCTGGTCGGCACCTACGTGCTGTCGCACGGCTATTACGACGCGTACTACCTGCAGGCGCAGAAGATCCGCCGCATCATCGCGAACGATTTCCAGGAAGCGTTCAAGTCCTGCGACGTGATCATGGGCCCGGCGTCGCCGACGGTCGCATGGGATCTCGGCGCGAAGGGCGACGATCCGGTGCAGATGTATCTCGCGGATATCTACACGCTGTCGGTGAGCCTCGCGGGCCTGCCCGGCATGAGCGTGCCGTGCGGCTTCGGCGCCGGCGCGAACGCGAAGCGCCCGGTCGGTCTGCAGATCATCGGCAACTATTTCAACGAAGCCCGGATGCTGCAGGTCGCCGACGCGTTCCAGCGCGCGACCGACTGGCACAAGCAAGTACCGGCAGGGGTGTAAGCATATGGCTACTCAGTGGGAAGTCGTTATCGGTCTCGAGACGCACGCGCAGTTGTCGACCGTCTCGAAGATTTTCTCGGGCGCGTCGACGCAGTTCGGCGCCGAGCCGAACACGCAGGCGTGCCCGGTCGACCTGGCGCTGCCGGGCGTGCTGCCGGTGCTGAACCGTGGCGCGGTCGAACGGGCGATCCGCTTCGGCCTCGCGATCGGCTCGACCATCGCGCCGCGCAGCATCTTCGCGCGCAAGAATTATTTCTACCCCGATCTGCCGAAGGGCTATCAGATCAGCCAGTACGAGATTCCGGTCGTGCAGGGCGGCTCGATCACGATCCAGGTGCCCGCCAACGAGAAGGCCGGCAAGCCCGCGTACGAGAAGACGGTCAACCTGACCCGTGCGCACCTCGAGGAAGACGCAGGCAAGTCGCTGCATGAAGACTTCGCCGGGATGACCGGGATCGACCTGAACCGCGCCGGCACGCCGCTGCTCGAGATCGTCACCGAGCCGGAAATGCGCAGCGCGGCCGAGGCCGTCGCGTACGCGAAGGCGCTGCACGGGCTCGTCGTGTGGCTCGGCATCTGCGACGGCAACATGCAGGAAGGCTCGTTCCGCTGCGACGCGAACGTGTCGGTGCGCCCGGTCGGCCAGGAGAAGTTCGGCACGCGCGCCGAGATCAAGAACCTGAACTCGTTCCGGTTCCTCGAGGAAGCGATCAACTACGAAGTGCGTCGCCAGATCGAGCTGATCGAGGATGGCGGCGAAGTCGTGCAGGAAACGCGCCTGTACGATCCGGACAAGCGCGAGACGCGTTCGATGCGCAGCAAGGAAGACGCGCACGATTACCGCTACTTCCCGGATCCCGACCTGATGCCGCTCGTGATCGGCCAGGACTGGATCGAGCGCGTGCAGTCCGGCATGCCCGAGCTGCCGGCCGCGATGCAACGGCGCTTCGTCGACGAGTACGGCGTGTCCGCGTACGACGCGGGCGTGCTGACGTCGAGCAAGGCGATGGCCGCGTACTTCGAAGCGGTGGTCGCGAAGGCCGGCGCAGCGAACGCGAAGATCGCCGCGAACTGGCTGATGGGCGACGTGTCGTCGCAACTGAACCGCGACGGCATCGAGATCGACGCGATTCCGGTGTCGGCCGCGCAGCTCGCGCTGTTGCTGCAACGCATCGCCGACGGCACGATCTCGAACAAGATCGCGAAGGAAATCTTCGCGACGATCTGGGACGAGAAGGCGACCGACGACGGCGCGGCCGATCGCATCATCGACGCGAAGGGGCTCAAGCAGATCTCCGACACCGGCGCGCTGGAAGCGATCATCGACGAAGTGCTCGCGGCGAACGCGAAGTCGGTCGAGGAATTCCGCGCGGGCAAGGAAAAGGCGTTCAACGCGCTGATCGGCCAGGCGATGAAGGCGACGAAGGGCAAGGCCAATCCGCAGCAGGTCAACGAACTGCTGAAGAAGAAGCTCGGCTGAGCATGCGCGCGCGCCTGAACCGCGCTTGACGACGGGCCGCTCCGAACCAGTTCGGGGCGGCCCGTTGCGTTTGGTGGATGCGTTATCGTATGCATCGCACCGTCCAACGGAGGAACGAATGGCGAAACAACCGTCGCTCGACGATTTTCGCGTGCCCTACAGCACGCGCGAGAAGGAAGCCGCCGCATTCAAGCTCGACGCGTTCGACCCGGCCGCGAAGCCGTTTTCGTCCGGCTCGAAGGAAGCCGATCGCGAACGGCTGTCGGTCGTGTCGACCGAGCTCGACGTCCAGCAGGAGCGCCTGCACACGCAGCAGAAGAAGCGCGTGCTGCTCGTACTGCAGGGGATGGACACGAGCGGCAAGGACGGCACCGTGCGCGCGGTGTTTCGCGAGGTCGATCCGCTCGGCCTGCGCATCGTGCCGTTCAAGGCGCCGACGCCGATCGAGGCCGCGCACGACTTCCTGTGGCGCGTGCATGCGCAGGTGCCGGCGGCGGGCGAACTCGCGATCTTCAACCGCAGCCACTACGAAGACGTGCTGGTGCCGCGCGTGCTCGGCGCGATCGGCGACAAGGAGTGCGAGCGCCGCTACCGGCAGATCCGCGATTTCGAGACGATGCTGTTCGAGAACGGTACGACCATCGTCAAGTGCTTCCTGCACATCTCGAAGGACGAGCAGCGCGCGCGGTTGCAGGCGCGCATCGACGACCCGACCAAGCACTGGAAATTCGACATCTCCGATCTTGACGCGCGCAAGCACTGGGACGCTTACCAGTCCGCGTACCGCGACGCGCTCGCCGCGACGTCGGCCGAGCACGCGCCGTGGTACGTGATCCCGGCGAATTCGAAGACGCACCGCAACGTGATGATCGCCGAGCTGCTGCTGCGCACGATGACCGACATGAAGCTGGAATTCCCGCCGCCGAAGCCCGAGCTCGAAGGCGTGAAGATCCGTTAAGCTGCCACCCTGTAAAAACATCGAACTGAACGGAACCCGACATGATGCGAGTGATTACCGCCAACCTGAACGGCATCCGCTCCGCCGCGAAGAAGGGCTTCTTCGACTGGCTCGGCGAGCAGAACGCCGATTGCGTGTGCGTGCAGGAAATCAAGGTATCGGCCGACGACCTGCCGGCCGAATTCGTCGAGCCGCACGGCTTCAAGAGCTATTTCCACCACGCCGAGAAGAAGGGGTACAGCGGCGCGGGCGTGTACAGCCGCCGCGAGCCCGATGACGTGATCATCGGCTTCGGCAGCAGCGAGTTCGATCCCGAAGGGCGCTACGTCGAGGCGCGCTACGGCAAGCTGTCGATCGTGTCGGTGTACGTGCCGTCCGGATCGAGCGGCGAAGAGCGCCAGCAGGCGAAGTACCGCTTCATGGCCGAATTCATGCCGCACCTCGCCGCGCTGAAGAAGAAGCGCGAGGTGATCCTGTGCGGCGACGTGAACATCGTCCACAAGGAAATCGACATCAAGAACTGGAAGAGCAACCAGAAGAATTCGGGCTGCTTGCCGGAGGAGCGCGAGTGGCTCACGAAGCTGTTCGACGACGTCGGCTACGTCGACGTGTTCCGCACGCTCGACCCGCGTCCCGAGCAGTACACGTGGTGGAGCAACCGCGGCCAGGCGTACGCGAAGAACGTCGGGTGGCGGATCGATTACCAGATCGCGACCCCGGGTGTGGCCGGTACCGCGAAAAGCACGTCGATCTTCAAGGACATCAAGTTCAGCGATCATGCGCCGCTGACGGTCGACTACGACTACCAGAAGTGATGGCCGGCGCTGCGCCGCGCGCGCAGCCGCCGGGCGAGCGATCCCGGTCGCCGGATGAAAGACGGGCCGCCTGTTCCGACAGGCGGCCCGTTTCGCTTGGGGCGGCGCTTACTGCTTCAACGACGCCATGTCGATCACGAACCGGTACTTCACGTCGCTCTTCAGCATCCGCTCGTAGGCCGTGTTGATCTGCTGCATCGGAATCGTCTCGATGTCGGACGTGATCCCGTGTTCCGCGCAGAAGTCGAGCATTTCCTGCGTTTCCGCGATGCCGCCGATCAGCGAGCCCGCGAGGCGGCGCCGCTTGAAGATCAGGTTGAACACCTGCGGCGACGGGTGGTCATGCTCCGGCGCGCCGACCAGCGTCATCGTGCCGTCGCGCTTCAGCAGGTGCAGGAACGGATTCAGGTCGTGCTGCGCGGCGACCGTGTTCAGGATGAAGTCGAAGCTGTTCAGATGCGCGTTCATCTGCGCCTCGTCCTTCGAGATCACCACTTCGTGCGCGCCGAGCCGCTTGCCGTCCTCGATCTTCGACGGAGACGTCGTGAACAGCACGACGTGCGCGCCCATCGCGCGCGCGAGCTTCACGCCCATGTGGCCGAGGCCGCCGAGACCGACGATCCCGACCTTCTTGCCGGGGCCGACGTTCCACTGCCGCAGCGGCGAATAGGTTGTGATCCCCGCGCACAGCAGCGGCGCGGCGCCGGCCGGGTCGAGCGTGTCCGGCACGCGCAGCACGAAAGCCTCGTCGACGACGAGCTGCGTCGAATAGCCGCCGTACGTGATGTCGCCGGTGACGCGATCCTGGCCGTTGTAGGTGCCGACGAAGCCGTTCTCGCAATACTGTTCGAGACCTTCCGCGCAGCTCGCGCACGTGCGGCACGAATCGACGAGGCAGCCGACGCCGACCAGCTCGCCGACCTTGAAACGCGACACTTGCGGGCCGGTCGCGGTCACGCGGCCGACGATTTCATGGCCCGGCACGACCGGATAGATCGTGTTGCGCCATTCATTGCGCGCCTGATGAAGATCCGAGTGGCAGACGCCGCAATAGAGGACGTCGATCTGGACGTCGAGGTCGCGCAGCGCGCGACGCTGGAATTCGAACGGGGCGAGCGGCGACTGCGAATCCGTCGCCGCGTAGGCATAGGTTGTGCTCATGCGGTGGGCTCCTTGTCCGGAAAAGATCCGGCGAAACAGACTGCCGTCGCATCGTGTGGCGATGCGGCGAGACAGGTGCCTATCGTAAGGAGCGCACCGCCGCGGTGAAATACCCGAAGGTCTGGAAGATTTGCCTATTCCTCTCGAATTGCCTGCGAACAGCCGTCAAAATGCGTTCGCGGTGCTACATTGCGAGCCAGATTCTCTTGCACGACAGGACGACGCCGATGAGCTTCCAGCCCCTTTTCGACGACTCGGGCGACCGTGTGCGGCGCCGCATGATCGAGCTGCATTCACGCCTCGCGCCGAATGAAGGCGATACGCTGGCGGCGCTCGACGGCGTGCGCTTCATTCGCGTGAGCCGTCCGGTGCCGCGCATGCCGGTGCTGTACGAACCGAGCATCGTCGTCGTGTGCCAGGGCCGCAAGCTCGGTTATCTCGGCGATCGCTCGTTCGTCTACGACGCGCAGCAGTATCTGGTGCTGTCGGTGCCGCTGCCGTTCGAGTGCGAAACCTTCGCGACCATGGACGAGCCGTTTCTCGCGATCTCGATCCGCGTCGATCTCGCGGTGATCGCCGAACTCGCGATCCTGCTCGACGAGACGCTCGGCGCCGCGGTCAGCGAGCCGCACGGCGTCTATTCGACGCCGCTCGATGCGCCGCTCGCCGACGCGGTGGTGCGCCTGCTCGAAACACTCGCGTCGCCGCACGACACGCGCGTGCTCGGGCCCGCGATCATGCGCGAGATCGCGTACCGCGTGCTGACCGGCGCGCAGGGCGACGCGATTCGTGCGGCGCTCGTCCAGCAGCATCATTTCGGCCGCGTCGCGAAGGCGCTGCGCCGCATTCATGCGGACCTGAAGGCCGATCTCGACGTCGAGACGCTCGCGCGCGAGGCCGGGATGAGCGTCGCGGTGTTCCACGCGCAGTTCAAGCACGTGACGGCGACGTCGCCGATGCAGTACGTGAAGGCCGCGCGGCTGCACCAGGCGCGGCTGATGATGGTGCAGGACGGTGTCGGTGCGGGTGCGGCGGCCGCGCGGGTCGGCTATGCGAGCGCGTCGCAGTTCAGCCGCGAGTTCAAGCGGCTGTTCGGCCGCAGCCCCGGAGACGAAGTGCGCTGGATGCGCGACAGCGGCGTGCGCCCGGCGATGGCCGACGTGGACGCGTAGCGTTCGCCGTTTCGCTCGGCGGCTCAGCGCCGCACGATCTTGCGCCGCTGTGCGCTGATGCCCGCGTAGTCGGGCAGCGATTCGACGCGTTTGCCCGTCGCCTTCGCGTACAGCGGCATCAGGTCCGGCAGCCGATTCAGCAGATCCTGGCGGCGCGCGCTGCTGTACGGGTGCGTGTAGATGAAGCCCGACGCCTTGTTCGCGCGCGTCGCGACCGCGAGCTTGTCCCACAGCGTGATCGCCGCGCGCGGATCGAAGCCCGCGCGTGCGGCGATGTCGCCGCCGATCACGTCGGCCTCGGTCTCGTCGGTCGGATCGTAGTGGAGCGACTGCAGGCGCTCGCCGAGGTTCAGCGCCTGCGGCAGCGGATCGCCGACGCCGAACAGCGGCGGCAGCGCGGCCGCGCGCAGCGACGTCTGCGAGGTCATGCTGAAATTGCTGCGCGCGTGTTCGCGCAGCGCATGCGCGATGCCGTGCGCGAGCAGCACGCCGAGCTCGTCGTCGTTCAGGCGCACGCGCTCGAGCATGCCGCCGTACACGAGCACCTTGCCGCCCGGCAGGCAGGTCAGGCGGATGTCGCGCGAGCGAATCGCGTTGACGTCCCACGCCCAGCTTTTCACGCGGTCGTTCCACTTCACCGAATACGGCGCGAGCTTCGCGACGATCGCGCGCAGCCG
The DNA here is from genome assembly GCF_001526325.1 of Burkholderia sp. MSMB1826. NCBI lineage: Bacteria > Pseudomonadati > Pseudomonadota > Betaproteobacteria > Burkholderiales > Burkholderiaceae > Burkholderia > Burkholderia sp. MSMB1826. The sequence continues at coordinate 92,408 of NZ_LOYN01000026.1, forward strand.
CTTCACGCGCGGCTGGTTCGCGGGCAGCAGGCGATTGCTGTCGGCGGCCGTCTGCACGATCTGCGCATATTCGTTCGCGGTGAGTTGTTCGAGCAGCGGTGACGGGATCAGCGTGCGGAACGCGATCGCGTTGCCGTAGCGGACCTGCTGCGGCGTCGGCGTATAGGCTTTCGCCGGCACCGCGGCGCCGGTCGGCTGCGCGCCTTCCGCGGCGGACGGCGCAACGGGCGCGGCGGACGTGGCCGGGGCGGGCGGCGTCGCCTGCGCTGCGGCCGGCGCGGAACCCGCTGCCGTCGCGCCGGTGTCGGTCGCGTGCGCGAGCGTCGCGGCGAGCGCCGCGGCGCCGACGCTCAGCGAAGCCGCCGCGTGTGCGAGGCGATGCAGGCGGTTACCGCGCACGGCTGGCCTCGCCGTTGCGTGCGGTACCGTTCCACGGCGCGATCCTGAACAGCAGCAGCATGCCGGGAATCGCAAGCGCGGTACACACGATGAAGTAGTCGTACCAGCCGATCTTCGCGACGACGAAGCCGCTCGCGGCCGATGCGAGCGTGCGCGGCACCGACGCGAGGCTCGTGAACAGCGCGAACTGCGTGGCCGTATAGCGCGGGTCGGTCGTGCTCGCGATGTACGCGACGAACGCGGCCATCGTCAGGCCGGTCGTGAAGGTTTCGAAGCCGTAGACGAGCGCGAGCGCGACCGTCATCGGGCTGAATTGCGGCGCGACGGCGATGCCGAACACCGACAGCGCGGCCGCGATCGCATGGCTCGTCGACATCGTGAAGTCGTACAGCACCGCCAGCACCGGCGAGCCGGGGCCGAGCTGCGCGAGCCACGCGAAGCCGAGTGTCGACACCATCTGCAGCGCGCCGAAGATCCACAGCCCGCGGCCGATGCCGATCCTCACGAGCCAGATGCCGCCGATGATGCCGCCGGCGACGCTCGCGACGAGCGCGGTGGTCTTCGCGACGATGCCGATCTCGGTGCGCGTGAAGCCGATGTCGAGGAAGAACGACGTCGACAGCGTGGTGGCCATCGTGTCGCCGATCTTGAACAGGAAGATGAACGCGATGACGAGCAGCGCGCCGGCCCAGCCGTCGCGCTGGATGAATTCGCGGAACGGCAGCACGATCGCATCGCGCAGGTTGCGCGGCGGCGCGCCGACCACTTCCGGCTCGCGCACGACGAGCGTCATCAGGATGCCCGGCAGCATGAACGCGCCGGTGATCGCGAACACGGCGTCCCACGGCAGGTGGTCCGACAGGATCAGCGCGAGCGAGCCGGGGATCAGCGCGGCGAGCTTGTACGCGTTCACGTGCACCGCGTTGCCGAGCCCCTGCTCGGTGTCGCGCAGCAACTCGCGGCGATACGCGTCGATCACGACGTCGGCGCTCGCGCCGAAGAACGCGACGAGCGTCGTGAGCGCGGCGACCGTCCAGATCGAGTCGCGCGGCGACACGAAGCCGAGTGCGGCGATCGCGCCCGCGACCAGCAACTGCGTGAGCAGCAGCCAGCCGCGCCGACGGCCCGGCCGCCAGCCGGGCAGGTGCGGGACGTAGCGGTCCATCAGCGGCGCCCACAGGAACTTCCACGTATACGGGAACTGGATCAGCGCGAACAGGCCGATTTCCTTCAGGTTCACGCCCTCGGAGCGCAGCCATGCCTGCACGAGGTAGACGAGCGTGAAGAGGGGCAGCCCCGACGTGAAGCCCAGGAACACGCAGATCAGCATGTGCGTGTTCAGATAGGCGCGCCAGCCGGGGTGATCCTCGTGAGCGGTGAGTGCGGGCGCCTCGTGTGGCGTTTTCGACATGGAATGGAACTGGGTAGCGTTGACTGATGGCGGCGGCAGCGCAGGCGGCGCGGACGGCGCAGGAGGGGCGGCCGCGCACGCGGGCGGGCCGGATCTTCCGTCAACGGCTCCCCGGCTCAGCTGCGCTTGACGCGATAGACAGCAAGACTACCACGCCAGTTCGCTCCCCATCGAATCGGCTGGCCTTCGTGCAGCACGACGCGGTCGAGGATCGTGACGCCGACCTCGGGCGCGAGCGCCTCGAAATCCTTGATCGTCAGCACCCGCACGTTCGGCGTGTTGTGCCACTGGTACGGCAGCGATTTCGACACCGGCATGCGGCCCTGCAGCACCGACAGCCGGTGCGACCAGTAGCCGAAGTTCGGGAACGACACGATGCACTCGCGGCCGACGCGCGCCGTTTCGCGCAGGATCGCGGCCGTCTGGTGGATCGTCTGCAGCGTCTGCGACAGGATCGCGATGTCGAAGCTGTGATCCTCGAACAGGCGCAGGCCGTCCTCGAGGTTCTGCTGGATCACGTTGATGCCGTTCTTCGCGCTGGCGAGCACGCCCGCGTCGTTCAGCTCGATGCCGTAGCCGGTGACGTCCAGCTCCTCCATCAGCAGCGCCAGCAGCGAGCCGTCGCCGCAGCCGAGATCGAGCACGGTCGAGCGCGGCTCGACCCAGCGGGCGATCGTGCGGAAGTCCGCGCGCGCGGACAGGGAATTCAGCGCTTGCTGGTTCATGCTCCCACCTCGAGGGCGATTCGTTCGTAATACGCACGGATCAGGTTGTGATAGCGCGCGTCGTCGAGCAGGAACGCGTCGTGGCCGTGCGGCGCATCGATTTCCGCGTAGCTGACCGTGCGCTTGTTGTCGAGCAGCGCCTTCACGATCTCGCGCGAGCGCGCCGGCGCGAAACGCCAGTCGGTCGAGAAGCTCGCGATCAGGTATTTCGCCTGCGTGTGCGCGAGCGCGGCCGTCAGGTTGCCGTCGAACGCCTTCGCCGGGTCGAAGTAATCGAGCGCGCGCGTGATCAGCAGGTAGGTGTTCGCGTCGAAGTAGTCGGCGAACTTGTCGCCCTGGTAGCGCAGGTACGACTCGACCTCGAATTCGACGTCGAAGCTGAAGTTGTACGCGTCGAGCGCGCCGTCCGCACGGCGCAGCGCACGGCCGAATTTCTCGGCCATGTCGTCGTCCGACAGGTAGGTGATGTGACCGATCATCCGCGCGACGCGCAGACCGCGCTTCGGCTTCACGTCGTGTGCGTAGTAGTCGCCGCCGTGGAAATCGGGATCGGACAGGATCGCCGAGCGCGCGACTTCGTTGAACGCGATGTTCTGCGCGGACAGCTTCGGCGTCGACGCGATGTCGATGCAGTGCGCGACGCGCTCCGGATACATCAGGCTCCATGCGAGCGCCTGCATCCCGCCGAGGCTGCCGCCCATCACCGCGGCGAAGCGCTCGATGCCGAACGCATCGGCGACACGCGCCTGCGCGTGCACCCAGTCCTCGACGGTGACGACCGGGAAGCGCGCGCCGTACGGCTTGCCGGTCGACGGATCGATGCTCATCGGGCCGGTCGAGCCGAAACACGAGCCGAGGTTGTTCACGCCGATCACGAAGAAGCGGTTGGTGTCGAGCGGTTTGCCCGGCCCGACCATGTTGTCCCACCAGCCGGTGCTGCGCGGATCGTCCGCGTAGACGCCGGCGACGTGATGCGACGCGTTCAGCGCGTGGCAGACGAGCACCGCGTTCGAGCGCGCGGCATTGAGCTCGCCGTACGTTTCGACGACGAGCTGATAGTTGCCGAGCGCGCTGCCGCTTTGCAAGCGCAGCGGTTCGGCGAAATGCATGGTCTGTGGAGCGACGATGCCGATCGATTCCATTCGTTCCGCCTTATGACTGGGCGGCTAAACGGTGTCGGCGAGGCGCGGAGTCGGAGATGCGCGGCTGACGACCTCTTTAGCCGCATTTGTAGTGAACCGCCGGGACGAAGACGAAACCTGGGCCCCGGCCGGTTCGCGCGCCCGCAATCGAGTCAGCAAATCGGCGCGCTTCCGACCTGCCGCCACCGGGCGGCAAGTCGGCAAAGTATAGCGGAAATTGCGCGGAACGCCGATTCGGGCGCGCGAGGGGCGCTCGTCGGCCCCGTGTCGACGCCGGGCCGGCGAGAGGCGGCGCCTGGCCGTCGTCGGCATGAAGCGGGAAGCCGGGACCGTGCCGCGTCACCAGCGGTACTTCGCCGCCAACTCGCCCTTGACCACCGCATAGTCGGACAGGTTCGCTTCCACGCCGAACCCGGCCGAGATCGCGAAGCGCTTCGACAACTGGCCTGTCGCACCGATGCGGAACGCCGCACGATCGCGCGGCACACTGAACGAGAACGCGTTGCGATCGAGCGTCAGTGATCGCGAGCCGGGGCCATGCCACCAGTTCGCCTCGACGAACGGCCGCAACTCGCGCCCGGACGGCATCGCGGTCACGCCGTGCACGCGCACGCCGAGCCGGGTCAGCACGTCGGTCGAGCCCTGCCCGTCGAGACGGCCGCCCGGTGTGTCGTGCGCGGCCGCGTGATAGTCGGACACGACGAGTTGCGCCTCGGGCTCGACGAAGAACCGCGAATCGCCGCGTTCGTAGAACGGGATCGAATAGCCGGTCTCCACCGATCCCGTCACGGTGCGAGAGCGGTACGAATCGCCGGCGAGGCTGCCGCCGACGCTGTTCGCGTACGCGCCGTACATGACCCACGTATCGACGTACGGGCCGGACAGGATGTCGCGATTGCCGTACCACGTGCCGTACAGCCCGACGTTGTAGCCCGCGACGCTGCCGCGCGCGGTGGCGTCGGCCATGCGGTGCGTCGCCGCGTTCCACAGCGGGCGGGTCGACCAGCTCGTCTGGCTGCCGTACATGCCCATCGCGCCGACGCGCAGGCTGCCGCCGCGGCCATCGTCGAAGCGGAACAGGTCGGCGCCCGCGTGGATCAGGCGGCCGTTGCCGGACACGCTGCGCGCGCCGCCGGACATCGACGTGAACTGGCCTTCGGCGCGCAGCCACACTGCGCCGTCGAGCGGGCCCGACGTCGAGCCGGCGGTGCGCAGCGTGCGGTCCTCGCGTTGATGCAGGCTGTGGATCGCCATCATCGCGGCCGCGTCGGCGTTCGCCAGATACGCGTCGGGTTCCGGCGCGACGGCGCGCGACGGAGGCGACGGGGGCGATGGCGTCGTCTCCGGCGAGTTGCCGTCGTTGCCCTCTGGCGGCAGCGGTGGCTCAGGCGGCCGAGGCGGTTCGGGCTTCGCGGCCGAAACGAGATACCAGTCTTCCGCTTGGCCGCCGTGCCCGCCGCGCGCGAGCATGTAGTCGTAGCCGCCGGCCGACAGCGTGCAGAAACCTTGACGGTAGCCGTCCGACGACGCGTCGAGCGCGAATGCCGACGTATCCGTTGTGCCGCCATTGCGCGTTTCGACGACCGGAATGCCGATCGTGGTCTGCGCGCCGTCGCCGCCGGCGTGCTTGACGACGATGTTCGTGTTGCCCGACGCATGGCCACCGTCGATCACGAGCTTGTCGGTCGGCGACGCATCGTCGCTCAACGTCGTACGGATCAGCAGCTTGCCGTTGTGTGCCGCGTAGTCGCCGTTGACGACGAGCCTGCGTGGAGCGCCTGGGACATCCGGAGGCGTGAACGCGATCGTCGAGTCGTTCAGCGCGACGGATGCGACCGTGGAATTCGCGGTGACGAACCATAGACTGTCGGCGTCGAGCGACAGCGCGCGCACGGCGTCGGTTGCGCCGGCCCATACGGCGGCGCGAGACAGCGCGACGTCGGTGACCGCGTGCGTCGCGCTGCCGTCCTCGGTCGGAAGGTTCACGATGTCGCCCTCCGCCTGCGAGCCCGTATCGAGCGTCAGGCGTACGGGTGCGCCGGATTCCGCGTCCACCGCCAGCAGCGTGCCGTTGCCGCCTGAGATGCGCGTGCCGTTGCGCAGCGAAATGACGGCCTCGGACGCGTCGATCGCGCTGTGCTGCGTGCTGACGAGCGTGCTGCCGTCGGCCGTCAGCGTGCCGCCGTGGACGCTTGCGGCCGACGCGCCGGCGCCGGTCGCGAGCACGTCGGCGCGCTGCAGGTCGATCGTGCCATTGACGATGGCACGCAGCGCGGCGGCACGCTTGCCGTGGGTCTCGACGCTCGTGTCGGCGAGGGAGACGAGGGCGCCCGTACCGCCCGCGTACACGCCGAAGGCGCGCTCGCCGCTCGTCGCGATGCCGCCGCGCGTCATTGCGATCCGGCCGCCGTTGAGCGCGAGTACGCCCGCCGAGCGTTCGCCGGTTGTCGTCACGCGCGTATCGATCGCGTCCACGACCGGTGTGTCCGCATACTCCTTCGATGCGTAGAGTCCGTGCGAACTGGTGCCGTGGGTGACGACGTTCGTGCGCGCGAGTTCGACATGACCCTCGCGCGTATCCACGCCGAGCGCGGCATAGCCGTCGGTTTCCAGGTGCGAGTCGCCGAATGTGACCGAGGAAGCTCCCGGCAGAAACAGGGCCGACGCATAGTTTCCGGCGGTACGGATGTCGGTGCGGCTGAGGGCGGCGCGTGCGCCGTCATAGCTGATGCCGAGGCCGTAGGCGAAGTCGCCGCCGGTGCGGATCAGCGTGCGTGCGACGTCGATCGTGCCGCCCGGCACGCCGGTCGCGATGATGCCGTATGCTTCCTTGCCGCGCGTCACGATCACGCTGTCGTCGATGTCGAACCGGCTGTTGCGGTCGGCGAGGGAGACGCCGTGCCCGTAGGCTTGATCGGTATCGATGGAGATGCGTTCCGCGGACACGCTGGCGCCGACGCGGGCCTCGATACCGGCGCTGGAACTTCGCGTCCGGATTTCCGTGTCCCGCAGTTCGATGCGCGAGCCGGCCCCCCATGCCGAGGCACCCGGTGCGGCGTGGCCGGTCGAGAACAGGCGCGTTTTGCCGGTGGTGACCAGCAGGCCGCCGTTGATGGCCGTCAGTACGGGCTGGCCATGCCCGGTCGTCGAGTAGTCGCCCGGCACAAGTTCCAGCACGGTGCCGTCCGCCCTCTGCGGGCCGCCGCCGCTGACCTGGGCCGATGACGGCAAGGGCATCATCGCGCCGGCGAGCAGCGCGGAGTGCGCGATACGCCGGCGGGCGCGCGCTAGAAAAAATGGAAATCCGTCGTTCACCCGTTCACCTCGATTGCACTTGAATGGGTGAAAATTAAACCGATCAGGTGATGCGCGAAATTGGACGAGTTCGAATTTTGCAGTCTGTTCGATCGCACGACCTCATCGTCTTCGCCGGAAGTGCGGCGACGGGGCGGGATTCGTGCACAAGCATGAGCTCCGGCGGGAGGTAGCCAATGGGCCCATGCGACTACTGGTGGCTCATCGGGAACGTCGCGACACCCTTGACCGTTCCGGCGGAAACCGGGCCAGTCGCGATGTATTGCGCACGCAGTGGAATATTGGTCGTCGTCGGGCGCCCTGCCGACGTACCACTGGTTCGGATTGCCGGCCACGCGCGAATCGGGACCGTAGCCTACCGGCGAGCCGTTTCGGAGAATGTGCAGTTTTACGCCTTTTGCGGTGGAGGCGGGGGCCAGCGTCAACTGATCACTCGTGTTGGCGGGGGCGGTCAGGTCGGTGAGCGTCACATACAGGCTCGCGCCGGACTGACATTTCAGGCCGATGTTGAAGCCCGTGTCGCCTGTGGCGGCGCCGATGGAATCCAACTGACGCGTGACGGATCCCGTGGATTCGCGATTCGCGAAAAACAAGCGCGACGCGCGGGCCGCAGTGTGCCCGCGCGCCAGGAGACGATCCGGCGCGCGTGGTGCGCGCCGGCGTGTCGATTACTGATACATGATCGAGTACATCACCGACGTATTCACCGTACCCGCCGATGCACCGCCACCCACGGCGACGTATTGCGCGTAGTAAGGCAGCGTGGCCGACCCGTTCGCCAGATCAACGGGGATCGAGTTTTCCTGCGCCTTGCCGAGATTGATCTGGCTGTAATCGGAACCGTTGAGCAGGGTGATCTCGATGTTCTTCGCCGTACCCGACGCGTTGAACAGCTGGCCGGTCGTCGAGTTGACGGTCGTGCCTGCCTCGAAGTGGGTGTAGACCTTGCCCGAGGCCGGCGCGCAGTTCTTCAGGCCGATGTTGAATGCCGTGCGGCCTGCGGTCGAGCCGCCGACGCCGAGTGCACTCGTCGAGACCTTCGGCATCTGGACCGTGAAGTCCTTGCCGCCGCCGGCGCCGTTGCCCTCGATCGTGCACGTCTGCGTGCCGACCGCGCCGGTGACAGTGATCGTGCCGTCGGCTGCGTGTGCCATCGTCGGCAGTGCGGCGGCGGCGGCCACGGTCAGTGCTGCGATGCTGGAGAATGCGAGTTTCATATCAATTCCTGTAGGACGTGAGGCAATAAACAAACGGATTCCGTCTTCGCGGCACCTGCATGTCGTAGCCGACGATGCGGGGATACGGGACTTCCTCCAACGATTGTCTTTCGATCTTCAACTGCTCTGGACTGCGAATCGAAAGACGATTGAGGCCGGCGGCTAGGCGACGGCCTGTCGGAAAGCGGCCAGCATGCTCCTGGAATGGCAGGACGCTCTCCGCGATGCTTGTGTCGAGATCATTCGGCGGCTTCGCTCGACGAAGCCGTACGTGCACGTCGACGGCCCGACCTTGCGCTCAATCACCATCTGGCACGGCCGCGGTAATCGGGCCATCCGATTGGCCGACCTTCGGTACGCCGTAGTCGCAAACCGCCTCGGCCCGCTCGTATCCGAGCGCTTTGTTCGATGCCGTCGGCAGGCGGTAGGTGAGCGAGCAGACGTCGGTCGCGCGGTTACCCCATTTCGCGGTCAACGCACTGTCGTTCTCCAGACCGCGGACGAACAACGCGCCGCCCTGGCCGACCATCCCGATCGTCTTGCCTTGCGCATCGGTCACGACGCTCCCGAACGGCACGGTCGCGCCGTTGGGCTGACGAATGGTCAGCAGTGCCGCGCGCCCGCTCACCGTCGCAAACTTGATCTTCACCACGGAGTTGGCGCGCGGCGCGATCTGCTCGCTCGTCGATTGCATTTCGACATCCAGCGGAATGCCCTTCGGGTCGAGCTCGATCGTGTTCATCTGGTACGGGGTGAGGTACGGCAATACCGCATAGCCGCGCCCGTCGATCTTCACGTCCGTACCGTTCATCACGCGTGCGCCCTTCGCGCCCTTGGCCTCGATGATCGCGACCGTGTCGCCGAGATCGTTCGCGAGCGTGACGCCGCCCGCGTGGGCGACCAGCGCGCCGGACATGCCCGCGGACACGCTCGAATAACCCTTGCCGCCGCTGGCGCTGCCAGAGAAAGAGGCATACGGGCTGCGGTACTGTGCGTTGCCGCCGCCGCTTGTCGAGCCGGACGCATGGCTCGCGTTGACACCGTAGGAGAACGCGTGGGTCTCGCCGAGCGTGCCGGTCAGCGACATCTGCTGGGACGTGCCGCTTTGGTTGTCGCGTGCGATGCTCGTACTCAAAGTCGGCGCGTGCGTGCGGCGGCCGAGCGGGACCGACAGGTTCGCGAACACCTGATTCGACAACTGGCCCGTGTAGCCGTCGCGTTGCCGTGAGACCGACACGTTGTAGCTCAGGTTGACCCCGAACACGCGCATGCTGTTGTTGTAGCCGAGCTGGAATTGCGTCGTCGTACCGTGACGGTTCCAGTAATTGACCGACGATCCCACCGCGTACACGCTGCCGCGCGCTTCGCCGAGATCCTGGTTCAGCGTCAGCTGGACCTGGTTGCGCTGGCGGTACACGTCGTTCGGATCGCGGTTCGACGCCGCTTCCTGGCGGGCGTACAGCGCGTCGCGCATTCCCCAGTAGCCGCTCGACGAGTAGCGGTAAGCCGCGACCGCGATGTTGGTGCCGGTCGTTTCAAGGAACTTGCTGTAGCTCACCCGAACGCTTTGCCCGCTCGTGGACCGCGCACCGGGAATATTTGCGTTGGCCTGCGTGACGTCGACCGCGATCGCGCCGATCCGAGTGTTGAACGCGGCGCCGACGAGGCCGGCGAGGTAGTTTTCCGCGACGATCGCGCCGACATAGCCGGTGATCAGGTTACTGATGCCGCGCTGATAGGTGCCCTGCACGAAATTCGGATGGCGATCCAGCTGGGATTCGCGTACCTGTCCGAGCGCGACGCTGTAGCGCGAGACGCCCGGGCGCAGCGACTGCGCGACCGCCGCATACGGCACCGTGAAGCTGTTCTTGTGCCCGTCGGCTTCGGTCACGGTGATGAGCAGGTCGCCGCCGTAGCCGGTCGGGTACAGGTCGTCGATCTGGAACGGCCCTGGCGCGACCGACGTTTCGTACAGCACGTTGCCGTGCTGCGATACCTGGACATGCGCATTGCTCGCCGCCACGCCGCGGATCAGCGGCGCGTAGCCGCGCATCGAATCCGGGAGCATCCGATCGTCGGTGGCAAGCGTGATGCCGCGCATGCCGATGCTGTCGAGCAGCGAGCCGTCGGTATACGCCTCGCCGATCTTCAACTGGCTGCGCCATGCCGGCAGATCGCGCTGAACGTACGTGTTCATGCTCTGGTAGCGACTGTCGCCACGCGATTGCGCGGTATAGGTGCCGTTGTGCCGGAAATGCCAGTTCCCGATGTTCACGCCGCCGACGAGGCCGAGGTACCCCTGCGTGCTTTCGTAGCCCGACGACGAATTGCGGAACACGTTCGCGTCGTAGCGCAGCGTCGCGGACGGCACGCCCGAGTCCCACAGCTCGGGGCTGACGTAGCCGCGCGGATTGCGCAATACAGCCGCCTGCGGAATGCTCACGTTGAGGCGGAATTCGGACATGTCGAATTCATACGAGGCTTCGTCGACCAGCTTCGCGACGTCCGTGCATGTACCGTCTGCCTGCACGCGCGCCAGTTCGGCGCGCCCGGGGGCGGTCAGTGCCTGGTCGTCCAGGCCGAGCCGGGCGACCAGGCCGCGATCGAAGCACGGCTTGGCGCTCGCCACACCCGCTTCCGCGCTGAACCGCACGGTCGAACGGCCGCGCCAGTCCCCGTTCACATAGAGGTCGACCAGATAGTCGCCCGGCGGGACCGGACTGCCTTTGGAGAAGCGCTCGAGGTCGAGCTGCTGCCCGCGCGGCTTCATCATCAACGTGTCGTTGAAGTGAACCTGGGCGACCGTGTAGCCCCCCGCCGGGCCGGTTTGCGTGTCCGCCGCGCGGACCTCGACGCCCCAACTGGCAAGTGCCGCAAGCACGCACAGGTAGCCCGGCTTGAGCGCTACTCGCCCGATGGCCGGCAACGGCGCTATTCGATGATTCGCTCGCATGAATTAAACATTTTGATGCCGCATCGTCATAACGCGAGCGACGGTTTTCCTGCGGCGATGCGATCGCCGCTTCTTCGGTCCTTTCGGGATGTATCGGGCTAGGCGGCTGCCTCAGCGCGTTGGCTTCGGTGCGTAGCGGCCTTCGACGCCGGCGCCGTAATCGTTGAGAAATGTGTAATCGACCTGAATCGGCCCGGTGGGCGCCGACGGCACGTTGCCGACATCGAATTGCGCGGTCGATTTCGGATCGACCATGCCGCCCTGGTCGTTGGTCCAACTTGTGCTGCCGGCCTTGACGGCCAGCTTGCTGAACGTCACGTGGTACGGCGTCGGATTGTTCGCTTCCAGCACGTAGCCGCCACCGGGCTTCGGTGCGAAATGCCAGCTCACCTTTTCGGCCGATTCGTCGGCGACGCCCTGCAGCGAAGCTGGGCGGAAGAACAGCTTGATGCGCGAACGGAACGCGAGTTGCAACAGATTCGGCGCGTCGGGGTTGTCGGCCATCTGGGGTGGAACGTCGAGCACGTTCAGCCAGTACAGCGTCTCCCTGTCTTGCGCCAGCGGCTCTTGCGTATAGATCAGCCGCAGGCTCTGCCCTTTCTTCGGATCGAGGCGGAACAGCGGCGGCGTCACCGTGAACGGGACTTTCGTGTCGTCCGGCAGCGCATTTGCATTGCCGTCGTCCACCCAGCCCTGCACGAGCGACGGTCGATCGCCGTCATTGGTCAGCTTGACCGTGACTTCGCGTTCCTTTTCCGGATACACGACGCGCGTACCGCTGATCACGACGCTCGCATCCGCCGCCGCCGGGCCGAGCAGCGACGCGGCCAGCATCGCGCCGGTCGCACCGATGCGCCAGTTTTTCCGTCTGTTCATCGCTGATTTCTCCCTGGTTTGAACATCGAAGGCATGCGCTTGCATACCTCGTCGGCCCGGATCCGCGATCCGCCGCGAATCCGGGCTGCCGGACCGAGTCCGCGTTACTGGTAGGCGATCGAATACATGACCGACGTGTTCACGGTGCCAGCCGTGGCCGCGCCGCCCATTGCGACGTACTGCGCCGCGTATTCGAGTTCGGCCGAGCCGCCCGTGATCGCGACCACCTGCGAGTTTTGCTGAGCTTGTGCGGCGCCGAGCTTGATGCTCGAGCCGTTCTTGTTCAGCAGGCCGATCTCGACGTTCTTCGCCGTGCCCGTTGCATTCAGCAAATTGCCGGTGCCGGCGTTCACGGTCGTGCCCGGCTCGAAGTACACCGAGACGTTGCCCGAGCCGCCCGTGCAGTTGGTCAGAGAGAGCTTGAAGGGCTTGCGGCCGGCCGTCGTGCCCGTCGAGGACAGCGCGGACGTCGACACGGTGGGCAGGTCCACGGTGAAATCCTTGCCGCCGCCGTTGCCCGAGATCGAGCAGGTTTGCGACGTGATTTCACCCATGAACGTGATCGTGCCGTCTGCTGCGTGGGCCGACGACGCCGCGGTGACGAGCCCCGCTGTTGCCAGCAAAATGGAGAGTGCTTTCTTGGACATGTAAGTACCTGTTTGAAATGGTCTTGCGTCGAAAGACGACGCACCGACGTTTCCTTCGCGCTGTCGCCGACCACTGGAGCGCGTGCCGAAAGCAGCGGTGGGAAACAGCCCACATTGTTTCCAAGTAAGCAGTTTGAAAAAATTGGACGATGCTGAAGGTGACGTGGAATTGACTAGTACGCGTACTAATTTTCTTCAGATAGCGTCAACCCGACGGAATACGATTGCAACCGTTACAAGGATTTGACGTTGTCGAATCCGTATGCGGCGTGATGTCCGGACGGGGCGATCGGCGCAAGTGATCCGGACTACGAAATGTTTGCCGTGCCCGGGCGTGGTACGGAAAAGGTATCGACGGTGCTTTCCATTAGCAGAACGTATCGTCTGCGACTGCGCCAAGGGCCCGGCGGCGAATCCGGCGTGGCTTTGCGTGGTGAATCGGCGATACAGGGCGCGGGCCGGGCGTGCCGACACCCGCCCGGAGGCGGCACGCCCGTCAATCTGCGCGCCGGCGGGCGCCGGCGCAGGCCGTGCGCGGGAACGTTACTGCAGAATCAGGCGCAGATGCGCATCGGCCTGTTCGCCGGGCGCGTGCGCGAAGCCGCTGCGCTCGAAGCGATGCCAGCAGCCGATCACGTAGCTGACGAGCAGGCTCGCCCGCACGGCCGGATCGTAATCGCCGGGCAGCGGCACCGCATGGGCGCCATCGCTGCCGCCGTCGCGGCGCGCGCGCGCGTCGAGCAGCGCGACGCGCAGGCTCTGCTTCACGGTCGCCTCGATCCGCTCGAGTATCCGGTCGACCCGTTCGGCGAGCCGTTCGTGCTCGCCGACCAGCGCCTCGCCCGTCAGTACGCGTGTCATCCCGGGGTTCTTCGCGGCGAAACCGAGCAGCATCAACGCGATCGCGCGTGCCTGCATGACGCCGTCGGGCTCTTTCGCGGCGATCTGGTTGATCAGCCGGAAGACGGTTTCCTCGATGAATTCGATCAGGCCCTCGAACATCTGGGCCTTGCTGGAGAAGTGGCGATAGAGTGCCGCCTCCGACAGGTCGAGCCGCGCCGCGAGCGCGGCCGTCGTGATCTTCTCGCGCTTCGGCGCCTCGAGCATCGACGCGAGCGTCTGCAGGATGTGCACGCGGCGCTCGCCCGGTTTCGGGCGGGCGCGGCCGGCGACGGTGTGGTCTTCGGTTACGGCTTGGTCCTGCGGGTGAGTCGGCTGCATTTTTGTCGCCCCGATCGAGTGCCCAGTCGCAGCGATTTTAACGAACGAATGCGCTGGTCGACGTAATGCGGCCGGCCCGTGTTCGGCAAATGGCTCGGGAGGTGGCCCGTGATCCATACCGTGCCGACGCCGAGGCGCTTGTAGCGCTTGAGGTGGCTGCGCGTGTCCTCGACGAGAATCGCGTCTGCCAGCCGTGCATGCGCGGCGCGCAGCGTCCGGCGCAGCATCGCGTGGTCGGGCTTCGCGCGCCACGTGCGGCGGTCGCGCATGTGCTCGATCGCGATCACGCGCTCGAACAGCCGCTCGATGCGCAGTTCGCGCAGCACCGCGCGCGCGTAGTTCTCCGGTGCGTTGGTCAGCACCAGCTTGCGACCCGGCAGCGCGGCGACGATGCGCGCGAGGCCGCGCTCGGCGCGCACCATCGCGGGCAGGTCGGAAAACGTGTGGACCACGCGCAGGAAGTCGTGCGGATCGATCGGGTGATGGCGCGTGAGGCCGAGCAGCGCGGCGCCGTAGCGCGCGGTGTAGCCGGTGCGCAGGCGGTCGGCTTCGGCGCGCTCGACCTGCAGCGCGTCGACGATGTATTGCGTCATCGCACGGTTGATCTCGGGAAAGATCGCGTGCGACGCGTGATGAAGCGTGTTGTCGAGATCGAACAGCCAGACCGGCGCGCCAGCGCGCGGCCGGTGGCGCGAGATGCGCCGGCGCCGCAGCGGAGCCGGCAGGTCGGGATTGGCTGGCGGGCGGCGGGCGCTCAATGCGAGCGGATCATCGTGCCGAACGGCTGCTCGGTCAGGATTTCCAGCAGCACCGAATGCTCGATCCGGCCGTCGACGATGTGCACCGACTTCACGCCGCTCTTCGCGGCGTCGAGCGCCGACGAGATCTTCGGCAGCATGCCGCCGGAGATCGTGCCGTCCTCGAACAGCGCATCGATCTCGCGTGCGGACAGATCGGTCAGCAGGTTGCCGTCCTTGTCCATCACGCCCGGGATGTTGGTCATCATCAGCAGCTTCTCGGCGTTCAGCACGGTCGCGAGCTTGCCCGCGACGAGATCGGCGTTGATGTTGTACGACAGGCCGTCTTCGCCGAAGCCGATCGGCGAGATCACCGGAATGAACGCGTCGTCCTGCAGCGCCTTCACGACCGCCGGGTTGATCGCCTCGACTTCGCCGACCTGGCCGATGTCGATGTACTGGCCCGGGTTGTCGCGGTCCGGCATCAGCAGCTTGCGCGCGTGGATCAGGCCGCCGTCCTTGCCCGTCAGGCCCACCGCATGGCCGCCGAAGTGGTTGATCAGCATCACGATGTCCTGCTGCACTTCGCCGCCGAGCACCCATTCGACGACTTCCATCGTCTCTTCGTCGGTGACGCGCATGCCCTGGATGAAGGTGCCGGCCTTGCCGATCTTCTTCAGCGCGTGATCGATCTGCGGGCCGCCGCCGTGGACGATCACCGGGTTGATGCCGACCAGTTTCAGCAGGATCACGTCGCGCGCGAAGCCCTGCTTGAGCCGCTCTTCCGTCATCGCGTTGCCGCCGTATTTGATGACCACGGTCTTGCCGTGGTAGCGACGGATGTACGGCAGCGCCTCCGCGAGGATTTCTGCTTTCAGCGTGGGGGCGATCTGCGAGAGGTCGATGGGCTCGGACATGGCGGCGGCTCTGGCTGGGAACGGTTGAAACAGGGCGAATTGTACAGGAGTGGCGCAGCGCAGCATCGGGTTTTTGGGCCGGCCGGAACACCGGCGGCGCGGCGCGGCATCGCACGCGGCGGCCCGCCGGCTATGGCGCGGCACGATTCGGGGCGCCGTCGCGCGGCGGGCGTCGGCGGGCGGGCGCGCATGCGTTGGCGGCCGACCGCGGCCGGGCGGCCGGCGTGCAAAATTCAGCCGCCGCGCTATGCTTGTCGCGTGGGGCGACGTCCCGCCCGCTTCCGCGATTGCGCCATGACCGATTCCGCCGCCGACGCCCGTTCCGTCCCGCGCCGTGCGCGCTGCCCGCACTGCGGGCGCGGCTTCGACTGCGGCGCGCACACGCAGCCGTTCGACTGCTGGTGCGCGTCGATGCCGATGCTGCCCGGCGGCACGCCGCCCGCGGCCGGTGCGCGGTGCCGATGCCCCGAGTGTCTGGCCGACGAGATCGCGCAGCGCATGGCCGGCGAGGCCGGTTGACGCGACTCGCCGCGCACGCGTGCCGCCCGTTCGCACGCGCGGATCCGGCCCCGCTAGGGGCGCCGGGCGCTAAACGGGTAAACTGCCCGGATGCAACGAATCACCACCACCGGGCGCGTCAACCTCAGTCACCTGTTCTGGCTCCGCAATCTCGCGATCATCGGCCAGCTCGTGACGATCGGCGTCGTGCAGACCTATTTCGGCGTCCATTTGCCGCTGCCGGCGATGCTGATGGTCATCGCGCTCGAAATCGTTTTCAACGCGCTGACCTGGGTGCGCGTGCTGCGCGCGCGGCCCGAGACCAATTTCGAGCTGCTCGGCCAGCTGTGGGTCGACCTCGGCGCGCTGTCCGCGCTGCTGTTCCTGTCGGGCGGCACGACCAATCCGTTCGTGTCGCTGTACCTGCCGTCGCTCGCGATCGCGGCGGCCGTGCTGCCGTGGCACCTGATGATCTGGCTCGCGGCGTTCGCGGTCGCGTGCTACGCGGCGCTGGGCTTCGATTCGGTGCCGCTCAACATGGACAACCCGGCGAACCTGTTCGATTACTACCGGACCGGCATGTGGGCGAACTTCATGGTCAGCGTCGGGCTGATCGCGTGGTTCGTCGCGCGCATGTCGAATGCGCTGCGCCAGCGCGACGCGGCGCTCGGCGAGGCGCAGCAGCACCTGCTGCGTGACGAGCGGGCCGTCGCGCTCGGCGTGCAGGCCGCCACCGTCGCGCACGAAATGGGCACACCGCTGTCGACGATCGCGATGCTCGCCGAGGAGTTGCGCGACGCGGCGCGCGCCGATCCGGGGCTGGCGCGCTACGAGGCCGACCTGAAGGTGCTCGAGGAACAGATGACGCTCTGCACGTCGGCGCTCGCGCGCCTGCGCAGCCGCGCGAGCGCGCCGGCGAGCCGCCAGCCGGTGGACGACTGGCTCGACACGTTCGTCGAGCACTGGCGTCTGCGGCATCCGCACGTGCAGTTCGAGCTGCTCGGTGCGCGCCCGTCGGGCGTCGCGCTCGACGATACGGTCGCGGCCGGCCAGATCCTGACGATCCTGCTCGACAACGCCGCGCGCGCGAGCCCGCAGCGCGTGACGCTCGCCGCGAAGGTCGCGCACGACCGCGCGACCGACGAAATCGAATTCGAGGTATGCGACGACGGGCCCGGCATTCCGGCCGCGCTGCGCGAATCGCTCGGCGCGATGCCGGTCGACAGCACGCAGGGCGGGCACGGCGTCGGCCTGTATCTCGCGTTCAGTGCGGCCGCGCGGCTGGGCGGCGAGATCGAACTGTCCGATGTCGCGCCGCGTGCGGCCGGCGGCAACGGCCGGGCGGCAGGTGCGGCGAATGGCCACGCGGCGGCCGCATCGGGACAACGCACGGGTGCACGTGCGGCCGAACGGCCAGCCGGCACGCCGGACGGCCGACCGGCCGGCGCCGCGGCCGGGCGCGGCACGCGGGCCGTGCTGCGCCTGCCGGTCGCGCGTGTCGCGATGCCGGCTGCCTCAACCAACACGTAGACGGAGAAACCCCATGAGCGAGAACAATTTCCTGGTGATCGACGACAACGAGGTGTTCGCGGGCACGCTCGCGCGCGGCCTCGAGCGCCGCGGTTACGCGGTCCAGCAGGCGCACGACAAGGAGGCGGCGCTCCGGCTCGCCGCAGGCGGCAAGTTCCAGTTCATCACCGTCGACCTGCATCTCGGCGAGGATTCGGGGCTGAGCCTGATCGCGCCGTTGTGCGACCTGCAGCCCGATGCGCGGATTCTGGTGCTGACCGGCTACGCGAGCATCGCGACCGCCGTGCAGGCCGTGAAGGAGGGCGCCGACAACTACCTCGCGAAGCCCGCGAACGTCGAGTCGATCCTGGCCGCGCTGCAGACCAACGCGACCGAAGTCCAGGCCGAAGAGGCGCTCGAGAATCCGGTCGTGCTGTCGGTCGACCGGCTCGAATGGGAGCACATCCAGCGCGTGCTGGCCGAGAACAACAACAACATTTCGGCGACCGCGCGGGCGCTGAACATGCACCGCCGCACACTGCAGCGCAAGCTCGCCAAAAAACCGGTGCGGCAGTAAGCGGCGCGGCGCCGGCGCGCACGCACGCCGGGTGGCACGAGCGGCACGGGCGTCGCGCGATGCGATTCGGGAGCGACGCAACGCGACGCGCTACGGCGCAGCCGCGCGGCGCTGTCCGGCAGGAAGCCGCGAGCGCGGCCACGGGCGCGCGCCAACGAAAACGGGCGGCCCCGCTCACCCGCGGGGCCGCCCGTTTCGCTTTCGCCGCCGCGCGCGTTACAGCACGTAGCGCGACAGGTCTTCGTCCTGCGACACTTCGCCGAGCGCGCGGTCGACATACTGCGCGTCGATCGTCACGCGCTCGCCGGCGTGGTTGCCGGCCGAGAACGACACTTCCTCGAGCAGCTTCTCGATCACCGTGTACAGCCGGCGTGCGCCGATGTTCTCGGTTTTCTCGTTGACCGCGAACGCGATCTCGGCGAGGCGGCGGATGCCGTCTTCCGCGAATTCCAGTTCCACGTCTTCGGTGGCGAGCAGCGCCTGGTACTGTTTGACGAGGCTCGCGTCGGTCGCGACGAGGATCGCTTCGAAGTCGTTGACCGACAGCGAATCGAGCTCGACACGGATCGGGAAGCGCCCCTGCAGTTCGGGAATCAGGTCGCTCGGCTTCGCGAGGTGGAAGGCGCCGCTCGCGATGAACAGGATGTGATCGGTCTTCACCATCCCGTACTTCGTGTTGACCGTCGTGCCCTCGACGAGCGGCAGCAGGTCGCGCTGCACGCCCTGGCGCGACACTTCGCCGCCGCTGCCTTCGTTGTTGCGCGACGTGATCTTGTCGATCTCGTCGAGGAACACGATGCCGTTCTGCTCGACGTTCTGCACGGCCTTCGTCTTCACTTCCTCTTCGTTCAGCATCTTCGCCGCTTCCTCGTCGGTCAGCAGCTTCAGCGCTTCCTTGATCTTCACCTTGCGGCGCTGCTTCTTGCCGCTGCCGAGGTTCGAGAACATCGAGCGGATCTGCTCGGTCATCTCTTCCATCCCCGGCGGCGCCATGATGTCCATGCCGACGGTCGGCTGCTCGAGGTCGAGCTCGACTTCCTTGTCGTCGAGCTGGCCTTCGCGCAGGCGCTTGCGGAACGTCTGGCGCGTCGCGTTGTTGTCGTCGTTCGCGTGCTCGGCATTGCCGCCGAAGCCCACCGCGCGCGGTTGCGGCAGCAGGATGTCGAGGATGCGGTCCTCAGCCTGGTCGGTCGCCTTGCTGCGCACCTTGCGCATTTCGGATTCGCGCGTCTGCTTGACCGAGATCTCGATCAGGTCGCGCACGATGCTGTCGACGTCGCGGCCGACGTAGCCGACTTCGGTGAACTTGGTCGCTTCGATCTTGATGAACGGCGCATCGGCGAGCTTCGCGAGGCGTCGCGCGATTTCGGTCTTGCCGACGCCCGTCGGCCCGATCATCAGGATGTTCTTCGGGGTGATTTCCTGGCGCAGCGGGTCGGCGACCTGCTGGCGGCGCCAGCGGTTGCGCAGCGCGACGGCGACGGCCTTCTTCGCCTTCGCCTGGCCGATGATGTGCTTGTCGAGTTCCGAGACGATCTCGGCAGGGGTCATGGTGCTCATGGTGCGGTCCTTACTCGATCGTTTCGATGATGCGGTTGTGGTTCGTGTAGATGCACATGTCGCCGGCGATCTCGAGCGATTTCTCGACGATCTCGCGCGGCGACAGCTCGGTGTTCTCGGCGAGCGCGCGGGCCGCGGCCTGCGCGTACGCGCCGCCCGAGCCGATCGCGCAGATCCCGCCTTCCGGGTCGAGCACGTCGCCGTTGCCGGTGATCACGAGCGTGGTGGTTGCATCGGCCGTGATCAGCATCGCCTCGAGGCGGCGCAGCATCCGGTCGGTGCGCCAGTCCTTCGCGAGCTCGACGGCCGCGCGGGTGAGATTGCCCTGGTGCTTCTCGAGCTTCGCCTCGAAGCGGTCGAGCAGCGAGAACGCATCGGCGGTGCCGCCCGCGAATCCGACCAGAACCTGGTTGTTGTAGATCCGCCGCACTTTCCGCGCGCCACCCTTCATGACGATGTTGCCGAGGGTTACCTGGCCGTCGCCGCCGAGCGCGACCTTGTCGCCGCGCCGGACCGAAACGATGGTCGTGCCGTGAAATTGCTCCATCTGCGTTCCTTGAGAAAAACGGGGAAGAGTCGGGCGGCGCGAGGGGCCGCCGCGTGAATCCGCGGTGCGCCGGGAAGCGGCCCGGCGCACGTCCGTTTCATTTTAGGGCGGGCGCCGGGATATCAAGAGGGGGAGGCAAATCGGCCGGCGGCCGGGAGCCGGCGCCGGAAAAACAAAAAGCGCGCGGCAGGCCGCGCGCTTCCGGGAAGCAGCGTGTCTGAGCGGAATGCCGCTCGATCAGTCGCCGAACAGCTTCTGGCGCAACTCGCGGCGCTCCTGCGCCTCGAGCGACAGCGTGGCGGTCGGACGCGCGAGCAGGCGCGGAATGCCGATCGGTTCGCCGGTTTCCTCACACCAGCCGTAATCGCCGGAATCGATGCGGGCGAGCGACTGCTGAACCTTCTTGAGGAGCTTGCGTTCGCGATCGCGCGTACGCAACTCGAGCGCGTGCTCTTCCTCGATCGTCGCGCGGTCGGCGGGATCGGGGACGATCACCGTCTCGCGCAGGTTCTCGGTCGTCTGGCCTGCATTCTTGAGGATGTCCGCCTGCAACTGTTCGAGCCGATTTTTGAAGAAGGCGAGCTGATCCTCATTCATGTAATCCTTGTCGCTCATCTTCAGGATTTCGGCTTCGGTCAAGAGTTTCTTCGTCATCTGCTTGCTTCTTCAATGTGCGGCAAATCAAGAGATAGTGCCTGCACTTTGGGATTACCCGCAACCGCGCTTGCAATCATTTGCGATTTGCCGCCGCGGGGCCGAAAGCCTCTGGAAACCGGTTCTCAAATACCAGGGATAGGCCTGGCGCTGATTTGCGCGCGCTGCGAACCGGTGTGCTGCGCGGCAGATCGCATCGGCCGCGGCCGGGAGGCGGATGGGCGATCCGGCGCGGTTGCGATGCCCGGATAACTGGTTCAGCAAGAACCGGGCCTGTTTGTTGCCGTACTCCAGCGGGCACGTATTGTAACTGAATCGCAAGCGGGCGCCGTATCGGGTCGATCCCCGTCGGCCACGCCAATATCTTGAAAATATAACGCGCAAATCGCGAAAAAGCGATGACGACGAAACCCTGCCCGGAAAAGGCGCCGCGCGGCTGCCGCGGCCGCCTGCGAAGGCGGCCGGGCAGCGGGGCGGGCAGGCGCCCGCGCGGATCAGGCGAGGCAGGCGTCGAGGCCGTCGGTGATCAGGTCCTGCGGCAGGTCGACGCCGATGAACACCATCTTGTTGGTCTTCTTCTCGGCCGGCAGCCATTTGGCCGCGAGGTCGCTGCCCATCATCTGGTGCACGCCCTGGAACACGACCTTGCGGTCGACGCCCTTCATGTACAGCACGCCCTTGTAGCGCAGCATCCGCACGCCGTAGATCTGCAGGATGCCGCCGAGGAAGTCTTCCAGCTTGTTCGGATCGAACGGGCGGTCGTTGCGGTACACGAACGACTTGATCTTGTCGTCATGGTGCGCGTGGTGGTGGTCGTGGTGACCATGGCCGTGATCGTGCGCGCATTGGCCGTGATCGTGGTCGCAATCGGCGTGATCATGATCATGATCATGGTCGTGATCGTGGTGGGCGTGCGCGTGATCGTCCTCGGCGAGGAAATCGGGATCGATCTCGAGCTTCGCGTTCAGGTTGAAGCCGCGCAGGTCGAAGATTTCCTTGATGTCCGCTTCGCCGAAATTCACGATCTTGATCGCGGCCTTCGGGTTCATGTGCATCAGGCGGTGCTTGAGGCCGGCGACGGTCTCGCCGTCGACCAGGTCCGACTTCGTGATGAACAGGCGGTCGGCGAAACCGACCTGGCGCTGCACCACTTCGTGTTCGTCGAGCTGAGCGTTCGCGTGCTTCGCATCGACCAGCGTGATGACCGCGTCGAGCAGGAAATCGTCGGCGATTTCGCTGTCGATGAAGAAGGTCTGCGCGACGGGGCCCGGGTTCGCGAGGCCGGTCGTCTCGATCACGATGCGGTCGAAGTCGAGCTTGCCTTCGCGCTTTTTCGCGGCCAGATCGCCGAGCGCGCGGGCAAGGTCGCCGCGGATCGTGCAGCAGATGCAGCCGTTGCTCATCTGGATGATCTGCTCGTTCGAATCCTGCACGAGGATTTCGTTGTCGATGTTCTCTTCGCCGAACTCGTTCTCGATCACGGCGATCTTCATGCCGTGCTGTTCGTTCAGGATGCGCTTGAGCAGCGTCGTCTTGCCGCTGCCGAGAAAGCCGGTAAGGATGGTGACGGGAGTGGCCATGTCGGTCGCCTGTGGTTCGTGAATCGGGGTCAAAACCAGGATGTGCGTCGCGCCCTCGCGCTGCGAGCCGGGGCGCACAACCATCCATTGAAACATACCTGTCAAGCCCCCGCCCGTCGTCCTGACGACAGGCGAAAGCGCTGTGCCGCCAACCGGGCGGGGCGGGCGCGGTCGTCCGCGCTAGATCGGGGCGATCAGACGATTTGCAACAGCAGGCCCTTCAGATATTCGCCCTCCGGGAACGCGGCGAGCAGCGGATGATCGACGCCCGCGCCGAGCCGCTTCAGGATGCGCGCGTCGACCTTCGCGTCGGCGGCCGCGCCCGCGACGATCTTCTGGAACAGGTCCATGTCGATCGCGCCGGAGCACGAGTACGTGAACAGCAGGCCGCCCGGGCGCAGCAGCCTGAAGCCGCTCAGATTGATGTCCTTGTACGCGCGCGCCGCGCGATCGACGCTGTCGCGGGTCGGCGCGAACTTCGGCGGATCGAGCACGATCAGGTCGAAACGCTCGCCTTCGTCGACGAGGCGGCGCAGTGTCTTGAACGCATCGGCATCGAGCCAGGTCGCGCGCGCCGCGTCGAAGCCGTTGGCCACGACGTTCTGCTGCGCGAGTGCGAGCGCGTCGCCCGACGAGTCGATCGACACGACGCGTTTTGCGCCGCCCTTGAGCGCCGCGAGCGAGAAGCCGCCGGTGTAGCAGAAGCAGTTCAGCACGTCGCGGCCGGCCGCGTACTGCGCGACGAGCGCGCGGTTGTCGCGCTGGTCGACGTAGAAGCCGGTCTTGTGGCCGTTCGGCACGTCGACGTGATAGCGCACGCCGTTTTCGTTCGCGATCAGCGTCGCGGGCGGCGCGTCGCCGGCCAGCACGCCGGTCGTCTGCTCGAGCCCCTCCTTGTCGCGGATCGACACGTCCGAGCGCTCGTACACGTTCGGGCAGCCGGTCGCGCCGACGAGCGCCGCGACGATCGCGTCCTTCCACGCTTCGACGCCGGCCGCCATGAACTGGCATACGAGCTGGCCGCGCGGCGTCGCGCCGGCTTCGGCGGTATCGGCGACGTAGTGGTCGACGATCAGCCCCGGCAGCCCGTCGGCTTCGCCGAACACGAGCCGCACCGCGCCCGTGCCCGACACCATCGTCGTGCGGTGCGCGACCGCGCGCTGCACGCGGCGCTTGAAGAACGCGTGATCGATCGGCTCGTGCTCGTCGAAGCTCCACACCCGCACGCGGATCTGCGACTGCGGGCTGTACGCGCCGCGCGCGAGAAAGCGGCCGTCGTGCGCGCGCACGAGCACGGTCGCGCCGGGCGCGGGCTTGCCGTCGACGCGGTCGATCGCATTGGCGTAGATCCACGGATGGCGGCGCAGCAGCGATTTTTCCTTGGACGGCTTGAGGGTGACGGTTTGCATGATGAGATCGAAAGGGGCCGGGCGCGACGCCGGTCGATGCCGGCCGCCGCGCGCGGCGGGTAACACGGGACGCGCGTCAGTCGCGCTTCTTCGCGCGCGGATGCGCGCTGTCGTAAATCTTCGCGAGATGCTGGAAGTCGAGCGACGTATAGATTTGCGTCGCGGCGACGCTCGCGTGGCCCAGCAGTTCCTGCACCGCGCGCAGGTCGCCGCTCGACTGCAGCACGTGCGTCGCGAACGAGTGGCGCAGCACGTGCGGGTGGACGTTGGCGGGGATGCCGGCGGCGAGCGCCGCGCGCTTCACGCGTTCGCGCACGACGCCCGGCGACATCCGGTTGCCGCGCACCGACACGAACAGCGGATGCGGATCGTGCTTCACGAATTCGCCGCGCACCGCGAGCCACGCGTTCAGCGCATCGATCGCCTTGCGGCCGACCGGCACCTTGCGCTCCTTGTTGCCCTTGCCGCGCACGGTGACTTCGGCTTCGGCGAGATCGAGCCAGCCGGCCGAGCGGTAGCCGTCGGCCTGCACGTACCCGACATCGAGCCCGACCAGTTCGGCGAGGCGCAGCCCCGACGAATAGAACAGCTCGAGGATCGCGTGGTCGCGGACGCCTTCGGTCGTCTCGGGCAGCGGCGTATCCATGAGGGCGACCGCATCGTCGACCGACAGCGCTTTGGGCAGCGATTTCTCGCGCTTGGGCGCGCGTACCCCGGCCACGGGATTCGCGGGCATCTCGATGCGCTGCGCGAACCAGCGATAGAACGCGCGCCATGCGGAAAGCCGGTGCGAGATCGAGCGCGCGGACAGCCCGGCCGCGTGCGCGCGCACGACCGCGCCGCGCATGTCGGCGGCGGTCAATGCTTCGAGCGGCCGGCCGGCCGCGAGCTTCGTCAGTTCGTCGAGTTCGTGCGCGTACCCGCGCAGCGTGTGTTCCGACAGCTGCCTGACGTGCTTCAGGTTCGACAGGTAGGCGGCGATCGGATCGTCGGTCATCGCGTGCGGCGAATCAGTGCGGCAGCAGGCGCGTGAGCGCGGCGCTCGCGAGCGTCGCGATCTGCGCGAGGAAGTCGGTGGCCATCCCGTCGTGGAAGCGGCGCGGATCGGGCGAACCGAGCACCAGCAGGCCGAACGCGGGCGCGTCGTTGCCGGCGAGCGGCGCACGCAGCGCGAGCAGCGCGACCGATGCGGCCGAGCCGTCGCCGGCCGGCGCGGCTTCGGCGCCCTCCGCCGCGCTCGCGGCCGGGGCGGCGAGCGCGGGCGCGAGCCACTGGGCGGCCTCGAAGCCCGTGTTCGCACCGCAGTACGGCGTCGACAGGCCGTTCGTGAACAGGCGCACTTCCTCGCCGACCTGGCGTGCGAAGTCGGCTTGCGCGTAGGTGTCGGCCACATCCCACACGCGCACCGCCGTTTGGGGCACGTCGAACACGTCGGCGATGCCGTCGGCGATCGTGCGCGGCAGCGCGTACGGATCGCGCTCCGCGATCACGCGCGCGGTCCAGCGGCTGAACTTCGCGGACAGGCTGTCGTTCTCGTGCCCGTAGCGCACGAGCTCGGCGAGCCGGCGTTCGAGATGCTTGTTCTTGTCGCGCAGCATCTCCATCTGCCGCTCCTGCAGCGAGATCGCGGCCTTGCCGTGCGGGTTCGCGAGACGGATCGTCGCGAGCAGCTCGGCGTGCTGCGCGAAGAATTCGGGATTGGCGAGCAGGTAGTCGGCGACTTCGCGATCGTTCATGTGGCTGGAGCGTTCAGTGTTGTCAAGGACGTTGCAGGGTCAGGCGGTCAGGTCGATCTCGCCTTCGAACACGGTCGCGGCGGGGCCGGCCATCGTCAGCGCGGCGGCTTCGTCGCGCGCGCCGTCCCAGCCGATCGTCAGCGTGCCGCCGTGCGTGTGCACGGTCACGGGCGAATCGAGCAGGCCGCGCCGGATGCCGGCCGCGACCGCCGCGCACGCGCCGGTGCCGCACGCGAGCGTCTCGCCCGCGCCGCGTTCGTACACGCGCAGCTTCACTTCGCGGCGCGACACGATCTGCATGAAACCGGCGTTCACGCGCTGCGGGAAGCGCGCATGGCGCTCGATCAGCGGGCCTTCTTCCAGCACCGGATACGCTTCGGCGTCGTCGACGACCTGCACCGCATGCGGGTTGCCCATCGACACCGTCGAGATCCAGCGCGTCGCGCCGCCGACGTCGAGCGGCCACAGCGTGTCGTTGCCGTCGGCCCGGCCGTCGAGGCCCGATGCATCGAACGGCACCTGCGCCGGCGCGAACACGGGCGCACCCATGTCGACGACGACTTCGCCGTTGTCCTGCATCGTCAGCGTGATCAGGCCCTTCATGACCTGCACGCGCACGCTGCGCTTGTCGGTCAGGCCGCGGTCGCTGACGAACTTCACGAAACAGCGCGCGCCGTTGCCGCAGTGCTCGACTTCGCCGCCGTCGCAATTGAAGATCCGGTACTTGAAATCCGCGCCGTCGACGGTCGGTTTCTCGACCAGCAGCAACTGATCGGCGCCGATGCCGAAGTGGCGGTTGGCGAGCGCGCGCACCTGCGCATCGGTGAGCGGCGGCAGCGCGCGCGAATAGCCGTCGAGCACGACGAAGTCGTTGCCCGCGCCGTGCATCTTGGTGAACGAGAGTTTCACTGGGTCCGGAATTCCATGGCGAACAAGGCGGTCGGCACGGACGGCCGGCGGCCACGCCGGGGCGGCCTCGTTCGTCGTGCTGATCTCAACCGCAAATGATACATGCAGCCGACAGGGGCGTCCTGCGTGGGCGACCGGTTTGTACCGCGGGCGAAGGCGGGCAGGGAGCGGTATCTGCCGATCGGTCGACTGGTCGCATGCGAGGCGGGTGGGCAAATTGGTGCGGTGTGGCGAACCTGTCGCGGCGGGCGCAAGGCTCGGCGAAAACAGCGGATGAGCGGGACGCGCACTTTCGTACAGGTCAAATTGACAGCGCAATCAAGCGATTCGTATAGTGTGGCTATACGCATGGGCCATGCTGTCGGCATCGCGACTCGAATGTGGGAGATCCATGATCAAGTCGTGGCAGCACAAGGGGCTGGAAGCGTTTTTCACGAGCGGGAACAAGGCGGGCATCCGGCCCGACCATGCCCCGAGGTTACGGCGCCAGCTCGCACGTCTCGACGCTGCGAGCCGGCCGCTCGACATGAACGTGCCGGGCTGGCGCTTTCACGGCCTGGCCCGAGGGCTGGACGGCCATTACGCGGTGAGCGTGAGCAGCAACGGGCGTTTGACGTTCAGCTTCGACGGAGCCGATGCCGTCCTGGTCGATTACCAGGACTACCATTGAGGTGATTCAAGCCATGACTCGCATCTTCAATCCACCGCATCCGGGCGAAGCGTTGCGCGAGGACGTGCTACCGGCGCTGGGCCTGACTGTCACCGAGGCTGCCGCGCAACTTGGCGTCACGCGCGCGGCGCTGTCGCGCATCCTGCACGGCCATGCAGGAATCTCGCCGGAAATGGCGCTGCGCCTCGAGGCATGGCTCGGCGAGGAGAATGGCGGCCGTGCGGATCTGTGGCTCGCGCAGCAATCCGCCTACGATCTGTGGCAGGCACGCGCGAAAGGCGTGCCGAAGGTAACCCGAGTGCGGACGCGCGCCTGACCGTGCGCCCGCAGGCCGATGCTGCTCAGTCTCAGTAGAGGCTCGGCTCGCCAGGCGGGCGCGTCTTGAAGCGCTTGTGCACCCAGTAATACTGCTCGGGCATCAGCGGAATCTGTTCCTCGAGGAATTCGTTCATCCGCCGCGCGTCGAGATCGTCGTCGCCGGTCGGGTAGTTGTCCCACGGCTTGAACACCTTCAGCCGATAGCCCTTGTAGTTCGGCAGCACCTCGCCGATGAACGGCACGACCTGCGCGCGGCCCGTCTTCGCGAGCCGGCCGACGGCCGTCAGCGTGCAGGCCGGCACGCCGAAGAACGGCACGAACGTCGAATTGCGCAGCCCGTAGTCCATGTCGGCGCCGAGCATCACCGGCTTGCGGTCGCGCAGCCAGCGCAGCACGACGCGCGCGCTGTCCGCGCGACCGACCATCTCGGCGTCGAAGCGCCCGCGCGCCTTCTTCGCCTCTTCCTCGAGCACCGCGTTCGAGAACGGCTGGTACAGCGATCCGCAGCGGCGCTGCAGCGACCGGTTGAGCCAGATCGAACCGGCTTCGATGCCGACGAAGTGCAGCCCGAGGAACAGCGTCGGCGGCAGGTCGGGATCGGTGAGATCGACCGCGCTGTCGACCTGGATCAGTTTCGCGAGCTTTTTCTCCGAGCCGAACCACTGCACGCTGCGCTCGACGTAGCTGCGGATCGCATGGCGGAAATGCCGGCCCGCCACGTCCTCGCGCCGCTCGTCGCTCCAGTCGGGGAAGCAGAGTTTCAGATTCGTATGTACGATGCGCTTTCGCCGGCTGGGGATCTGATACAGCAGCCAGCCGAGGCCGTCGCCGAACCGTGCGGTGAGACCGTACGGCAGCAGGGCGAGCAGCTTCAGCAAGCCGATGGCGAGGTGCGTGCCGAGGCGGCCTAGCATGCGGAAGCTCCGTAGGGCCGGCAGGCCGGCACGTTGCGAACAGGGTGGTGAGACAGCGGAAGATGCAGCACGGGCGGCGCTCTGTGACAATTCAGGAAAGCCGCTATAATACGGGCTTCGCCGAGTTAACTGACAACTTGCGGGGCGAAGCCGGCTGGCGCGACACACGCTGCCCGGTCCTGGTAATCCGCTAAAGCGTCGCCGCTTCAGGCCCAACGAAGCTGGCTACGTGAAACCAACCGTAACCACACAGGAGCCTGAAAAAGTGGCAAACGATTATCTCTTCACGTCCGAATCCGTCTCCGAAGGCCATCCGGACAAGGTCGCAGACCAAATCTCGGACGCGATTCTCGACGCCATCCTCGAGCAGGACAAATACTCCCGCGTTGCGGCCGAAACGCTGTGCAACACGGGTCTCGTCGTGCTGGCCGGTGAAATCACCACGACGGCCAACATCGATTACATCCAGATCGCGCGCGACACGATCAAGCGCATCGGCTACGACAATACCGACTACGGCATCGACTACAAGGGCTGCGCGGTGCTCGTCGCGTACGACAAGCAGTCGCCGGACATCGCGCAGGGCGTCGATCGCGCACACGACGACAACCTCGATCAAGGCGCGGGCGACCAGGGCCTGATGTTCGGCTATGCGTGCGACGAAACGCCGGAACTGATGCCGCTGCCGATCTACCTGTCGCATCGCCTCGTCGAGCGCCAGGCCAGCCTGCGCCGCGACGGTCGCCTGCAATGGCTGCGTCCGGACGCGAAGTCGCAGGTCACCGTCCGCTACGTGGACGGCAAGCCCGATTCGATCGACACCGTCGTGCTGTCGACGCAGCACGCACCGGATATCGAGCTGCCCGCGCTGCGCGAAGCCGTGATCGAGGAAATCATCAAGCCGACGCTGCCGGCCGATCTGATCAAGGGCGACATCAAGTTCCTCGTGAACCCGACCGGCCGGTTCGTGATCGGCGGCCCGCAGGGCGATTGCGGCCTGACCGGCCGCAAGATCATCGTCGACACGTACGGCGGTGCCGCACCGCACGGCGGCGGCGCGTTCTCGGGCAAGGATCCGTCGAAGGTCGACCGTTCGGCTGCCTATGCCGGCCGCTACGTCGCGAAGAACATCGTCGCCGCGGGCCTCGCGTCGCGCGCGCTGATCCAGGTGTCGTACGCGATCGGCGTGGCCGAGCCGACCTCGGTGATGGTCAACACGTTCGGCACGGGCCGCGTGTCGGATGCGGTGATCACGAAGCTCGTGCGCGAGCATTTCGACCTGCGTCCGAAGGGCATCATCAAGATGCTCGACCTGCTGCGCCCGATCTACGAGAAGACCGCGGCTTACGGCCACTTCGGCCGCGAAGAGCCGGAATTCTCGTGGGAAGCGACCGACAAGGCGCTCGCGCTGGCCGAAGCGGCCGGTGTGGAGCCGACGGCACGCGTCGCGTAAGCGTCGTTCGCCTGAAATGAAAAACCCCGGCCAGGCCGGGGTTTTTTTATGGATTTCGGTCGCCGATGCAATGGCGGCGATCGGTGCGGGCCATGCCCGCCAGGCATTCGCTCAGCGTGCGCCGAACCCGAACCAGCCATTGCTCGCCGCGAGGCGGCGCGGGCGGTTGACGCGGCGCTGCGGGCCGAGCGTGCGGCGCAGCGCGAGCGCGCGCAGCGACGACGGCTTCTGCAGCAGCGAGCGCAGGCCGGCGCGGCGCGCGAACGTCTGTGCGCTCATCATCGAGAAAAACGCGTGGAACCACGCACGGATGCCGTCCAGCCGGCTGTGCGTGTGCGTACGCTCGGCCAGCGCCTGCGTGCGTGCGCGGTGATGGCGCAGCGAGCGGGCGGGAGCGGACGGCACGACGCGCTTCGCAGCGCGGTTGAAACGGGAAGTCAGACGGAATGGCATGTGAACGATGCTTCGCTTGTATGGGTGGCGCCTGAAGAGCGCACTGGTATGAACGGCCTCGGATGGCACAACGGATCTTATCGGATCCCGCTGCGCGCCGCCCCCGCCAGAATTGACAGGCCGCGTCAGGCTACAGGGGTTTCGTGACGGGCAAAAGTCGCGATAAACCCTTGTGCCGCAACGCGTGTGCCGCATACCGCCTGTCGCTGAGGCAGGTGCCGCGTCGCACAGTTCCCTTGCGCTGGATCAAAGCCGCGATTGGCATGCCCCTGCGCACGACAATGGTGCTGTTCGCGGTATCCGGCGCCGATTTACAATCGTCACATTCACACAATAAACGTCTGGCATCCCATGTCGTCTCCATTGCAGTCGGAATCGATCCGCGCGCAGGTCGCGGAATTGCGCGAGCGCGGCTTCGTCGTCGCGCGCGGCCTCGTCGGCGAGGAGCAGTGCGCGGCGCTCAGGCAGATCGCGCAGCGCCAGTTGCGGGAGGCCGCCGAGCCGATCGAGTTCGAGGCCGACCTGCGCTACCCGGGCGCGCCCGAATCGAAGCATGCGCCGGGCGGGCATACGGTGCGGCGGCTGCTGGATGCGTATTCGCGCGATCCGGCGTTTGCCGAGCGCGCGGTGGCCCCTGAAATCGGCGCGTGGATGCGCGAGTATTTCGGTGAAGAGCCCGTGCTGTCGCGCGCGCATCACAACTGCATGATGACGAAGCACCCGGCGTACGGCAGCCTGACCGGCTGGCATCGCGATTTCCGCTACTGGGCGTTCGAGCGCCCCGACATGGTGTCGGTGTGGCTCGCCCTCGGGCCGGAAACCAACGAGAACGGCGCGTTGTGGCTCGTGCCGGGTTCGCATACGGCCGAATTCGGGCCGGAAGCGTTCGACGACGCGAAATTCTTCCGCGGCGATCTGCCGGAAAACCGCAGGATGATCGACGCGGCCACGTGTCCGTCGCTGGGAACGGGCGATGTCGTGTTCTTCCACTGCAACACGCTGCATTCGGCCGGGCAGAACCGTTCCGACCAGGTGAAGTTCTCGCTCGTGTACACGTATCACGGCGCAAGCAACCGGCCGGTGCCCGGCACACGCTCGGCGTCGAAGCCGGAAGTGCAGTTCTAGGTCGGGATCGACGCGGCAGGGTGTTGCCGCTCCGATCACGCGATGCGGCGCGTCGCGGGCGAATGAAGCAACGGGTGGCGTGGCCGCCCGTTTCGTTTGGGGCCCGCGCGCGCGAGGCAGGGCGTGCGGGTGTCGCGATGCGCAGCGATCAGCGCTTGCTGCCCGGCATCGCGAGGCCGATCAGGCCGGCGAACGACGCGACGGCGCCGCCGACGATCAGCAGAATCGTCTTCGTCGCCGGCGAGCCGGTGAAGAAGCGCGACACGTTGTCGTTGATCGAATGGAACGACTGGCCGCCGAAATACAGCAGCACGATGCCGCCGACGAGCAGTGCAACCGAGATGACCCGGGACATACCAACCTCGCTGAAACGGTGATTCGAGACGCCGCAGTGTAGGCGACGGCCGCGGTCGCGTCCATCGCCGTGCCGCCGTGCGCGATCGGGCCGCTTTCGCTACCATAGTCGTCGTATGACTCCTTCGCCGCCGTCGCGCCACGTGCGCGGCCGGCGCGCGTCCCTTCCCCCGATGTCCTGACGGAACAGACTCATGGCCTACGAAGCAGCTTCCGAACGTTATGCCGACATGCAATACCGCACCTGCGGCAAATCCGGGCTCAAACTGCCCGCCCTGTCGCTGGGTCTGTGGCACAACTTCGGCGACTCGACGCCGATCTCGACGCAGCGCGAGATCCTGCGCACCGCGTTCGACCTCGGCATCAACCACTTCGACCTCGCGAACAACTACGGGCCGCCGTACGGCAGCGCCGAAATCAATTTCGGCCGGCTGCTGAAGGAGGATTTCCGGCCGTATCGCGACGAGCTGCTGATCTCGACGAAGGCCGGCTGGGACATGTGGCCGGGGCCGTACGGCAGCGGCGGCGGATCGCGCAAGTACGTGCTCGCGAGTCTCGACCAGAGCCTGCAGCGGATGGGGCTCGACTACGTCGACATCTTCTATTCGCACCGATTCGACGCGCACACGCCGCTCGAGGAAACGGCGGGCGCACTCGCGTCGGCCGTGCAGCAGGGCAAGGCGCTCTACATCGGCATCTCGTCGTATTCGGCCGCGAAGACGCGCGAGATGGCCGAGCTGCTCGCGCAATACAAGGTGCCGCTGCTGATTCACCAGCCTTCGTACAACATGCTGAACCGCTGGATCGAGCGCGACCTGCTCGGCACGCTCGACGACGTCGGCGCGGGCAGCATCGCGTTTACGCCGCTCGCGCAGGGCTTGCTGACGTCGAAGTACCTGAATGGCGTGCCGGCCGACGCGCGCGTGAACAAGCCGGGCGGCGGCTCGCTGAAGCAGGAACACCTGAGCGCGGACAATCTCGAGCATGTGCGCAAGCTCAACACGATCGCCGAACGGCGCGGGCAGAGCCTGGCGCAGATGGCCCTGGCGTGGGTGCTGCGTCACGGTCGCGTGACGTCCGCGCTGATTGGCGCGAGCCGCGCGGAGCAGGTGCGCGAGAACGTCGGTGCGTTGAAGAACCTCGAATTCTCGGCGGAGGAGCTCGCGGAGATCGATCGTTACGCGACGGAAGGCGGCATCAATCTGTGGGAAAAGCCGTCCACCGATCAGGCGATCTGATCGCGAGTCGATACGGCATGCGAAACATCGCGTGCCGTGTCGCCGGCCCGCGGACCGTACGTCGCGTCGCGGCGATGCAGCGACGCACGTCGCGCACTGGCGGCGCGCTAGATCAGCGCAGGCAGGCCTTCAACGAGCAGCACCGCGACACCGACGCCGAGAATGACGCCGAGTACGCGCAGCAGGTTGTGACGGAATTGGGTCGCGCACGGCACCGCGCCGAGAAATAGCGCTCCGGCCAGCGCCATCGGAATCAACAGGATGAAGTCGCCGATCGTGAAATAGGTCGTCATGCGTGTCTCCAGTGTCGACCGAAGTGGGCGTTTCGGTGCTTGCCTGGGCTCCATCCTCGCGGGATGTCGGCCGAAGTCGGCATGCGTACGCTCACCCCGGTCCCATGCCGGGCGTTTCTAGTATGGGTCCGGCCCGTTACGTGCAGGCCGTCCATTCGAGTATAGGCAACCGGCGGCGTTTTTCGCTATCCGAACCATTAAAAATCAGCGGAAAACCCCGAGAAGCACGCGTTTTTCGTGCAAGCAAGACGAACGCCTTGCACGCATCTTTCCCGTTCCTTTCGATTTTCGCGGAATCGTCGTATGTGTCCGATGCGGGCCGCCGCCCCGCAGGCGCGGCGGCCCGCCCGCTCACGCGCGCTCGGGGTGCGGGCGGCCGGCCGGCGTGCGGAACACGAGCGCGAGCCCGGCGACGATCGCGCCCATGCCGGCGAGCGCGAGCGGCTCGGGCCGGTTGCCGAGCCACACGGCATCCATCAGCGTGGTGACGACGGGCACGAGATAGAACAGGCTCGTCACGTTCACGAGATCGCCGCGCTGCATCAATCGGTAGAACAGCAGTTGCGCGATCACCGAAATCACGATGCCGAGCCACAGCAGCGGCACGACGAACGCCCAGCTCGCGTCGAACGACACCGGCCGGAACGGCGCGATCGCGATGCACAGCGCGAGGCCGATCGCATTCTGCAGCGGCAGCACGTCGGCGGGCGCCGCGCGGACGCGCTTTTGCAGCAGCGAGCCGACGGTCAGCGCGACGAGCGCCGTGAGCGCGCACGCGATGCCGGCAGCCGACAGGCCGCCCTTCCCGCCGCTCATGTCGCTCACGCCACGGCCGACGACGAGCGCGAGGCCGGCGAGCGACAGTGCGAGCCCCGCGATGCGCACCGGCTGCCAACGACGCTCGACGATCGCGAGCGTGAGGATCGGCTGCACGCCGAGGATCGTCGCGAGCACGCCGGGCGCGATGCCGCGCTCGAGCGCGAGCAGGTAGAAGATCGAATAGCCGCCCATCATCAGCAAGCCGGTCAGCGCGGCCATGCGCCGCTCGCCGCGCGGCGGCAGCCAGCGCTTGCGCACGAAGGCCAGTGCGAGCAGCACGAGCGATGCGAGCGCGAAACGGGCAGTGAGAAAGGCGAACGCGGATGCGTGATGCAGACCGAGTTCAGCGAAGATCGCCCCGCTGCTCCACAGCAGCACGAAGAGCGACGTCGCGCCATGCGCGGCGAGCGCGCGTTTGAACGAAACCATGTGAATCCACCTGTCGAACGGATCGAAACGTTCCATCCGCGCGCAGCAACATGCCGTGCGTCACGACGCACGCACCTGCAGCCAACGAGGCGAATGGAAGACGAAAACGGAAGCCGGCCGGTCAGCCGACGCGTGCCGCCGGCGGGGGCGGCGCAGCGCTGACGGGCGGCGGTGCGACAGGAGGGGGAAGGACCGACGGATGCGCGCACGCCTGCGGCCGCGAGTCGAACTGCGGCCGGGATTGGGCGAGGGCGGACGTGAGCGGATGCATCGTGTCGGAATGCGAGTGAACGCGAACGAAAGCCTAAGGTACCGCAAGACAACCGCCGAACGCAACGCCTGTCGGCGGCTGCCTGTCGCGAGCGACATGTTGCGTCGATACGGGCCGATGCCGGTGCGCCGGCCGCTGCGCACGCGAGCATGCGCAAACGGGTGAAAAGCGGTCGGCATGCGGCGCGCGCGACGCGAAGTCGGCGCCGATCGCGGCGCGCGTGCCGACGATCCCGCACGGAAGAAGCGAAGCGGTACGCACGTGGCGTCAAACCGTGCGCGCGGCGCCGCCGGGCGGTTTCGGCGGGCGGTCACATTCGACAGGGTATGATGGGGGTAACCGGGCGGACAAGTACGCGCCCGGCGCAGTGGTTGATTGGAGACATTCGACGAATTCGCGGCACTTCGCCTGCTTCTTCTTCTTTTCGTGCTTCGATAAACCGTGAACAATGGGATCACGCGCAACGCTCCGCCGAGAGCGGCGCGGATCGTGCATTTGCCGGCTCGCCAGCGGGCCGGGTTTCAAGATTCAAGAGTGGGGAACCATCATGCATATCGGGTCGATCGTCTGCACTACCCATATCGCGGTGCCGAAAGGCGCGCGCGGCATCGTCCAGCGCATCCTGGGCGACATGGCCATGGTGACCTGGTACGCGGGCGTGCCGGGCGAGTCGAAAGAACTCAACACCGAGCCCTTCTTTCTCGAGGATCTGATCGACACCGGCGAATCCGTCCTGCCGGCCGGCGCGGCGCTTCACTAGGGCCTGTTCGCGCTTGTAACGGGCTTGCGAACGCACCTTTGCACCCGTCCCCCAAGGGGACTTCCTTCGGGTGCGTGCAAGAAGAGAGGAGGCGCAATAGCCGTCGCCATTGCAACGACGAACGACGCCGCCATGCGGGCGGAAAGGCGCGTTCTCCCGTTTGGAGTAATTCATCCATGGGGCCGGCGCAAGTCCGTTATTAACGTGAACAGGCCTTGGCGCATCGCACCGGACGCTCGTCTTTCGGTCCGGCTGACGGCACAATGCGGGGCATGACAGACGCCACTTCCGCTCCCGCTTCTCCCGCCAGCCCGCCGTTCGCCGGCCTCACGCCCGAATGCGTGCTCGACGCGCTCGACAGCGTGCTGATGCCGGCCGGCCTGCGCACCGACGGGCGCCTGCTCGCCCTCAACAGCTACGAAAACCGCGTCTACCAGGTCGGTATCGAAGACGGCCCGCCGGTCGTCGCGAAGTTCTATCGCCCGGCGCGCTGGTCGGACGACGCGATTCTCGAAGAACATGCGTTCGTCGCCGAACTCGCCGCGCGCGAGATTCCGGCGGTGCCCGCGCGATCGTTCGGCGGCCGCACGCTGCACGCGTTCGACGGTTTCCGCTTCTCGATCTTCGAGCGGCGCGGCGGCCGCGCACCCGATCTCGACCGCAGCGACACGCTCGAATGGCTCGGCCGCTTCATCGGCCGCATTCATGCGGTCGGCGCGACGCAGCCGTACGTCGCGCGTCCCGTGCTCGACATCGATACGTTCGGCTACGAGCCGCGCGACTATCTGCTCGCGCACGATTTCATTCCGGACGACGTAAGACCGGCGTACGCGAGCGCGCTCGCGCTCGCGCTCGAAGGCGTCGAGGCCGCGTTCGAGCGCGCCGGAGCGGTTCGCCTGCTGCGCACGCACGGCGACTGTCATCCGAGCAACGTGCTGTGGACCGATGCCGGCCCGCATTTCGTCGACTTCGACGACAGCCGGATGGCGCCGGCCGTCCAGGATCTGTGGCTGCTGCTGCCCGGCGATCGCGAAGGCGCGTCGCGCGCGCTGGCGGACCTGCTCGCCGGCTACGAGGATTTCTGCGAATTCGAGCCGCGCGAGCTGCATCTGGTCGAAGCGCTGCGCACGCTGCGGCTGATCCACTATGCGGCGTGGCTCGCGCGGCGCTGGGACGATCCCGCGTTTCCGGCCGCCTTCCCGTGGTTCAACACGCATCGTTACTGGGAAGCGCGCGTGCTCGAATTGCGCGAGCAAATCGGCGCGATGCAGGAAGGGCCGCTCTGGCCGGTGTGACGGCTGCGTGCGCGGCATGGTGCCGCGCGTCAGGCTCGCAAGGGCCGCAACGCGACGCGTGCGTGCGGCCCGGCCGGCTCAGAATTTCAGCATCAGCTTGATCAGCGCGGCGAAGCGTTTGCCGTACGGCGGCGCGAGCAGGTTGCGTGCGTTCAGCCGCGCCTGCGTGAGCACCGGCTTCATCTTCGAGAACGTCACGAAGCCGTCGTAGCCGTGATACGCGCCCATGCCGCTCGCACCGACGCCGCCGAACGGCAAGCTGCCGCACGCGATGTGCATCAGCGTTTCGTTGATCGATACGCCGCCCGAGACCGTTTCGCGCATCACGCGGTCGATCGTGCCGCGATCCTCGTCGAACAGGTACAGCGCGAGCGGACGCGGGCGCGCATTGACGTACGCGATCGCCTCGTCGAGCCGCTCGTACGGCACGAGCGGCAGCAGCGGCCCGAAGATCTCTTCCTGCATCAGCGACGACGCGGCCGGCGCCTGCGTGACCGCGCACGGCACGAAGCGGCGCGACACGGGATCGGACTGCGCGTCGGACAGCGGATGCAATTGCGCGCCGGCCGCCTGCGCGTCGCTCGCGAGTTGCTGCAGGCGTGCGTAGTGACGCGGCGACACGATCGTCGTGTAGTCGCCGTTGGCCGCCAGGTCCGGATACAGCTTCGCGAAGCGGGTTCGCGCGCGTTCGATGAACGCGCCTTCCATCCCGCGCGGCAGCAGCACGTAGTCGGGCGCGATGCAGGTCTGGCCGGCG
Source organism: Burkholderia sp. MSMB1826 (assembly GCF_001526325.1). NCBI lineage: Bacteria > Pseudomonadati > Pseudomonadota > Betaproteobacteria > Burkholderiales > Burkholderiaceae > Burkholderia > Burkholderia sp. MSMB1826. The sequence continues at coordinate 130,096 of NZ_LOYN01000026.1, forward strand.
TTCAGCGTCTTGCCGGCGACGATCGCGTCGACGGCCGCGTCGAAGCGCGCATTCGGACCGACGATCGCCGGCGACTTGCCGCCGAGCTCGAGCGTGACGGGCGTGAGGTTGTCGGCGGCCGCGCGCATCACGTGGCGGCCGACGTGCGTCGAGCCGGTGAACAGCAGATGATCGAACGGCAGCGCGCTGAATGCGGCGCCGACCTCCGCGTCGCCGTTCACGACCGCGACGTGGTCGCGCGCGAAGGTCTTGCCGACGAGCTGCTCGAACAACGCCGACGTGTGCGGCGTCAGTTCGGACATCTTGACGATCGCGCGGTTGCCGGCGGCGAGCGCGCAGATCAGCGGGCCCGCCGCGAGCAGCACCGGGTAGTTCCACGGCACGACGATGCCGACCACGCCGAGCGGTTGCGGGATCACCTTCGCGCGCGCCGGGCGCAGCCACTTGTTCATCGGCTTGCGGATCGGCTTCATCCAGCGCTTGCCGTGCTTCAGCGCGTCGTCGATCTCTTCCTTCGCCATCCAGATTTCCGACAGCAGCACTTCCTGTTTCGCGCGATGGCCGAAATCGGCGCTGATCGCGTCGGCGAGCGCATCCGCGTGGTCGATCAGCATCGTGCGCAGCGCGCGCAGGTGCTGCGCACGCGTGTCCCATGCCGGGTACGGTGCGCGCAGGTACGCCGCGCGCTGGTCGTGCAGCAGCGACGTCAGCGCATCGACCGACGGCAGTGCTTGCGGGGCCAGTTCGGGCAGGTCGTTCTTCATGTCGTCTCCTCCAGTTGGGCCTGGCCGATCGGCCGGCCGTCACGCCGCACGCGCACGCTCGGCGAGCGCGGCGACGCGGATCGGGTGATGCGTGTCGCGCGGCATGGGGCCGGATGCGACGGGTGCTCGAAAACCGGTGGCGGCACGCGGCAGGCGTCGTATCCGCGCGACGGTGCGCGCGCCCGAAAATCGTGCCGCACGGCCTGCGCGCGCGACTCGATACGGTGACGAGCGGGCACGCGATAACTTCTCGCGATCGTCTGCCCGCGCACCGCGACCGGGTAGCGCGACGCGTATGCGACCGCGCACCGCCGTGCATCGTGCAGCGGCGCCGACTCACCGTCCAAACGGTCGACGACGACACGCGCCGTTCGATTTCGACCGACCGCACGCATGATGCCGAGCATCGTCGCGCGGGCCGTCGTTTGAAATGAAATACGGGCCGCGCGCGCGACCTCGTGATCACCCGGTCGACACGCGGCCTGCAGAATCCGGCGCTGCATCGTCGTTCCTCCCGTTTCGCGACGAATCGGCTTCTCGTGGCCGGTACATCGCGCGAAGCGTATCGGTACATCTTAAATTTAGTTCACGCGGGCGTTTAGAGGAATCGCTCTTGAATCCGCGCGCCGCGCACGCGACGGCCATTCCTACAATGCCCGAACACAAGAGGAGACGCGGTCGCGCGGCGGTGCCGGGCGCCTTCCATGACACGACGGAGACGTGACATGCAATACGACTACATCATCGTCGGCGGCGGTTCGGGCGGCTCGAGCCTCGCCGGCCGTCTCGCCGATGCCTGCCCCGATGCGACGATCGCGCTGATCGAGGCCGGCTCGCATACGGAGCGCAACCTGCTCGTCAACATGCCGGTCGGCATCGCGGCGCTGGTGCCGTTCAAGCTCGGCACCAACTACGGCTACGAGACGGTGCCGCAGCCGGGCCTCGGCGGGCGGCGCGGGTATCAACCGCGCGGGCGCGGGATGGGCGGCTCGAGCGCGATCAACGCGATGATCTACACGCGCGGCCACCCGGGCGACTACGACGAGTGGGCGCAACTCGGCGCGACGGGCTGGGGCTGGCAGGACGTGCTGCCGTATTTCCGCCGCGCGGAAGGCAACGAGCGCGGCGCCGACGCGTGGCACGGCGCGGACGGCCCGCTGTCGGTGTCGGATCTGCGCTTTCGCAATCCGTTCTCCGAACGATTCATCCAGGCCGCGCACGCGGCCGGCTATCCGCTGAACGACGACTTCAACGGCGCGAAGCAGGAAGGCGTCGGCTTCTATCAGGTCACGCATCGCGACGGCTCGCGCTGCAGCGTGGCGCGCGCGTACATCTACGGCCGCAACCGGCCGAACCTGCACGTGATCACCGATGCGACGGCGCTGCGCGTCGGGTTCGACGGCAAGCGCGCGGTCGGCGTCGTCGTGTCGCGCAACGGGCGGATCGAGACGCTCGGCGCGCGCGCGGAAGTGATCCTGTCGGCCGGCGCGTTCAATTCGCCGCAACTGCTGATGTGTTCCGGGATCGGCCCGGCGGAGCAATTGCGCCGGCACGGGATCGCGGTCGTGCAGGATGCGCCGGACGTCGGCACGAACCTGATCGACCACATCGACTTCATCATCAACACGCGCGTGAATTCGTCGGAGCTGGTCGGCGTGTGCCTGCGCGGCATCGCGAAGATGACGCCGGCGCTCGCGCGCTATTTCTCGAGCCGCACGGGGATGATGACGAGCAACGTCGCGGAGGCCGGCGGCTTCATCAAGAGCGATCCGTCGCTCGAGCGTCCCGACCTGCAACTGCATTTCTGCACGGCGCTCGTCGACGATCACAACCGCAAGATGCATTGGGGTTTCGGCTATTCGCTGCACGTGTGCGCATTGCGGCCGTTCAGCCGCGGCACGGTCGCGCTCGCGAGCGGCGATGCGCGCGACGCGCCGCTGATCGATCCGCGCTTCTTCAGCGATTCGCGCGATCTCGACCTGCTGGTGCGCGGCGCGCAGGCGATGCGGCGCATCCTGTCGCAGGCGCCGCTCGCGTCGCAGGGCGGGCGCGAGCTGTACACGCGGCCGGACCAGAGCGAAGCGGAACTGCGCGCGACGATCGTCGCGCATGCGGACACGATCTATCACCCGGTCGGCACCTGCCGGATGGGCGCCGATGCGCGCGCGGTCGTCGGTCCGCAACTGCGCGTGCGCGGCGTCGACGCGCTGCGCGTGGTGGATGCGTCGGTGATGCCGACGCTGATCGGCGGGAACACGAATGCGCCGTCGGTGATGATCGGCGAACGCGCGGCCGACTTCATCGTCGCGGCGCGGCGCAGCGGCGTGCCGCGCGGCGAGGCGGCTGCCGCGGTGCACGGCCGCTAGGCGCGGCGCGCACGGCGGCGGTCATGCTCAGGCAAACGTATCCACGAGGCCGGCGCGGCTCGCGCGTGCGGCGACCGGTGCGGATGGCGCGGCGTCGGCGGGTGCATCGACGGCTGACGGTCCGCCGGTCCCGCGTCGCGACGACTGGCCGCCGGCGAAGGTCTGCTGCGGGTTGGGCTGCTGTTGCTGCGAAGCGAGGCCGCCGTCGCTGACGGTCGCGCTGCCGAGCCCGAGCCCGCCCGCTTCCATCGCCTCGCGCAGCTTCGGCAGCGCGGCTTCGACCGCGTCGCGCACCTGCGCGTGCTGCGACACGAACAGCGCGTGCGCGTGATTGTCCGCGACGCGCAGCACGACCTGCAGCGGCCCGAGATCGGGCGGGTTGAGCGTCAGCTCGGCGCTCTGCTGGTGTGCATTCGACAGGAACACCACTTTCTGGCTCAGCGCATCCGTCCAGTCGGCCGTGCCGACGTGCGGCGCGAGCGCGTGCGCGTTGGCGGCGGCGATCGCGCCGGCGGCCGGCGACAGTTGCAGGTTCGCCTGCGCGGCGGCGGCAGCCGTTGCGCCGGCCGCGAGCGTCGCGCTGGCGGCCGGGTCCGTCGCGTTGCCGGCCGCCGCGAGCGCGTGCTGTGAGCCGGACTGCGCGTTCGCGTCGGCCTGCAGCGCTTGCGGCGTGAGCTGAGTCGGCGTCTGCTGGGAGGCGAGCGCGCCTTTCGCATCGGCGAGCGTGCGGTCGACGGTCGGCACTTTCGGTGTCGGCGGCGCGGCGGCGGTCGACGCGGTCGCTGCCGGCGCCGTCGGCGTGGTGGAGGCGGCCGCGCCGGTCACCGGCATCGCGATCGCGCCCGCGCCGCCCGTCAGCTTGGCGAGCGCCGCTTGCAGCGCGTCGCGGCTCGATGCCGGATCGCTCGGCTCGGCGGCCGCGTCCTGACTCGCGTGGTGGGCGAGCATCGCCGTGGCGTCCGGTTGGCCGGACACGGCCGTCTTTTGCGTCGTGGCAGCGGCGCTCGCCGCGTCGGCCGGTGTCGCAGGGTCCGGGCGTGCCTGCAGTTGCGCCTGTACGGCGGCGGCGGCCGCGAGTGCTGCGGCATCGGGGTTGGCGGCGGCGTTCGCGGTCGTATCGTCGGCCGCGTCGTCGTCGTTCGTGCCGGACGGCTTCGCGCCGGCGGCCGGCTTCGACGAAACCTGTTGGGTCGACACGTCCGGCGTACCGGCGTTGGCCGTATCGCCGCGCGTGGCGACGCTTTGCTTCAGCGTCTGCGCGAACGGCACGGCGCTCGCGGCGGCCGACGCATCGCTGGCGGCGGACGCACTCGAGCCGCGGGCGGCCTTGAGTGCGGCGCCGGCGGTGTCGAGCAGCGCACCGAGCAGGGGCAGGGGAGGCATGGCGGTTCTCTCGTTCGAATGCGGTGGTCGGTTACGACGAACGGGCCGCGTCGGCCCGCATGCGCAGGATCTTCGCGGCATGTTCGTCGGCGTCGCGCTGTTCGCGCCGGGCGTCGCGCCGCGCTTCCTGCGCGATGCCGCGCGCCTGCAGGATTTCATACGAGCCGACGGTACGTTTCTTCTGCTGCCAGTTCGGGCGCGCCTCGTCGATGCGGACTTCGGCCGCGGCGAGCACGGTGCGCTGCTGCGCGATCGCCGCATCGAGCGTGTCGATGAACGCCTGGAAATTGCGCCAGTTGCCGGCCGGCATCCCGCTCCGCGCCGATTGCGCGAAGCGCGCGTGATATTCGTCGCGATAGCGCAGCAGCGCGTCGAGCTGTTCGGCCGCCGCGGTGCGGTCGCGCTGCGCGGTGCCGAGCTGCTTCGCGGCCGAATCGAGGTCATCCTGCGCGCGGTCGAGCAGCAACTGAAGGGGAAAGCCGTGAGCCATCGGGATCAGCCTCCGTAAGCGTCGAACAGCGCATCGAGCGCGGCGAGGCTCGATGCGAACGGCGCGCATTCGCGAAAGCCCTGCTGCAGGAATGCCTCGATGCGCGGGTAGAGCGCGATCGCGCGGTCGAGCTGGGCGTCGCGGCCGGGTGCGTAGGCGCCGACCGCGATCAGGTCGCGATTGCGCTGGTAGCGCGACAGCATCTGCTTGAACTGCCGCACGTGGTCGAGATGCGTTTCGTCGATCAGCGCGGTCATCGCGCGGCTGATCGACGCCTCGATGTCGATCGCGGGATAGTGGCCGGCCTCGGCGAGCGCGCGCGACAGCACGATGTGGCCGTCGAGGATCGCGCGCGCCGAATCGGCGATCGGGTCCTGCTGGTCGTCGCCTTCGGTCAGCACCGTGTAGAACGCGGTGATCGAGCCGCCGCCTTCGGGCCCGTTGCCGGTGCGCTCGACGAGCGCGGGCAGCTTCGCGAACACCGACGGCGGATAGCCTTTCGTCGCGGGCGGCTCGCCGATCGCCAGCGCGATCTCGCGCTGCGCCATCGCGTAGCGCGTGAGCGAATCCATCAGCAGCAGCACGTGCTTGCCCTGGTCGCGGAAATACTCGGCGAGCGACGTCGCGTACGCGGCGCCCTGCATCCGCAAGAGCGGCGACACGTCGGCCGGCGCCGCGACGACGACCGAGCGCGCGAGCCCGTCCTCGCCGAGGATCTGTTCGATGAATTCCTTCACTTCGCGGCCGCGCTCGCCGATCAGGCCGATCACGATCACTTCCGCGCTCGTGTAGCGCGCCATCGTACCGAGCAGCACCGACTTGCCGACGCCGGAGCCCGCGAACAGGCCCATCCGCTGGCCGCGGCCGACGGTGAGCAGCGCGTTGATCGCGCGCACGCCGACGTCGAGCACGTGATGGATCGGCTCGCGATCGAGCGGGTTGATCGACGGCGCCGACAGCGGCGCGTCGACCTTCGACGCGAGCGGGCCGAGGCCGTCGAGCGGGCGGCCCGACGCGTCGACGACGCGCCCGAGCATCTCCCAGCCGACCGGCAGCCGCTTCGCGCCCGCGAGCGGATCGGTGACAGGCGCGCTTTCGCGCGGCCACACGCGTGCGCCGGGCAGGACGCCGGCGACGTCGGTGGTCGGCATCAGGAACAGGCGGTCGCCGGCGAACCCGACGACTTCGGCTTCCGCGTGCGGCAGCGTGCTACCGGGCGGCAGTTCGATCGTGCATTCGGCGCCGACCGACAGGCGCAGCCCGATCGCCTCGAGCACGAGGCCGGCCGCGCGCGTGAGGCGTCCGCACGGCCGCAGCGGCAGCGCGTGGCGGCTGCGCGCGGCGAGCCCGTTCAGGTGCGTGCGCCAGTGTGCGAGATGCGGATTGTGCGGCGCGCGCGGGGCGACGGCCGAGGCCGCTGGATGCGGCGCGGTGTCGTGGGCGGGATCGTGCGCGGCCGCCGGCCCGAACGACGCGAGCGCGAGCTCGCGTTCGAGCGGCGTCATGCCGTCGTGCGCGAGCGCGTCGGGCACGCGCGTCACCACGCGCTCACCTTGCCGATCGCGGCGGCGACGCGCTGCCAGCGGGTGGGCAGCGTCGCGTCGACCTCGCCGGTCGCGGCGTGCGCGCGGCAGCCGCCTCGCTCGATCGACGCGTCGGTGCGCACGTTCCAGCCGAGCGTGTCGAGTTCGTCCTGCAGGTACGCTTCGACGACCGGCAGGTCGGCCGGATTCACCGCGAGATGCGGCGCGCCGGACAGCGCGGGCTCGGCCGCGAGCACGTCGCGCACGGCGGCGACCAGCGCGGCCGGGTCGTGTTTCACGTGCTGGCGCACGACCTGCTGCGCGATGTCGAGCGCGAGTTGCGCGAGGTCGGACGCGAGATCGTGTTCGACCGCCGATACGGCTTCGCGGAACGAAGCGGCGAGCGCCGCGAGCTGCGCGGCCTGTTCGCGGGCGTCGGCCCGGCCGGCGTCGAAACCCTGTTCGCGGCCCTGCTCGAAACCGGCCTGGTAGCCGAGCGCCTGGCCTTCGACGTGGCCGGCCGCATGGCCTTCGGCGTGCGCGGCGTCGCGCACGCGCTGCAGTTCCTCCGCGAGCGCGGCGGCGGCGGCGGCCGCGTCGTCGGGCGGCGGCGGGGGCGGCGGCGGGTCGAACGACGCCATCTCCCACCGCTGGTACGCGGTGAGGGTGCCCACGCGCTCGCTCGCCGAATCAGACATACGCGTCTTCCGCCTTGCCGCCGATCGCGATCTGGCCGCTCTCGGCGAGGTTGCGCACGATCTGCAGGATGCGGCGCTGCTGCGTCTCGACTTCGGACACGCGCACCGGGCCGCGCGCGTCGAGATCCTCGGCGAGCAGTTCGGCCGCGCGTTGCGACATGTTCGCCAGGAACTTCTGGCGCAGCGCCGGCGGCGCACCCTTGAGCGCGACGATCAGCGTTTCCGACTCGACTTCCTTCAACACCATCTGGATCGCGCGGTCCTCGAGGTCGAGCAGGTTCTCGAACACGAACATCTGGTCGATGATCTTCTGCGCGAGATCGGCGTCGTACTGGCGCACGCTTTCGAGCACGCCTTCCTCGTGCACGCTCGTCATGAAGTTCAGGATCTCGGCCGCGGTGCGGATGCCGCCCATCGGGCTGCGCTTCAGGTTGTCGCTGCCGGACAGCAGGCCCGTGAGCACGTCGTCGAGCTCGCGCAGCGCGGCCGGCTGGATGCCGTCGAGCGTCGCGATCCGCAGCAGCACGTCGTTACGCAGCCGTTCGGTGAAGCACGACGCGATTTCCGAGGCCTGGTCGCGGTCGAGGTGCACGAGGATCGTCGCGATGATCTGCGGATGCTCGTTCTTGATCAGTTCGGCCACCGCGCCCGAATCCATCCATTTGAGGCCTTCGATGCCGCTCGTGTCGCTGCCCTGCAGGATACGGTCGATCAGCACGCCGGCCTTGTCCTCGCCGAGCGCCTTCGTCAGCACCGAGCGGATGTACTCGCTCGAATCGAGCGACAGCGCGGTGTGCTGCTCGGCTTCCTTCACGAACTCCTGCAGCACGTCCTCGACCTGCTCGCGCGTGACGTTCTTCAGCGCGGCCATCGCGGCGCCGATCTTCTGGACCTCGCGCGGCGCGAGGAACTTGAATACCTGCGCGGCTTCTTCCTCGCCGATCGACATCAGCAGCAGCGCGCTCTTGGTCAAGCCTTCAGCGTTCATCGGACACCCAGTTCTTCACGACGGTGGCGACGATCTTCGGATCCTGGCGGGCGATCGTGCGCGCGTAGTCGAGGTTGCGTTCGTAGCGGTTCTTCTCGTTTTCGAAGCCGAGCAGCAGCGGATCGGCTTCCTCCGCCGCCTTTTCCGGCGCGGGCAGGCCGTCGAGCGCGACCGCTTCGTCCGGCGCCGCGAGCGCCGGCGCGGCCGGCTCGGGCGGCGGGAACGCGCGGCGCATCGCCGGGCGCACGAACATGAAGTAGAGCGCCGCCGCGGCCGCCGCGATGCCGAGCCACTTCGCGGCTTCCTTCGCCATCGCGATCATGTCGGGCTGGCGCCACCACGGCAGGTCGGCATACGGGTCGCTCGCGGTCGAGAACGCGCTGTTCACGACGTTGACCGAGTCGCCGCGCTTCGCGTCGTAGCCCATCGCGTCCTTCACGAGCTGTTCGACCTGCGCGAGCTTCGCGGGCGGCAGCGGCTGCATCGTCACGTGGCCCTTCGCGTCGGCGACCGGCTGGTAGTTGACGACGACCGCGACCGACAGCCGCTTCACGCTGCCCATCGGCTGTTCGGTATGGCGGATCGTCTTGTCGAGCTCGTAGTTGGTCGTCTGGTCCTTGCGGTCGCTGACCGGCGTCGTCTGCGGCGCGTTCTGGCCGTTGCCGGCGACGATCGGCGCGGAAGCCGGCTGCGGCGGCGTGTTCGACAGCGCGCCCGGCACGCCCGACGCGCCGCCTTGCGCGAGTTCGGTCGCACTGCTGGTCTGCTGGCTGCGGATCGCGGCCTGCTGCGGCGTGCCGTTCGGGCCGTAGCTTTCCGACGTCTGCTCGATCTTCGAGAAATCGAGATCCGCGCTGACCTGCGAACGCGCGTTGCCGGCGCCGAAGATCGGCGCGAGGATCGCGTCGATGCGCTTCTGCGTGTTGTGCTCGACCTGCTGCACGTACTTGAGCTGGCTCGCGTCGAGGCCGGAAGCCGACGCGGTCTGGGTCAGCAGGTTGCCGTCCTGGTCGACGATCGTCACGTTCTTCGCCGGCATGTCGGGCACGCCGGACGACACCATCCGCGTGATCGCCTGCACCTGGCCCTCGTCGAGCACGCGGCCCGGGTAGAGGTCGACGAACACCGACGCGCTCGGCGCTTCCTTGTCGCGCACGAACACCGACGGCTTCGGGATCGCGAGATGCACGCGCGCGCCGCGCACGGCGTTGATCGATTCGATGGTGCGCTGCAGCTCGCCTTCGAGCGCGCGCTGGTAGTTGATCTGCTCGGCGAACTGGCTGATGCCGAATTTCTGGTTGTCCATCAGCTCGAAGCCGACCGAGCCGCCCTTCGGCAGCCCCATCGCGGCGAGCTTCAGCCGCGTTTCGTGCACCTGGTTCGACGGCACGAGGATCGCGCCGCCGGCATCGGCGAACTTGTACGGCACGTTTGCCTGCTGGAGCGCGGCGATGATCGCGCCGCCGTCGCGGTCCGACAGGTTGCTGTACAGCACGCGGTAGTCGGGCGCCCGGCTCCACAGCACGAGCGCGGTGATCGCGGCGATCGCGAACGCGACGGCGATCACGAACGGCAGCTTCGGGTTGCCCTTCATCCGCGAGATGCCGGGAATGCGTTCGGCGAAGCCGCCCAGCCCGAAGTCCGCGCCTGCGCCGCCCGCGCCCGGCAACGCGGCGGCCGCGGCGGCGCCGGACGCCGGGCTGAGGCCCGCGCGGGCGTCTGGGTTGATCAGCGAGTTGGCCTGCGAATCCATGCGTCGAGTTTCTCCGGAGCGGGGCGACTGAGCTCGCTCGGGCGAGCGGGCGGACAATGACACGATGCGATTATCGTGACCCGCGGCGCACTCCGATCGACCGAAAAGAGCGGGGTTTCCCCCGTACTTTCTCGGCTTTGACGCGCGCCGCGCTGCTATCCTTTTTCGCGATCCGGCATGGTGCGCGTGGTGCGGCGCCGGCGGAAACGCCCGGCGCGTCCGGGTCACTTCTCTAGGTCTGGGGACAGCATGACTGCGAACGTCAGCGGAATCGGTTCGGTGTTGCAACAGATGCAGTCGATGGCCGCGCAGGCGTCCGGCGGCGTCGCGAGCCCGACGGCGGCGCTGGCCGGCTCGGGCGCGGCGACGGCCGGCACGTTCGCGAGCGCGATGAAGGCGTCGCTCGACAAGATCAGCGGCGACCAGCAGCGCGCGCTCGGCGAGGCGAAGGCGTTCGAGGTCGGCGCGCCGAACATCTCGCTGAACGACGTGATGGTCGACATGCAGAAAGCCAATATCGGCTTCCAGTTCGGGCTCCAGGTCCGCAACAAGCTAGTGAGCGCTTACAACGACATCATGCAGATGTCGGTGTGAGGCGACGGGCATCCGGGGGCGGCCTTCCGACGACGATCCGGCGCTTGCGGAACGGGGCCAACGGGCCGGCGACGCTGGCCCGCCGGCAGCCCCGGCGCACCTAAAGCTTTTCAAATCCCTTCCGATAACTCCGGTGAAGGCCGCGCCGTGCGACGCACGGCGGCGGCTCCCGCATAGCCAAGGCAAATAAAGGAGAAGCGCATGTTTTCCCCAGGACACGCTGGAGCCAGTGCGTACGCGCGTGTCGGCGTCGAGACCGGGGTGATGGGCGCCTCCCCGCATCGGCTGATCGCGATGCTGTACCAGGGGGCGCGGCAGGCGATCGCGCTGGCGCGCATGCATTTGCAACAGGACAACGTAGCCGGCCGCGGCGAAGCGATCGGCAAGGCGATCCGAATCGTCGAGAGCGGCCTGCAGGCGTCGCTGAACCGCGACGCGGGCGGCGAGATCGCCGACCGGCTCCATGCGCTGTATGCGTATATCGGCCGGCGCCTGCTGGAAGCGAACGCGCAGGCGAGCGACGCGATGCTGGTCGAGGTCGACGGCTTGCTCGCGACGCTCGAGGAAGCATGGACGGGCATCGCCCCGGAAGTCGCGCGGATGGCCGCGCAACAGGCAGCGGAAGCATCACGATGAATCACAAGGCCGAATACTTCGCGCGTTACGAGGCGCTCGCCGCCGTGTCGAACCGGATGCTGTGCGCCGCGCGCGGCGCCGACTGGAACGCGTTGCCGGGGTTGCAGGCCGAATTCATGCAGCTCGTGGACGGATTGAAGGAGGCCGATCCGGGCGTCGCGCTCGACGAATCGGATCTCGGCCGCAAGCTCGACCTGATCCGCCGCATCCTGGCCGACGACGCCGCGATCCGCGATCTCGTGAGCCCGGACGTCGCGCGGCTGTCCGCGCTGTTCGAGGCGCGGCGCTCGACCCAGGTATTGACCGATCTCTATCGCGCGCGCGGATAGGGCCGTCGTCCGGAAGACGGGCGCGAGGCGCCCGGGCCCGGTGCCGTACGCGGCGCGCGCCGTTCCCGCGGGCGGCGCCGGTGTGCCGCGCCGGATTCGCAACGATGTGTCGGTCCGTTTGCCCACGCAAACGGACCCCAAGGTGAGCAGGCTCCGATCATGACCGGTATCGACTCCGTTGCGGCCGCGCTGCTGGCGAGCCGCCTCGACAGCTTGCTGACCGGCACCGTATCGGCGCCCGCCGGCGGCGGCGCGACCTCGCAGGTCGGCACGCCGGGCGCCGGCGCGTCGTCCTCGCCGTCGGCCGGCAGTCCGCCCGCCGCGCCGCCGGCTTCCACGCAGACCGCGCTGTCCGAGGTCGGGCGCGCGCTCGACGCGATTTCGCGCTCGGGCGGCGATGCGACGCCGGCGATCGTCGGTCGGCTACCGCTGCTGGCCGATCCCGCCGTGCTGCTCGCCGATACGCCCGCGCCGGCGCGCGTGCCGGCTGCGTCCAGTCCCGCGGCGTCCTCTACGCCCGCTTCCGCCGAAGCGTCGTCCACCGCGGCGGCGCGCGAGGCGGCCGCGCCGCCGCCGGTCGCGGCGTTGCGCGCGGCGCTCGCGCAGGCCGTGAGCGAAAGCGGCCTCTTCTACGAATCCCATCTCGCGCAGTGGCTGGCCGGCCAGCGTCCGCTCGCGGCGCTGTTGCGCGAGCCGCAGGCGCGCCTCGCGACCGCGCTCGCGCCGGCCGACCCGCAAGCCGTTCCGCACGAGCCGACCGACGTGCTCGACGAACTGCTCGCGCAGCGCCCGCCGCTGCCGGCCACCGCACGGGCCAGCGCGCCCCCGCCGCCCCAGGGCGGCGGCGCGCCTGCACGCGACCCGGCGCAGGCCGCGCCGGCGGCCGCCCGGCAGAGCGCATCGTCGCCGCTCGACCCCGCCGATCCGCTGGCCGCGCACACCGATACGCGCTGGACGCCCGCGCGGGCCGAGCTGGCCGCCGCATCGTCCGAGCCGCAGGCGCAGCCGCTCGCGACCGTGCATCCGGCCGCCGTGCCGCTCGTTCGGCAGCAACTCGACGCGCTCGCGACCGACCAGTTTCGCTGGACCGGGGAGGCGTGGCCGGGCGCGCGGCTCGACTGGACGATCGAACCCGACGAGCCGGGCCATCGCGCACCGCGCGGCGGCGACGATACGGGCGACGGCATCGCATGGCGCACGCGCCTGACGCTGACGCTGCCGTCGCTCGGCACGGTCGATGCCGAACTGGTGCTGAACGGCGCGCAGCTCGTCGCGCGGCTGCGCGCGAACCAGACGGGCGCCGACCGTCTCGCGCGCCACGAAGCCGCGCTGCGGCAGCGGCTCGAAGGATCGGGGCTCAGGGTGGGTGGGCTGTCGATCCGCGCGGTCGACGACGGGCCGGACGGCTTCGACCTGTTCGCCGCGCAGGCCGCCGCCGCCGCGTACGCGCGCGGCGCGGCCGGCGGCCCCGACGCGCGGGTGCCGGGCGACGATGACGAGGCGCTGCCATGAGCATGACGTCGCGCAAGCGCGCGGCCGCGCTCGTCTACGATCCGAAAGGCGGCGATGCGGCGCCGCGCGTGGTGGCGAAGGGCTACGGCGTGCTCGCCGAGATGATCGTCGCGCGCGCGCACGATGCGGGGTTGTACGTGCATACGGCGCCGGAGATGGTGTCGCTGCTGATGCAGGTCGATCTCGACGACCGGATTCCGCCGCAGCTTTATCAGGCGGTCGCGGACCTGCTCGCGTGGCTGTACGCGCTCGATCGCGCCGACCCCGCGCCGGACGACGCCGCGCCGCGTTTTCCGCTGCCGCCGTTGCGCTGAGCGGTCTGCCGACGGGCGGGTTCTTACGAAAGGCTGTCCGTGGCTTGCGGGATCGTTCTGCCGGTATTTTCCATCCATCGTTCGCCTTCGGATTGCAACGTGTGCCTTTCGTCCGAATTTGCGCGTGCGCCGTGCCTCCCGCTCCGTATGCGCACGGATTGAGCCGGCTTCCGATTTATGTAATGATATCCATTCTCATTTTCATGCTGCCCGGGCGGCGCGCACACCCTGCGCGCCGCCCGTCGTTTTGAACGAATGGATACTTTCGCGTGAACGCGCCCGAAACGATCGACCCGCCCAAGACGGGCCTGCCGCTCGCCGGCGTCACCGTGCTGCACCCGGCGGGTCGCCCGCTGACCGACGACGAACTGGCCGCGCGCCGCCAGCGCTCGCGCCGCGCGACCTTCATCAAGTGGCTGCGCAAGGTGCACGGCTGGGTCGGGCTGTGGGGCGCGGTGCTCGGGTTGCTGTTCGGCGTGACGGGCGTGCTGCTGAATCACCGCGCGCCGCCGCTGAAGATTTCGACCGGCGAGCCGCAGGTCGAGGAAATGCAGATCGCGCTGCCGGATCCGGTGCCGAAGACGCCTGCCGCGATGACGAAGTGGCTGCAACAGGAGCTGCATTTCGACGGCAAGCCGGGCCGCATGCGCAAGGAGCCTGCGCAGGCCGTCGCGTGGGGCGACAAGCGCGTGATGCAGCCCGAACACTGGCAATTCGGCGTGTTCGGGCCGCACCAGAACCTGCAGGGCGAGTACTGGGTCGGCAACGGCTACGTGTCCGTGAAACGCACGGGCAACACGTTCCTGACGACGCTGAACAACCTGCATCGCGGCGTCGGGATGAAGCTCGGCTGGGTGCTGCTGATGGACACGATCGCAGGCTCGCTGATCCTGCTGTCGCTGACGGGCGTGCTGCTGTGGACCGAGCTGAACAAGCGCCGTACGGTCGGCGTCGTGCTGGTGGTCGGTTCGGTTGCCGCCGCGCTGGCGGCCGGCCTGGCCTGACCGACGTTCGCGCCGGCCGGCGCCGGCGCCCCGCGCGAGCGCGGCCGCCCGCCGCCGCGGGTCAGAGGCCGCAGGCCGCGCCGCCGTGCGCCGCGATTTCGCGTGCGGCCTTCGCGCCTTCGACCTGCAGGATCGTCGGCAGCGACACGTTGTTCTTCGCGGCGGTGATCTCCGCGAGGATCGAGATCGCGATTTCCGGCGGCGTCCGGCTGCCGATGTAGATGCCGGCCGGCCCGTGCAGCCGAGCCAGCTCCGCTTCGCTCAGATCGAATTCGCGCAGCCGCTCGCGCCGCGCCGCGTTGTTGCGCCGCGAGCCGAGCGCGCCCACGTAGAACGCGGGCGTCTTCAGCGCTTCCATCAGCGCGAGATCGTCGAGCTTCGGGTCGTGCGTGAGCGCGATCACGGCCGAACGCGCGTCGAGCTTCATGTCGAGCACCGTATCGTCGGGCATCGTGCGCACGACGCGCGTGCCCGGCACGTCCCACGCATCCGTGTATTCCTCGCGCGGATCGCAGACCGTCACCTGGTAGTCGAGCCCGACCGCGATCTGGCACAGATAGCGCGACAACTGGCCGGCGCCGATCACGAGCATCCGGTAGCGCGGCCCGTGGATCGTCACGAGCCGTTCGCCGTCGAAGGCGAGCCCGTCGGTCGCCTGCGCGGGCGACAGCGACGCGCGCCCGGTCGCGAGCGTCATCGTGCGCGTGACGAGGCGGCCGGCCTCGACTTCCGCGCACAGCGCGGCGATCCCGCTGTCGCGCGTGAGCGGTTCGAGCACGAGCTGGATCGTGCCGCCGCAAGGCAGCCCGAAGCGGTGCGCTTCCTCGGCCGTCACGCCGTACTTGAGCGCTTCCGGGCGCGCATCGGCCGCGATCCCGCTCGCATGCACGCGGGCGATCAGGTCGTCCTCGATGCACCCGCCGGACACGGAGCCGACCACCAGGCCGTCCTCGCGCACCGCGAGCATCGCGCCTTCAGGGCGCGGCGACGAGCCCCACGTCTTCACGACCGTCACGAGCAGCACGCGCCGCCCTTCTTCGAGCCAGCGCGCGCTGGATTTCAGTACATCGAGATCGACGCTTTCCATCGTTTTTCCTGTTGCCGGACGGCCCGTCGTGCGGCGCCGTCGTTCGATGGCGGGATTATGAACCGCCCGGCGCGCGCGTGCAGGCAGCGCGCCGGCCGGGCACGCAAATCCGGAGAATCGGGCAAGAGATTGCGACGATCGGACAGCGATCGTGCGGTGGCCGAGGGTTCGGGAGAGCGGGGCGGGAGCCGGTGCAGGCTCCGCGTGGGGTGCTCGCGATGGCGCACCGCGGAAGGCGCGCCATCGCGGATGCTCAGTGCGCGTCGGGGTGGCCGTGCGCGAGCTTCGAGTGGTGCCGCGAGTACAGCGCGTAGATCGCCAGGCCGATCACGAGCCAGATGCCGAACGCGGCCCACGTGACGGGCTGCAGGTTCAGCATCAGGAACAGGCACGACGCGACCGCGAGGATCGGCACCACGGGCACGCCCGGGCAGCGGAACGCGCGCGGCAGTTCGGGGTGCGTGCGGCGCAGCACGAGCACGGCGATCGACACCATCGAGAACGCCGCGAGCGTGCCGATGTTGATCAGCTCGGCGAGCACGTTGAGCGGCACCAGCGCGGCGATCAGCCCGAAGAACAGGCCGACCAGCCAGGTCGTCAGGAACGGCGTCGCGAAGCGCGGATGCACACGCGACAGCGCCGCCGGCAGCAGGCCGTCGCGCGACATCGCGAAGATGATGCGGGTCTGGCCGTAGCTCATCACGAGGATCACGGTCAGCATGCCGAGCACGGCGCCGAGGTCGATGAAGCCCGCGACCCACTTCTCGCCGGCGATCTGCAGCGCGTACGAGATCGGGTGCGAGATGCTCGCGTACTGCGCGGACGGCACGATGCCGGTCGCGACCGCGGCGACCGTCACGTACAGCACCGCGCACACCGCGAGCGACGCGATGATGCCGATCGGCAGGTCGCGCTTCGGGTTCTTCACTTCCTCGGCCGCCGACGACACCGCGTCGAAGCCGATGAACGCGAAGAACATCACGGCGGCCGCGCCGAACACGCCGTTCCAGCCGTGCGGCATGAACGGCTTCCAGTTCGCGGGCGTCACGTGGAACAGGCCGACCGCGATCACGAGCAGCACGACCGAGACCTTGATGAACACCATGATGTTGTTGATGCGGGTCGATTCGCGGATGCCGATCGACAGCAGCGTCGTGATCACGATCATCACGAGGAACGCGGGCAGGTTGAACCACGTGACGACGCCCGGCACCGCGCCGGGCGCGGCGGTGAGCACGGTCGGCAACGTGAGGCCGAAGCCCTGCAGCAGCGACTGCAGGTAGCCGGACCAGCCGACCGACACGGCCGACGACGCGAGGCCGTACTCGAGCATCAGGTCCCAGCCGATGATCCACGCGACGAGCTCACCGAGCGTCGCGTACGAATACGTGTAAATCGAGCCGGCGACGGGGATCGTCGACGCGAACTCCGCGTACGACAGCGCGGCGAGGCCGCACGCGATCGCGGCGATCACGAACGACAGCATCAGCGCCGGCCCGGCCTGGACGGCGCCGGTGCCGGTCAGCACGAAGATGCCGGTGCCGATGATCGCGCCGATGCCGAGGAAGGTGAGGTCGATCGCGCCGAGCGCTTTCTTGAGCCCGGCGGCTTGCGCGCCGGCGATCATGCGATCGACGTTTTTCTTGCGGAAGAGAGACATTGCGGATGAATCGCCAGCACGCGCAGGCACGGCGCGCCAACTGAGTGAAAACCGATAATTTTAGCCGATTTGGCGTACAAGCCCCGCTGCGGCGCAGCGGGGCGCCGCGAAATCGTCCGATAAAACAAGCGTTTGTGCGCGGCGCGGCCTGCGCCGCGTCGCGGGATCGGACGAATTCGAGGGGGGCCGGGGATCGGATCAGGCGCCGGCCGTGGGCGCCATGTCGACGAGCCGGTTGCTCATCACGTAGAACGTGAGTTCCGCGTTGTTCGACAGCCGCATCTTCTCAAGCAGCCGCGACCGGTACACGCTCACCGTCTTCACCGACAGCGACAGCGTGTTCGCGATATCGGTGAGCCGCTTGCCCGACGCGAGCATGCAGAGCGTCTGGTATTCGCGATCGGACAGCTTCTCGTGCGGCAGCGGCTCGTTCTCGAACGACACGTATTCGGCGAGCGCCTCGGCCATCGCGGGGCTCACGTATTTGCGGCCGGCCGCGACCTGCTGGATCGCGCCGATCATCTGCGCGGCGTTGACCGTCTTCGACAGGTAGCCGGCCGCGCCGGCCTTCAGCGCGCGCACCGCGTACTGGTCCTCGCGGTACATCGAGAACATCAGCACCGGCGTGCGCGTCAGCTTGCGCTTGAGCCGCTTGAGCACCTCGATGCCGTTCGTGTCGGGCAGCGAAATGTCGAGCAGGATCACGTCGAATTCCTGTTTGTCGACGGCGGCCATCGCGTCGCCGCCGCTCTCGGCCTCGGTCACGTCGCGTGCGACGCCGCGATCGATCAGCAACTGGCGGATCCCTTGCCGGACGATCGCGTGATCGTCCACGAGCAGGATGTTCAGGCTCATCGCGACCTCACGAAAGCGACGTGCGGCGTGCCGCGCCGGGCACCCCGAGCAGCGAAGCCCACGCGAAGCGCGCGGTGACGCGCGTGCCGCGCCCGGTCGCCGGCGTGGCCGTCTCGAAGCTGCCGCCGAACGCCTCGCAGCGGGCGCGCATGCCGGCCAGGCCGTAGCCGTTGCGGCGGTGCCGGGCGAAACCGGTCCCATCGTCGGCGACACTCAGCGACAGATGCGTGCCGTCGGTGACGATCCGGACGTCGACCGACGTCGCGCGCGCGTGTTTCGCGACGTTCGACAGCGCCTCCTGCGCGACGCGGAACACCGCGAGCGCGCCGGCGCCGGCGAGCTGCGTCAGGCGGGCGTCGGCCGCGCACACGAAGCTCGTGCGCAGGCCGGTGCGCGCCGCATGGGTGTCGATCCACGACGACAGCGCACCGACCATGCCGGCGTCGAGCGCCGGCGCGCCACGCTCGTCGATGAGCCGGCGATTCGCGTCGGTTGCGGCGTCGAGCGCCTGCTGCGCCAGCGCCAGCGCGCGCAGGCAGGCTTCCGGTGCGTCGGCCGGCAGCCATGTTTGAACGTTTGCGAGTGCGAAGCGGGCGGCGGTCAATTCGGCGCCGAGCCCGTCGTGCAGCTCGCCGGCCAAATGGCGGCGGGCCGCTTCGTCGGCGGCGAGAAGCTGGGCGGAAAGTGCCGCGATCCGCGCGGCGGACGCGTCGCGTCCCGACGCTTCGTCGGCGATGGGCGGAGTGGCAGCGCAGCCGGGCATGCGCTGCCGCGACGGGAACGGGGCGTGGGCGCCCAAGGGCGCGTTAAGCGACGTATCCATGACTCTCCCTGCTGTCAGAAAGCGGTTCAGACACCGGCTGGCTGCGTGGGCTGGCTGCCGTTTCGATGACGGTCGCCGCCACGGAATCGCTCCATGCCGAAGTAACAAAAGTTACGTCTTGTAACACTTGCATCCGACCCTTCCACGCTCATCCGCACGGCAACCACGCGCGCCGAATAATATCTCAAAATTTCCGGAAAGATCATGTCAGGCGGTCATTTAAGGGTAAATGTGAATAATCGGAATGAAGGTGTTGTAGGAAAAACACTGACGCCCGAGCACCCTGCGATGACGTATCAAAATGTAACTATTTGAGATGGAATGGTCCCAGTTTGTTACGAATTCGCCAAGTAGGGACGAAAAAAAACCGGAGCTTTCGCTCCGGTTCTTGATGACGCGCAAATTGGGGGATCGATCAGTCCACGAACGCGCGCTCGATCACGTAATGGCCCGGCGCGCTGTTCTTGCCTTCGACGAGGCCAGCCTGCTTCAGCAGGTCGGTCGTGTCCTTCAGCATCGCGGTGCTGCCGCACAGCATCACGCGGTCGTTTTCCGGCGAGAACGCCGGCACGCCGAGATCCGTGAACAGCTTGCCCGTCGCGATCAGGTCGGTGATCCGGCCTTCGTTGTCGAACGCTTCGCGCGTGACCGTCGGGTAGTAGACGAGCTTTTCCTTGATGATGTCGCCCAGGTACTCGTGGCCCGGCAGGTCGTGCTTGATGTAGTCCATGTACGCGAGCTCGCCCTTCAGGCGGCACGTGTGGGTCAGGATCACCTTGTCGAAGCGGTCGTAGATGTCCGGATCGCGGATGATCGACATGAACGGCGCGAGGCCCGTGCCCGTCGACAGCATCCACAGCGTCTTGCCCGGCAGCAGGTTGTCGGCCACCAGCGTGCCCGTCGGCTTCTTGCCGATCAGCACCTTGTCGCCCACCTTCAGGTGTTGCAGGCGCGACGTCAGCGGGCCGTTCTGTACCTTGATGCTGAAGAATTCGAGATGCTCTTCGTAGTTCGGGCTGACGATCGAGTAGGCGCGCGCGAGCGGCTTGCCGTCGACTTCGAGGCCGACCATCGTGAATTCGCCGTTGTTGAAGCGCAGGCTCGGCTCGCGGGTGCAGGTGAAGCTGAAAAGCGTGTCGGTCCAGTGATGGACGGATTGGACGGTGGCGGTGTCGTATTTGCTCATGGCTTTGAAAACGGACGCGCGTAGCGGACGCGTGTAACGGGCCCAAAAACGGGCAAAAAACCGAGTGCGTCGGCCCGATCGCGGATCGGCCGGCCGGCGCGTCGGACACGCGCCTTCTCGATGACAGACGTTTGAGGAACTCGTTATTTTACCCTGTTGACGCGGATCGCGGGCTTGACCCCCGCGGCCGCGCGGATTTGGCGCAACATATCCTTTCAACGAACTTTCATCGGTCGGCCGCCCGTTTCGCGCCGAGGCCGACGCGTTCCGGCGGCGCGGCGGCCGGCGGCACGCCCGACCGGGCGGCTTACTGCGGATCGAGGCGCAGGCGCGCGATGTACGGCAGATGGTCCGACAGCCACGCGGCCTCGCCGGACGGCGCGCGCCATTCGAGCGGCGTCAGGCCGCGCACGAACATCTTGTCGAGCGCGAGCGCCGGCGAGAACGCCGGGAACGTGCGGCCCGATTCGCCGAGCAGCGTCGCGACCTCGGACAGCCCGATCTCGCCGAACAGCGCGACCGAATCGTTGCGCCAGTCGTTGAAGTCGCCGGCGAGCATCAGCGGGCCGTCACCCGCGTTGCGCACGATCCAGTGCGCGATCCAGTGCATCTGGCGCAGCCGCGCGGCGCGCGTGAGCGCGAGATGCGCGCACAGCAGCGTGACCGGGCGCGCGCCCGCGAGCGTCGCGCGCGCGACCAGCAGCCCGCGCCGCTCGAAGCGGTGCGCGGAGATGTCCCAGCGGCCGCCGAGGTCGAGCGGATGCGGCGACAGGATCGCGTTGCCGTGCCGCCACGACGGCTTGAACACGTTGGGCCCTAGCGCGATCTGCCAGTCGAGCGCCTGCGCGATCTCGGTGGCCTGGCAATGCCATACATCGTCGACCGCGTCGTCCATCGGCGCGCCGAAGCCTGGGGCGAGCATCGGGCGCGGCATGCGGCGCGCCATCGCTTCCTGCAGGAAATACACGTCGGCGTGCGTCGACTGCATCCAGTCGCGCATCGCGTTCCACGCGGTGAAGCCGAGCGGCGAGCGGCCCTTGTGCAGGTTCCAGCTGACGGCGGTGATTTCGTCGGGCGCGGCGTGCGGTTCGGCGAACGGCAGCGAGAGGGCGTCGGCGGCCATGACGCTCAGTCCTTCGCGACGTGCGCGCGCACGCGGTAGACGAGATGCGGATGCTGCTCCACGAGCGTCCAGTCGGTCCAGGCGTCGCCGCCGACCGACAGGCCGGGGTGGCTCGCGACGATTTGCCGCGGCGACGCGGGCAGGCACGGATCGCCGCGCGCGCTTTCGTCGTCGAGCGTTTCCTGCACGTCGAGCCCGAGCGACACGGTGTTCGCGCTGGTGTCGACGGCGAGCGGGGCGACCGTCACCGAGCGCGAGCGCTCGGTCGGCACGACGCGCGCGGCATTGCCGCAGCCCACCGGCACGGCGGCCGGATAGCGATGAGTATCGGTGCGGGACTGGCCCACGGTGGTGTTTTGCTGGAACGTGTCGATCGTCTGACCGTCGCGCACCACCTGGATTTCCCATGCGACGACGGCCGGCGCGGGGCTCTGCGCATGGGCGGCGAGCACGACGCTCGCAAGCAGGACGGCCAGGCCGTGTTTCAGCATGAAACGTCTCCGGAAACGCGGGATAGCGGGGAACGGACGCACATCTTACGCCCGATCGATTTCGGTCGCGATGTGACGGGACGCGCCGCGGCAGGTTCGCAGCACGATGCGGTCCTGCTCGACAGGTAAGGCCGCGTCATGCGTTTTCAAGCGAAAAAGCGCGTGAATTCGGCGACGCTCGCGCGCTCGGTGACGAGGCGGTTCTCGATCGCGTCGGGGTCCGCATGGCCGAGCGCCATCCCGCAGACGAACTGTTCGTTCGGCGGAATGCCGAGGTGGTCGGCGACGATCCGGTGAAACGGCACGAACGCGGCCTGCGGGCAGGTATCGAGGCCGCGGGCGCGCGCGGCCGTCATCACGCCTTGCAGGAACATCCCGCAATCGAGCCACGCGCCGTGTGTCATGACCCGGTCCAGCGTGAAGAACAGCGCGACCGGCGCATCGAAGAAACGGAAATTGCGCGCGTGCTGCGCGTGCATGCGCGCCTTCTCGTCGCGGCGGATGTTCAACAGGCCGTACAGATCCCAGCCGACCTTGCGGCGCCGGTCGATGTACGGCGACACCCATTCGCGCGGGTAGTAGTCGTATTCGGCGACGTATTTCTCGTCGCGCGCCGGATCGTCGTAGGCCGCGGTGAGCGCGGCGGCGAGCGCGTCGCGCGTGGCGCCCGTCGCGACGTACACGCGCCATGGCTGGATGTTGGTGCCCGACGGCGCGCGGCTCGCGGCTTCGAGGATCGCCTCGATCGTCTCGCGCGGCACGGGCGTCGGCAGGAACGCACGGACCGAACGACGCGACTTGAGCGCGGCGTCGACGGAACGGATCGCGTCGGCGTCGACGCGCGGAGAAGCAGCGGGGATGGACATCGGCAACCCTTCGGGCGAGGCGTCGGGCGAGGTGCGCGGCAGCGTGTGCGCGGCGCGCGGGCGCCATCGGCGAGCCCGGCGCGAGCCTCGTGGACTTTCGATCATACGCCGCGGCGCGCGGCCATGCAGCGTGCGCGCGCTGTTAGCAGCAGACGCGCCCGGCTGCTTGCTTGCATGGCGATGCGGGATCGCTACACTGAAATCGTAAGGGTCTGATGAGTATGTGACGGCAAGTGCAGCGAGGTAGGTATGACGACGGCGATGGTGAAACAGGAACTGGCGGTGGCGTCCTTCAGCACGGTGTACGACCTCGAGCAGGTCGAGACGGCGCTGGGCGACCTGAACGAGAGCGCAAGCGACGCACTGCGCTCGACCTACGAGAAGATGCTCAAGACGGGGAATCTGCGCTTCTGCGTGAAGCCGAACCGGATGCCGTCGTTCGACGCGCTCGGCGAAACGTTGCCGAATTTCGGCGAGCCGCTCGACGACGTACGAAAGCAGATCGCGCTGTGTCTCGAAACGGACGACCGGCTCGAACTGATGCCGATCCTGCTGCTCGGGCCGCCCGGGATCGGCAAGACGCATTTCGCGAAGGCGCTCGCGCAACTGCTCGGCACCGCGTACCACTACGTGCCGATGAGTTCGCTGACGGCGGGCTGGATCCTGTCGGGCGCATCGTCGCAATGGAAGAACGCGAAGCCCGGCAAGGTGTTCGACGCGCTCGTGAACGGCAGCTACGCGAACCCGGTGATCGCGGTCGACGAGATCGACAAGGCCGGCAGCGATGCGCAATACGATCCGCTCGGCGCGCTGTATGCGTTGCTCGAGCACGACACCGCGCGCGCGTTCGTCGACGAATTCGCGGAAGTGCCGATCAACGCGGGCAACGTGATCTGGATCGCGACCGCGAACGACGCGCACGCGATTCCCGAGCCGCTGCTCAACCGGATGAACGTGTACGAGATCGCGCCGCCCGATGCGGCCGGCGCGCGACGGATCGCGCAGACGATCTACGACGAGATCCGGACGTCACATGCGTGGGGGCGGCGCTTTCCCGATACGCTCGGCGACGACGCGCTCGACGTGCTGGCCGCGACGCCGCCGCGCACGATGCGCCGCGCGCTGCTGCACGCGTTCGGCGCCGCGCGGCTCGACGGCCGCGACGCGATCGCGCCGGCCGATATCCGCGCCGACGAAGGCGCGGCGAAGCGCCGGCCGATCGGCTTCTGACGCGGCCACGCGCGCACGGCTGCGGCGTGCGCGCGTGGCGCGGGGTGCGCGGTCGGCCGCAGCGTCGCGACACGATGCGCGCGCGTTCGGCAAGCGGGCGAACCGGGACGTACAATTCTTCCCTCTCCCTTCGATGCGCGAGCAGCGCGAAAAGCCATGGAGCAGACGGATTGTGTCGTGATCGGCGCGGGTGTCGTCGGTCTGGCGATCGCGCGCGAACTCGCCGCGCGCGGGCGTGAAACGATCGTGCTCGAGGCGGCCGACGCGATCGGCACGAGCACGAGTTCGCGCAACAGCGAGGTGATTCACGCGGGGCTCTACTATCCGCGCGGGTCGCTGAAGGCGGTGACGTGCGTGCACGGGCGCGACCTGCTGTACGAATTCTGCGACACCCATCAGGTGCCGCACCGGCGCACGGGCAAGCTGCTCGTCGCGACGAGCGCCGCGCAGGTGAAGCAGTTGAAGGCGATCGCCGCGCGCGCGGCCGAAAACGGCGTGCTCGACCTGCTGCCGCTCACGCGTGCCGAGGCGCAGACGCTCGAGCCCGCGCTCGAATGCGTGGAGGCGCTGTTCTCGCCGTCGACGGGTATCGTCGACAGCCACCAGCTGATGCTCGCGCTGCTCGGCGATGCGGAGCGCCACGGCGCCGTGTGCGCGCTGCAATCGCCGGTCGAAGCGATCGACGTGCTGCGCGGCGGGCGCTTCATCGTGCGCACCGGCGGCGCCGCGCCGACCGAGATCGACGCCGCCTGCGTGATCAATAGCGCGGGCCTCGGCGCGCAGGCGCTCGCGCGCCGCACGCGCGGCCTCGACCCGCGCTGGGTGCCGCCGCTTTATCTCGCGCGCGGCAATTATTTCAGCCTGTCGCGCCGTGCGCCGTTCTCGCACCTGATCTATCCGATGCCCGATCGCGCGGGGCTCGGCGTGCACCTGACGCTCGATCTCGGCGGGCAGGCGCGCTTCGGCCCGGACGTCGAGTGGTGCGATGCGTTGCGCTACGACGTCGATCCGGCGCGCGCGGGCGCGTTCTACGCGTCGATCCGCGCATTCTGGCCGGGCCTGCCCGACGATGCGCTGCAGCCGGCGTACGCGGGCATCCGGCCGAAGGTCGCGGGGCCCGGCGAGCCGCCGGCCGACTTCATCGTGCAGGGCGCCGCGCAGCACGGCGTGCGCGGGCTCGTGAACCTGTTCGGCATCGAGTCGCCGGGGCTCACCGCCGCGCTCGCGCTCGCGCAGCGCGTCGGCGACATGGTGTCGCGCGCGTGACGCACGGCCCGCCGCCGCGCGGGCCGGCCGGACGAGCCCGTGTGAAATCCCTTATCTCCGGCATTTCGGCGCGCACATTTATCCGCTTGGGCGTTATTCTGTCGTACGCCGTCGCCAGAACGGCTTTCAAACCGATAACGTTGGAGCGAGTCCCCCATGAAAACATCCCGTCGGAGTTTCCTGATCACGAGCATTGGCGCCGTGTCCGCGCTGGCGCTGTCGCGCGAAGCGCTGGCCGATGCGCCGATGCTGTCGGAAACCGATCCGACCGCGACGGCGCTCGGCTACAAGGCCGATGCCACGAAGGTCGACAAGACGAAGTACCCGAAATACGCAGCGGGCCAGGATTGCGCGGCCTGCATGCTGTATCAGGGCAAGAAGGGCTCGGCTTCGGGCCCGTGCGGCGCGTTCCCCGGCAAGCAGGTGTCGGCGAAGGGCTGGTGCAGCGCTTTCTCGAAGATGGGTTGAGGCCCGTGCGGCATCGTGCGATGCCGCATTGTGGCGAAAACCGCAACACGCTCGCCGTCGTTCGATGGCGGGCGTTTTTTATTGCTTGAAAACGGTTCCGTCGCTTTCTACACTCGCTGCACACCAGCGCGCCGCGGCACGCCGCGCGCCGAACCGCCCGATACGACGTATTCACGAGGACGAGGCACGCATGGCGACGATTGCGAATTCAACGAAAGCGACCCGGCCCGAGCGTGCGCTGAACCGGCGCGCGGTGGTGGCCGCCGTGATCGGCAATGCGCTCGAGTGGTACGACTTCACCGTGTTCGGCTTCATGACGGTCGTGATCGCCGAGCTGTTCTTCCCGACCACCAGCGAATACTCGTCGCTGCTGCTCACCACCGCGACGTTCGGCGTCGCGTTCTTCATGCGCCCGATCGGCGGCATCGTGTTCGGGCTGTACGCGGACCGCGCGGGCCGCAAGGCCGCGCTGTCGCTCGTGATCCTGCTGATGACGGCCGGCATCTTCCTGCTCGCGATCGCGCCGCCCTATGCGGCGATCGGCATCGGCGGGCCGCTCCTGATCGTGCTCGGCCGCCTGCTGCAGGGCTTTTCCGCGGGCGGCGAATTCGGCAGCGCGACGGCGCTGCTGATCGAAGCCGCGCCGTTCTCGAAACGCGGTTTCTACGGCAGCTGGCAGATGGCGAGCCAGGCGGCCGCGCTATTGATCGGCGCGCTCGTCGGCGCAGCCGTCACGCGCGGGCTGTCGCACGACGCGCTGCGCAGCTGGGGCTGGCGCGTGCCGTTCATCCTCGGGCTCGTGATCGGCCCGATCGGCTTCTACATCCGCCGCCATCTCGCGGATTCCGAAGCATTCCTGCATGCGCAGCAAAGCGCGCGCCGCGCGACGCTCGGCGAAGTGTTCACGCGCCACCCGCGCGAGGTGCTGTGCGGGCTCGGCTCGGTGATCGCGCTCACGGTGACGATCTACGTGCTGATCAGCTATCTGCCGACCTTCGCGGTGAAGCAACTGAAGCTGCCTTATGCGGAGTCGTTCTACGCGGTGATCGTCGGCAACTTGCTGCTGATGGTGCTGTCGCCGGTCGCCGGCGCGTGGTCGGACCGCATCGGCCGCAAGGGGCTGTCGCTGTGGTCGCTCGTGCTGACGCTCGCGCTGATGTATCCGCTGTTCGCGTGGCTCGACGCGGCGCCGAGCATCGGGCGGCTGATCGCGGTACAGGCCGTGCTGTCGGTGACGCTCGCGGGCTACTACGGACCGTTCGGCGCGATGATCGCCGAGCTGTTCCCGGCCAACGTGCGCTCGACCGGGCTGTCGATCGCGTACAACGTCGCGGTGATGCTGTTCGGCGGCTTCGGCCAGTTCATCGTCACGTGGCTGATCAAGGTCACGGGCACGCCGCTCGCGCCGACCTACTACGTGATGGCGGGGCTCGCGCTGTCGATCGTCGCGGTCGCGTTCGTGCCCGCGCGCAGCGCCGATCTCGATGCGCCGGCGTGACGACGTGACGATTCGAAGACGGTCATCGAATCGTTTCGCAAAACGCAATGATGTGCTGCGGAATGCGGAGGAAACGGGGCGTCGCCCCCTTCGTGTTCGCACCCGAATTGTTTAGTCGTCGAACGAAACATGCCGCGAAATGAACGGAATCGTCGCTCGCGCGCGTTGTCGCATTTTTTACCCACACTAAAAATCGGCAAAAACCCGGCGGGCATCCAGAAGAGTTTTTTCTCCAGCTTGTTGCCGCATCGTTAGCTCAAGTAATATCCGCGTACGCCGGCCCCTGGCGGGGCCGGTTCCGATCTGGAGACCTGGAGGAAACATGGAATACAACCGTCTGTTGCACACCCTGCGTGTTACCGCCATGGCAGGCGTGGCAGCGGCATCGCTCGGCGTCGCGGGCTCTGCATTCGCACAGATCCCGAACAAAACGCTCGTCTACTGCTCAGAAGGCAGCCCGGCGGGTTTCGATTCCGCGCAATTCACGACCGGCGTCGATTTCACCGCCGCCACGTTCACCGTCTACAACCGCCTCGTCGAATTCGAGCGCGGCGGCACGAAGGTCGAGCCCGGCCTCGCCGAGAAGTGGGACGTGTCGTCCGACGGCAAGGTGTACACGTTCCACCTGCGCCATGGCGTGAAGTTCCACACGACCGACTTCTTCAAGCCGACGCGCGAATTCAACGCGGACGACGTCGTGTTCTCGTTCGAGCGCATGCTCGATCCGAACAACGCGTTCCGCAAGGCATACCCGGTGTCGTTCCCGTACTTCACCGACATGGGCCTCGACAAGCTGATCACGAAGATCGAGAAGGTCGACCCGTACACCGTGAAGTTCACGCTGGCCGAGCCGAACGCGCCGTTCATCCAGAACATGGCGATGGAATTCGCGTCGATCCTGTCGGCCGAATACGGCGACCAGTTGATGAAGGCCGGCAAGGCCGCCGACATCAACCAGAAGCCGATCGGCACGGGCCCGTTCATCTTCCGCAGCTACACGAAGGACGCGACGATCCGCTTCGATGGCAATCCTGATTACTGGAAGAAGGGTGCGGTGAAGCTGTCGAAGCTGATCTTCTCGATCACGCCGGATCCGGGCGTGCGCGTGCAGAAGATCAAGCGCAACGAATGCCAGGTGATGAGCTATCCGCGCCCGGCCGACATCGCGACGCTGAAGGCCGATTCGAACGTCGACATGCCGTCGCAGGCCGGCTTCAACCTCGGCTACCTCGCGTACAACGTCGAGCACAAGCCGGTCGACAAGCTCGAAGTGCGTCAGGCGCTCGACATGGCGATCAACAAGAAGGCGATCCTCGAGTCCGTCTACCAGGGCGCCGGCCAGGCCGCGACCGCGCCGATGCCGCCGACCCAATGGTCGTACGACAAGAACCTGAAGATGGCCGCGTACGACACCGCGAAGGCGAAGGCGCTGCTCGCGAAGGCGGGCTATCCGAACGGTTTCGAGATCACGCTGTGGGCGATGCCGGTGCAGCGCGCGTACAACCCGAACGCCCGCCTGATGGCCGAGATGATCCAGGCCGACTGGGCGAAGATCGGCGTGAAGGCGAAGATCGTCACGTACGAGTGGGGCGAGTACATCAAGCGCGCGCACGGCGGCGAGCAGGACACGATGCTGATCGGCTGGACGGGCGACAACGGCGATCCGGACAACTGGCTCGGCACGCTGCTCGGCTGCGAGGCCATCAAGGGCAACAACTTCTCGCACTGGTGCTACAAGCCGTTCGACGAGCTGGTCCAGAAGGGCCGCACGACGACGGGCCAGGACGCGCGCACGAAGCTCTACACGCAGGCGCAGCAGATCTTCGCGCAGCAGCTGCCGTTCTCGCCGATCGCGAACTCGACGGTCTATCAGCCGGTGCGCAAGAACGTGGTCGACATGCGTATCGAACCGCTCGGCTATGCCCGCTTCGACGGGGTGAGCGTGAAGTAACACGCCTGTCGTAAGCTGTCGCGAAGACCGGCTAACTCATCCGGCGGCGGGAGGCCAAAAGCTTCCCGTCGCCGGTCGCACATTTCCCACAAGAAAATACGAGACGCATCATGTTCAGATTCGTGTTGCGCCGCGTGGGGATGGTGATCCCGACCTTCATCGGCATCACCATCCTGGCGTTTGCGCTGATTCACCTGATACCGGGCGACCCCATCGAAGTGATGATGGGCGAGCGCGGCGTCGATCCCGCGATGCATGCGGAGGCGATGAAACGCCTCGGGCTCGACCAGCCGCTGCCGCTGCAGTACCTCCACTACGTCGGCCGGGCGCTGCATGGCGACCTCGGCACGTCGATCATCACCAACACGAGCGTCGCGGGCGAATTCTTCGCGCGCTTTCCGGCGACCGTCGAACTGTCGCTGTGCGCGCTCGTGTTCGCGCTCGCCGTCGGCCTGCCGGCCGGCGTGATCGCCGCGCTGCGGCGCGGCTCGGTCATCGATCACGGCGTGATGGGCACCGCGCTCACCGGCTACTCGATGCCGATCTTCTGGTGGGGGCTGATCCTCATCATGGTGTTTTCGTCGTACCTCGGCTGGACGCCCGTGTCGGGGCGCATCGCGGTCGAATACGATTTCCCGCATCCGACCGGCTTCATGCTGATCGACGCGCTGCTCGCGCCGGACGAAGGCTCGTTCAAGTCGGCTGTGAGCCACCTGATCCTGCCCGCGATCGTGCTCGGCACGATCCCGCTCGCGGTGATCGCGCGAATGACGCGCTCGTCGATGCTCGAAGTGCTGCGCGAGGACTACATCCGCACCGCCCGCGCGAAAGGGCTGTCGCCCGTGCGCGTGGTCGTCGTGCATGCGCTGCGCAACGCGCTGATCCCGGTCGTCACCGTGATCGGCCTGCAGATCGGCACGCTGCTTGCCGGCGCCGTGCTGACCGAGACGCTCTTTTCGTGGCCCGGCGTCGGCAAGTGGCTGATCGATGCGATCGGCCGCCGCGATTATCCGGTCGTCCAGGGCGGCATCCTGCTGATCGCGACGCTCGTGATCGTCGTGAACCTGGTCGTCGACCTGCTGTACGGCGTGCTGAATCCGCGCATCCGCCACACGAGGTAATTCCATGAGCAATCTGCAAAATACCCTGCCGAGCGAATCCGCGCCGGCCGGCGGCCGTGCGCTCGCGCTGCGCGAGTTCTGGGCCAATTTCTCGCGCAACCGCGGCGCCGTCGGCGCGGGCATCGTCGTGCTGCTGCTGATCCTGGTCGCGATCCTCGCGCCGCTGATCGCGCCGCACAGCCCGGTCGAGCAATACCGCGACTACGTGAAGATCCCGCCCGCGTGGCTCGCCGGCGGCAACTGGCAATTCATCCTCGGCACCGACGAAGCGGGCCGCGACATCCTTTCGCGGCTGATGTTCGGCGCGCGGATGTCGTTCTGGATCGGCTTCGTGTCGGTCGTGCTCGCGCTGATCCCCGGCATCGTGCTCGGCCTGATCGCCGCGTTCTTCCAGAAGTGGGCCGACACGCCGGTGATGCGGATCATGGACGTGCTGCTCGCGCTGCCGTCGCTGCTGCTCGCGGTCGCGGTCGTCGCGATCATCGGCCCGGGCCTCACCAACACGATGTTCGCGATCGCGATCGTCGCGCTGCCGGCCTACGTGCGCCTCACGCGCGCGTCGGCGCTCGGCGAGCTGCAGAAGGAATACGTGACCGCGTCGCGCGTGGCCGGCGCCGGCACGCTGCGCCTGATGTTCTCGCAGGTGCTGCCGAACTGCACGGCGCCGCTGATCGTGCAGGCAACGCTCGGCTTCTCGTCGGCGATCCTCGACGCGGCCGCGCTCGGCTTCCTCGGCCTCGGCGTGCAGCCGCCGACCGCCGAGTGGGGCGCGATGCTCGCGTCCGCGCGCGACTACATCGACAACGCGTGGTGGATCGTGACGATGCCCGGGCTGTCGATCCTGATTTCGGTGCTCGCGATCAACCTGCTCGGCGACGGGCTGCGCGACGCGCTCGATCCCAAACTGAAGCGGATGGCGTGATATGAAACGACCCCCACACTCTCTTCGTTCGTTGCCCCCCAAGGGGGCGGTCATCCTCCTTGGGGCGGCCCGGCGGAGGATGGCATGACCCAAAATCTACTGACTATCCGCAATCTCGCGGTGAACTTCAACGGCCTGCCCGCGGTCGACCGGATCAACCTGTCTGTCGCGCCGGGCGAGGTGGTGGGCGTCGTCGGCGAATCGGGCTCGGGCAAGAGCGTGACGATGATGGCGCTGATGGGCCTGATCGACGCGCCGGGCAAGGTGACGGCCGACGAGATCACGTTCGACGGCGTCGACCTGCTGAAGGCGTCGCCGAAGGCGCGCCGCAGGATCGTCGGCAAGGACATCGCGATGGTGTTCCAGGACGCGCTGACGAGCCTGAATCCGAGCTACACGGTCGGCTACCAGATCAAGGAGGTGCTGAAGCTGCACGAAGGCCTGCGCGGCGACGCGTTGCACCGGCGCGCGCTCGAACTGCTCGACCAGGTCGGCATTCCCGATGCGAAGAACCGCATCGCGTCGTTCCCGCACCAGATGTCGGGCGGGATGAACCAGCGCGTGATGATCGCGATGGCGGTCGCGTGCAACCCGAAGCTGCTGATCGCCGACGAGCCGACCACCGCGCTCGACGTGACGATCCAGGCGCAGATCATGGATCTGCTCGTGAAGCTGCAGAAGGAGCGCGGGATGGCGCTCGTGCTGATCTCGCACGATCTGGCGGTGGTATCCGAGGTCGCGCATCGCGTCGCGGTGATGTACGCGGGCGAGATCATCGAGACCAACCGCGTGCCCGACATCTTCCGCGCGCCGCATCATCCGTACACCGAAGCGCTGCTCGCGGCGATTCCCGAGCACAATCAGGGGGCGCGTCGCCTTGCCGCATTGCCGGGCATGGTGCCGGGCCGCGATGATCGCCCGTCCGGGTGCCTGTTCGCGCCGCGCTGCAAGTACGTCGTCGACGATTGCCGCAAGGCGCGGCCGGCGCTCGACACGCTGGTGCAGGGCAACGATGCGATGCGCGCGCGCTGCATCAAGCCGCTCAATCTTTCCACCCTCGACCTGAACGGAGGCGCACGATGAATGCTGTCCACGAAACGCGCCACGCGTCTCGCGACGACGATACGGTGCTGGTCGCCGACGCGCTCGCGAAGCACTATTCGGTCAAGCGCGGGATGTTCGGGCAGGGCACGGTGAAGGCGCTGAACGGCGTGTCGTTCTCGCTGAAGCGCGGCAAGACGCTCGCCGTCGTCGGCGAGTCGGGCTGCGGGAAGTCGACGCTCGCGCGCCAGCTCACGATGATCGAGACGCCCACGTCGGGCAGCCTGACGATCGACGGCAAGAACGTGGCCGGCGCGAGCCGCGACACGATCGCCGACCTGCGCCGCCGCGTGCAGATGGTGTTCCAGAACCCGTTCGCGTCGCTCAACCCGCGCAAGACCGTCGAGCAGACGCTCGCCGAGCCGCTCGAGATCAACGCGAACCTGACGGCCGCCGAGCGCGCCGCCCGCATCGCGCAGATCATGCGCACGGTCGGCCTGCGGCCCGAGCACGCGAAGCGCTATCCGCACATGTTCTCGGGCGGCCAGCGCCAGCGGGTCGCGATCGCGCGCGCGATGATCCTCGATCCGCGCATCGTCGTCGCCGACGAGCCGGTGTCCGCGCTCGACGTGTCGATCCAGGCGCAGATCCTGAACCTGTTCATGGATCTGCAGGAGCAGTTCAAGACGAGCTACGTGTTCATCTCGCACAACCTGTCGGTGGTCGAGCACGTCGCCGACGACGTGATGGTGATGTATTTCGGCAGCGTCGCCGAGCTCGGCGACAAGGCGACTATCTACGCACGGCCGCGCCATCCGTACACGCGGGCGCTGATGTCGGCGACGCCGGCGATCTTCGAGGAAGACCGCCGCGTGCAGATCAAGCTGCAGGGCGAGCTGCCGTCGCCGCTCAATCCGCCGTCGGGCTGCGCGTTTCACCAGCGCTGCCCGTACGCGATCGAGCGGTGCCGTGTAGAGGAGCCGCAATTGCGCGAAGTGGACGGCCGGCGCCTGGCCTGCCATCGCGCCGAGGAGGTCGGGGAGGAGAATGCCTGAAGCGTTGGCGGCGCG
Source organism: Burkholderia sp. MSMB1826 (assembly GCF_001526325.1). NCBI lineage: Bacteria > Pseudomonadati > Pseudomonadota > Betaproteobacteria > Burkholderiales > Burkholderiaceae > Burkholderia > Burkholderia sp. MSMB1826. The sequence goes on from NZ_LOYN01000026.1 coordinate 163,108, forward strand.
CGTGTCCGGCGTGCGCCGTGCGGGGGCCGGCAGCGCGCGCGCGCTGCGCGCGTACCGCTACGCGCGGCGCTGGAGCGTGCGCACCGTCACGGGCGCGGCGCTGGCCGGTGCGTGCGTGGCGGCCAGCGTCGTGGTGCCCGTCGAGCCGGCGCGCGCCGAAGGGCGTGCGCCGGCGACTTCGCCGATTCATCCGTCGCAGGTTCCGCCGCCCGGCATGAGCCTGCCGGGCTTCCACGCGCCGGCCGGAGCGGACGGCACGGTATCGCGCGGCACCGTGCGCGTGCAGCCGGCGCGCATGCCTTTCTACGTCGCGACCAAGGGCAAGGTCACGCTCTACGTGCTCGGCACGCTGCACACGGGCGATCCGTCCGATTACCCGAGCGCGCAGCCGTTCCGGCCGCGCATCCTCGCGGCGCTCGCCGCGTCGCCGACGCTCGCGCTCGAACTGTCGCCCGACGACCTGCTCGAATCGCAGGACGACGTGTCGAGGTACGGCGTGTGCCGCTACCCGTGCCTGCAGCGCCTGCTGCCCGAGCCGCTGTGGGAGCGGCTCGCGGCGCGCCTGCGCGGCAATCCGGCCGCGCTCGCCGAGATCCGCAAGATGCGGCCGTGGCTCGCGGCGCTCGTCGTCGAGACCTACGATTCGCTGTCGGCGGGCCTGCAGACCGAATACGGCACCGAGGCGCAACTGCAGAACGTGTTCCTGAAGAAGAAGGGCGGCCGCGTGATCGGGCTCGAGACGCTCGCCGAGCAGATGCGCGCGTTCACCGGGCTGACACTGGCCGAGCAGCGCGAGATGCTCGCGCAGGACATGGTGCAGACGCCCGCGCAGAACGCCGACGACATCAAGGCGCTGCACCGGCTGTGGCGAATTGGCGACGCCGATGCGATCTCCGCATGGGCCGTCGCGAAGAGCGAGCGGCTCGCGCGTTCGAAGGCGCTGTCGGCGTCGCTCGACAACAAGATCGTGTACGAGCGCAACCGGCGCTTCGTTGCACGGATGACGGCAATCGCCGCGCCGAACCGGCCGCTGTTCGTCGCGATCGGCGCGCTGCATCTGGGCGGCCCGCGCGGCGTGCTCGAATTGTTGCGCCAGCAAGGATACCGGGTCGACGCGAACTGATCGCGCCCGCCTGCCCGCATCGATCGTCCCCTGTTTGATCGACGTCGCGCGCACGGCCCACGGCGCCTGCGCGGTGGCGTCGCTCGATAAGGAAAACCCTTGAATCGTCGGAAAATAGCGTTTAAAACGATTGACATCCCGTTCGGCCGATATCTATTCTTCACCCCACAAGTTGAAAAAATGAAAAGAATAGATAAGTTCTACGGGGTAGCAGAAATAAAGCGCGGGGTGAGCGTCGCCGGCACATGAAGCATGTGCCGGCCGCGGAGAGTCTGCATGCACGGCGGGGCCAATCGTCGTCGAACAACAGATGCATGCAGGCCGACTTGCACATAAGCGACGTTCCGTCGTCTGACCGGGGAAGGCAGTGATCGGGCGGCGGCGGACGTTTTTTAATCCGGAATGGTTTTCCGGTCACCGTCGAAAGACGGTTTCGGGGGGCGAATCGACAGACGGCGAAGCCGCAGCGATTGCGCCAACGGAAAAGCGCCACGAGGGCGCTTTTTTCTTTGGTGCGGCCGACGTGTTCCGTTCGTGATCGTGCCCAGCTCGATGTGCCGTATACCGCCTCGCTTGTCGGGCACGCCGGCACTCGCTCCTTCGCCTGCCATCTCGGGCGGGCGTCTCTTCCCAAGCCGAATCGAGCCTGCCCGATGAGCCGGCGCCACCCGTCCGGGTTCAGCACAATGGACGCTATGCGATTGTGTCGAGATGCCCGAGATGGCACCGTCTACGTCCTACCACGGCGAACGAACAGGGGCGGACGGATGAACGGACGAGGACGGGAGCGCCTGCCGGTGCTGGTGGTCGATGCGCATCCGATCGTTGCGAATGCGATAGGCGGTGCGCTGGTGGACCTCGATGCCCGGCTCGACGTCACGATTTGTCACAGTGCGAGCGGCGCGATGGAAGTGTTTCATCGCGCGCCCGCGTGGTTCCGGATTCTTCTGGATCTTGAGGTGCCTGGCGGCGGGCTGCCGTTTGCGCGGCAGTTTCATGCGTCGGGTGTCGCCGATCGATGCGCGATCGTCACGGCGGGTGTGCGACCGTCGTGGATCGCCGAGGCGAAGCGCCTCGGCATGATCGCCTACCTTGCCAAGGGTGTGCCGCTCGGCGATTTCTCCGACGCACTGCAGTCAGTGCTCGACGGCCGCTCCGCGTATCCGGAGATCGCTGCGCACGCCGAGGCCGACGTGCGGTTGACGGGACGCCAGCGGGATGTGCTGCAGTTGCTCGGCGCCGGGTATTCGACGAAGGAAATCGCGACGGCGCTGACGCTGGCTGTCGGCACGGTCGACAATCACATCGCGAACGTGATGCGGATGCTTGGGGTCAGGAATCGCACGCATGCGATCACGCGAGCGATCGCGCTGGGGATGATCGATGCACGGCAGGGCCGGGGATGGGAAGGCGGGCAGGACGAACCGGTTGCCCGCCAGCGCGATGCGATGTCGCGATGAACGAGCACGTCAATGAGCAGTCGGCACCGTCATTGCCGGCTCAGGTCTATTTCAAGCAAGACCGAATACACGAGAAAACCGACGGTCCCCACGCTCCATTTGAACAGTTCCCATGTGCCGAGCATGTACAGCGCCAGTGCGGACAGTACGGAAAATACGAGGCCTCTGACTGCTCCGCCAGCCAGGATGCCGATCCATCCCCCTCCGAGGCGAGGAGCAAGCGGACCGAGAAAGATGCCGTGCCGAGCCAGTTTTTTCAGGGTTGCAGCGAGGGTTTTGCTTTTCATTGCCTGACGGACCGCGTGGTCGATTCGGACAGAGCCTGATTTCGGCGGTGCCGTCCAACCTGGGGCCGGTCGGTGCGTGTCGGGGTTAGCGTCGATGAACCCATTGGCCGAGCACTTCGCCTGCCAGCATGACGACAAACATCACTGCAGTGGAAGCGAGCCACGACGAAAGTGTTCCGATATCGGTGACGCCGAGTACGACGGCATGGATGATTGCGAACAGCGCGGTTTTTGCTGTGGCGGCCATGACGATTCCCGTGCACCCGCCTCCGAAGCGGTGTGCAAGTGGATTGAAATGAATCCAGCGGATCATGAATCGTTTCACTGCATCCATTGCGATTGGGTTTTCGTCGGTTTTAGTCGATTCGAGCATTCTGACGGGGCGCGATGTCAATGCCGATTTTTTGGGCTCGCGCGAAATTCCTGCCAGATCGAGTAAAGAAGTGCGGACGAGCTGACGATTAGCCATCCAAAGATATTTTCCGATGAGAATGCGTGGAACAGAATTGCATACGGTATCGAAACGATTGCCGACCGGATGATCGCGGCAAGGACGATACCTTTCCAGCCGCCTCCGAAACGGGGAGCCAGAGGGGCAAGAAAAACGCCATAGACCCAGTATCTCTTGAGGATATCGGTGACCGTGCGGAGTTTCATTGGATCGAGCGGTTTGGTTCAGAACATATCTGGCCGAGTACGCAAATTGCCCCGACCGGGGCGATCGGGGCTTCGATCTGGGTCAGAACCGGCAGATCCAGCTTTGGGAGAGGAAATTGCCGCCGCCAGCGAGAATCGCCATTTGAGGGCCGGCCAGCGCCCCCAATGCCGTTGCGATCGCGAGGTCGGCGAGATTGATCGGATTCGGATTGAGCGTGCAGGTAATCGCGCCGCTGGCTTGGTTGATTTCGTCCTTCGTCAGAACCCGCATGAGTCAAGTCTCCTTTGAATGAGAGAAAACCGATCGGCCATTCCGATTGACTGTCTCGGCACCAAACTTAACAGCGGTTCAATCGTCTGAAAATATGGAATTTCTCACGGTTTTTTCGAGATAACTCGGCGGAAGACGGGCTGTCTCTCGGGCGACGCGAGCGCCAGCCGCCCCGTCCGGCGAATCGATGCTTCGATGCAGGTCGAAGGAATCAAGGAGCCGACGTGCCGCGCTCTCGAAGGACGGAGCTTGCCGAAAAGAGCCTTCGATGTTGAGGGGAGCGAAATCCGGTGTATTCGTTCGACGATGCGACGAATCCGCAAACCGGCGAAGGCATGCCGCGCCGGATGCCCTTCCGATGCGACGCTCGCGGGTGACGCGGCCTTGCTCGAGAAGCGCTGCACGTAGGCGCAAGAGGCGCCAGTGGAGGTGGAACGACTTAAGCCCCTTCGTCGGCCTGCAGCGCGCCGGGCGCCACGACGTCGACGCCCGCCGCTTCGAGCGCCGCACGAATCCTTTTCGCGAATGCCAGCGCATGCGGCCCGTCGCCATGCAGGCAGACGGTCTGCGCATTGAGCGGCACCCATTCGCCGCTCAATGCGCGCACCTGCCGGTTGCGCACCATGTCGAGCGTGCGCGCGAGCACCGCCTCTTCATCGTCGATCAACGCGCCGGGCAGGCTGCGCGGCACCAGCGAGCCGTCCGCGCGGTAGCCGCGATCGGCGAACACTTCCTCCACCGCCGCGAGCCCCGCATGTCGCGCGGCCGCGATGAACACGCTGTTCGCGAGCCCGAACACCGCGAGCGACGGATCGAAGTCGTGGATCGCGGACACCACCGCGTCGGCGATCATCGGATCGCGCGCGGCCTGGTTGTACAGCGCGCCGTGCGGTTTCACGTGCGCGATGCGCCCGCCCTCGGCCTGCGCGATCGCCGACAGCGCGCCGAGCTGGTACAGCACGCCCGCGTAGATGTCGCCGGCCGGCAACTGCATTTCCTTGCGGCCGAAATTCTCCGGATCGTGAAAGCTCGGATGCGCGCCGATCGACACACCTTTCTGCACGGCCCAGCGCACGCAGTCGCGCATCGCATTCGCGCCGCCTGCATGCCATCCGCATGCGATGTTCGCCGACGTGACGAGGTCGAGCAGCGCCTCGTCCGATCCGCATCCTTCGCCGAGATCGGCATTCAGATCGATTTCCATGATGTTCCTCGTCCACTGGTTGCGTGGCGCGTCCTTCGTGCCGCTTCCGTCATTGTCACGCCGCGCGCGATTGGGCGCCGCGGCGCGCTTCCTCGCGCATCTCGATCGCGACGTCGATCTGCCGCAAGTACGCCCGTTCGGCGACGAGGGCGGCGCGCGCGGCGTCGAGCGTCGTGCGCACGAAGCGGATCGGCAGGTTGAGCCGCGCCTGCGCGAGCTTCCACAGGTCGGCGCGGATCACCGTGCCGATCTTCGGGTAGCCGCCGGTGGTCTGCGCGTCGTGCATCAGCACGATCGGCTGGCCGTTCGGCGGCACCTGGATCGTGCCGGGCAGCACCGCGTGCGACAGCAGCTCGACCGGGCGCTCACGCACGAGCTCGGCGCCGGCGAGCCGATAGCCCATCCGGTTGCTGTTCGCGGTGACGAGCCATTCCTCGTCCCAGAACGCCTGCTGCGAATCGGCCGCGAACGACGCGTAGTCGGGGCCCGGCAGCACGCGCACGGGCATCGCCCACGGCGCGTGCGCGGGGCGGTGGCGGCGCGGCGGCTCGTCGACGCGCACGAACGCGCACCACGCCGGCGCCTTCACGCCGAATTCGGGCGCGTCGGCCGCGAGGCAGCCCGCGCCGGCCGGCGGCACGCCGACCGGGAGCCGGTCGCCGTCGCGCAGCGAGCGGCCGCCGAGGCCGCCGAAGCGCGACGCGAGATCGGTGCTGCGCGAGCCGAGCATCGGCAGCACGTCGATGCCGCCCGCGATGCACAGGTAGCCGCGCATGCCCCGTTTCGCGGCCGGCAGCACGAGCGTCTGCCCGGCGCTGACCGGCAGGCTCCACCATGAGTACACGGGCTTGCCGTCGAGCGTCGCGCCGAATTCGGTGCCGGTGATCGCGATGCGCGTGGCGCGCGTGAAGCGGAACGTGGCGGGGCCGATCGTGATTTCGACGGCCGCCGCGTCGGGGCGGTTGCCGACGAGCCGGTTGCCGACCTCGAGCGCGAGGCCGTCGAGCGCGCCGCCCTGCGCGACGCCGAGATGGCGCGTGCCGCGGCGGCCGAGATCCTGCACGGTCGACAGCGGGCCGGCCCGCACGACCTCGATGGTGCCCGGTGCGTGGCTCTGGGTCATCGTGGGTCGACTCCCGCAATGGTGAAGCGGACGCGGTCGCCGGGCAGCAGCAGCGTCGGCTGCGGCCGCGCCGGATCGAACAGCGACTGCGACGTGCGGCCGATCAGTTGCCAGCCGCCGGGCGACGTGGCCGGGTAGATGCCGGTTTGCGCGCCGCCGATGCCGACCGAGCCGGCCGGCACCTCGAGGCGCGGCGCCGCGCGGCGCGGCGTGTGCAGCGACGCGTCGAGGCCGCCGAGATACGCGAAGCCCGGCTGGAATCCGACGAAGAACACGACGTAGGTACCGGCCGCGTGGCGCGCGACGACCTCGTCGGCCGACAGGCCCGTGTGGGCGGCGACGGCGGCCAGGTCGGGCCCGGCGGCCCCGCCGTACTCGACCGGGATCTCGACCTCGCGGCCGTCCGCGTGCTCGACGTCGGCCGTCTCCCACGCGTCGCGCAGCGCGGGCGTGAGCGAGTCGGCCGTCGCGGCGAGCGCGTCGAACACGATGGTCAGGTTGTTCATGCCGGGGACGACGTCGATCACGTCGGGCCACGCGCGCGCGGCCTCGGCCACGGCCCAGACGCGGCGCTGGCAATCGAGCGTGGCGGGCGGCGGCACCTCGCAGACGAGGGCGGCATCGCCGAGCGGATAAATGCGGGGTTGCGTCATCGGACTGGCACGGTTCGGACGGCAATGTTAGCGCACATTGTCGACAAAATATCGACAACTTATCAATAAGCGTTTTTGCCTAGCCCGTCGGCCGGGGCTTCTGGCGTACACTCGGGCACATCCTGTCATCCGGCTTGCGCCGCCTTTCCATGAAGCGTCCTGCGACCAAGATCGTGTCATCCGAACACCTCGTTTCCGATTCGAGCGCGGAGCTGTCGGAGCTCGAATACGGGCTCATCATGGCCGGCAACGCGTTCAACCGCTGGATGGTCCGCTGCATGTCGGCGGCGGGGGCGAAGGACATGACGGCGGTCGAGGTCTCGCTGCTGCATCACGTCAGCCATCGCGAACGCAAGAAGAAGCTCGCCGACATCTGCTTCGTGCTCAATATCGAGGATACGCACGTCGCGACCTATGCGCTGAAAAAACTGATCGCCCGCGGCTACGTGAAGAGCGAGAAAAGCGGCAAGGAAGTGTTCTTCTTCGCGACCGACGCGGGCCGCGACCTGTGCCTGAAGTACCGCGAGGTCCGCGAGCACTGCCTGATCGAGACGCTGAAGGACAGCGGCCTCACCAACGAGCAGATCGGCGACGCGGCGCAGTTGCTGCGCCACGCATCGGGCCTTTACGACACGGCCGCGCGCGCGGCGGCATCGCTGTAAGCGCTTGCGGAAACGCTCGCGGAAACGCTCGGGCGCCGCGCCGCGCTCGCGGGCCGGCGGCGACGGTCGCTGCGCCCGCAGCGGCATTATCCGGCGGCCGGATAAAGCGCGCCGTCGGTGACGATCCAGTGCAGCGCGAGATCGTGCGCTTCGGCCGGCAGCGCATCGACTCGGCAGGCTTCGTACGCGATGCCGACCGTCACGGGCAGCGCGTCGCCCGGCCACGCGGCGAGCGTGCGGTCGTAGTAGCCGCCGCCGTAGCCGAGCCGGTAGCGCTGCGGATCGAATCCCACGCACGGAATCAGCAAAAGATCGGGCACGACGACGATTCCCGACGCCGGTTCGGGAATCCGGTGATGGCCTTCGCGCATCGGCGTGTGCGTGTCCCACGCGTGGAACGCGAGCGGCGTGTGACGCTCGCCGATCACCGGCAACGCGGCGCACCGGCCGGCCCCCGCCGCGCACCAGGCGAGCACCGCGTCGCGCGCATCGAATTCGCCCGGCAGCGGCCAGTAGAACCCGACCGTGCGCGGCGCCAGACGGTCGAGCAGCGTGCGCAGCCGCGCGTCGAGCGCGGCGTTCGCGGCGGGCTGCGACGCGGCGTCGCGACGGGCGCCGGACAGCGTTTTGCGCAGCGCAACCTTCGGGTTCGGCACAGGGTTGCGTGCTATGCTTTCGCTCACTTCGTGCTCCATTCATAACGATGTCGAACAGCCTTTTTCGAGTATATCGCGCGGTCGCGCTGATGCTTTCGGCCGGCGCGCTCGTCGCGGGCACGGCCGCGTGCGCCGCACCGAACGACGACACGCTCCCCGGGGATGACCAGATCTTCGTGCAGCTTCGCGAAGCCGCACGCCGCAACGACGCCGCGAAGGCCGCGCAGCTCGCGTCGATGATCCCGAACTATCCGGTTCCGTCCTACGTCGAGTATTTCCAGATCAAGCCGCAGCTGTTCGATTCGACGGGCCGCGCGCGTGTCGATGCGCCGGACGCGCCCGTGCAGTCGTTCCTGCAGCGCTACGACGGCCAGGCGATCGCCGATCGGCTGCGCAACGACTACCTGCTCGTGCTCGGCGCGCGCCACGACTGGCGCAATTTCGACGATCAGTACAAGCGCTTCGTGCTCGACGACGACACGCAGGTCAAGTGCTATGCGCTCGAATCGCGCGCGGCGCGCAACGAGAACGTCGCCGACGCGGCGCGCGCGCTGCTCGTCGAGCCGAAGAACTACGGCGATGCGTGCGTCGACCTGATCACCGCGCTCGCCGTCAACCAGCAGTTCACGAGCGACGACGTGTGGCAGCAGGCGCGCCTCGCGTACGAGCAGAACTACACGACGCTCGGCGGCAAGATCGTCGATGCGCTCGGCCCGCGCCCGGCCGGTTTCGACCAGGCGACGAGCGCGCCGCCGCTGTATCTCGCGCGCGGCGTCGGCCCCGATGCCGCGTCGCATCAGCTCGCGCTGATCGCGCTCGGCCGCATGGCGCGCAACGATCCGGACGCCGCCGCCGGGATGCTGACGACGGTCGCGCCTTCGCTGACCAAGCAGGAACAGGCGATCGCGTGGGGCGCGATCGGCTACCAGGGCGCGATCAAGCGCTCGCCGATGGCATCGGTCTGGTATGCGAAATCGGCGAACGCGCCGCTGTCGAACCCGGGCTACGAATGGCGCACGCGCGCCGCGCTGCTCGCCGGCAACTGGCCGATGGTGCGCTGGTCGATCGAGCAGATGCCGCCGTCGCTGCGCAACGATCCGGCGTGGATCTACTGGCATGCGCGCGCGCTCAAGCAGAGCGGCGACACGCTGCAGGCGAACCAGGAATTCGAGCAGGTCGCCGGCCAGTTCAACTTCTACGGGCAGTTGGCCGGCGAAGAGCTCGGCCAGCGCACGACGATCCCGCCGCGCACGAAGGTGAGCGATGCCGAGATCGATGCGATGGGCAAGATCCCCGGCTTCGCGCTCGCGCAGCGTTTCTACGCGCTGAACCTGCGCCTCGAAGGCAATCGCGAATGGAACTGGCCGCTGCGCGGGATGACCGATCGCCAGCTGCTCGCGGCCGCCGAATACGGCAAGCGCGTCGAGCTGCTCGACCGCACGGTCAACACGGCCGACCGCACGAAGGCCGAGCACGACTTCACGCTGCGCTATCCGTCGCCGTACCGCACGACCGTCGAGCGCTACGCGCAATCGACGGGCCTCGACGTCGAGTGGGCGTACGGGCTGATCCGCCAGGAATCGCGCTTCATCATCAGCGCGCGTTCGTCGGTGGGCGCGGGCGGCCTGATGCAGTTGATGCCGGCGACGGCCCAGATGGTCGCGAAGAAGCTCGGCCTGGGCACGATCTCGCGTGCGCAGATGCACGACATCGACACCAACATCCAGCTCGGCACCTGGTATCTGGCGGACATCTACAACAACTTCGACAGCTCGCCGGTGCTCGCCACCGCCGGCTACAACGCGGGCCCGGGCCGGCCGCGCCAGTGGCGCCAGGTGTTGACGCAGCCGGTCGAAGGCGCGATCTTCGCGGAGACGATTCCGTTCAACGAGACGCGCGACTACGTGAAGAACGTGCTGTCGAACACGGTCTACTACGCGGCGCTCTTCGAGGGCAAACCGCAGTCGTTGAAGAAACGTCTAGGCATGATCTCGCCCTGATAAGCAATCTTCACACTGCCGCGCGAGACGCGGCAGTGTTCTTTTGAGGCCCACATCATGGATCGCCAGACCGTCGCGCTGCTGGGCGGCACCGGCTTCATCGGCAGCCGGCTCGTCAATGCGCTGATCGATGCCGGCAAGCACGTGCGGATCGGCACGCGGCGGCGCGACCACGCGCGCCACCTGCAGATGCTGCCGGTCGACATCGTCGAACTCGATGCGCTCGACACGCGCACGCTCGCGCGCTTCGTCGCCGGCGCGCACGCGGCGATCAACCTGATCGGCGTGCTGCACGGCGGCCGCGGCACGCCGTACGGGCCGGGCTTCGAGCGCGCGCACGTCGCGCTGCCGGCCGCGCTGGCCGCGGCATGCGTCGAGGTCGGCGTGCGGCGCGTGCTGCACATGAGCGCGCTCGGCGCCGATTCGCACGGCGCGAGCATGTACCAGCGCTCGAAGGGCGACGGCGAAGCCGCGCTGCATGCGGTCGCGGCCACCGATTCGCTCGCGCTGACGATCTTCCGTCCGTCGGTCGTGTTCGGCCCGGGCGACGCATTCCTCAACACGTTCGCGAACCTGCAGCGCACGGTGCCCGTGCTGCCGCTCGCGATGCCCGACGCGCGCTTTCAGCCGGTATTCGTCGGCGACGTCGTGCGCGCGTTCGTCAACACGCTCGATCTCGCGGCCGCGCACGGCAAGACTTACGAACTCGGCGGCCCGACCGTCTACACGCTCGAGCAACTGGTGCGCTATTGCGGCACGCTGGTCGGCCGGCAGGCACGCATCGTGCGGCTGCCCGACGCGCTTGCGCGGCTGCAGGCGAGCGTGTTCGAATGCCTGCCCGGCGAGCCGGTGCTCACGCGCGACAATCTCGCGACGATGTCGGTGCCGAACGTGCTGTCGGGGCCGCTCGCGCCGGAACTCGGGATCTCGCCCGCGAGTCTGGAAAGCATTGCGCCCGCGTATCTCGGCGAAGCGACCAGGCGCTCGCGGTTCGACTGGTTCCGCTCGCGTCGCTAGCGCCCGCGCGCGGCGCCGCGGGTCGGCCCTTTTCTTTTTTTGCGTTTTTCGGAACCCCATCATGAAGCTCGTCATCGGAGACAAGAACTACTCGTCGTGGTCGATGCGGCCGTGGCTGCTGCTCGCGCATTTCGGCATCCCGTTCGACGAGATCGTGGTCGAGCTGCGCCGCGACGACTCGGCCGCGCGCATCCGCGAATACTCGCCGACCGGCAAGGTGCCGTGCCTGATCGACGATCACGGCATGGCGATCTGGGATTCGCTCGCGATCGCCGAGACGCTCGCCGAGCGCTATCCGCAATTCCCGATGTGGCCGGCCGACCCGCTCGCGCGTGCGCATGCGCGCTGCGTATCGGCCGAGATGCATTCGGGCTTCATGGCGCTGCGCACGCAGATGGGCATGAGCATCCGCGCGTCGATGCCGGGGCGCGGCGCGACGCCCGAGGCGCTCGCCGACGTCGCGCGCATCGACGCGCTGTGGAACGAATGCATCGCGGCATCGGGCGGGCCGTTCCTGTTCGGCGAATTCGGGATCGCCGATGCGATGTATGCGCCCGTCGTGATGCGCTTCAACACGTATGCGCCGGCGCTGTCGCCGGAGGCGGCCGGCTATGCGGCGCGCGTGACGGCGCTGCCGGCTGTGCAGCGCTGGATCGATGCCGCGCGCCGCGAAACCAACGTGATCGCCGAATACGAACCCCAGCCATGAACATCTACGCAGTAGGCGGAGCGATCCGCGACGAATTGCTCGGCGTGCCGGTGCAGGACCGCGACTACGTGGTGGTCGGCGCGACGCCCGAGCAGATGACCGCGCAGGGCTTCCGGCCGGTCGGCAAGGATTTCCCGGTGTTCCTGCATCCGCAGACGCAGGAGGAATACGCGCTGGCGCGTACCGAGCGCAAGACGGCGGCCGGCTATCACGGCTTCCAGTTCCATTACGCGCCGGACGTGACGCTCGACGAGGATCTCGCGCGGCGCGACCTGACGATCAACGCGATGGCGCGCGAGGTGAGCCCGGAGGGTGCGCTGGTCGGCCCGGTGATCGATCCGTTCGACGGGCAGGCCGACCTGCGCGCGCGCGTGTTCCGGCACGTGAGCGACGCGTTCGTCGAGGATCCGGTGCGGATCCTGCGCATTGCGCGCTTCGCCGCGCGGTTCGCGGATTTCACGGTCGCAAACGAAACGCTCGCGCTGATGCGGCGGATGGTCGACGCGGGCGAGGTCGACGCGCTCGTGCCCGAGCGCGTATGGCAGGAGATCGCGCGCGGGCTGATGGAGGCGAAGCCGTCGCGGATGTTCGCGGTGCTGCGCGACTGCGGCGCGCTCGCGCACATCCTGCCCGAGGTCGACGCGCTGTGGGGCGTGCCGCAGCGCGCCGATTACCACCCGGAAGTCGACACCGGCGTGCACGTGATGATGGTCGTCGACTACGCGGCGAAGCAGGGCTATTCGCTGGCGGTGCGCTTCGCGGCGCTCACGCACGATCTCGGCAAGGGGACGACGCCTGCGGACGTGCTGCCGCGCCACGTCGGCCACGAAAGCCGCAGCGTCGAGCTGCTCAAGCCGTTGTGCGAGCGGCTGCGCGTGCCGAACGAATGTCGCGATCTCGCGCTGGTGGTCGCGCGCGAGCACGGCAACCTGCATCGCGTGATGGAGATGGGCGCGGCCGCGCTGGTGCGGCTCTTCGAGCGCAGCGACGCGCTGCGCAAGCCGGCGCGCTTCGCCGAGCTGCTGCAGGCCTGCGAAGCGGATGCGCGCGGCCGGCTCGGGCTCGATGCGCAGCCGTATCCGCAGGCCGAGCGGTTGCGCGTCGCGCTCGCGGCCGCGCGCAGCGTCGATGCCGGCGCGATCGCACGCGGCGTCGGCGCCGACACGGAGAAGATCAAGGAAGCCGTGCATCGCGCGCGGATCCAGGCCGTCGCGCAGGCGCTCGCGATCGGCGAATAATCGGCGCGCGACCGGGCGTGCGGCATGTGCGCCCGTCGGCCGTTACGGTTTCTTGTTGCGCGCCGGCGTCGCGGCCGCCGGGCGTTTGCCGGCGGCCACGCGCGGTTTCGCCGATACCTTCCTGTCGGCTGCGTCGACCTTGGACGGCCGTGCCGCGGCAGCGTCGCGATCGTCCCGTTTGGGCGCCGGCGCGCGGCGGCCCGCGCGCGACTTGCCGGGCTTCGACTGCCTGATTTCCGCCGTCGCGGACACGGATTCCGCCGAACTGTCGTCGAACAGCGGCAGCGTGCTGACGGTGATCAGCTCGGCCGGCCCGTCGCCGACATTGGCCACGCGATGCCGCTTGCGCGCGTCGAAGTGCAGCGAATCGCCGGGCGCCAGCGGGTAATTCTTCTTGCCGACCGTGTAGCAGATGCGGCCGGCCAGCACGTACACGAATTCGTCGCCGCCGTGCGCGACCCATTCCGACCGGTAGCCTTCCATCATCTGCACTTTCAGTGCGTTGATCTGGCTGCCGTCGAACGTGGTGGACAGCCGCTCGTACCACTGCGACGCGGCGTCGAGCGCATACGGCTTGCGGCTGCCCTCGTGCGAATCGGGCTGCACCTGGCGCGGCTGCGCGATCAGCGTGCCGAGCGGCACGCCCAGCGCCTTCGCGACGTTGACGAGCGACGACAGCGAGATGCCCGTCAGATGGCGCTCGACTTGCGACAGGAACCCGACCGACAGGTTCGCCTCGGTCGCGACTTCCAGCAGCGTCTTCTTCGCTTCCCGGCGCAGGCGGCGAATGCGCTGGCCGATACGCATGAGGTCTGAATCCATGAATCTCTTTCGTGGCAACGAGTCGGGGCGCGGGCGCAGCGGCGGGGCGGTCGCCGGGGCGGAGGCCGGCGCATTGTACCGCGCGGCATCGCCGCGCGAATCGGGAATCGGCGTTGTGCCGGAATCCGCAGGCCACGCGCCGATTTTAGTCCTACGAAAATTTTGGCTTGACCTCGATTTCGGCCTGCTCTAGATTCTGTCGCGCATCAAACAAAGTTAAGTGAGACGAAAATTTCCCGAGGGCGGCCGCCGGAACCGCGGCGCGGCCCGGCCGCGCGTCGCGCCAGGCGCGACCTGGGCCGCGGCGACGTGCGCGGGCGGGCAGGCGCGATGCCGCGACGCGCCGCCAGCCGCCGACAACAATGAATAACGGGCATCCGATGATCGATCGACTGAAATACAGCTTCTCCGGCCTTTCCCCGTACGACGCGTCCGTCGCCGAGACCCAGGCCGGCCTGTCGCGCCTGCTCGATGCCGCGCGACTCGACGCGGTGGTGATCACGTCGCAGGACGAATACGTGACCGAGTACCTGCCGCGCAGCAACAACCCGCGCTACGCGGTGTCCGGCTTCGACGGCTCGGCCGGCTGCGGGATCTTCCTGAGCGCGGCGACCGCGCAGGCGCTCGGCGTGCCGCCGTTCGTGCTGTTCGTCGACGGCCGCTATCACTTCCAGGCCGACGAGCAGTGCGATCCGGCGCGCGTGCGGGTGGAGAAGCTCGGCATCGACGTGACGATCTGGCAGGCGATGGCCGACTGGCTGGTCGCGCATGCGAGCCGGCTCGCGCGGGTCGGCTACGACGCGCGGCGGATCAGCGTCGCGCAGCGCGACCGGCTGTTCGATGAGACGCAGGCCGCGTCGCTCGACTGGGCGAGCCTCGCCGATCGCGAGATCGATCGTGCGATCGCGCTGCCGGGCTGGAACGTCGAGCGGCCGATCTTCGAGATCCCGGCAACGGTGACCGGCGTGAGCGTCGCGCGGAACCTCGACGCGCTGAACTGCCGGCTCGCCGCGCATACCGGCGCGGCGGACGGCAAGACGGCGTTCTTCACCTGCGCGTCGGACGATCTCGCGTATCTGCTGAACAGCCGCGGCTATCACATCCCGAATACGTCGTCGCACCTCGGTTTCCTGTTCGCGATCGGCGATCAGGTGGCGCTGTTTTTGCCGGAAGGCTGCGACCGCTGCGAGGTCGCGCTCGCTTCGTATCCGGCGCTGCACGTGATCCGGCGCGACGTCGCCGCGCTCGAGCGCTTCCTCGCGCAGTTCGCGGTCGAGCACGTGTGCTATGGCTTCGAATCGGTGAACTGCGCGCTCGTCGACGCGGTGAAGCGGGTGTGGCCGCACGCGCGGCATGCCGATTTCAACCCGGTCGAGGCGATGCGCGCGAGCAAGACGCCGGCGGTGCTCGCGCACTTTCGCGACGCGTTCGCGCGCAGCTCCGCGGCGATCGCCGAGACGATGCGCTGGGCGAAGACCGGCGAGCCGGGCGTGCGCCACACCGAGTACGACCTTGCGCGCACGATCAACGACGCGTACGGCGCACGCTCGGCGGTCGCGCTGTCGTTTCCGTCGATCGCGGCGAACGGCGCGAACAGCGCGTTCGCGCATTACACGGCGGCGAGCGCCGACGTCGAGCTGACCGAAGGCGAACTCGTGCTGCTCGACAGCGGCGCGTACTACGAAGCCGGCTTCGCGACGGACTGCACGCGCGTGGTGCTGCGCCGCACGCGGCCGGACACGGTCGCGCAGCCGTGGCAGCGCGAGATTTACACGGTCGCGCTGAAGGCCTGCATCAAGGGGCTCGTCGCGCGCTTTCCGGCAAGCGCGACGGGCGGCGACGTCGATGCGCTGGTGCGGCAGGTGTGTCGCGATCATGGCTACGATTTCGGCCACGGCACCGGGCACGGCGTCGGGATCCACGTCCACGAGGGCGGCGTGCGGTTCGCGCCGGGCGCGCGGTACGGGCTGGTGCCGAATGCGGTGATTTCGGTCGAGCCGGGCATCTACCTGCCGGGCAAGGGCGGCGTGCGGATCGAGAACATCGTGATCGTGCGGCAGGACGACGCGCAGCCGGGCACCGTGACGTTCGAGAACGTCGTGACGGTCGGCTACGACTGGGATCTGATCGATCTCGACCTGCTGGACGACGCCGAGCGCGCGTATCTGCGCGACTACGAGCGGCTGTGCGCGGAACGCGGCACGCAGGTCACCGCGTGTCCGCTGTTGTAACGACGGGGGAGGCAGAGGCGCGGCCGCCGGGCGGCCGCGCGGCGCGACGTCAGCGCGTCAGCGCCGAGACGCGTCCGTCGGGGCCGTACACGCCGGCCGGCGCGGGCGCCGAGCGCAGCACCGCGAGCGCGCGCTCGTTGTAGTCCATCCGGATCCGGATCAGCATCCCGTTGTTCGCATTGGCCTGGCGCGCGCGTTCGGCGGCCTGTTGCAGCAGTTGCCAGCGGCCCGCGAGGCGCGCATCGCGCTCGGCCGCCTGGTCCATGCCTTTCTTGCCGGCCGGAAAGCCAAGCGCGGAAAGCTGCGTGTCGCGCGTGCGTTCGAGCTGCGCGAGCCGGTCGATCAGCGCGCTTTTCTTCTCGACGATCCCGGGCAGCATCTCGAGCGGCTCGGCCGTCGTCAGCGCCTTTTCCTCGTAGACGAGCAGGGACGCGAACGCTTCGACCGTCGCGTGTTCGTCGTTGACCGTGGCCAGCAGCTCTTCTCTCATCGCGTCATGCTCGTCGCGCCGGTGCGTGCAGTGCTGCGCGCGCCGGCAAACCGGGTGAACCGGCCACGAGGCCGGGATTAGCTGCCCTGCGGGCGCTGCTGCTGCAGCAGTTCGCGGGCGGTGTTCAATACGCCGTCGGCAATCTTGTTCGCGTCGATCGTCAGCGTGCCGTTGTTCAGCGCGTCCTTGATCGACTGGACCAGGCCCGTGTCGATATCGGCGTCGCCCGACGCGGATACCGAACGCAGCTGGCCCGACAGACCCGACAGGTTCACGGTCGTGTCGCCGCCGGTCGATCCAGCGTCGGCTGCCTGCCCGGACGACTGGGCCGTGCCGGACTGCGCACGGGCCGCGCCGGTGCCGGTCGGCGCGAGGGGGCTCGGTTTCGGAGTGGAATCGATCTTCACGATGGGTTTCCTGTACGGTTTGACCCAGATAACGGCCGGGTCGGCCCGAACTTTAGCATCGCGCGCCCGAAATGCTCCGAATAAACAATTCTTTACATTCTTGCGGCAGATCCGTCCCTACAGCGGAATTTCGACGGTGCCGGCGTCCTTGACGATTGCCGTGACGATCTGCCCGGCCGCCATCCGCACCCGCACCGACTGGCCCGGCGCCGCATTCGCGAGCGCGCTGCCCTCCGCCGAAATCGTGAAGCCGGGGCCGGCCGCGACGACCCGCACCGTCTGGCCGGCCGACACCGACGCGGCGCTCTTCAGCATGTCCTGCCGCAGCGGCAGGCCGGCCGAGATGCGCGCGAGGGCGGTCGCGCCGATCGCCTGCGCCGGATCGGTGATCACCGCGAGCGGCAGCACCGTCAGGTCGCCGTCGCGCGCGACGAGGTCGGCCGCGGACAGCGGCTCGCCGGGCGCGATCTGGCGCGCGGCGACGTAATAGGTGGCCTGCACGGCGACCTTCGCCTGCAGGTAGACGGTCCACGGCCGCTCGCCCGCGCAGCGCACGCCGACCGTCGTGCGGCCCCACAGGCGCGCGCCGGTCGGCAGGAACGGTTCGAGCGTCGTGCACGCGGCGAGCCCGCGCGGAAAGGCGGTCGTGACGGTCGCGGTGGTCTTGCCGGGCAGGCCGGCGATCTGCTGCTGCAGGAACGCGAGCGCCGCGCGCCGGATCGTTTCGGGGTCTTGCCGGCCGGGCGACGTCGGCGGTGCCGTGGGCTCGGCCGCCGCCGGTGCACGCGGGGCCGGCGCGGATGAAGCGGCGCGCGCCGCGGCGATGCGGGCGGCAAGCGCCTGCCGGGGATTCGACGCGGATTCGGCGGTATCGGTGCCGGCAACGACGGTCGCGACACCGCCGGGATCGACGGCGCGCGGCGCGCCGTAAGCGGCGTTTGCGGCAGTCGCGCGGGCTGCTGCGTAGACGGGGCGTGGTGCTGGCGCCGGTGCCGGCGCAGGTGCCGGAACGCTCGTCACCGCCATCGATCCGGCCGGCTGCGCCGTGTAGCCGTTGGCGGTCATGCCGACGGCGCCGGGCATGCCGGAAGCGCCGCCAGCGGCCGCACCAGCCGTGCCGGCCATGCCGCCGGCACCGCCCGCCGCGACACCCGCCGCACCACCCATGGCCGCCTCCGCGCCCGTACCCGCTTTCCCGCCGAACTGCCCGCCGCTCGCCGCATTGGCGTGCGCGAGCGCGGTTTCGGCCGTCTCGCCGCGGCCGGGAATCACGATCATCCCGTCGTCCGCGTGCGCGGCCGGCACCGCGGCCCACAGCGCCGCGGCGAGCGCGAACGCACGGCGCAGGCGCGCGCCGCGTCCGGCGTATTCGCGAAATGCGCTGCGTGCCATTGCCGTGTCCTCGAAGCCGTTGATCCGATTCGCATTCTAGGGAGGCGAGCCGTCGCGCAAACGATGAATAGAGGGGGGCTTTGCCGCGTTATTCGTCCGATTGCCGGTTGCGTCCCGCGCCTACCATCGCTGTCATGGAAAAAAGCCACTCGGGTCGCCATCCGGCGCGGGGGGCGTGCAGCGCTTCATACGGAGAGACGCACACATGCTGGACAAACTCGATGCGGAATTCGCGTTCGGCCGACAGGCGCTCGACGTGCGCGCCTACCGGCAGGAACTGCTGTCGTCGAACATCGCGAACGCCGACACGCCCGGCTACCAGGCCCGCGACGTCGATTTCGCGTCGACGCTCGCGCGCTCGCTGAAGCAGGCGAGCGGCGGCCTGGCGCCGAGCAATGCCGCGCAACTGCCGATGGCGCAGCCGGCCGGCGTGACGAGCGGCATGTCGATGGTGTCGACGGCGCCGGGCCACATGGCCGGCACCGCGAAGCTGATCCCGACCGGCGGCCCGTCGGACGACTACGGCCGCGCGCAATACCGGATGCCGTTGCAGCCGTCGCTCGACGGCAACACGGTCGATCTCGACGTCGAGCGCGTGCAGTTCGCGAACAACGCGCTGCACTACGAAACCGGGATGACCGTGATGACCCAGCAGATCAAGGCGATGATCGCCGCGATCACGACGAACTCGTAAGCGCCGTGTCCGAATCCGGACCCCGGCACAAGGAGCCTCCATGCCTTCGTTGATGAACATCTTCGGCGTCGCCGGTTCGGCGCTGTCCGCGCAATCGCAGCGCCTGAACGTCACCGCGTCGAATCTCGCGAACGCCGACAGCGCGACCGGCCCCGACGGCAAGCCGTACAAGGCCAAGCAGGTCGTGTTCGCGACCGATCCGCTCGGCGGCGCGCGCACCGCGTCGGGCCAGGGCGTGGGCGGCGTGCGCGTGACCAAGGTGATGGACGACCCGTCGCCGATGAAATCGACGTACGACCCGGCGAACCCGGCCGCCGACGCGAACGGCTACGTGCAGATGCCGAACGTCGATCCGGTGCAGGAGATGGTGAACATGATCTCGGCGTCGCGCTCGTACCAGGCCAACGTCGAGACGCTGAACACCGCGAAGACGCTGATGCTCAAGACGCTGACGATCGGCTCGTAAGCCGCGCGCCGCCCGACCTTTCCCTACCGAGACCCGGACCGACAGTTCCGACACAAGGCCACCCAGGATGACTTCCTCCAACACGACGATCGGCAGCAACGGCACCAGCGTGTCGACGCTGCCGACCGACACGATGAACACCAACAACGTGTCGTCGACCAACGGCACGTCGGCGAGCGACCTGCAGGCGACGTTCCTGAAGCTGCTCGTCACGCAGCTGCAGAACCAGGATCCGACGAGCCCGGTGGACAGCTCGCAGATGACGTCGCAGCTCGCGCAGATCAACACGGTGAGCGGCATCGCGCAACTGAACACGTCGCTCACGTCGCTGTCGACGCAGCTCGCGGCCGGCCAGCAGACGCAGGCCGCGCTGCTGATCGGCACGAACGTGCTCGCGCCGGGCAACGGCGTCGCGGTGAAGAGCGGCGCGGCGTCGCCGTTCGGCGTGTCGCTCACGAGCAACGTGTCGAACCTGACGATCACCGTGAAGAACTCGGCGGGCGTCGTCGTGAACACGATCAACGCGGGCGCGCAGTCGGCCGGCACCGTGCCGTTCAACTGGACGCCGACCGACGCGGCCGGCAACGCGCTGCCGGACGGCAACTACACGGTCAGCGCGCAGTACACCGGCACCGACGGCAAGACCTACGCGCCGACCGTGCTGGCCGCGTCGCAGGTCCAGAGCGTGATCAAGCAGGCGGACGGCACCGCGGGGCTGGTGCTGTCGAACGGCACGACGGTGGGGCTCACCCAGGTTGCGTCGATCTTCCCGAACACGAAGTCGTCCTCGTCCGGCGACACCACCACCAACTGATCGAGCTTTCTCGTAACGGAGACCGAAATGGGTTATCAACAGGGTCTGAGCGGCCTCGCCGGCGCATCGAACGCACTCGACGTGATCGGCAACAACATCGCGAACGCGAACACGGTCGGCTTCAAGTCGAGCACCGCGCAGTTCGCCGACATGTACGCGAACTCGGTCGCGACGTCGGTCAACACGCAGATCGGCATCGGCACGTCGCTGAACTCGGTGCAGCAGCAGTTCGGCCAGGGCACGATCAATACGACGAATTCGTCGCTCGACGTCGCGATCAACGGCAACGGCTTCTTCCAGATGTCGAACAACGGCGTGACGACGTACTCGCGCGACGGCACGTTCCAGCGCGACAAGAACGGCTACATCGTCAACGCGCAGGGCATGAACCTGATGGGGTACATGGCCGACAAGAACGGCGTGATCAACACCGCGCAGACCGTGCCGCTGCAGGCGCCGACCACCAACATCGCGCCGACCGCGACGACCAAGATCACCGGCCAGTTCAACCTGAACTCGCAGGACACGGTGCCGACCAAGACGCCGTTCGACCCGAACGACCACACGACGTACAACTACTCGACTGCGATCCAGGTGTACGACTCGCTCGGCGGTTCGCAGGCGGTCAACATGTATTTCGTGAAGTCGGCGGCCGGCACGTGGGAAGCGTACGCGGGCGTGCAGGGCGGCGCGACGACCGATCTCGGCACGATCACGTTCAATTCGGCCGGGGCGATCTCGAGCACGACGACCGGCACGCCGGCCACGCCGACCGCATCGCTCGGCCAGTTCCAGTTCACCGTGCCGAACACCGACGGCTCGGCGACGCCGCAACAGCTCACGCTCGACCTGACCGGCACGACGCAGTACGGCGGCAAGGACGGCGTGAACAACCTCGCGCAGGACGGCTACGCGAGCGGCACGCTGACGACTTACTCGATCGGCGCCGACGGCAAGCTGACCGGCAACTATTCGAACGGCCAGACCGCCGTGCTCGGCCAGATCGCGCTCGCGAACTTCAACAACCCGAACGGGCTGGTGAACCTCGGCGGCAACCAGTACGCGGAATCCGCCGCGTCGGGCGTGCCGCAGATCTCGGCGCCGGGCAGCACGAACCACGGCACGCTGCAGGGCAGCGCGCTCGAGAACTCGAACGTCGACCTCACGTCGCAGCTCGTCAACCTGATCACCGCGCAGCGCAACTACCAGGCGAACGCGCAGACGATCAAGACGCAGCAGACCGTCGACCAGACGCTCATCAACCTGTAAGCGCGGATAACCGGCAGCCATGGACCGACTGATCTATACGGCGATGACGGGCGCGTCGCAGTCGCTCGACCAGCAGGCGATCGTCGCGAACAACCTCGCGAACGCGTCGACGACGGGTTTTCGCGCGCAGCTCGCGACGTATCGCGCGGTGCCGATGAATTTCGGCGACGGCAGCAACGTCGACCCGGCGACGACGCGCACCTACGTGCTGTCGTCCACGCCCGGCGCCGATTACGCGCCGGGTCCGATCACGCGCACCGGCAATCCGCTCGACGTCGCCGTGCAGGGTCCCGGCTGGCTGTCGGTGCAGACGGCCGACGGCAGCGAGGCGTACACGCGCGCCGGCAACCTGCACGTCGACGAAAACGGCCAGCTCGTCAACGCGAGCAACCTGCCGGTGGTCGGCAACGGCGGCCCGATCTCGGTGCCGCCCAACGCGGAAGTGACGATCGGCAAGGACGGCACGGTGTCCGCGCTGATGCCGGGCGACCCGCCGACGGCGGTCGCGATCGTCGACCAGTTGAAGCTCGTGAACCCCGATCCGGCCACGCTCACGCGCGGCAACGACGGGCTGTTCCGCACCGCCGACGGCAATCCGGCCGACGTCGACCCGAACGTGGTCGTCACGCCGAATTCGCTCGAAGGCAGCAACGTGAACCCGGTGACTGCGATGGTCGCGATGATCGACAACGCGCGCGCGTTCCAGCTTCAGTCGAAGCTGATCCAGACCGCCGACCAGAACGAGCAGACGGCGAACCAGCTGCTCAACTTCAGCTGAGCGGCCAGGCCGTAGCTACCAGGAGAAGATTCAACATGAACCGTTCGCTCTACATCGCCGCCACCGGCATGAATGCGCAGCAGGCGCAGATGGACGTGATTTCGAACAACCTCGCGAACACCAGCACGAACGGCTTCAAGGCGTCGCGCGCGGTGTTCGAGGATCTGCTGTACCAGACCATCCGCCAGCCCGGCGCGAATTCGACGCAGCAGACCGAGCTGCCGTCGGGCCTGCAGCTCGGCACCGGCGTGCAGCAGGTCGCGACCGAGCGCCTGTACACGCAAGGCGGCCTCACGCAGACCGGCAACTCGAAGGACGTCGCGATCAACGGCGCGGGCTTCTTCCAGGTGCTGATGCCGGACGGCACCAACGCGTACACGCGCGACGGGTCGTTCCAGACCAACGCGCAGGGCCAGCTCGTCACGTCGAGCGGCTATCAGGTGCTGCCGGCGATCACCGTGCCGCAGAACGCGCAGTCGCTGACGATCGGCAAGGACGGCGTCGTGTCGGTCACGCAGCCGGGCTCGAACAACGCGGTCCAGATCGGCTCGCTGCAGATCGCGACCTTCATCAACCCGGCCGGCCTCGAGGCGAAGGGCGAGAACCTGTTCGCGGAAACGACGTCGTCGGGCGCGCCGAACGTGTCGCAGCCGGGGCTGAACGGCGCGGGCGTGCTCAACCAGGGCTACGTCGAGGCGTCGAACGTGAACGTCGTGCAGGAACTCGTCAACATGATCCAGACCCAGCGTGCGTACGAGATCAACAGCAAGGCCGTGACGACGTCCGACCAGATGCTGCAGACCGTCACGCAGATGAAGAGCTAACCGGAACGTCCCGTCGTCGCCATGAAGCAGGTTCGCCTCCCCTCGTCAGCCACCGTCCGCGCCGCCTGCGCGGTCGCGGTGGCGGCGCTCGCCGGTTGCGCGCAGATCCCGCGCGATCCGATCATCCAGCAGCCGATGACGGCGCAGCCGCCGATGCCGATGTCGATGCAGGCGCCCGGCTCGATCTACAACCCTGGCTTCGCGGGGCGGCCGCTGTTCGAGGATCAGCGGCCGCGCAACGTCGGCGACATCCTGACGATCATGATCGCGGAGAACATCAACGCGACCAAGTCGTCGGGCGCGAACACGAACCGGCAGGGCAACACCGACTTCAACGTGCCGACGGCCGGCTTCCTCGGCGGGCTGTTCGCGAAGGCGAACCTGTCGGCCACCGGCGCGAACAAGTTCGCGGCCACCGGCGGCGCGAGCGCGGCGAACACGTTCAACGGCACGATCACGGTGACCGTCACCAACGTGCTGCCGAACGGCAACCTCGTGGTGAGCGGCGAGAAGCAGATGCTGATCAACCAGGGCAACGAATTCGTGCGCTTCTCGGGGGTCGTCAACCCGAACACGATCTCGGGCGCGAACTCGGTCTATTCGACGCAGGTCGCCGACGCGAAGATCGAATACTCGTCGAAGGGCTACATCAACGAAGCCGAGACGATGGGCTGGCTGCAGCGCTTCTTCCTCAACATCGCGCCGTGGTGACGACGATGCAGACGACCCTGTTCGGCCGCCTGTCGGCCCGCGCGCAGACGGCCGCGCGGCTCGCCGTCGCGTTCGCGGCCGTGGCCGCGTGCGTGCTCGGCGCCGCGCCCGCGCACGCGGAGCGCCTGAAGGATCTCGCGCAGATCCAGGGCGTGCGCGACAACCCGCTGATCGGCTATGGTCTCGTCGTCGGCCTCGACGGCACGGGCGACCAGACGATGCAGACGCCGTTTACGACGCAGACGCTCGCGAACATGCTCGCGAACCTCGGCATCTCGATCAACAACGGTTCGGCCAACGGCGGCCCGTCGTCGCTGAACAACATGCAGTTGAAGAACGTCGCGGCCGTGATGGTGACGGCCACGCTGCCGCCGTTCGCGCGGCCGGGCGAGGCGCTCGACGTGACCGTGTCGTCGCTCGGCAACGCGAAGAGCCTGCGCGGCGGCACGCTGCTGCTCACGCCGCTGAAGGGCGCGGACGGGCAGGTGTACGCGCTTGCGCAGGGCAACATGGCGGTCGGCGGCGCGGGGGCCAGCGCGAACGGCAGCCGCGTGCAGGTGAACCAGCTCGCGGCCGGCCGGATCGTCGGCGGCGCGATCGTCGAGCGCGCGGTGCCGAACGCGGTCGCGCAGATGAACGGCATGCTGCAACTGCAACTGAACGACATGGATTACGGCACCGCGCAGCGGATCGTGTCCGCGGTCAATTCGAGCTTCGGCCCGGGCACCGCGACGGCGCTCGACGGCCGCACGATCCAGCTCGCGGCGCCGGCCGACTCCGCGCAGCAGGTCGCGTTCATGGCGCGGCTGCAGAACCTCGACGTGAGCCCGGACAAGGCCGCCGCGAAGGTGATCCTGAACGCGCGCACCGGCTCGATCGTGATGAACCAGATGGTCACGCTGCAAAGCTGCGCGGTCGCGCACGGCAACCTGTCGGTGGTCGTCAACACGCAGCCGGTGGTGTCGCAGCCGGGGCCGTTCTCGAACGGGCAGACGGTGGTGGCGCAGCAGTCGCAGATCCAGCTCAAGCAGGACAACGGCGCGCTGAAGATGGTGACGGCCGGCGCGAATCTCGCCGACGTCGTGAAGGCGCTGAACACGCTCGGCGCGACGCCCGCGGATCTGATGTCGATCCTGCAGGCGATGAAGGCGGCCGGCGCGCTGCGCGCCGACCTGGAGATCATCTAAATGGCAGCCACGCTCCCCAACGCAAACGACCTCACGCAGCGCTTCGCGCTCGACGTGCAGGGTTTCGATGCGCTGCGCGCGCAGGCGAAGCAGTCGCCGCAGGCCGGCGCGAAGGCGGTGGCCGGCCAGTTCGACGCGATGTTCACGCAGATGATGCTCAAGAGCATGCGCGACGCGTCGCCCGACGGCGGGCTGTTCGATTCGCATACGTCGAAGATGTACACGTCGATGCTCGACCAGCAGCTCGCGCAACAGATGTCGACGCGCGGGATCGGCGTCGCCGACGCGCTGATGAAGCAGTTGCTGCGCAATGCAGGCGCCGGCGGCGACACGGCGGCCGACGTCGGCGCGGGCGGGCTGGGCGGTATGGGCGCCGGCGGCCTCGGCGCGGCCGGCAACGAAGGCAGCCTCGCCGCGATGAACGCGATGGCCAAGGCGTATGCGAACGCGGCGAACAACGGCGGGCTCGCCGGCGCGCGCGGCTATTCGGCCGGCAGCGCGCTGACGCCGCCGCTGAAGGGCGCGAGCGGCGTGCAGGACGCGGACGCGTTCGTCGACCGGCTCGCGGCCCCCGCGCAGGCGGCCAGCGCGACGACCGGCATCCCGGCGCGTTTCATCGTCGGCCAGGCCGCGCTCGAATCGGGCTGGGGCAAGCGCGAGATCCGCGCGGCGGACGGCTCGACCAGCTACAACGTGTTCGGCATCAAGGCGAACAAGGGCTGGACCGGCCGCACCGTGTCGGCGCTGACCACCGAATACGTGAACGGCACGCCGCGCCGCGTGGTCGCGAAGTTCCGCGCGTACGACTCGTACGAGCACGCGATGACCGATTACGCGAACCTGCTGAAGAACAATCCGCGCTACGCGGGCGTGCTGAGCGCGAGCCGCAGCGTCGAAGGCTTCGCGCACGGCATGCAGAAGGCCGGCTACGCAACCGACCCCAATTACGCGAAGAAGCTGATCTCGATCATGCAGCAGATCGGCTGACGGGCCGCCCGCCACCGCTTCGCCCGCCCTTTCGGACCGCGCCCGGCATCCCGCCGCGCGCGGTTTCAACGTTTGCGCGAAATAAATCGCCGTTTCGATCTAAACTTTCGGTCAGCACTGCCGCTAAGTGTGAGAGACCTGCGACCGGGCCCCCGTTCTGGCCCGGTTTTATCGCGCACCGGTTGCCCCGGGCGCCCATGACAAGAAAGACCGGCTAGCCATGAATATCGAAACGTCGACGGACCCCAGCCTGGATGCAGGCCACTCCGGGCCCGACTATGCCCGCCGCAATCCGCTGGAAATCGGCGTGCAACTGCGCAACCTCGTGAATCGCGGCGATTTCCTGACCGTCCAGTACCCGGGCGGCCAGCTCGTCACGCGTCTGCTCGAGGTCGACGTCGGCGCGCGGACGTTCACGTTCGACTGGGGTGCGCTGTCCGAGCAGAACGCCGGCATCCTCGGCGCGTCGCACTGCACGTTCGCGGCCGCGCCGGAGGGCGTGCGCGTCGAATTCGCCACGGGCACGCCGCGCGAGACGCGCTACGAGGGGCTGCCCGCGTTCGTCGCCGATTTCCCCGACGTGCTGGTCTGCATCCAGCGCCGCGAATATTTCCGCGTCGACGCGCCGATCGTCGATCCGTTCCTGTGCCGCGGCAAGCTGCCGGACGGCGAAAGCTTCCTGTTCGAGGTGCACAACCTGTCGCTCGGCGGCGTGGGGCTGCGCACGGCCGACGAGCGCGTCGAGGCGCTCGAGGTCGGCACGCTGCTGCCGGACGTCGAGCTCGAGCTGACCGGCCACGGCAAGCTGTCGCTCGACCTGCAGCTGGTGTCGCAGCGTTCGACGCAGATGCCGAACGGGTCGCGACGCTACCAGCTCGGCTTTCGCTACATGTCGCTGCCGGGCAGCGCGGAGAACACGCTGCAGCGGCTGATCACGCAGCTCGAAATGAAGCGCCGCTCGCTCGCGCGGGCCTGACGCGCACCCGGCGGGCGGCCCGTCGCGGGCCGCCCGCGCAACGGCGCCGGCGCGCCCACCGGCCGCTTCGAGCGGCGCCGCACGCCCGTGCGGCGCGCGTGCATTTTTTCCTCAATTTTTTCGATCCGCGGCCGTTATACCGGGAGTCACGCAACCCGGCGGCCGCAGCGCGGCCGGCTCATCAGGATCGCGCATGTCCAACACACTCATGAACCTCGGCGTCAGCGGCCTGAATGCCGCGCTCTGGGGCCTCACGACGACCGGCCAGAACATCAGCAACGCCGCGACGCCGGGCTATTCGGTCGAACGCCCCGTCTATGCCGAGGCAAGCGGGCAGTACACCAGCAGCGGCTACATGCCGCAGGGCGTGAGCACCGTCACCGTGCAGCGGCAGTACAGCCAGTACCTGAGCGACCAGCTGAACGGCGCGCAGACGCAGGGCGGCGCGCTGTCGACGTGGTATTCGCTCGTCACGCAGTTGAACAACTACATCGGCAGCCCGACGGCCGGCATCTCGACCGCGATCACGAACTACTTCACCGGGATGCAGAACGTCGCGAACAGCGCGTCCGACTCGTCGGTGCGGCAGACCGCGATGAGCAATGCGCAGACGCTCGCGAACCAGATCACGGCCGCCGGCCAGCAGTACGACGCGCTGCGCCAGAGCGTGAACACGCAGCTCACGAACACCGTCACGCAGATCAACGCGTACACCACGCAGATCGCGCAACTGAACCAGCAGATCGCCGCGGCGAGCAGCCAGGGCCAGCCGCCGAACCAGCTGATGGACCAGCGCGATCTCGCGGTGTCGAACCTGTCGAATCTCGCGGGCGTGCAGGTGGTGCGCAACAGCGACGGCTACAGCGTGTTCATGTCGGGCGGCACGCCGCTCGTCGTCGCGGACAAGAGCTACCAGCTCGCGACCGTCACGTCGCCGTCCGATCCGAGCGAGCTGACCGTCGTGTCGCAGGGCATCGCCGGCGCGAACCCGCCGGGGCCGAACCAGTTCCTGTCCGACACGTCGCTGTCGGGCGGCACGCTCGGCGGCCTGCTCGCGTTCCGCAGCCAGACGCTCGACCCGGCCGAGGCCCAGCTCGGTGCGATCGCGACCAGCTTCGCCGCGCAGGTCAACGCGCAGAACGCGCTCGGCATCGACCTGTCGGGCAAGGTGGGCGGCAACCTGTTTTCGACCGGCGCGCCGATCACGTACGCGAACCAGGGCAATACCGGCAACGCGGCGCTGTCCGTGTCGTTCGCGAACGCCGCGCAGCCGACCACCGGCGACTACACGCTCGCGTACGACGGCACGAACTACACGCTCACCGACCGCGCGAGCGGCACGGTGGTCGGCACGTCGACGTCGATGCCGGCATCGATCGGCGGGCTGAACTTCTCGTTCTCGTCCGGCTCGATGAGCGCCGGCGACAAGTTCACCGTGCAGCCGACGCGTGGCGCGCTGAACGGCTTCGGTCTCGCGACGTCGAACGGCTCCGCGATCGCGGCGGCCGCGCCGTACGTGCCGTCGGCCACGACGACCAACACCGGCAACGGCACGATCGGCGGGCTGTCGGTCACGAGCGCGACGGCCGCGGCCAACCCGCACAACTACACGATCACGATGGGCGGCACCGCGGCCGCGCCGACCTACACGGTCACCGACAACACGGCCGTGCCGCCGACGACCGGCGCCGCGCAGCCGTACCAGTCCGGCTCGCCGATCACGCTGACGGCGGGTGTCACGGTCACGGTGTCCGGCACGCCGGCGGTGGGCGACACGTTCAAGGTCGTGCCGAACACGGGCGGCACGAACGACGGCAGCAACGCGCTCGCGCTGGCGAAGCTCGTCAACTCGAAGGCGTTCGGCAACGGCTCGACCACGCTGACGGGCGCGTACGCGAACTACGTGAACGGCATCGGCAACACGGCGAGCCAGCTGAAGTCGTCGAGCGCCGCGCAGACCGCGCTGGTCGGCCAGATCACGCAGGCGCAGCAGTCGGTGTCGGGCGTGAACCAGAACGAGGAAGCGGCCAACCTGATGCAGTACCAGCAGCTCTACCAGGCGAACGCGAAGGTGATCCAGACCGCGTCGACGCTGTTCCAGACCGTGCTCGGCCTGTTCAACTGATTTCGGGGTTCCAAGCGATGCGGATTTCCACTGCGCAGTTCTACCAGATGAACGTCGCCCAGATGAGCGACCAGCAGGCGCAGCTCTCGCAGCTGTACCAGCAGATCTCGAGCGGCGTGAGCCTCGCGACGCCGGCCGACAACCCGCTCGGCGCGG
Source organism: Burkholderia sp. MSMB1826 (assembly GCF_001526325.1). Classification (NCBI taxonomy): domain Bacteria; kingdom Pseudomonadati; phylum Pseudomonadota; class Betaproteobacteria; order Burkholderiales; family Burkholderiaceae; genus Burkholderia; species Burkholderia sp. MSMB1826. The sequence continues at coordinate 192,497 of NZ_LOYN01000026.1, forward strand.
CGCAGGCCGTGCAGCTGTCGATGACGTCGGCAACGCTGTCGCAGTACGCGTCGAACCAGAACGCCGCGCTGTCGTCGCTGCAGAAGGAAGACCAGACGCTCATCAGCGTCAACAACCTGCTCAACAGCATTCACACGGTCGTGATCCAGGCCGGCGACGGCTCGCTGTCGGACAGCGACCGCTCCGCGTTGTCGACCCAATTGCAGGGCTATCGCGACCAGTTGCTGACGCTCGCGAATTCGACCGACGGCTCGGGCAACTACCTGTTCGCGGGCTTCCAGTCGGCCACCGCGCCGTTCTCGAACGCGCCGGGCGGCGGCGTGACCTACAGCGGCGACACCGGCTCGCGCCAGGTGCAGATCGCCGACACGCGTTCGATCGCGCAGGGCGACAACGGCGCGAGCGTGTTCCTGTCGGTGCCGATGCTCGGCAGCCAGCCGGTGCCGCTCGCCGGCGCGGGCAACACGGGCACGGGCACGATCGGCGGCGTGACGATCACGAGCCCATCGGCCGCGTCCAACGCGCACCAGTTCACGATCGCGTTCGGCGGCACGGCCGCGGCGCCCACTTACACGGTGACCGACAACACCGTCGTGCCGCCGACCACGACCCCCGCGCAGCCGTATTCGGACGGCGCCGGGATCGCGCTCGGCAACGGCCTGTCGGTGCCCGTGTCGGGCAAGCCGGCGCCGGGCGACACGTTCACGGTCACGCCCGCGCCGCAGGCCGGCACCGACGTGTTCGCGGCGCTCGACACGATGATCGCCGCGCTGAAGGTGCCGATCAGCAGCAACACGGCCGCCGCGACCGCGCTCGCGAACGCGATGACCACCGGCACGACGAAGCTGAACAACATGATGACGAACGTCCTCACCGTGCAGGCGTCGGTGGGCGGCCGCGAGCAGGAAATCAAGGCGATGCAGGCCGTGAACCAGACCAACACGCTGCAGGTCAGCAGCAACCTGGCCGACCTGACGAGCACCAACATGGTCGCGACGATCAGCCAGTTCCTGCAGATGCAGAACGCGCTGACGGGCTCGCAGAAGGCCTACGCGCAGTTGCAGAACCTGTCGCTGTTCCAGTACATCAACCCCTGATCCACGACACGCCGGCCGCGATGTGAGCGCACGCTTACTTCGCCGCCGGCGCGGGCCGCCGCGCGTTGCCCCGCGCGCCTCGCGCCCGGGCGGGCACTTCGCCGGGCCGCGCGGTCGCGCACCGGTTCTCTCACGTGGGCAGACGCTTGCGTACCTGGCCGCACCGCTTGCCGACTCCGCGTACCGGTCCGCTTGCCAGCCCCATTTCCGCTCCGTAAACTCGCGCCAGATTCCAGACCGGCGCATCCCCGGCAGCCGGCGACCGACGACCGACAGGAGCGCTTTCCCCATGTCCGATTCCTACTTCCCGCGCTGGCGGGTCCAACCGACCGGCGCGGCCTCGCGCGTGGTCGGCCCCGACGAGCGCCTCGCGTGGCCGCAGATGGTCGCGATGGGCGTGCAGCACGTCGTCGCGATGTTCGGCTCGACCGTGCTTGCGCCGCTGCTGATGGGCTTCGACCCGAACCTGTGCATCTTCATGTCGGGCATCGGCACGCTGCTGTTCTTCGTATTGGTGGGCGGCCGAGTGCCGAGCTATCTCGGCTCGAGCTTCGCGTTCATCGGCCTCGTGATCGCGGTGACGGGCTACGGCGGCAGCGGGCCGAACCCGAACATTCCGGTCGCGCTCGGCGGGATCGTCGCGTGCGGCGTCGTGTACGTCGCGCTCGGCGCGCTGGTGCAGGCGATCGGCACGCGCTGGATCGAGACGCTGATGCCGCCTGTCGTGACCGGCGCGGTGGTCGCGGTGATCGGGCTGAACCTCGCGCCGATCGCGGTCAAGGGCGTGTCGGGCTCGACCTTCGAATCGGTGATGGCGCTCGTCACGGTGCTGTGCGTCGGCGGCGTCGCGGTGTTCGCGCGCGGGATGATGCAACGCCTGCTGATCCTCGTCGGGCTCGCGATCGCCTACGCGATCTACGCGATCGCGACCAACGGGATGGGCCTCGGCAAGCCGATCGATTTCGCGATCGTCGCGCAGGCCGCGTGGTTCGGCGTGCCGAGCTTCCGCGCGCCGGTGTTCGATCCGCACGCGATGCTGATGCTCGCGCCGATCGCGGTGATCCTGGTCGCGGAGAACCTCGGTCACATCAAGGCCGTCAGCGCGATGACGGGCACCAACCTCGACCGCTACGTCGGCCGCGCGTTCATCGGCGACGGGCTCGCGACGATCGTGTCGGGCAGCGTCGGCGGCACGGGCGTGACCACCTATGCGGAGAACATCGGCGTGATGGCCGTCACGCGGATCTATTCGACGCTGGTGTTCGCGCTCGCCGCGCTGATCGCGATCGGGCTCGGCTTTTCGCCGAAGTTCGGCGCGGTGATCCAGACGATCCCCGGCCCCGTGCTCGGCGGCGTGTCGATCGTCGTGTTCGGGCTGATCGCGGTGACGGGCGCGCGGATCTGGGTCGTCAACAAGGTCGACTTCTCCGACAACCGCAACCTGATCGTCGCGGCCGTCACGCTGGTGCTCGGCGCCGGCGACTTCTCGCTGAAGTTCGGTGGCTTCGGGCTCGGCGGGATCGGCACCGCGACCTTCGGCGCGATCATCCTGTACGCGATCCTGCGCAAGGAAAAGGAACCGGGCCCGGTGGTGTGAGCCGACGGCGGGCGGTGCAGGGCCGCCCGCCGGCGCGCGTTCATGCGCCGGTATTCGACTGCCCCTGCAGCCACGCGCAGAATTGCGCGACGAGCGGATCGTCGGCCGGCGCGCCCGGCGTGATCCACCAGTAGCTGCGCGTCGCGATGCGCGGTCCATCGAGCGGCATCACCAGGCGCCCGCTCGCGAGTTCGTCGTCGATCAGCGGCAACGGGCCGAGCGCGACGCCGAGCCCGTCGACGGCCGCCTGCAGCGCCAGGTAGAAGTGGTCGAACGACTGCCGCTTGCGCCCCTTCATCGCGACGCCGGCCGCCGCGAACCAGTCGCGCCAGCCTTCCGGCCGCGTATCCGAATGCAGCAGCACGTGCCGCGCGAGATCGTCCGCGCGGCCGATCGGCGTGCGTTTGAGCAGTGCCGGGCTGCACACCGGAATCACGCTTTCGTCGAGGAAGTGGCCGCTCGTGCAGTTCGGCCAGTGGCCGGGGCCACGGCGGATCGCGACGTCGAAGCCGTTCAGCGTGTCGAGCGGCGCATTCGACGTCGACAGCTTCAGCTCGACGTTCGGCACGTCGCGCTGGAACCGCGACAGCCGCGGCAGCAGCCATTTCATCGCGAAGGTCGGCAGCGCGTTGATGCGCAGCACGCGTGCCGCGCCGGTGTGGCGCAACTGCTCGGTCGCGTGCGCGATGCTGTCGAACGCCGCGCGCACGGTGTCCAGGTAGCGGCGGCCCTCGTCGGTGAGCTTCACGCGCTTGCCGTAGCGGTGGAACACCGGCTTGCCGAGCCACGCCTCGAACCCGGCGATCTGCCGGCTGATGGCACCGTGAGTCACATGCAGCTCGTCGCCGGCGGCGCTGAAGCTTTCATGTCGTGCCGCGGCTTCAAAGGCCCGAAGCGCGGAAAAGGGCGGGAGATCGCGTGCCATGCTTGTGATTCTAGATCACAAGGGCGCGCCGATAAAATCGTTTTGCCGGAATCCCGAACGGCGGTAACCTCGATTCACCGTTTGATGAGGAGCCCCATGCAATCCGCTTTGCCGTCTGCCTCTCCGCCGCCTGCCTCCCCGCCGCCTGCCGCGTCCCCTCGCGGCGTCGGCCTCGCCGAGCTGTTCACCGGTTTCCTGTCGCTCGGCCTGATGTCGTTCGGCGGCGCGCTGCCGTTCGCGCGGCGCACGATCGTCGACGAGCGCAAGTGGCTCTCCGCCGACGAATTCACCGATCTGCTCGGCCTGTGCCAGTTCCTGCCGGGCGGCAACGTGATCAATCTGTCGGTCGCCGTCGGCATGCGATTTCGCGGCGTCGCCGGCGCGTTCGCCGGCATTCTCGGGCTGATCGCGGGCCCGACGCTCGTCGTCGTCGCGCTCGGCGTGCTGTACGCGAAGACCCAGAGCGATCCGCGCGTGCAGCACCTGTTCGCGGGGCTCGCCGCCGCGGCGGCCGGCCTGCTCGTCGCGATGGCCGTGAAGGTCGCGAAGCCGCTGCTGCGGGCGCCGCGCACGGTCGCTGCGATTGCGGTCGTCGCGTTCGTCGCGATCGCGGTGCTGCGCATACCGTTGCTGACCACGATGCTCGTGCTGACGCCCGTCAGCATCTGGCTCGCGTCGCGCCGCCGCGACGCGGGCACGCCGCGGCCGGCGCCGGCCGCCGCGCCCGGCACGTCCGACTCGCCCGATTCGCAACGGAAGGGCCGGCCATGAGCGACACGCTGATCGCCATCGCGACGATCTTCAGCCAGTTGTCGCTGCTCGCGTTCGGCGGCGGCAACACGATCCTGCCGGAGATGCAGCGGCAGGTCGTCGACGTGCATCACTGGATGAGCGCGCACGAGTTCACCGCGCTGTTCGCGCTGGCCCAGGCGGCGCCGGGGCCGAACATGATGATCGTGTCGCTGGTCGGCTGGCACGTGGCCGGCTGGGCCGGGCTGCTCGTCGCGTCGCTCGCGAAGTTCGGGCCGTCGTCGATCGTCACCGTGCTCGCGCTGCATGCGTGGGAGCGCTTTCGCGACCGGCCGTGGCGCCGCTACGTGCAGCAGGGGATGATGCCGGTGACGGCCGGGCTCGTCGCGGCGAGTGCGGTGCTGATTTCCGAGGCATCGAACCGCACCGCGATCCAGTGGGGTATCACGGCCGCGTGCGCGGTGCTGGCGTGGCGCACGCGCATCCATCCGCTGTGGCTGCTCGCGGGCGGCGCGCTGATCGGGCTCACGGGCATCGGGCAGTGAGCGGCTTCGCAAGCCTGCCGCCGCGCAACGCGTCGGCCACCTCGTGCTTCAGCTCCGGCGTGAACGACGGATACGCGGCCACCGGCGCCGCGTACTGGCGCGCATCGATCTCGGCCGATTCGCGGTTGAACGTCCACACGGCCACCAGCGCGATCGCGGCGAACGGGATGACCGTGTAGCGCAGGAAGAACTTCGCGAGTGTCATTCGACGGCCCGGCGAAGAAGGGCGGCGCGGCGCGCGTGGCCGCGCCGGCCCGGTATACTCGGCCGGTCTTGCGGCGCTGAAAGCCGCGCGGTCGACACGCTCCGGCCGGCTGCGATGCGCGGCGCCCGCCCGTACCCGACGGCAAACATCATATTGACGCGCGGCATGCGACGAAGCCCGGCCGCGCAGTGCCGGCGGCGCGCGTGCCGGCACGACCGACATTCGCACCGCCCGCCGTGCGCGGCGGTGCGGCGCGCACCACGGAGGATCGATGGATCTCGACGGCGCCAGCCGCAATCTCACTGTCGCCGCATTGCTGACGCTGTCCGGCGGCTATCTCGACGCGTACACGTACGTCGGCCACGGCCACGTGTTCGCGAACACGATGACCGGCAACGTCGCGCTGCTCGGCATCAACCTGTCGGCCGGCGAATGGGCCGCCGCGCTGCATCACGTGCCGCCGCTCGGCGGCTTCGTGATCGCGGTGTTCGTCGCGCACCTGCTCGGCCTCGCCGCGCAGCGCGGCTGGATGCGGCATACGGCGTTCGTGAGCCTCATCGTCGAAATCGCGTTCCTCGGCGTCGCCGCGAGCGGCCTCGTCGGCGCGTCGAGCGCGTGGCTGATTCCGGGCATCTCGTTCGTCGCGACATTGCAGACGCTGTCGTTCACCCATCTCGAGGAACTGTCGTACACGTCGGTGATGACGACCGGCAACCTGCGGCGCGCCGCGCAGAAGCTGTTCGTCGGGCTGATCCCGCGCTATGACGCGGGGGCGCTGCACGATTCGGCGCTGCTCGCGACGATCAGCTTCTGTTTCCTGGCCGGCGCGGTGATCGGCGGGCTCGTGACGCGGCTCGCGCCGGACATCGCGCTGTGGGGCGCCGTGCTGCTGCTCGGCGGTGCATTCGCAGAGATCGTGCGACGTGCATGGCGTCGCGCGGGCAACGGCGGTGCGGGCGACGCGGGCGGCAACGGCGACGCGGGCAACGGCAGCGACGGCGCGACGCAAACGGCCTGACGGCAGGGCAGGCGGCAAGCGGCAGGCGGTAGGCCGCCGTCCCGACAGCACTGACTGCCCCGACTATCGACTGCCCGACTGCCCGACTGCCCGACTGCCCGACTGCCCCGACCGCATCCACCATTTCGCCAGGATCCGGGTGAGCGCACCGCATCGACCCTCTCGCCGCGATCCGCACGAGCGCGCCGCACCCTCGACGAACCTTACAGCGCCGCGCGTGCCCGCCGGCGCCGTCGCGCCCCGTCCCGCCGCCGTGCGAGCGAGGCTCGGCGCGGGAAACGTTGTTCCCGGACGACAATCGCGCGATTGCCGCGTATTTCAATTTCTTTCAGCGTTCGCACTCGTCTTATGATTCAGCCCACATCGCGCTCGCCATGAACGTTCGCGATCGCCACCCGGCTGCGCACGCGGCCGGTCATGAATGGAGACACCTAAAAAAGGAAAGCTCATGAAGCAGACCACCCGACTCGCAGTCATCGCAGGGGGCGCGGCGCTGGCCTTCGCCAGCCAGTACGCATCGGCACAAAGCTCGGTCACGCTCTGGGGCGTCGCCGACGCCAGCATCCGTTACCTGACCAACGCCAACGCGAAGAACGACGGCCTGCTGTCGATGACCAACGGTGCGATCACGAACAGCCGCTTCGGCATCTACGGCACGGAAGACCTCGGCGGCGGCCTGAAGGCCGTGTTCAACCTCGAGAGCGGCGTGAACCTGCAGAACGGCGCGTTCGCCGACAGCGGCCGCCTGTTCAACCGCGCGGCGTACGTCGGCCTGCAGAGCCCGTACGGCACCGTGACCCTCGGCCGCCAGAAGACGCCGCTGTTCGACCTGCTGTCGGATACCTACGATCCGCTCACCGTCGGCAACTACCTCGAAAACGCATGGCTGCCGGTCGCACTCGGCGCCGGCCTGTATGCGGACAACCAGATCAAGTACACGGGCAAGTTCGAGGGCCTGACGGCGAAGGCGATGTACTCGACCGGCACCAACTACGAATCGACCGGCGCGGGCGGCTTCTCGGGCCAGATCCCGGGCTCGCTCGGCAAGGGCAATGCGTGGGGCGTGTCGCTGTCGTACGTGATGGGCCCGCTCAGCATCGCGGCCGGCGCACAGCAGAACAGCGACAACTCGGCGCGCAAGCAGACGATCTACCACGCGAACGTCGTGTACGCGTTCAGCAAGGCGAAGATCTACGCGGGCTACCTGCGCTCGAAGGACGACACGGGCTTCGTCGACAGCCTGCTCGCGCAGCAGACGATTCCGGTCGCGAAGGGCACGGGCCGCATCGACGACGGTCCGTTCGCGGGCGTGAGCTGGCAGGTCAGCACGCCGCTGACGCTGACGGGCGCGTTCTACTACGACCACATGCGCAACGCGATGACCACGAACGGCACGCTCGCGAGCGGCAACCGCTATGCGATCGTCGGCATCGCCGAATACGCGCTGAGCAAGCGCACCGAGATCTACGGCACCGTCGACTTCAACAAGACGAACGGCGCGGCGAACGTCGAGCTGCCCGGCCGCAGCAACCAGACGGGCATCGCGATCGGCCTGCGCAATATCTTCTGACGAACGTCGAAACCCCTGCACCGGCTCCGTCCGGCGCGCATCGAAGAGGCTCCGCGAGGCGCCTCTTTTTTTTCGTCGCGCGACCTTCATACGCGCACCCGACTATTCGGCAGACGCTCCATTGCGGAAGTCCCGCGCCGTAAGCGATCCGTCGGCATTCCAGAACATACTTTTACAGTGCGCGCGCACGCTTTCCGCTACGCTGCGTGCATCGCTCGCGGCATGCCGTCAGGCATGCGCGTGCGTCGTTCCGGTGGCGCGCGACGTGCGCTGCCGGCCTGATGCGTAACTTGTGTATCCGGCGATGACAAACGCGGTCGGCCGGTTTCTTTCGTGGGACGATGCGCTCACGATTTTCTTGAAAGGGGATGACGATGGGTATCCTGAACACCGTGGGTGAAATCGCCGGCGCGATCGCCGCCGTCGAAGGCGCGGAAAAGCTGGATCCGGACGCGGGCCTGCTGACCAAGGCGGCCGCGGCCGTCGCCGGTTTCAAGGGCGCCGAGGCGATCGAAGGCATGCTCGAGAAGAAGGAAGAGAAGCCCGAACAGGCGGCGGACGATACGCAGGCGACGGACGGCAGCGACACGTCGCAGGCATGAGCATGGCGGCCGGTCCGGCCGCGGGCGCGCCCTTCGCGCGTCCGGGCGGACCGGTGCCGCGCAATCGGCAGGTCGGGCATGCGGTCGATCGGTGACGCATGGCACAACCGCCGGCCGGTTTGACCGGCGAGAGGCCTCGTCTCTCGCCGTTTTTTATTGGACGCGCGGCGCGCGCCATGCGCCGCACGAATTCCCGAATCTTGCTATCGTGCCTCCATTCGAACTGCGATGAGGGGATGCGATGGATTTCGACTACGACCTGTTCGTCATCGGCGCCGGCTCGGGCGGCGTGAGGCTCGCGCGCATGTCCGCGTCGTACGGCGCACGCGTCGGCATCGCGGAAGAAGAGCAGATCGGCGGCACCTGCGTGCTGCGCGGCTGCATCCCGAAGAAACTCCTCGTCTACGCATCGCACTACCCGCACGAAGTCGACGACGCGCAAGGCTTCGGCTGGACCTTCGGCGCCGGCACGCTCGACTGGCCCGCGCTGATCGCCGCGAAGGATCGCGAGATCAACCGGCTGAGCGACATCTACATCAACCTGCTGCTGCAATCGGGCGTCGACATGCACGCCGGTCGCGCGACGCTCGTCGATGCGCACACGGTCTCGGTCGGCGCGCGCACGTTCCGCGCGCGCCACATCGCGATCGCGACCGGCTCGCGGCCGTCGCTGCCGCCGCGGCCCGGCATCGAGCATGCGATCACGTCGCGCGAGGTGCTGTCGCTCGCGGCGCTGCCCAAACGGATCGCGGTGGTCGGCGGCGGCTATATCGCGGTCGAGTTCGCGGGCATCTTCAACGGCTTCGGCAGCCACGTCGACGTGTTCTATCGCGGCGACAAAATCCTGCGCGGCTTCGACGACGACGTGCGCCAGTTCCTGACCGACGAGATGACGAAGCAGGGCGTCGCGATTCATGCGCGCGCGGTGATCGAATCGATCGAGCGCGCGAGCGACGGCACGCTGTTCGTGCGCGTCGGCGACGAGCGGCACGGGCCGTACGATCAGGTGCTCTATGCGACGGGCCGCGTGCCGAACGTCGACGGGCTCGGGCTCGAGCAGGCGGGCATCCTGCTCGATGCGCGCGGCGCGATTGCCGTCGATGCGTATTCGGCGACGTCGGTGCCGTCGATCCATGCGATCGGCGACGTCACGTCGCGGCCGCAGCTCACGCCGGTCGCGACGCGCGACGCCGGGCTGCTCGCGCGCACGCTGTTCGGCGGCTCGCGCGTCGCGGTCGATCACGCGTACGTGCCGTCGGCCGTGTTCAGCCAGCCGGAAGTCGCGACGGTCGGCCTGAGCGAGGCCGATGCGCGGCACGCGCACGGCGACGTCGACATCTACCGCACGTCGTTCAAGGCGCTGCGCCACACGCTGTCGGGCCGCGACGAGCGCACGCTGATGAAGCTCGTCGTCGCGCGCGACAGTCAGCGCGTGGTCGGTGCGCACATGGTCGGCCGCGATGCGGGCGAGATCATCCAGGGCATCGCGATCGCGATCCGCGCGGGCGCGACGAAGGCGCAGTTCGACGACACGATCGGCATTCATCCGACCGCGGCCGAGGAATTCGTGACGATGCGACAGAAAGTGGCCGATTAGCGGAAACCGTATGCGCGTGTGCGGCTGGAATGCCGGACGGCTTATTGTCGGGATATCGGCCGTTCGGATCGACGGCGCGAATGACGTGTGTCGATATCGCCGGATCGATCGTCAATCCGGCGATATCGCCACGGAAGACCGGCGCAGATCGGTCGCGTGCCGCGCGAGCCCACGCGTGCAACGCTTCGCGCACGAATAAGCGACGTATTTAATATAAGTGCGAAAATCGTCAATTATTATCAAGATACCCCGTCTTGATAAACAGGCTTGATATGATCGCGAAAAATCATATACGGGGCCGACCATGCACGATCAACAGTGCAGTAACCAGAATAACGAAATCATTCGTGTGCGCGATCCAGGCGCGCATCGCATTCCCCATCCGCGTTTTGCCGTAACGCATCCGTTGCGCCCCCTTCCCTGACTTACCGCGATCGCCGAACCGGCGATGAGCGCGTGCATGAGCCTCGCGCAGCGGCATCTTTTCCAGCAAGGAGACCAGCAGTGAACATTCAGACACGACGCACCGTCCTCGTGGCGGCAGCGGTCGTCGCGGCGCTGTCCGGCTGCGCGACCGAATCGTCGCGCACGCTCGACGTGCCGGCCGTCAGCAGCGCGCAGAAGCCGTACGCGGGCAAGCCCGTCGCGATCGCCGTCGGCAAGTTCGACAACCGCTCGAGCTACATGCGCGGCATCTTCTCCGACGGCATCGACCGCCTCGGCGGACAGGCGAAGACGATCCTCGTCACGCGCCTGCAGCAGAGCCGCCGCTTCAACGTGCTCGATCGCGAGAACCTCGACGAGATCAAGCAGGAAGCCGGCTTCATGAAGAAAGCGCAGGCCGTGAAGGGCGCGAACTACGTGGTGACGGGCGACGTGACCGAGTTCGGCCGCAAGGACGTCGGCGATCATCAATTGTTCGGCATTCTCGGCCGCGGCAAGACGCAGGTCGCGTACGCGAAGGTCAACCTGAACATCGTCGACACGACGACGTCGGAAGTGATCGCATCGAGCCAGGGCGCGGGCGAGTTCAGCCTGTCGAACCGCGAGGTGATCGGTTTCGGCGGCACGGCCGGCTACGACTCGACGCTCAACGGCAAGGTGCTGGACCTCGCGATCCAGGAAGCCGTGAACCATCTCGTCGACCAGGTCGACGCCGGCGCGCTGAAGGCGGCGCAGTAAATGCCGCGCGCGATACGACACGCACGAATCATTTCACCCACCAGAAGAGACAAGACCATGAAACGGGGAATCTGGCTGCCGGCGACGGCGGCCGCCTTGCTGCTCGCGGGCTGCGCGGCGCCGACCACGCCGCCGCTGTATCAGTGGACCGGCTATCAGCCGCAGGTGTACGAATACTTCAAGGGCCAGCAAGCGCCGCAGCAGCAGATCGATGCGCTCGAAAAGGCGCTGCAGGAAATCCGCGCGAAGGGCCACACGCCGCCGCCGGGTTTCCATGCGCATCTCGGGATGCTGTATGCGAGCGTCGGCAACGAGCAGCAGGCCGAGCAGGAACTGCAGGCCGAGAAGCAACTGTTCCCGGAATCCGCGGCGTATATGGACTTCCTGATGAAGAAGAAGCCCGGTGCATCGAAAGCCGCGCATCCGGCGGCCGCCGGCCAGACGGTTGCCGATCAGAAGCATGCCGATTCGAATCCTGCCAAACAGTGACGCCCTTGCCATGTTCAAGACACTTTCATTCAAGCTGCTGTCCGTGCTGTCGATCGCCGTGTTGCTGAGCGCGTGCGCGCAGCCGGTGCAACGTCCCGACTACACGGCGTTCAAGAAGAGCCAGCCGCGCTCGATCCTCGTGCTGCCGCCGGTCAACGACACCACCGACGTCGGCGCGACCTACGGCGTGCTGTCGCAAATGACGCTGCCGCTCGCCGAGTCCGGCTACTACGTGGTGCCCGTCGCGGTGATGGACGAGACGTTCAAGCAGAACGGCCTGACGAATGCGACCGACATCCAGGCGACGTCGCCGGCGAAGCTGCGCGAGATCTTCGGCGCGGACGCCGCGCTGTATTCGAAGATCACGCAGTACGGCTCCGTCTACCAGGTGGTCGACAGCACGACGATCGTTTCCGCGTCGACGAAACTCGTCGACCTGAAGAGCGGCGACGTGCTGTGGCAGGGCGAGGGCCGGGCGACCGGCAAGGAAGTCGGCAACAACATGAGCGTCAATGCGTTCGGGATCGTCGGGGCGCTCGTGCAGGCGGCCGTCAAGCAGGTCGCGCATTCGCTGACCGACGAAGCGCATGACGTCGCCGGGCTGACGAGCACGCGGCTGCTGTCGGCCGGCCCGCCGAACGGGCTGCTGTACGGGCCGCGCTCGCCGAAGTACGGCACCGACTGACGCGCGGCGGCGTCACGCCACGCCTGTCGTCCGAACGGCCGCTCGAAACGAGCGGCCGTTTTGTTTGCGTGCGGCGATACCGCGCGCCGGTCAATGCACGCCGAACGCGTCCAGCAGCCGGTACCAGCTCATCGCGAGCACCAGCGCCGGCGTGCGCAGCGTCGCGCCGCCGGGGAAGTCGCGATGCCGGATCCTGTCGAACAGGTCGAAGCGGCTCGCCTGGCCGTCGATCGCCTCGGCGATGAGCTTGCCCGCGAGCGCGGTCGTATTCACGCCGTGCCCCGAAAACCCCTGCGCGAAGTACGTCGTCGGCGTAATGCGGCCGAAATGCGGCGCGCGGTTCATCGTGATGTCGACGAAGCCGCCCCACGCATAGTCGACCTTCACGTCCGCGAGTTGCGGGAACGTCTTCAGCATGTCGGCGCGCATCGCCGCCGCGAGGTCGCGCGGCTCGCGCGTCGAATAGCTGACCTTGCCGCCCCAGACGAGCCGCGTGTCGGGCGCCGGCCGGAAATAGTCGAGCACGAAGCGGCTGTCGCAGATCGCCGCGCGCGCGGGCATCAGCGCGGCGGCGCGCGCTTCGCCGAGCGGTTCGGTCGCGATCACGTAGGTGCCGACCGGCATGATCTTTCTCGCCAGCGCGGGCGCGAGCGTGCCCACGTAGGTGTTGCAGGCGAGCACCACGAAGCGCGCACGCACGTTGCCGCCGCTCGTCTCGACGACGTGGCCGCCGGACACGTCGCGCACGCGCGTTACGCAACTGTCCTCGTGGATGCGCACGCCGGCGTCGACGGCCGCCCGCGCGAGGCCGAGCGTGTAGTTGAGCGGATGGAGATGGCCGCTGTCGGGATCGTACAGGCCGCCGCGATAGCGGGCCGACTGCACGTAGTCGCCGAGTTCGCCGGCTTCGACGAAGTGGAAGCGGTCGTAGCCGAAGCGCTTCGCGGCTTCGTCGCGCCACCGCTTCAGCGCATCGGCGTCGCGCTCGGTGTTGGCGGCGGTCAGGTAGCCGGGCACCAGCGCGCAGTCGATGTCGTGTTGAGCGATGCGCGACTTCACGAGCGACAGCGTTTCGAGCCCCATGTCCCAGATCCGCTTCACGTCGCCTTCGGGCATGAACTGCGCGAACGTGTCGATGTCGCACGCGAAGCCGCCGATCAGCTGGCCGCCGTTGCGGCCGCTCGCCGCCCATCCGACGCGCGACGCTTCGAGCACGGTCACCGAATGGCCGCGCTCGGCGAGATTGAGCGCGGCGGACAGGCCCGTGAGGCCCGCGCCGATCACGCACACGTCGGCGTCGGCCGTGCCGGCGAGCGGTGCGTGGCGGGTCGTATCGTTGGCGGTCGCCGCGTAGTACGACGCGACGTGCGGCTGGTTGGCGAAGGTCTGCATGATCGGGAAGACGTATCGAGAAGGTTCAGAACAGCTCGCGCACGCGGTGGTACAGCATCCCGAGTTCGAGCGCGGGTTGCCGCCATGCGTCGCCGCCGGGAAAGCGCCGGTGACGCAAGCGCGCGAACAGGTCGAACGCGCGCGCGTCGCCCGCGATCGCGCCGGCGACCGCGCGCCCGGCGATTCCCGTGAGCGCGACGCCGTGTCCGCTGAAACCCTGGACGTAGAAGAAGTTCGGATCGATCGCGCCGAAGTCCGGCGCGCGGTTGCGCGTGACGTCGACGAAGCCGCCCCACGCGTGCTCGACGCGCACGTCGGCGAGCTGCGGGAACACGCCGACCATGCGCTGCCGGATCGCTTCGGCGAGCGCGGCGGGCGACGCGCCGGCCGAATTCGCGCGGCCGCCGAACAGCATCCGGTGGTCGGCCGACAGCCGGAAGTAGTCGAGGAAGAAGTTGTTGTCGCACACGGCCTCGCGCCGTGCGATCAGCGCGTCGGCGCGCGCGCGGCCGAGCGGCTCGGTCGCGATGATGTACGACGCGATCGGCGCGATGCGTGCGGCGGTCGCGGCCGGCAGCACGCCGCCGGGCCCGGCGTTGCAGCACGACACGACGAAACGGCAGCGCACTTCGCCCGACGGCGTGCGCACGACGGGCCGCGCGCCGCGCACGACGTCGAGCGCCGGCGTGTGCGCGTACAGTGCGACGCCTTCGCGGCGCGCGGCATCGGCGAGACCGAGACAGTACTTGAGCGGATGCAGATGGCCCGACAGCGGATCGTGCACGCCGGCCAGATAGCGCGTCGATGCAATGCGCGCCTGGATCTCGCCGGTGTCGAGCCACGCGAGCGACGGATGGCCCCAGCGCGACGTCGCGGCGTTCATCCACGCGCGCAGGTCGTCGATGCGGCGCGGCTTCGTCGCCACCGTCAGGTAGCCGCGCGCGAAGTCGCAATCGATCCCGTGGCGCGCGATGCGCTCGGCGATCAGCGCGACGCCGTCGAGCGACAGCGACCACGCGGCGCGCGCGCCGTCGGCGCCGAGCTGTTTCTCGATCACCTCGTCTTTCGCGAAGCCCGTGATCGCCTGGCCGCCGTTGCGGCCCGACGCGCCCCAGCCGGGCCGGTGCGCATCGAGCACGGCGACGGACAGCCCGTGCGCGCGACAGTCGAGCGCCGTCGACAGGCCCGCGAAGCCGGCGCCGATCACGCAGACGTCGACGTCGATCGCCGCGTCGAGCATCGGATCGTCGGCGACGGGCCGCGCGGCCGTGGCTTCGTAGTACGAGTCGCGCGCGAGCGTATCGGCGCGGCGGGTGAAAGACTGCGTCATCAAACCGACTCCTTCGACAAGGCTGCAACCAGCACGCAGCCGGAAAACGGCGCGGGACGCCGTGCGTGCGGCACGGCGTCCCGCGCGTCCTGCATCAGAACGAATAGATGAACTGCGTCGCGAGCAGATCGTTGGACTTGCCGTACGACCCGTCGTTGCGCAGGAACACCTTGTTGTTCGCCCAGTCGTGCCGGTATTCGACCTTCACGGTGATCTGCTGGGTCGGATAGAACAGCAGGTCGAGCGCGACGTCCTGGCGCACCGCGCCCTTGCACTCGAAGCCCAGGCCGCCGCCGGCCTTCGACATCGCGAGGCAGTCCGCATCGACGCCGAAGCCGTTGCTCGGGTCCATCCCGTTGCCGTTCAGCGCGATGCCGCCCCCGCCGCCGCCGTTCTTCGAGTTCGCGAGCAGGTCGTAGCGCAGCGTCACGCCCATGCGGCCGACCACCGGCGCGTTGAACTTGCGGTGCGCGAGCAGCGACAGCCCGTACCACTGCGCGAGCCCGCCATTGAACGCCGCATGCTGCTGTCGGCCGTAGTCGACTTCGGCGTTGTACTGCACGTCGGCGAGCGTGTAGGTCGCGTCGAGTTCGCCGAAGAAGAACGAGCCGTAGCCGCTCGGCGCCGCGCCGCCCGGGCCGTAGTGGACGACGCCGTTCTCGTCGATCGCGCTCGACAGCGTCTGGCGGCCGATGTTGAACGAGCCGCCGAGATCGAGCGCGCTCGACCACGTGTAGTCCGCGCGCGCGGTGAAGGTCGGCACCTTGTTGCTGGTGGTGATCGGGTCGCCGAGCGCATTGGTGCCCGTCTGCGTGACCGAACCGTACGTGCGGTACTGCTCGTTGCCGAGGAAGAACTTCCACGCCCAGTTGCCCTTCGTGTAGTTCGCGCCGACACCGACGTAGCTGCCCGGATCGGAGAAATCGTACAGCAGGTTGTGCGTGAGCGTGAGCATCTGGTTCGACTGCTGGACTTCGTAGCCGCCGAAGCTCGGGATCAGGCCGGCGACCAGCGTCGTTTCCGCGGTGATCGGCACGTTGACGACCGCCGTGTTCAGCAGGTTGTCGGTGATCGAGCCGCGCGAGTTCTGCAGCAGCGTGATGCCGTTGCCGCGGTTCGGCATCAGCGTGATTTCGGCCGACGGCGCCATCGGGCCGACGCCGAACGTCTTCTTGATGTCGAGGTAGAGATCGCCGAACGTGCTGTTGAAATAGTTGTACGCGTTCTCGTGGTTCGCGAACAGGAACGACGACGTGCCGGCCGCGCGGTTGTAGATGTAGGTCGGATCGATGTAGCCGGTGACCGACAGGCCGGCGAGCGGGCCCGTGGTGGCCGCGTCGGTCAGCGAGTCGACCTTCAGCTGCTGGTTCGCGATCTGCTGCTTCATTTCGCTGACCTCGTCGTTGGTCAGCATCGCGCGTGCCTTGCCGTAATCCGGCGAGCCCGGGTCGGCGGCGACCGCGACGGCGCCGCCGCCCGCCATGCCGCCGCTCGCGCCGGACGTCGCGACCGCCGCGCCGCCCGGCTTCGCGGCGAGCTGCGCCTGCATCGCCTTCATCTGTTTCTGCAGCGCCGCGACCTGCGCCTGCAGCGCCTTGATTTCGGCGGAGGTGGAACCGGCCAGCGCGATGCCCGGCAACGCGCCGGCCACCAGCAGGCAGATCAGTTTCTTCTTCATTGCGGATTCTCCTAGTCGTGCGCCTGTCAAATCGGGATCGAATCGCGCGCCCCCCTGAGGCCGCGCGTCATGCTTGTCTGCAGTGCTCGTTGTCTTCGAAGCGGAGGCGGGCCGTCACGCCGCCGCGAATGCCGCCTTCAAGTCGGCCATCCGGCGCCGCTCGCGCGCGATCATCGTCCGGTTCACGACGATCACGCCGATCGTCACGGCGGTGATGAACAGCGTCGCCAGCGCATTCATCTCCGGGTTCAGCCCCAGCCGCACGCGCGAGAACACCACCAGCGGCAGCGTCGTCGATCCCGGCCCGGACAGGAACGCCGACAGCACCAGATCGTCGATCGACAGCGTGAACGACAGCAGCCACCCCGACAGCAGCGCCTGCGAGATCAGCGGCAGCGTCACCACGAAGAACACCTTCAGCGGCGTCGCACCCAGGTCGAGCGCGGCCTCCTCGAGCGACTTGTTCATCTCCTTCACGCGCGACTGCACGATGATCGCCACGTACGACACGCACAGCATCACGTGGCCGATCCAGATCGTCGCCATCCCGCGCCCCTTCGGCCAGCCGAACATCTGTTCCAGCGCGACGAACAGCAAGAGCAGCGAGATCCCCTGGATCACTTCCGGAATCACCAGCGGCGCGTTGATCATCCCCGTGTACAGCGTGAAGCCCTTGAAGCGGCCGAAGCGCGCGAGCACGAAGCCCGCCCACGTGCCGATCACGACCGACGCGGTGGCCGTCAACAGGCCGATCTTCAGCGACAGCCAGGCGGCGGTCAGCAGCTCGTCGTCGTCCAGCAGCGCCGCGTACCACTTCAGCGAGAAGCCGGACCACACCGTCACCAGCTTCGACTCGTTGAACGAGTACACGACGAGGCTGATGATCGGGATGTACAGGAACAGGAAGCCGAAGGCGAGAACGCCCGTCGACAGCGGTTTGCTCGGCTTGATCATTTCGCGTCCTCCAGTTCCTTGACCTGGTAGTACTGGAACAGCGCCATCGGCACCAGCAACAGCAGCACCATCGCGACCGTCACCGCGGACGCCATCGGCCAGTCCATGTTGTTGAAGAATTCATCCCACATCACGCGGCCGATCATCAGCGTGTCGGCGCCGCCGAGCAGCTCCGGGATCACGTACTCGCCCACCGCCGGGATGAACACCAGCAGGCTGCCGGCGATGATCCCGTTCTTCGACAGCGGCAGCGTGATGCGCGTGAACGCGACCCACGGCTTCGCGCCCAGGTCGTACGCGGCCTCGAGCAGCGTCAGGTCCATCTTCACGAGGTGCGCATAGAGCGGCATCACCATGAACGGCAGGTACGAATAGACCATCCCGATGTAGACGCCCGCATCGCTGTGATAGAGCCGCAGCGGCGTGTGGATGATGCCGAGCGCGATCAGCGTGTGGTTCAGGAGGCCGTCGTCCTTCAGGATGCCGATCCATGCGTACACGCGGATCAGGAACGACGTCCAGAACGGCAGCATCACGGCCATCATCAGCACGTTGCGGCGGTTCGGCTCCGAACGCGCGATGTAGTACGCCATCGGATAGCCGATCAGCAGGCACAGCACCGTCGACACGGCGGCCATCTTCAGCGAGCTGAGATAGGTCGCGATGTACAGGTCGTCCTGCAGCAGGAACGCGTAGTGCGACAGTTGCAACGCGAAGTGCACGACGCCGTCCTTGATCTCGACGAGCGACGTGTACGGCGGGATGCCCATCACCTGGTCGGCGAAGCTGATCTTCAGCACCAGCACGAACGGCAGCGCGAAGAATACGGCGAGCCACAGGAACGGCACGCCGATCGCGACGCTGCGGCCCGACGGCAGGAAGCGCGACAGCGCGGCGAAGCGATTGCCGCGCCGGGAAGCCGGCGTGGCGGCGGCAGCGCCGGTCGACACCGGCGCGGAAGGCGTGGAAGCGGAGGTTCTCATCGCGGCGTCCTCACTGCGTCAGCACGACGCCGCTGGCCGGCGACCACGACACGAACACGTCGTCGTTCCATGCCGGCGCGCCGTCGTTCATCAGGTGCGAGCTCGACAGGTTCGACACCACCGTCTTGCCGCTCGGCAGACGCACGTGGTACAGCGAATAGCTGCCCATGTACGCGATGTCGGTGACGACGCCGCGCGCCCAGTTGTGCTTCGAGCCCGGCTTCTCGCGCGACACGTGCACGCGCTCCGGGCGCACCGAGATGCCGACCGGCATCCCGAGCGGGCCGGTCACGCCGTGGCTCACGTACATGCGGGCTTCGAGGTCGTCGCTTTCGACGAAGATGTGATCGGGCTCGTCCTCGACGACGCGCCCCTCGAACAGGTTGGTCGAGCCGATGAATTCGGCCGAGAAGCGGCTGTTCGGGTATTCGTAGACTTCGCCGGGCGAGCCGATCTGCACGATCTTGCCTTCGCTCATCACCGCGAGGCGGCTCGCCATCGTCATCGCCTCTTCCTGATCGTGCGTGACCATCACGCAGGTCACGTCGACCTTCTCGATGATGTTCACGAGTTCGAGCTGGGTCTTCTGGCGAATCTTCTTGTCGAGCGCGGACATCGGCTCGTCGAGCAGCAGCAGCTTCGGGCGCTTCACCAGCGAGCGGGCCAGCGCGACGCGCTGCTGCTGGCCGCCCGACAGCTGATGCGGTTTGCGCTGCGCGTACTTGCTCATCTGCACGAGCGCGAGCGCGTCGGCCACGCGCTCCCTGATCTCGTGCTTCGGCGTGCCTTCCTGCTTCAGGCCGAATGCGACGTTCGACTCGACCGTCATGTGCGGGAACAGCGCGTACGACTGGAACATCATGTTGACGGGGCGGCGGTACGGCGGCAGCGACGCGAGGTCCTCGCCGTCGACGAAGATCTTGCCGGAGGTGGCCGTCTCCAGCCCGGCGAGCATGCGCAGCAGCGTGGACTTGCCGCAGCCCGAGCTGCCGAGCAGCGCGAACAGCTCGTTCTTCGCGATCGTCAGGTTCACGTTGTCGACGGCCGTGCTGTCGCCGAATTTCTTCACGACGTTTTCGATGCGCACGAACGCGTCGTTTTGCGTACGGGGCGCCGTGGCCGGTTGGGTCTGACGTGCGGCAGCGGAAGAGGGTATCGATTGCATGGGAGTCACCATTCGTTCTTCACGGATTGCAGGCGTGAGCGTCCCCGCGCGAGGCGCGCAACGCGACTCGCGGACGACGGCTCGTGCCGGATGGAACAGCGCGCGCGGCGCGCGGGCGGACGGAGGTCCGCGAATGTCAGGCGGGCAGGCGTACCGCGATGCCTGCGCCGCCGCGATGCACGGCGATCAGTGGCCCGTCTTCAACTGGGCCCACAGACGGTTCTCGAGGCGCAGGATGTCGGCCGGCATCGGCTTCATCAGCACCATCTTCTTCAGCACGTCTTCGGGCGGGTAGACGGTCGGGTCCTGCGCGACGGCCGGCGTGACGAATTGATGCGCGGCCTTGTTCGCGGTCGGGTAGAACACCGTGTTGGTGATCGCCGCGTTGACCTTCGGATCGGACACGTAGTTGATCCACTTCATCGCGGCCTCGGGGTGCGGCGCATCCTTCGGGATCACCATCACGTCGAACCACAGCAGGCCGCCTTCCTTCGGGTTCGCGAACTTGATGTCGTACGAGCGTTTCGCTTCGGCCGAACGGCGGTGCGCGATGCCGACGTCGCCCGACCAGCCGAGCACGACGCACACGTCGTTGTTCGCGAGGTCGTTGATGTAGCCGGACGAGTTGAACTGGGTGATGTACGGGCGGACTTTCTTCAGGACTTCGAATGCAGCCTGGTAATCGCCCGGGTTCTTGCTGTTCGGATCCTTGCCCATGTATTGCAGCGTGGCGGCGAACACGTCGACGGCCTGGTCGAGGAACGACACGCCGCAGCTCTTCAGCTTCTCCATGTTGGCCGGATCGAACACCAGCGCCCAGCTGTCGACGGGCGCCTTGTCGCCGAGCGCCTTCTTCACCGCCTGGGCGTTGTAGCCGATGCCGTCCGTGCCGTACGCCCAGGGCACGCCGTACTGGTTGCCCGGATCGGCGTCGGCGATCATCTTCATCAGCAGCGGGTCGAGGTTCGCGAGGTTCGGAATCTTCGACTTGTCGAGCTTCTGGTACACGCCGGCCTGGATCTGCTTGGCCATGTAGTTCGACGTCGGCACGACGATGTCGTAGCCGGAGCTGCCGGCCAGCAGCTTCGCCTGAAGCGTGTCGTCGCTGTCGTAGTTGTCGTACTTGACGTGAATGCCCGTCTGCTTCTGGAAGTTCGGGATCGTGTCCGGCGCGATGTAGTCGGACCAGTTGTAGACGTTCAGCTCGTCGGCATGCGCCGACGGGCTGGCGACCGACGTGAGCGCGGCCGCGGCGGCGAGGGCGGCGACGGAGCAGGCTTGGCGAAGAATACAGGCACGCATGGTGGAGTTCCCCTGGTTATGGCGACGTGCGGCGCCCGCCGCACGCCTGTAGGCAAGGCCGTTACGAAATACCCAGTTGCTGGGCGGTTGCATCGACGGCCTTCTTCGCCTTCGACACGAGTTCATCGATTTCCTGGCGCGAGATCACGAGCGGCGGCGACAGCAGCATCCGGTCGCCGGTCGCGCGCATGATCAGGTTGCCGTTGAAGCAGAAGTCGCGGCAGATCGTGCCGACGTCGCCGCCGTTCGCGAAGCGGCGGCGTTCGGCCGGCGCTTCGGCCAGTTGCAGGCTCGCGACCATCCCGTGGCCGTGCACTTCGCCGACGATCGGATGACGCGCGAAGGTTTCGCGCATCAGCGCCTGGAAGTACGGGCCGGTGTCGGTCTTCACGCGCTCGACGATGCCTTCGTCGCGCAGCAGCTTCAGGTTCGCGACCGCGACGGCCGCCGCCACCGGGTGGCCCGAGTACGTGAGGCCGTGATTGAATTCGCCGTTGTCGATGATCGGGCGCGCGATGCGCTCGTGAATGCCGACCGCGCCCATCGGCACGTAGCCCGACGTGAGGCCCTTCGCCATCGTGATCAGGTCCGGCTCGAAGCCGAAGTGCTGGTGCGCGAACCACTCGCCGGTGCGGCCGAACCCGCCGATCACTTCGTCGG
>NZ_LOYN01000027.1:0-611 GCF_001526325.1 Burkholderia sp. MSMB1826
ACTACCTGTCGCCAGCAGAGTTTGCTGCGAAACACCGAGCAACAGCGGATGCTCCCGCCGCTTTCCAGGAGCTGGTTTAAAGGGACTTTGCTAGAAGCCCATCGGCCCTATTGAAGGGGGCAGGTCACGTGATGCCCGGGACGCGGCGCATCGAAGATGCGACAAGACAAGGGGGATTTTGCGTCAGAAAGCGATGTTTATTGATCATCGTTGATCAACATCGCTCATCACCGGCCATCACAACACCGTCGCCGGATGTGCAGCACCGACGGAATCGATCCCGAAGACGGATGGTACGGTTGGTGGAGGTGCAGGGAGATTCTGGAGGGCACAACCACGGAGTGCTCGAGAACAGCGGAGCGCTAAATTGACGGTCCGGCACTGCAATTGATTGCGGCGGTGGAGTGCTAACGCCGATAGGCTGGGTGACGCTTTCCGCCTGCACCGCGTATTTCCGCCGCGCCAATGCAAAAACCCCCGCCTGATCGGGCGGGGGTTTCTGGCTTAGGGAGCCTGACGATTACCTACTTTCACACGGGAATCCGCACTATCATCGGCGTAGAGTCGTTTCACGGTCCTGTTCGGGATGGGAAGGGGTGGGACCGACTCGC
>NZ_LOYN01000028.1:0-85562 GCF_001526325.1 Burkholderia sp. MSMB1826
TCCGGAACCCGTCGCGCGAGCCCGGCAGCACGTGCGGCGCCGCGCTCATGTTCTCCTGGCCGCCCGCGACCACGATGTCCGCGTCGCCCGCGACGATCGCGTTCGCCGCCAGCATCACGGCCTTCAGCCCCGAGCCGCACACCTTGTTGATCGTCATCCCCGGCACGGCGCTCGGCAGCCCCGCCTTGATCAGCGACTGCCGCGCCGGGTTCTGCCCGGAGCCGGCCGTCAGCACCTGGCCCATGATCACTTCGCTGACCTGCTCGGGCTTCACGCCCGCACGCTCCAGCACTGCGCGGATCACCGTCGCGCCCAGTTCCGGCGCCGCAATCTTCGCCAGCGAGCCGCCGAATTTGCCGACCGCGGTCCGCGCGGCCGATACGATCACTACATCCGTCATTTCCCTTTCCTCCAGGCCCGCACGACACGGCGCATCGTTACCGGCCCCGTTAAAAAAACTGTGGTGCGCCGGACAGCGTGCGCCGCTGTCCGGTTTTCGTCAATCGCGCTGCAACACGTAGCGCCCGGGCGCCGGCTCGATCGCCGGGAATTGCGCGGAACCCGGCTGGGCCGGCGGCGCGACCTTGCGCCCGCCGTACGCGTCGAGCCACTCGACCCATGTCGTCCACCAGCTTCCGGGCTGCTCGGTCGCCGCGGCGAACCAGTCGTCCGCGGATTCGGGCAGGTCGTCGTTGACCCAGTAGCTGCGCTTCTTCTTCGCCGGCGGGTTGATCACGCCCGCGATGTGCCCCGACGCGCCGAGCACGAACTTCAGCGGGCCCGACAGGATCGACGTCGATGCGTAGGCCGTCTGCCACGGCACGATGTGATCCTCGCGCGAACCGTAGATGAAGGTCGGCACGTCGATCAGCGACAGGTCGACCGGTTCGCCGCATACGGTCAGCGCACCCGGCTCGCGCAGCTTGTTTTCGAGATAGGTATGGCGCAGGTACCACGCGTACATCGGCCCCGGCAGGCTCGTCGAATCGCTGTTCCAGTACAGCAGGTCGAACGGCGCGGGCGTGCGGCCCTTCAGATAGTTGTCGACGACGTAGTTCCACACGAGATCGTTCGGCCGCAGGAACGAGAACGTATTTGCGAACTCGACGCCGCGCATCAGCCCCGGTTGCGTACCGTTCTTGCCGCCGATGGTCTGCTCGCGCATCTGCACGTGCGCCTCGTCGACGAACACGTCGAGGATGCCCGTATCGGTGAAGTCGAGCATCGCGGTGAGCAGCGTCATCGACGCGGTCGGATGTTCGCCGCGCGCGGCAAGCACCGCGAGCGCGGTCGCGAGCATCGTGCCGCCGACGCAGAAGCCGAGCGTGTTGATCTGCTCGCGGCCGCTGATCTGCTGCACGGCGTCGATCGCCGCGAGCAGCCCTTCGTTCATGTAGTCGTCCCACGTCTTGTGCGCGACCGATGCATCCGCATTGCGCCACGACACGAGGAATACCTGATGACCGTTCGACAGCGCGTGCGCGACGAGCGAATTCTCGGGTTGCAGGTCGAGGATGTAGAACTTGTTGATGCACGGCGGGACGATCAGCAGCGGCCGCTCGAACACCTTGTCCGTCTTCGGCGTGTACTGGATCAGCTGGATCAGGTCGTTCTCGTACACGACCGCGCCCTCGGTACACCCGAGGTTCTTGCCGACCACGAACTGCGATTCGTCCGTCTGCGAAATCTTGCCGCGCTGCAGGTCGCCGAGCAGGTTCATCATCCCCTGCCGCAGGCTTTCGCCATGCGTTTCGAGGATCGATTTCTGAGCGTCGGGATTGAGTGCGAGGAAGTTGCTCGGCGCGGCGGCGGCCGTCCATTGCTGGACCGTGAAACGGATGCGCTCGCGCGTCTTCGGATCGGTCTGAAGCGCGTCGGCCAGCTCCTGCAGATAGCGCGCGTTGAGCAGATACCACGCGGCCGCGAACGCATGCGCGGGCGATGCCTTCCACGCGTCGCCGCTGAAGCGGCGGTCTTTCAACTCCGGCGACTCGAGCTTCGCGGCGGCCGCCTGCTGCATCAACGTCATGCAGTCGCGCGCGTAGTCGGCCTGCAAGGCCTGGAGCCGTTCGGGCGGAATCGCGGCAACCGGCAGTTTCAGGCCCGCGAACGGCGACGCCATCGCGCCGAGATCGGGCATCGACGGCATCTGGAACGGAAACGACGTCGGGAACTGGAATGTCGCGAACGGGTTGACGGAGGCCGATGCCGTCGCGGCGCGCGCCGGATCGGCAAAACTACGCCACGCGTTCAACCACGACTCGAACATCTGCTGCATCGGCTGAGCGGCCGGATCGAACCCGGTACTGCCCGCGGAAGTGCCCGCGTGAGCGGACGTCGACGAATTTTTCGATGCTGTCATTACCTGCCTTACCGGTGATTCGTGAGCGTCAATCGTGAAATCCTGCTCGCGCGCGGCGTGCCGGCTGCGAGCCGGGCCGTCATGCTCTGGAGAGGCGTCTCCAGATTCTGCCGCAGTGCGGTATTTTTATCATTATCGTTTTCCCCATGTGAAGCGTCCGGTCAAACCACTGAACATTTCGATACGGAGATAATCCGCGCACGACAGGCGGGACAAGGGTTCCGGCGAAACATAAAATATTTTGCTTGACTTGACGTCGGGATTTTTCATTCAGTCGCGCATGCCACGCAGCATTGCCGCCTCAATATCGAGATAACCCGATTTCGCGGCGCAACAAAAACCGGCGCACATGCGCATGCACTCAATCGGCCAGCCAGATTGCCGCGGCCATGCGGCCCGTCACGCGGTCGCGCCGATACGAATAGAAGCGCGCGCGCTCGGCGACCGTGCAAGCCGTCCCGCCGCTCACGTGCACCACGCCCGCACGCGCGAGCCGCAGGCGCGCGAGCGCGTAGAGATCGGCAAGAAACTTGCCGGGCGCGCCGTCCACCGCGACGAACGCACGACGGGTTTCATCATGCTCCGACTGCGGAGCCGTGTCGAGAAACGCGTCGCGCACGTCGGCGCCGACCTCGAACGCCTGCGGACCGATCGCCGGCCCGAGATAGGCATGCAGCGTGTCCGCCGCGCCGCCCGCGAGCGCCGCGACGCGCGCAGCCGTCTGCTCGACGATGCCGGCCGCGAGCCCGCGCCAGCCCGCATGCGCGGCGCCGACCGCGCGGCCCTGCGCGTCGCACAGCAGCACGGGCAGGCAATCGGCCACCATCACCACGCAGACGGCGCCGGCCCGATCCGTGACGCTCGCGTCGGCCTGCACCGGCGCCGTGGCGGCGGCCGCCGCGGCGATCACCTCGTCCGCCCGCACGATCTGCGCGCCGTGAACCTGCTCGAGCCATGCGGCGCCCGACTGGCCCGCGAGGGCGAGCACGCGCGCGCGATTGATGGCGACATGATCGGGATCGTCACCCGTATGCAGGCCGAGATTCATCCCGCCCGCCAATGCCGCCCCATCCTGCCAGCGCCCGTACGGGCCTTCGCTCACGCCGCCGTCGCGCGTCGTGATCAGCGCGCGCACGCGCGGCGACACGCGCCAGTCGGGCTGCACGCAGTCCTGCCACGTCAACGGCGCCAGATTCGTCATCGGCACTCACTCCTCCTCATCGTCCAGGTACGGCTCGTCGTCGTGATACTCGCCGCCGAAATCGTCATCGTCGTAGAGATTGTCGTCGTCGTCGAATTCCTCGTCGCCCTGCCCGAAGCCGAGCGCCGCGACCAGTGCGTTCATGTCGTCCGGCAGCGGGCAGCGCCACTGCATCGCCTTGCCCGTGACCGGATGCACGAGACCGAGCCGCCACGCATGCAGCGCCTGTCGTGCGAACCCGTCCGGCAGCGGCGCGACCGAACGCTTGCCGCGCGCCCGCCCGTAGACCGGATCGCCGAGCAGCGGATGCCCGGCGTGCGCGCAGTGCACACGGATCTGATGCGTGCGGCCGGTTTCGAGATCGCATTGAATCGCCGACACCGGCTGACGTTGCCACAGGCATGTGTCAACCGTGCGGAAATGCGTGCGCGCGGGCTTGCCCGACGCGCCGGTGACCACGGCCATGCGCGTGCGCTCGCGCGGGTCGCGGCCGATCGGCGCGTCGATCGTGCCTTCCTCCGGCATCGTGCCCCACACCAGCGCGAAATAGCGGCGCTTCACCGTGCGGGCCTGCAGCTGGCGCACGAGGTCCGTCTGCGCGGCCAGCGTGCGGGCGACCACCATCAGGCCGGACGTTTCCTTGTCCAGCCGGTGGACGATCCCCGCGCGCGGCAGGCCGGCCGCCGCGTCGCCGTAGCGATGCAGCAGACCGTTGAGGATCGTGCCGCTCCAGTTGCCGGCGGCCGGATGGACGACGAGACCGGCCGGCTTGTTGATGACGACGAGCGCGTCGTCCTCGTAGATCACGTCGAGCGGCACGGGCTCCGGCGTGAACGCGAGCTGCTCGGGCAGCAGATCGGGCACGAGCTCGATCTTCGCGCCCAGCGGCACCGGCTGGCGGATCTTCGCCGGCGCGCCGTCGACGAGCACGCGCTGCGCCTCGATCCAGCTCTGCAGGCGGCTGCGCGAGAATTCGGGGAACAGTTGGGCGAGCGCCTTGTCGAGACGTTCGCCCGCGAGCGACAGCGGCACTTCGACGATGCGCGGCGCGTCGTCGCGCGCCGCGGACGGCACCACGGGCGCCTGCATCGCGTCGCCGGCCAGATCGTCATCGAGGGAATCCCCCGACGCGGCGTCGGCGGGCCGATCGCTTGGGCTATAATCTTCGCGATTTGGTGTGCCCGGCTGGGCATTCTGCGAACTTGAACGGGTCATTTAGACTGGGTCACCGAGACTTGAAGCTAGGACATGCGAGCATGATGAATTCGACCAAACGCACGGCCAGAACCGTCGCCGCCCGGGCTGCGGCGGTAGCGGCCGCGGCCCTCATCGCCGGCTGCCACGGCTTGCCGCAGAAGCAGGACGAGACGGCTACCTGGTCGAACAACAAATTATACTCAGAGGCCCAGGACGCACTGTCCGGCGGCGACTGGGGCAAGTGCGCGAAATATTTCGAATCGCTGCAAGGCCGCGATCCGTTCGGCCATTTCGCGCAACAGGCGCAGATCAACGTTGCATACTGCAACTGGAAGGACAACGAAGCAGCGGCCGCCGACCAGGCCGTCGATCGCTTCATCCAGCTCCACCCCGATCATCCGGATATCCCGTACGCGTACTACCTGAAGGGGATGATCCACTTCAACGACGATCTCGGCCTGTTCGGGCGCTTCTCCGGCCAGGACATGAGCGAACGCGATCCGCAGGCGCTGCGCGAATCGTACGATGCGTTCAAGGTCGTCGTCGACCGCTTCCCGAAGAGCAAGTACGCACCCGATGCGGCCGCGCGGATGCGCTACATCGTCAACGCGCTCGCATCGCACGAAGTGCACGCGGCCGACTACTACTATCGCCGCGGCGCGTATGTCGCGGCGATCAACCGCGCCCAGCTCGCGATCAAGGACTACAAGGGCGCACCGGCGATCGAAGACGCGCTGCACATCATGATCCTGTCGTACGGCAAGCTGAACCAGCCGGAACTCGCCGAGGACACCAAGCGCGTGCTCGCGGGCACGTTCCCCGACAGCCCGTACGTGACGGGCCATGCGCGCCCCGGTGCGAAGAAGTCGTGGTGGCAGTTCTGACGCACGGCGCGCTGCAACACCCGTTGCGCATACGAAAAACCCGGCCATCGAGCCGGGTTTTTTATTGGCGCCGCATTCGGTCGACGCCAGGGCGTTCGCGCGGCAAGCGCCGCGCGTGCGCTCACGCGCGCTTGTCCGCGCGGTGCTCGTCGAAGAAATCCTGCACGACCGCGATCTCGCGCGTGCGCTTGAACGGCGGCAAGCTTTGCCAGATCCGGCGCCCGTAAGGCTTGTCGACGAGCCGCGTATCGCAGATCATCAGCACGCCGCGATCCGTCTCCGCGCGAATCAACCGGCCCGCGCCCTGCTTCAGCGTGATCACGGCCTGCGGCAGTTGATGCACGGCGAACGGGCTCAGCCCCTTCTTCGTCAACGCGTCGAGCCGCGCTGCCAGCACCGGATCGTCCGGCGGCGCGAACGGCAGCTTGTCGATCACGACCAGCGACAACGCATCGCCGCGCACGTCCACGCCTTCCCAGAAACTCTGGCTGCCGACCAGGATCGCATTGCCGTACGCGCGGAAACGGTCGAGCAGCTCGGTGCGGCTTGCGTCGCCCTGCACGAGCAGCGGCATGTTCCAGCCGCGCGATTCGATCGCGTCGCGCAGCTTCGACGCGATCCGGTCGACCGCGCGCAGCGTCGTGCACAGCATGAACACGCCGCCGCCGGACGCCTCGATCGCCGGCAGCGCGGCATCGAAGACGGCGTCGGTAAATGCCGGCGACGACGGCTGCGGCAGATTGCGCGGCACGTACAGCAGCCCCTGCGACTGGTAATCGAACGGGCTGGCGAGCGTCATCGAACGACGCGAGCTGAGGCCCATCTGCGCCGCGTAGTGCGTGAAATCGCCGCGCACCGACAACGTCGCCGACGTGAACACCCATGCACGCGGTACGCCCGCACGCTGTTTCGCGAAAATCGGCGCGACCGACAGCGGCGTTTCATGGAGCTGGACGGTATGCGCGAACACCTCGACCCAGCGCACCTTCTCGTTCGGATCGCCGTCGGCGGCCGCGTTGTCGCCGGCCGCCGCATCGGCCTTCGCTGCCGCTTGCGCCGCGCCGGGCGCGACCCAGCCCGCCAGCAGGTCCTGCAGCTCGCGGGCGCGCCGCAGGCATGCGCCGAGCGATTCCGCGCGCTCGGCCTGGCTCGCGAGCGCCGTTGCGAGCGCATCGAGCGCAACGTCGAGCGCGTCGAGCGCACCGAACATCGGGTGATCGTCGCCGAGCTGTGCGAGCGACATGCGCACGATCTGGTCGTTCGCGAACGCGAGACGCAAGTCGCGCGCCGCGCGCTCGAGATCGCCGCCGAGCTTCACCCACTCCACCGCATCGCGCGCATGGCTCAGGCCCTCGGCGACCGTGTCGCGCGCGAGCTCGAGGATCTGCGTCGTCGACAGCGTCTCGCCGAAGAACAGCGTCGCCGTTTCCGGCAACTGGTGCGCTTCGTCGAAGATGATCGTGTTCGCGTTCGGCAGCAGTTCGGCCATCCCCGTGTCGCGCAGCATGATGTCCGCGAAGAACAGGTGATGGTTGACGACGACGACGTCGGCCTGCTGGGCCTCGCGCCGCGCCTGCATCACGAAGCATTCCTTGTAGTGCGGGCACTCCTGGCCGAGGCAGTTGTCGCGCGTGGACGTGACCATCGACCACACGGGCGCCGTTTCCGGCACGCTCGCGAGTTCGGCCTTGTCGCCGCTCTTCGTGATCTTCGCGAAGCGGACGATTTCCTGCAGATACGCGGTGTCCTGCCGCGACGGCAGCCGGCCGTTGTCGGCCGTGCGTTGCAGGTAGTAATGGCAGAGGTAGTTCGAGCGTCCCTTGAGCATCGCGACCGTCACCGGCACCGCGAGCGCGTTGCGCACGGTCGGGATGTCGCGCTGGAACAACTGGTCCTGCAGGTGCTTCGTGCCGGTCGACACGATCACCTTGCCGCCCCACAACATGGCGGGCACGAGATACGCGTAGGTCTTGCCGGTACCCGTGCCGGCCTCGACGATCAGCGTGTTGTCGCCTGCGTCGTTGTCGGATTCGGCTGCCGCGGCGGCGTCCCCGGCCGGCTCGGCCGCCTGGCCGCCGTCGCCGAGGCGGCGCGCCGGCCGCTTGCGGGTTTCGAAGATCTCGGGCTCGGGCATCCGGCGTGCGGACGCTTCCATCGCGGACGCGACCGCGCGCGCCATCTCGATCTGCGACGTACGCGGTCGATAGCCGTCGAGCGCGCGCGCCAGCAACCCGCCTTCGCCGAAGATCGTGTCGAGTTCGTCGACGCGCTTGCGGCTCAGCTCGAAAGTGCCTTCGGGCGCACGAACGCGCCCGGCGGACGTCGTGTCACGCCGGGCATCGGGGGTGGCTTCAAGCGGTGAATTCAAGGCAAGCGTTCCTGTGTCCAGCGCCCGAGCGGCGCCGGCGCTTGCCAGGCCGCGCTCAGGCGCGCTTATCCGGTTCGAGCTGCGATTGCAGCAAAATGATTTTGTCCTTGGCGGCCAGCTTTTCCTTCTTCAGCCGGTGCAGCGTGATGTCGTCGATGTCGGAGTGTCCTTCCTTCAGCTCGATCTCCCGAGCGAGCTGCTGGTGCTGCTCCTGCAATGCAGCCAAACGGTTGTGCAATTCCTGCTGCTGTTCCGTGTGACGGTTTTGCATACCTGCCTCCTCATCGAAGCAGCGCGACGGCTGGCGTGCCGACGCGCCCGAGACTGAGCCCGATCAATTCAACACGTTACTGCCCCTGCTGTTGCTGCTTGGCCTTCTCGGCCGCTTCCTGCTGACGCCGCTCGACATCGGCCTTGTGCTGCGCGGCTGCCTTCTGCTTCTGCTCGTAGCGCGTGGCGTTGTCCGCCCGCTCCTGCGCCTTCTGCGCCGCCTGCTGGTGCGCCTGGTCGAGCTTGCGCTGGAAATCCGCCTGCTTCTGGTCGTATGCCTGCTTGTTCGCCGCGCGTTGCGGGGCTTCCGCGCCGCGCTGCGCCTGCTTCAGTGCATTCTGCTCCTGCTTGTCACGGAATGCAGCCGCGTTCGCCGCGTCGTTCGCCGCCCGCTGCGGCGCTTCCGCCGCGTCCCGGGCCTGCTTCAGCGCCTGCTGCTGGTCGCGCTGCTGCGCCCGCACCGCGCGCTGCTCGTCGTTGAGCGCGAGTTGCTCCTGGCGAATGCTCGCCCGCTCCTCGCGCATCCGATCGCGCGCCTTGCCGAGACAATGGTTGACGAAGAACTTGCTGTAACAATCGTGCTCCGCCACCGCATAACGATAATCGTTTTCCGCGGAACGTTGATTGAGCACTTTTTGACGGGCGTCGAAATCCGGCGCGGCGGAGGCTGCGACGGGCGCGGAAGCGGCGGCGTCCGGCGCGCTGGCGCCCGAGGCCTGCGCGAATGCGCCGGAAGGCCCGGCAGACAAAGCGGCGGCGAGCGCTGCGCCGAGCGCGACGAGAGAAATACGGGAAGTTGGCAACGTCGTAGGAAAGCTGCGGGACATGTGTCAAATTCTATCACCCCCGGCTGGACGCTCCGCCATTTATGGCAAAATGCCCCGCTTCATTCACCCGCGGCCTCTGGCCCGGCGGGCCGGCCGGGCAGCCCGCCGCTCCGGGCCTGCCGGCCCGCGCCGCGATTTCAGCAGGCAGACAGACCATCCACGACATGACGGAAACCGTAGCACTCAAGATCGTACAGCGCATCGCCACCGAACTGTCCGTCCAGCCGCGCCAGGTCGCGGCGGCCGTGCAACTCCTCGACGAAGGCTCGACCGTTCCGTTCATTGCCCGGTACCGCAAGGAAGTGACCGGCAACCTGGACGACACGCAGTTGCGCCAGCTCGAGGAACGCCTCCTGTACCTGCGCGAACTCGAGGATCGCCGCGCCGCGATCCTGTCGAGCATCGACGAACAGGGCAAGCTGACCGACGAACTGCGTGCCGCGATCGACGCGGCCGACAGCAAGCAGGTGCTCGAGGACCTTTATCTGCCGTACAAGCCGAAGCGCCGCACGCGTGCGCAGATCGCCCGCGAGGCCGGCCTCGAGCCGCTCGCACAGGCGCTGCTCGCGAATCCGCTGCTCGACCCGCAGACCGAGGCGGCCGCGTATGTCGACGCCGACAAGGGCGTCGCCGACGTGAAGGCCGCGCTCGACGGCGCGCGCGACATCCTGTCCGAACAGTTCGGCGAGACGGCGGAGCTGCTCGGCAAGCTGCGCGACTACCTGCACAACCAGGGCGTCGTGTCGTCGGCGGTCGTGGAGGGCAAGGAAAACGAGGAAGGCGAGAAATTCCGCGACTATTACGACTACGCGGAAACGATCAAGACGGTGCCGTCGCACCGTGCGCTCGCGCTGTTCCGCGGCCGCAACGCGGGCGTGCTGACGATCAAGCTCGGCCTCGGCGAAGAGCTCGACGCGCAGGTGCCGCATCCCGGCGAGGCGATGATCGCGCGCCATTTCGGCATCGCGAACCAGAATCGCCCGGCCGACAAATGGCTGTCCGACGTCTGCCGCTGGTGCTGGCGCGTGAAGGTGCAGCCGCATATCGAAAACGAACTGCTCACGCAACTGCGCGAAACGGCCGAAACCGAAGCGATCCGCGTGTTCGCGCGCAACCTGAACGACCTGCTGCTGGCCGCCCCGGCCGGCCCGAAGGCCGTAATCGGCCTCGACCCCGGCCTGCGCACCGGCGTGAAGGTCGCGGTCGTCGATCGCACCGGCAAGGTGCTCGCGACCGACACGATCTACCCGCACGAACCGCGCCGCGACTGGGACGGCTCGATCGCGAAACTCGCGCGCCTCGCCGCGCAGACGCAGGCCGAACTGATCAGCATCGGCAACGGCACCGCGTCGCGCGAAACCGACAAGCTCGCGAGCGAACTGATCGCGAAACACCCGGAGCTGCGGCTGCAGAAGATCGTCGTGTCGGAAGCCGGCGCGTCGGTCTACTCGGCGTCCGAGCTCGCCGCGAAGGAATTCCCGGAGCTCGACGTGTCGCTGCGCGGCGCCGTGTCGATCGCCCGCCGCCTGCAGGACCCGCTCGCCGAGCTCGTGAAGATCGAGCCGAAGGCGATCGGCGTCGGCCAGTACCAGCACGACGTGAACCAGCGCGAACTCGCCCGCTCGCTCGACGCGGTCGTCGAGGATTGCGTGAACGCGGTCGGCGTCGACGCGAACACGGCGTCGGCCCCGCTGCTCGCCCGCGTGTCGGGCCTGAACGCGACGCTCGCGCGCAACATCGTCGACTATCGCGACGCGAACGGCCCGTTCCCGTCGCGCGAGCACCTGCGCAAGGTGCCGCGCCTCGGCGACAAGACCTTCGAACAGGCCGCCGGCTTCCTGCGCATCAACGGCGGCGAGAATCCGCTCGATCGCTCGTCGGTGCACCCGGAAGCGTATCCGGTCGTCGAACGGATGCTCGCGAAGATCAACAAGCGCATCGACGACGTGCTCGGCAACCGCGAGGCGCTAGCGGGCCTGTCGCCGATGGAATTCGTCGACGAACGTTTCGGGCTGCCGACCGTGCGCGACATCCTGGCCGAACTGGAAAAGCCGGGCCGCGATCCACGCCCGGAATTCAAGACGGCCACGTTCCGCGAAGGCGTCGAGAAGGTCTCGGATCTCGTGCCGGGCATGACGCTCGAAGGCGTCGTGACGAACGTCGCCGCATTCGGCGCGTTCGTGGATATCGGCGTGCACCAGGACGGCCTCGTCCACGTGTCCGCGATGTCGACGAAGTTCATCAAGGATCCGCACGAAGTCGTGAAGGCCGGCCAGGTCGTCAAGGTGAAGGTGATCGACGTCGACGTGAAGCGCCAGCGCATTGCGCTGACGATGCGCCTCGACGACGACGCGGCAGCCCCCGGCACGTCGTCGCGCGGCGGCCAGGATCGCGGCAACGCGGGGCGCGGCGCCGCCCGCCCGCAGCGGACGCGCGAGCCGGAACCGGCCGGCGCGATGGCCGCGGCATTCGCGAAGCTGAAACGCTGAGTCGAAGGCGTCGACGCACAAAAAAACCCGCCGAAAGGCGGGTTTTTTATTGCTTCGGCGGCGCGCAGCCCGATTCGGCATGGGCCGCATACGCAGCCCGCTCGCGCCCGTCAGATCTCGATCTTCGTCCCGAGCTCGACGACGCGATTCGCCGGAATCGAGAAGAAATCGGTCGGCTTCGCCGCGTTCTGATGCATCCACGCGAACACGCGCTCGCGCCAGATCGACATGCCGGGCAGATGCGTCGGCACGACCGTTTCGCGCGCGAGGAAGAACGACGTGTCCATCAGCTCGAACGTCATGTCGTGCGTGCGGCCGAATTCCTCGAGCACAGCCTTCACGTCCGGCGTCTCGTTGAAGCCGTACTCGGCCTTGACGATGTACAGTCCGCCGCCCGCATCACGCGAGCTCAGGCGCCTGTCGTCGCGCACGTACGGAATGTCGCGCGTGACGAACGTCAGGAAAATGGTCCGCTCGTGCAGCACCTTGTTGTGCTTCAGGTTGTGCAGCAGGCTCACAGGCACGAGCTTGTCGTTGCCGGTCAGGTAGATCGCGGTGCCCGACACGCGATGCGGCGGATGCGCGAGCAGCCCCTGCAGGAACGGCTCGAGCGGAATACCGTCGGCCGCCGTGCGCTCCTTGACGATGTGACGCCCCTTGTACCAGGTCATCAGCAGGAAGAACAGCAGCGCGCCGATGCCGAGCGGCAACCAGCCGCCCTGCGCGACCTTCAGCAGGTTCGCGCCGAAAAAGCCGAGGTCGATCGCGAGGAACACCGCGATGATCGCGCCGACCAGCAGCCGGTTCCAGTTCCACACCTTCACCATCACGACGCACGCGAGCACGGTCGTGATCACCATCGTCGCCGTCACCGCGATACCGTACGCGGCCGCGAGGTTGTCCGAACTCTTGAAACCGACGACGATACAGAGGATCACGAACAGCAGCAGCCAGTTCACGACCGGCACGTAGATCTGGCCGATCGCGAGCTCGGACGTATGCAGCACCTTCATGCGCGGCACGTAGCCGAGCTGGATCGCCTGCGACGTCAGCGAATACGCACCGGAGATCACGGCCTGCGACGCGATCACGGTCGCGACCGTCGACAGCACGACGAGCGGCAGCAGCCCCCATTCGGGCGCGAGCAGGAAGAACGGGTTTTCGATCGCTTTCGGATTCTGGATCAGCAGCGCGCCCTGACCGAAGTAGTTCAGCACGAGCGACGGCATCACGAGCCCGTACGCGGCCAACCGGATCGGCTTTGCACCGAAATGGCCCATGTCCGCGTAGAGCGCTTCCGCACCGGTCAGCACCAGCACGACCGAGCCGAGCACGACGTACGCCTGCAGCAGGTGGTCGGCCATGAACGACGCCGCGTAATACGGATTGATTGCCGCGATGATGCCCGGCACGCGAACGATGTGGTATACGCCGAGCGCCGCGATCACGACGAACCACAGCACCATGATCGGGCCGAACAGCTTGCCGACCAGCGCGGTGCCGTGCCGCTGGATCCAGAACAGCGCGATCAGGATCACGATCGTGATCGGCAGCACGAGATGGGACAGGTGCGGCGTCGCGATCTCGAGGCCTTCGACGGCCGACATCACCGAGATCGCCGGCGTGATCACCGCGTCCCCGTAGAACATGCACGCGCCGAATATCCCGAGCGCCATCAGCGCGCCCGCGACCCGCGTTTTCGAGTCGAGCGGCCGCAGCGACAGCGCCATCAGCGCGAGCACGCCGCCTTCGCCGTTGTTGTCCGCCCGCATCACGAACAGCAGGTACTTGACGCCGACCACCAGCACGATGGCCCAGAACAGCAGCGAGATCACGCCGAGAATCGACCCTTCGGTCAGCGGAATGCCGTGCGCGGGGCTGAACGCCTCCTTGAGCGAATACAGCGGGCTGGTGCCGATGTCGCCGAACACGACGCCGATGGCTGCTATCGCTAGCGCCCGCATCGAGTGTTGTTGCGTCGAATGCGGCGCGTGTGCGGCGTCGGTCGCGTGAGTCGTGTCGTTCATATGAAACGTAATAATCGGGTCCGGGTCGGACAAAACGAGCGCTATTCTACTCGCGCCCCCGTGAAACACCGCCCTGCCGTGTTGCCGTGGAGCCACGTGATCCACGCTGCGCATGCAATCCGGCGCGACCTGTGGCAGGGCTGCCATCATAGCCGGCGCCGCGCCGCCTGCCTATCGGGTGCACAGCGCGGCCCG
This sequence comes from Burkholderia sp. MSMB1826, assembly GCF_001526325.1. NCBI lineage: Bacteria > Pseudomonadati > Pseudomonadota > Betaproteobacteria > Burkholderiales > Burkholderiaceae > Burkholderia > Burkholderia sp. MSMB1826. The sequence goes on from NZ_LOYN01000028.1 coordinate 13,821, forward strand.
CGCTGCGCCCCGGCGCGCCAATGAAAAACGGCGCCGCAAGCGGCGCCGTACAAGGCTTTCCTTCGATCCGGCCGGCCGCTTACGCGCCCGAACCGTCGCGCTGTGCGCGACCGCGCTTGATCCATGCCTCGAGGTTGTGCGGCCGGACCGTATCCCACTCCTCGAACGGCTGATGAATCCACGGATTCGTCGGCAGGAACTGCGTGTGATAGTCGGGCTTGACCTTCGAGCAGCCCTTGTACCAGAGCACGGCCGAACGCACGGCCGTCACGGACGGATAGCGCTCCTTCAGGTGCTCCTGCACGCGCGCGAGCGTGACGCCCGAATCGACGAGATCGTCGACCAGCAGCACGTTGCCCGCCAGGTTGCCGCGCGTCATCGTGATGTACTGCGCGATGTCGAGCTCGCCCTGCTCGGTGCCGGCCGCTTCCCGGTACGAACTCGTCGCGAGAATCGCGAGCGGCACGTCGTAGATGCGCGACAGTTGGTCGCCGACGCGCAGGCCGCCGCGCGCGAGGCACAGGATCTGGTCGAACTTCCAGCCCGAGGCATGCACCTGGAGCGCGAGCAGCTCGATCAGCCGGTGATACTCGTCCCAGCCTACCCACAGGTTCTTGTCGTCGTTGCGCGGATCGGTCATCAAGTCTGCCGCCGTCATCGTGATTTGCTGCGTCATCTGGGAATTACACCTTGAACGGATGGCGGAGCAGGATCGTTTCGTCGCGATCCGGGCCCGTCGACACCATGTCGACCGGCACGCCGGCCACTTCCTGGACGCGGGCGAGGTATGCCCGCGCGTTCGCCGGCAGCGCGTCCCACGTATTGATCCCGACGGTGCTTTCCTTCCAGCCGGCGAACGTCTCGTACACCGGTTCGCAACGCGCGACATCGACCGCGCCGCGCGGCAGGATGTCCGCGTCCTTGCCGTCGACCTGGTAGCCGACGCACAGCTTGACTTCGTCGAGGCCGTCGAGCACGTCGAGCTTCGTCATGCACAGGCCCGACACGCCGTTGATCTGGATCGAGCGGCGCAGCGCGGCCGCATCGAGCCAGCCGGTGCGGCGCGGACGGCCGGTGACCGAACCGAATTCCTTGCCGACGTTCGCGAGCGTGACGCCGATCTGGTCCTGACGCTGCGGGTTGTCCGCATCGTACAGTTCGCTCGGGAACGGGCCCGAACCGACGCGCGTGCAATACGCCTTCGTGATGCCGAGGATGTAGTTGAGCTTCTGCGGACCGACGCCCGCGCCGGCCGACGCCGCACCTGCGACGCAGTTGCTCGACGTGACGAACGGATAGGTGCCGTGGTCGATGTCGAGCAGCGTGCCTTGCGCGCCTTCGAACAGCAGGTTCTGGCCCGCATTGTTCGCGTCGTACAGGCGGCGCGACACGTCGGCCACCATCGGCTTCAGGCGGTCGGCATAGCCGAGCATCGTGTCGAGCGTGGCCTGGAAATCGACGGCCGCGCCGCCCAGATACTGGGTCAGCACGAAATTGTGGAAATCGAGATTTTCGCGCAGGCGATCGGCGAAGGTCTTCGCATCGAACAGGTCCTGCACGCGCAGCGCGCGGCGGCCGACCTTGTCTTCGTACGCGGGGCCGATGCCGCGGCCGGTCGTACCGATCTTGCCTGCGCCCTTGCGCGCTTCGCGCGCCTGGTCGATCGCGATGTGGTACGGCAGGATCAGCGTCGTGGCTTCGGAGATGAACAGGCGGTCGCGCACGTTCACGCCGGCTTCTTCGAGCTCGCCGATTTCCTTGAACAGTGCTTCGGGGGACAGGACGACGCCGTTGCCGATGTAGCAGGCGACGCCTTCACGCATGATGCCCGACGGAATGAGGCGCAAGATCGTTTTCTTGCCGCCGATGATGAGGGTGTGGCCGGCGTTGTGACCGCCCTGGAAACGCACGACGCCTTGAGCGTGGTCCGTCAGCCAGTCGACGATCTTGCCCTTGCCTTCATCACCCCATTGCGTTCCCACGACGACGACATTGCGCCCGGGAGTCACGTTCACTGCGCTGGCAGACATGTTGATTCGTTAGCTGGTTAAAAACGTATTCTACCTATGTTCGCGGGCGATTCCGAATTTTTCCGTTTCGCTTCAACGATATGCACGCCGAAGCACGGCCCGCGAGCACCTCTTTATCGGGGTTCGACCACCCACGCGCCGTTGCGCTCGACGAGCGAACGATCGCACGCGAATTCGTCGAGCACGTGATCGTGGCCCGGCAGCGCCTGGATCACGACCTCGCCCGCATCGCGCAGCGCCGCGACGGCCGCGCCCAGCGCATCGTCCTGCGCCCACGGCGCGAGGATCGCGGTGCCGCGCGCCTCGACCGGCGAAATTCGTGCGAGCTCGCGCAGGTCGAGCGAGAAGCCGGTCGCCGGCCGCGCCCGGCCATAGGCCTGCCCGACGTGGTCGTAACGGCCACCGCGCGCGATCGCGTTCGGCACGCCGTCGATGTAGGCGCTGAACATCGCGCCGCTGTGATACGCGTAGCCGCGCAGGTCGGCGAGATCGATCGCGACTTCGACGCCCTTCGCCTGCGACGCGAGCTGCGCGAGATCGTCGAGCGCCTGCGTGATTTCGGGCAGCACCGGCAGGCGCGTGCGCGCCTCGGCGAGCACGCTCGCGTCGCCGTAGAGGTTCGGCAGCGCGCGCAGCGCGGCGCGCGTATCGGCACCGAGATCGTCGGTGAGTTCGTTCAGCAGCGGCACGTCCTTGCCCGACAGCGCGTCGTACAGCGACTCGCCACGCTCGGCGGCCTGCGCGTCGCGCGCCAGCAGCGCCGCGAGCACGCCCGCGTGGCCGAGGTCGAGACGGATGCGCGACAGGCCCGCGAGATGCAGCGCGTCGAGCATCAGTTGCTGGATCTCGAGATCGGCTTCGAGCCCGGCGTGGCCGTAGATTTCGGCGCCGATCTGGATCTGCTCGCGCGTCGCGTGCAGGCCGCGCGGACGCGTATGCATCACGTGGCCCGCGTAGCAGAGGCGCGTCACGCCCTGACGGTTCAACAGGTGCGCGTCGATCCGCGCGACTTGCGGCGTGATGTCCGCGCGCAGGCCGAGCGTGCGGCCCGACAGCTGGTCGACCAGCTTGAAGGTGCGCAGGCGCAGATCGGCGCCGCCGCTCGTCAGCAGCGACTCGAGATACTCGAGCAACGGCGGCATCACCATTTCGTAGCCGTACGAACGGAAGCGGTCGAGCAGCCTGCGGCGCAGCTCCTCGATCTTGCGCGCTTCCGACGGCAGTACGTCGGCGATATTCTCGGGAAGTAACCAGGTCGACATCGGTACGGTCCTACGACGGGAAACGGCGCGACACGCGCGCCGCGAGTTGAATCGAAACTTCGAAATCGGGCGGAACGAACGGCGGATGCGCCTTCCGGATCGGGGCGCCGGTCAGGTCGCGAGCAGCAGCAGCGCGAGCCCGAGCACCATCACGATCAGCCCGCCGATCCGGATATGATGCGGCGGCCGCTCGGCTATTCTACGAAACGTGTCGCGCCAGGCGACGGGAAACACGAAGGGGAACGCCCCCTCGATGATCAGCATCAGCGCTACTGCGAGCAACAACGAGCCAGCCAGGTCCATGCGAGCGACGGCGCCGCTCGACGCGGCGCCCCAAGGTCAATGTTTGCGGGGAGCAGGTGCCGCCGGTGCGGCGCCGCCCGTCGGGCTGCGCATGAAGCGGAAGAACTCGCTGTCGGGATCGACGACGATGATGTCGTTGCGCTTGAACGTATTCCGGTAGGCTTGCAGGCTCGCGTAGAACTGATAGAACTGCGGATCGCGGCCGAACGCATCGGCGGCGATCGTCGCGGCCTTCGCATCGCCCTCGCCCTTGATCGTCTGCGCGGACTTGTACGCGTTCGCGAGCACGGCCTGCTGCTCGCGTTCGGCATCGGCCTTGATCTGCTCGACGTCGGCCGCGCCTTGCGCACGCACCTGCGCCGCCTGATCGCGCAACGCGCCGATCATCCGTTGATAGACAGCGTCCGTCTGCGCGGCCGGCAGATCGACACGCGTGAGCTGGACGTCGACCACGTCGACGCCGAAACCGGCCGCGCTCGCCTTCGCCGCATCGCGGGCCGCATCCGCGATCGCGCGCTGGCCGCCGAGGGCATCGTCGAGCGCGCGCTTGCCGAATGCATCGCCGAGCGCACTCTTCAGCGTGCCGGACAGCCGTTCGCTCGCCGCCGCCGGGTCGCCGCCCGTCGCGGTGAAATATTTCATCGGATCGCTGATCCGGTACTTCACCGCATACGCGACGAGCAGGTCGTGCTTGTCTTCGGTTGCCAGTTGCAGCGGATCGGACGACTCGAGCGATTGCAGGCGCGTGTCGATCAGCGTCGCCGTCTGCAGCGGCGGCGGCAGCTTGAAATGGACGCCGGGGCCCGCGAGTTCCGGCTGCGTGCCGTCGCGGCCCGACAGCACGGCCGTATGGCGCGGATCGACGGTGAGGACCGTCGACGACGCCGCGAAGGCAATGATCACGATTGCGACGACGAGCGCAATGATTCGGTTCATGTTCTGCGCTCCCCGTTACTTCGTATCGTCTTCACGCGACCGGCTGCGAAACGCGTCGCGCGATCGCAACACGTCGACACCTGACGCGGCGGCGGCCGATACGGCGCTCGCCGGCGCGGCTGCAGCCGCCGACGGCGCCGTGGCCGCCGGTGCCGACGCCGCCTCGGCGGCGGACGCGCCGGCCGACGTCGCGGCGTTTTGCCGGCCCTGCTCGACGAGCTTGTCGAGCGGCAGGTACACGACGCTGTTACCGCCCTTGTTGCCGACGAACACCTTTGTCGCGTTCGAATAGATTTCCTGCATCGTCTCGAGGTACATGCGCTCGCGAATGACCGCGGGCGCCTTCGAGTACTGCGCGTAGACCTGCTTGAAGCGGTCCGCGTCGCCCTCTGCTTCCGTGACCACGCGATCGGCATACGCCTTCGCTTCGTCGACGAGCTTCGCCGCATCGCCCTGCGCCTTCGGCAGCAGGTCGCTCGCATACGCCTGCGCGGCGCGCTTCGCGGCCTCGCGCTCGTCGCGCGCCTTCGCGACTTCGGCGTAGGCGGCCTGGGTCTGCTCAGGCGCCGCGACGCTCTGCATCGTGACGGCCGTCACCTCGAGCCCGGACTGGTAGCGGTCGAGATCGCGCTGGATCGCGCTCGAAAGCTGTTCGCGCAGCGCATCGCGGTCCTGGTTCAGCATGTCGGCCGCGCTGCGCGTGCCGACGATCGCGCGCACCGCGGCCTGCGCGGCCTGCGACACGCTGCGCTCGGGATCGACGCTGCGGAACAGGTAATCGGTGGCGGAACGGATCCGGTACTGGACGATGAAGCGCACGTCGACGATGTCGGCATCGCGCGTCAGCATCGCGGCTTCCTTGACGTTCGCGAGGCGCACGACGTTATTGCGGCCGATCTCGATCGAGCGGACCTGCGACGTGTCGACGATCTCGTGCGACGCGAACGGATACGGCGCGCGCCAGTGCACGCCCTGGCCGACCGTGCCCGACACCTTGCCGAGTTGCAGCACGACGCCCGTCTGGCCTTCCTGTACGACGAACAGCCCGCTGCCCGCATAAATCGCGACCAGCACGCCGATCACGATGCCGACGCCGACTCGTGCGGCCCGGCCGTTGTCGGGCCGGAAGCCGTTGCCGCCCTTGCCTCCGAACAGGCCGCTCAGGCGCCGGTTGAAATTGCGCCACATCTCGTCGAGATCGGGCGGCCCGTCGCCGTCGCCGCCTGGCGGACGCTTCGATTCGTTCGCGCGGGGGCGGGATCCGTCCTTGCCATTGCCTTCGCCGCGTCCCCAGCGGGGATCGTTGATCGACAGCAAGGCGCGCATCCGCCGCCAGGTACTCCGCTCGTTGTATTCGTTCACCAGAGTTTGTTCACCAGATTGGACGCCGGCGAACCGGCCGGGACCGGTTAGCGCCCGTGTTCGGAAATCGTATGGTCTTCGTGCGATTCAGCGGACGTGCCATCGAGCGCGTCGGGCAACGTCGCGCTGGAAAGGTGTTCCGCGGAGGCGATTTCGGCGATGGCGGCACGCAACGTATCGAGACCCTGACCGGTGCGCGCGCTCAAAAAGACGCGCGAAATATTACCATACTCGTCCCGCTCGACCGCGTCGCCGCGGGCCGCCAGCTCGGGCACGGCGTCGATCTTGTTGAACACCAGCACCTGCCGGATCGTGTCCGCGCCGATCTCGTGCAGCACGCCGTTGACCTGCTCGATCTGCTCGAGCCTGACCGCGCTCGACGCATCGACCACATGCAGCAGCAGATCCGCATGGATGGTTTCCTCGAGGGTCGCGCGAAACGCCGCGACGAGCTGGTGAGGCAGCTCGCGGATGAACCCGACCGTATCGGACACGACGATCTGCCCGACCTCGTCGCCGAGGTACACGCGCCGCGACGTCGTATCGAGCGTCGCGAACAGCTGGTCGGCCGCGTACGCCTGCGCTTTCGTCAGCGCATTGAACAGCGTCGACTTGCCCGCGTTCGTATAGCCGACGAGCGACACCGACATCGTGCCGCTGCGCGCGCGCTGCCGGCGCTGCGTGCTGTGCTGGCGGCGCAGCCGGTCGAGCCGCGACTTCAGCATCTTGATGCGTTCGCCGATCAGCCGGCGGTCGGTTTCGAGCTGGGTTTCGCCGGGGCCGCGCAGGCCGATACCGCCCTTTTGCCGCTCGAGGTGGGTCCATGCGCGAATGAGGCGGGTCGACAGGTATTGAAGCTGCGCGAGCTCGACCTGCAGCTTGCCTTCATGGCTGCGGGCACGCTGCGCGAAGATGTCGAGGATGAGGCTCGTGCGATCGACCACGCGCCTGTTAAGCGCCTGCTCCAGATTGCGTTGCTGGGCGGGTGCCAGCGCATGGTTGAAGATGACGATCTCGACGTTGTGCGCGTCGCAGGCAAGCCGCAGCTCTTCGGCTTTGCCGCTGCCGATGAACATCTTGGCATCGGGACTTGAGCGACGACCCGTGAGGGTGACGGCGGGACGGGCCCCCGCACTGGAGGCGAGAAGACTGAGTTCTTCGAGACTGGCTTCGAAATCGGTCTTGCCGAAATCGATGCCGACGAGCGCTGCGTTGATCAAATTATCGGGTGTCAAGATAAGGCGGCTGGCATCGGTCGCTCGCGGCGACCGGATGCCGGCCGCTGCGATAGGTTAGGACGAGGCTTCCGCGTCCGGGTGGAAATTCACCGGGCGCGCCGGCACGACCGTCGAGATGGCGTGCTTGTAAACCATCTGGGTCACCGTATTACGGAGCAACACGACGTACTGGTCGAACGATTCAATGTTCCCTTGAAGCTTGATGCCGTTGACGAGGTAGATCGAAACGGGAACGTGCTCTTTGCGCAGTGCGTTCAAAAACGGGTCTTGTAACAATTGCCCTTTGTTGCTCATGGCGTACTCCATCTTTTTTTGCAGGTTGATCTGGATTGGCGGCGAAGAAAAAGAGATCCGGCGCCAATCGCTACACTATAGCCGATTTTGCCTGCCCCGCCCGGGCATAGGCCATGCGGCCTGGCCGTTGCGGGACATGCTTCAGCCCTTGTCCGCGTACGGGTTGTTCGACGAACGGAACTCTATGCGCAATGGAGTCCCGGTCAGCGAGAAAGTTTCGCGGAATCGGTTTTCGAGGTAGCGCTTGTAGGTTTCCGTCACCGCATCGAGCGCGTTGCCGTGAATCACGATGATCGGCGGATTCTGGCCGCCCTGGTGCGCGTAGCGCAGCTTCGGACGCACCGGGCCGCGACGGCGCGGCTGCTGGAATTCGACGGCCTCGATCAGCGCGCGCGTGAGCTTCGGCGTCGGCAGCTTCGACATCGCCGCCGCGTAGGCGTCGTCGACCGAGCGCATCAGCGCGCCGATACCCGTCTTCTTCGCGGCGGAAATGAAGTGCGATTTCGCGAAGTCGAGGAATTTCAGCTTGCGGGTCAAATCCGCTTTCGCGCGGTCGCGCGCGTGGTCGTCGAGGCCATCCCACTTGTTGACGCCGATCACGAGCGCGCGGCCCTGCTCGACGACGAAGCCGGCGATGTGCGCGTCCTGGTCGGAAATGTCCTGCTGCGCATCCAGCAGAAGAATGACGACGTTCGCGTCGGAAATCGATTGCAGCGTCTTCACGACCGAGAACTTCTCGATCGCCTCGAACACCTTGCCGCGGCGCCGCAGGCCCGCCGTGTCGATCAGCGTGTATTTCTTGCCGTTACGCTCGAAGTCGACGTAGATCGAATCGCGCGTCGTGCCCGGCATGTCGAACGCGATCACGCGGTCTTCGCCGATCAATGCGTTGACGAGCGTCGACTTCCCGACGTTCGGACGACCGACGATCGCGATCTTGATGCCGCGCGACGGATCGTCCTCGTCCGCCTCCTCGGGCTGGCCCGCGTACGCGACTTCGAGCGCCTCGTTGATCATGTCGGTCACGCCGTCGCCGTGCGCGGCCGAGATCGCGCGCGGATCGCCGAGCCCGAGCTCGTAGAAATCCGTCGCGACCGCCGTGTACTTCATCCCCTCGGCCTTGTTGACGACCAGGAAGATCGGCCGGCCGGTCTTGCGCAGGTAGTCGGCGATCGACTTGTCCTGCGGCGCGAGCCCGTTGCGGCCGTCGACGATGAACACGACGACGTCGGCTTCCTCGACGGCCTGCCGCGTCTGGCGCGCCATTTCGTGCAGGATGCCGTCCTTCGCGACGGGCTCGAAGCCGCCGGTATCGACGACCAGGTACGGCCGCGCGCCGACGCGCCCTTCGCCGTAATGGCGATCGCGCGTGAGGCCCGGCAAGTCGGCGACCAGCGCATCGCGCGAGCGCGTGAGCCGGTTGAACAGCGTGGATTTCCCCACATTGGGGCGCCCAACGAGGGCAATGACCGGTTTCATCTGTGTTTTCTACGGTGAAGCGCAGCAGCGGGAGGCCCGCTGCTGCGGGCGGCTGCGCTGAATGAAAATATCACGAATTCGCGCCGCGCCGGATGCGCGCGCCCGGCGCGCGTTGCGCGCCGTCGTCTTTCGTCTCGAACTGCCTTTCAAATACCGAGCGGCCGGGAACACCGGCCGCCGTCAAGTCGCGCGGCCGCGACGCGCGGGCCCTGCCCGCCACGCCACGGCCACGCCGGTTTCCTGCGTGTCAGCGCGGACGGAACCCGTACAGGCCGCCGTCCTTCGTCTGCACGACGAGCGTATTGCCCGCGAGGACCGGCGCCGCCGTAATCGCGCTGCCGTCGGTCTTCATCCGCGCGATGAAGCTGCCGTCCTCGCGCGACAGGAAGTGCACGAAGCCCTTGTAATCACCCATCACGACCGCATGCCCGAGCAGATACGGCACGCCGACGTCGCGGCTCTTCAGCTTGTCGTTGCGCCAGAGCTGGTTGCCCGTGGCCGCGTCGTATGCGGTGACGACCGACCAGTCGTCGCCGCCGGCGACCACCGAATCGTCCTGCGCGAGGCCGCTGCGGCTCGAAAACGGCTTTTCCCACAGCGGACGGCCCGAGTTCGCATCGAAGCAGCCGAGCTGACCCTGGAACGTCACCGCGCAGGCTTCCGCCCCCACGAGCGTCGGCGGGCCGCTGACGTCGTTGATGCGCTCGACCTCGGTCACGCCCTTCGGGAACGACACCGGGGTCTGCCAGAACGGCTCGCCCGTCTGCAGGTTGATCGCGACCAGCCCGCCGCCCGGGAAGCCCGCCAGCACGGCCGCGTCGCCCGCGAACGTCATGCCGGCCGACACGCGCAGGTTCAGCGGCACCGCACGGTTGCGGTAGGCCCACTTCTGCTCGCCCGTCTGCGCGTTGAACGCGATCACCTGGCCGTCGATCGTGCGGACGATCACGAGACCGTTACCGACGAGCGGCGGCGAGAAGATCTCGCCCTGCACGCTGGTCTTCCACAGCTGCTTGCCGTCCGGGCCCAGCACGAACACGCCGCCCTTCAACGCGCCGACCGCGGTCAGGTTGCCATCGCTGCCGACACCGGCCGACAAGTCCGAACCGACCTTCGAGCGCCAGAGCGTCTGGCCCGTCTTCGCGTCGATCTTCTCGACCGAACCGTTTTCGCCCGCCGCATAAACGGCGTCGCCCACGGCCACCGGCGAGAACAGGTAGCGTCCGCCCTTGCCGACGCTCGCCTTCCAGACCTGTTGCACGTCCAGGACAGGCTTGAACTCGGTGAGCGGCGTCGGCACGCGGCGCGCGTCCTTCGACGACGAGCAAGCCGCCAGAGCGAGGACAGCCGCCGCGCAGGCAACGGGCACAGCGTAACGTTTCAGCAAATTCATCGGTTAGCGAAGCAGAGTTAAGAGGTTGAGGGGACCGGGATTCAGCCGCCGAGCGCGTCCAGCTTGAACTGCACGAGCTGGCGCGCGGACTGGTCGTCCTTCGACAGGCCGTCGAGCGCGAGCTTGTAAGCCGCGCGCGCATCGTCGGTCTTGCCTTGCGCGGCCAGCAGATCGCCGCGACGATCGGCCACGAGGCCCTTGAATGCATCGACCGGCGTACCCGAGAGCAGCGCGAGGCCTGCATCGTACGCCTTCTCGTCGAGCAGCAGCGACGCGAGGCGCAGCTTCGCGATCTGCTTGTACTCGTCGTCCTTGGCATGATCGACGGCCCATTGCAGTTGCGCCTTCGCGCCTGCCGCGTCGCCGGCCGCATACAGCGTCTTCGCGGCCGCAAGCGCCGTCATCTGCGCATACGGCGTGCTGCCGAACTTGTCTTCCATGTCGGCAGCCGCGCGGGCCATCGTTGCCTTGTCGTTCGCGGCGGCAGCCTTCTGGACTTGCTCGTACAGCCCGGACGCCTCGGCAGCCTGACGGCGCTGCCAGTAGTTCCAGCCGTTGAAACCGGCCGCGACGACGAGCGCCGCGAGCACGATCCACGTGGTGAGGTTGCCCCAGCGGGCCCACCACGCCTTGAGATTTTCAATCGATTCTTGTTCGTCGTGATAACTCATCGGCGAGCGATTCCTTCCTGTTCAGGCTTTTCTTGTCGAGCGAATGCGAGCGCGATCAGTCGTCGCCGTCTTCGGCGGATGCAACCATCGCATTGATTAGGAATTCGGTCAAGCTTTCGACCGGTACGGTCTGCTGAACGTTCTTTTCCCCTTCCGCACCCGCGCCGCGCAACGCTTTCACGCCCACCGTGCCGTTCGCGACCTCTTCTTCGCCGAAGATCACCGCGAACGCGGCGCCGCTTGCATCGGCCCGCTTCATCTGCGACTTGAAACTCGCCGGCGCGCCGTCGGCGCTGCAGTGGAAGATCACGTCGAGGCCCGTGTCGCGCAGGCGCTCGGCCGCGATGAAAGCCTGTTCGCGCGCGGTTTCGCCCTGATGCACCACATACACGTCGACGCCTTCCTGCTCGGGCGCCAGATCCTCCTCCTTCAACAGCTCGAGGATGCGCTCGATACCCATCGCCCAGCCGCACGCGGCGGTCGGCTTGCCGCCGAGCTGCTCGATCAGCGGATCGTAGCGGCCGCCGGCCGCGACCGTGCCCTGCGCGCCGAGCTTGTCGGTCACCCATTCGAACACGGTCAGGTTGTAGTAATCGAGGCCGCGCACGAGACGCGGGTTGATCTTGAACGGAATGTTGTTCGCGAGCAGCAGGCGCTGCAGCCCTTCGAAGTGCGCACGCGATTCGTCGCCGAGGAAGTCGATCAGCTTCGGCGCGTTCTGCGCGATTTCCTGCAGCGCGGGATTCTTCGTGTCGAGCACGCGCAGCGGGTTCGTATACAGGCGGCGCTTTGCGTCCTCGTCGAGCACGTCCGCGAACTGCTCGAGGTACTTGATCAGCTCGACGCGGTGCGCGGCGCGCTCCTCGGCAAGGCCGAGCGAATTGATCTCGAGCTTGATGCCGGTCAAGCCGAGGTCGTCCCACAGGCGCTGGCACATCATGATGATCTCGGCATCCGCATCGGGACCCGCGAAGCCGAGCGCCTCGACGCCGACCTGGTGAAACTGGCGATAGCGGCCGCGCTGCGGACGCTCGTGACGGAACATCGGGCCGATGTACCACAGGCGCTTCGGGCCGTCGTACAGCATGTTGTGCTCGATCGATGCGCGCACGACCGCCGCGGTGTTTTCCGGGCGCATCGTCAGGTTCTCGCCGTTCAGCGCGTCGGTGAAGCTGTACATCTCCTTCTCGACGATGTCGGTGACTTCGCCGATGCCGCGCGTGAAGAGCTGCGTATGTTCGACGATCGGCGTGCGGATGTTCTGGTAGCCGTACGCGCGCAGCAGCGATTTCACGGTAGCTTCGAAGAATTCCCACAGGCCGGCATCCTGCGGAAGGATGTCGTTCATGCCTTTGACGCCGGTGAGCTTCTCGATCTTGCGTTTCTGTTCAGTCATCGTTCGTGTGTGTGGACGAATTAGTTCAGGGCCTCGGTGCGGCCGTAATTGCGTGCGACGTAGTCGCTGACGATCTGCTGGAATTCCTCGGCGATCCGCTCGCCGCGCAGCGTCTTGACCTTCTCGCCGTCGATGAAGACGGGCGCGGCCGGGTTCTCGCCCGACCCCGGCAGGCTGATGCCGATGTTCGCGTGCTTCGATTCGCCCGGGCCGTTGACGATGCAGCCCATCACCGCGACGTTCATCTTCTCGACGCCCGGATATTCCTTGCGCCAGACCGGCATCTGCTCGCGCAGGTAGGTCTGGATCTGCATCGCGAGTTCCTGGAACAGCGTGCTCGTCGTGCGGCCGCAGCCCGGGCACGCGATCACCATCGGCGCGAACGAGCGCAGGCCCATCGTCTGGAGGATTTCCTGGCCGACGATCACTTCGCCCGTACGCGGCGCGCCCGGCTCCGGCGTCAGCGAGATGCGGATCGTGTCGCCGATCCCTTCCTGCAGCAGCACGCCGAGCGCCGCCGTCGATGCGACGATCCCCTTCGAGCCCATGCCGGCCTCGGTCAGCCCGAGGTGCAGCGCGAAGCCGCAGCGGCGGCCGAGTTCGCGGTACACGGCGATCAGGTCCTGCACGCCGCTGACCTTGCACGACAGCACGATGCGGTCGCGGCCGAGGCCCAGCTCCACCGCGCGTTCGGCCGAGCCGATCGCCGACTGGATCAGCGCCTCGTACATCACGCTCTGCGCGTCCCACGGCTGCGCGCGCGCGCCGTTTTCGTCCATCATGCGCGCGAGCAGATCCTGGTCGAGGCTGCCCCAGTTCACGCCGATCCGCACCGGCTTGTCGTACTTCGCCGCGGCCTCGATCATCTGCGCGAACTGCGTGTCGCGCTTCGCGCCCTGACCGACGTTACCGGGGTTGATCCGGTACTTCGACAGCGACTCCGCGCAGCCCGGGTAGTCGCGCAGCAGCAGGTGGCCGTTGTAGTGGAAATCGCCGACGAGCGGCACGGTCACGCCCATCCGGTCGAGTTGCTCGCGAATCGCCGGCACGGCGGCCGCGGCTTCGGGTGTGTTGACCGTGATGCGCACCAGTTCGGAGCCCGCGTTCGCGAGTTCCTTGATCTGGATCGCCGTACCGATCGCATCGGCCGTGTCGGTATTCGTCATCGACTGCACGCGCACCGGCGCGTCGCCGCCGATCGTCACGAGTTGCCCGCCCCAGCGGACATCCACCGCATGCGATACACGGCGCGGCTGATGCCCGCCGAACACCGGTTCGGTTGAACAAATCTGACTGCTGCGTGGGGATTGAGCTTCGGATTGCATCGATAGATCCATTTACGCGGAATGCGCCGCGACACGGCGCATGAATTGAAAAAGCGCCGTGCCCTCACGGCCTGCCGATATCGACGGCAAGCCTTCGCCACGGCGCTTGACGTCAGGGCAACGTGAACCGCGCCACGTTACCCCGCGCTGCCGAATATTTTGCCGGATCGACCGGTTTTCCGTCGAACGCAACGGTGTCGAGACCGGCCTTGTTGCCGATCGTGACCTTGAACGGCCCGTCACCGGCAACCTGCTTCGTTTCGCCGGCGCGCACCAGCGCCGAGAACAGCTCCTTGCCGTTCTTGTCGCGCACGCTGAACCAGCAATCCTGCTTGACCTTCAGTTCGACCATCGACTGGCCTGCCGCCACCACGACGCTCGCCGGCTGGGCCGGCGCGGCCGTGCTGGCCGCCGCCGTTGCCGCCACGGGCTGCGATGCGGCAGCCGTCGCGACCGGGGCCGCGGGCGCCGGGACGGCCGACGCGATCGACTGCGCCGGGGCAGCCGATGCAGCAGCCGGGGCCGGAACCTCATTCGCAACCGCCGCCGATGCGCCATTCGCAGCCGCTTCTTCGGCAGACGACGATGCCGCCGCCGCGCTCGCGGCCGATGCATGTTCGGCGTCGCTGCCCTTCAAGCGTGCGAGCAGACTCGACGAATCGCCGCCAGTGTGCCACATCAGTACGGCGACCACCGCGACGATGACGATCCCCGTTCCCCACAGCCACGGATGGTGGCGCGACGAGCCGCCCAGCGGAATCGACACGCGGCCGCGCGGCAGATCCGTGCCCGACGACGCAGGCATCGACAGGTCGACTTCCGGCACCCCGCGCTCGCGGCGCAACGCCTGCGCGAACGGTTCCGGATCGACGCCGAGCATCTTCGCGTAGCTGCGCACGACCCCGAGCGCGAACGTCACGCCGGGCAAATGGCTGATGTCGCCAGCCTCGAGCGCCCGGAGCTTTTGCGGAGCGACCTTGAGTCGCGCCGACACGTCGTCGACCGACCAGCCCTTCGCCTCCCGAAGCTGCGCCAGCCGGCTGCCGACCGCCGCCAGCGATTCCAGTCCCGCCGGTGCCGGCTTCGCGGCATTCGTCTCTGCGCCGTTAGACGGCTGCGGCTCACTCATCCTTGTCCTCGCGTCGATTCTTCTTCACTGGCGGCTGCCGCCGGCTCCCGCCGGCCGGCATCCGCAACGGTTCATGCCATGCGCGGCGCCGAGGCGCCGCGACCGATCGCTATTCGCGTGTTGCACCGCCAAAGGGTTCGGGCACCCCGGCCAGGCGCCCCCGTCAAACTGCCCGAACTTCGATGATTTTTCCTGCTGCGCCCGTTCGTTCCGCAAGGCGCGTACGATCCTTCACCGCGCCGGCCAGTTGCCCGCACGCGGCGTCGATGTCGTCGCCGCGCGTCTTGCGCACGGTCGTGACGACACCCGCGTCGATGAGGACCTGCGCGAAGCGCTTGATCTGCTCCGACTTCGAGCGGATGAGGCCCGATTCCGGAAACGGATTGAACGGGATCAGGTTGAACTTGCACGGCACGTCGCGCGTGACGGCCAGCAGTTCGCGCGCATGCGCTTCGGTGTCGTTGACGCCGTCGAGCATGCAGTATTCGAACGTGATGAAGTCGCGCGGCGCGACTTGCAGATAGCGCTGGCACGCAGCCATCAGCTCGCGAAGCGGATACTTCTTGTTGAGCGGCACCAGCTCGTCGCGCAGCGCATCGTTCGGCGCATGCAGCGAAACGGCCAGCGCGACCGGCAACTCGGCGCCGAGGCGGTCCATCATCGGCACCACGCCGGACGTCGACAGCGTGACGCGACGGCGCGACAGGCCGTACGCGTTGTCGTCGAGCATCAACCGCATCGCGGGCACGACCGCGCTGTAATTCAGGAGCGGCTCGCCCATGCCCATCATCACCACGTTGGTCACGACCCGTTCGGCCTTGCCGTTCGGGCCGGGCGCGCGGCCCAGCGACGCTCGCAATGCAAATTCGGCCATCCGGAGCTGGCCGATGATTTCGGCTGTCGACAGGTTGCGGGAGAAGCCCTGCTTGCCCGTCGAGCAGAAGCGGCAGTTCACCGCGCACCCGGCCTGCGACGACACGCACAGCGTGCCGCGCGTCTCTTCCGGGATGAACACGGTTTCGACCGCATTGCCGTTTCCGACGTCGATCAGCCACTTGCGCGTGCCGTCGGTGGAAACGTGATCGCTGACGATGTCCGGCATCACGATCGATGCGCGGCCCTTGAGCTTCTCCCTCAGGGACTTCGCGAGATCGGTCATGCCGTCGAAATCGCCGGCGTTGTACTGGTGGATCCAGCGCTGCAACTGCTTGGCGCGGAACGGCTTCTCGCCCAGGCTGCCGCAGTACGCGACAAGACCCTCGGCGTCGAAGTCGAGAAGATTGACGGAAGTTTCGCTCGTCATGATGTGCTGCCTTGCCGCGTGCGCTGAATCCTGCCTACTTGCTGTCAGCCAGGGCTTAACGCGAGTAAACGTTCATTTCCGGGAAGAAGAACGCGATTTCGACCGCTGCCGTTTCCGCAGCGTCCGAGCCGTGCACGGCGTTCGCGTCGATGCTGTCGGCGAAGTCGGCGCGGATCGTGCCCTTTTCCGCCTTCTTCGGATCCGTTGCGCCCATCAGGTCGCGGTTCTTCAGGATCGCGCCTTCACCTTCCAGAACCTGGATCATCACCGGGCCCGAGATCATGAAATCGACGAGGTCCTTGAAAAACGGACGCGCTGCGTGAACTGCGTAGAACTTCTCTGCGTCGGCACGCGACAGGTGCGCCATGCGCGCTGCGACGATCTTCAGGCCGGCGCCTTCGAAACGGCTGTAGATCTGGCCGATCACGTTCTTTGCCACCGCATCCGGCTTGATGATCGACAGGGTGCGCTCGATTGCCATAAAAACTCCAAAAAATTAAGAAGTTACAGGTTCAAATGAATCCGCTATTGTAGCACGATCCCGTGTATCATTGCGATTGAACCCTTACACGAATGAAAGGTTCAGAATCCATATGTTTTGTGCCGTCGATCCATTGAAACCTCGCGGCACGGAACGTATCTTAGCCATAGCTGCCCCGGTTTGCTGCGCCGCACATCCCGCGCGCCGGACCGGCCCCGGACGCCCACGCGTTCAATGTTAGGAGAAACCATGAACGACTATCCGTACAATTTCGGCCGCGGCGGTTCCGTCAGCACCGCCGCGGTGCGCAACCGCGTGCTGCGGAACACGTACTGGCTGCTCGCGCTGTCGATGGTGCCGACCGTGCTGGGCGCCTGGGTCGGCGTCGCGACGGGCTTCTCGCTGTTCGCGGCCACGAGCCCGATGATGAGCCTGCTCGCGTTCTTCGCGATCGCGTTCGGCTTCATGTTCGCGATCGAGCGGACCAAGAACAGCGCGGCCGGCGTGTTCGTGCTGCTCGGCTTCACGTTCTTCATGGGCCTGATGCTGTCGCGGCTGCTGAGCTTCATCCTCGGCTTCTCGAACGGCCCGTCGCTGATCATGCTCGCGTTCGGCGGCACCGGCATCATCTTCGCCGCGATGGCGACGATCGCCACCGTCAGCAAGCGCGACTTCTCCGGGCTCGGCAAGTGGCTGTTCATGGGCGTGATCGTGATCCTGCTCGCGTCGGTCGCGAACATCTTCCTGCAACTGCCGGCGCTGATGCTCACCGTGTCGGTGCTCGCGATCGCGATCTTCTCGGCTTACATGCTGTTCGACGTCCAGCGCGTCGTGAACGGCGGCGAGACGAACTACATCTCGGCCACGCTCGCGATCTACCTCGACCTGTACAACGTGTTCACGAACCTGCTCGCGCTGCTCGGCATCTTCGGCGGCAACCGCAACTGACGTTCGCGGCGCACCATGAAAAAACCGGCCCTCGGGCCGGTTTTTTTACGTCCGGCGCCCGGCTCAGTCGCGCTCGAACAGCGCGATCGATTCGACGTGCGACGTATTCGGGAACATGTTCACGACGCCGGCGCCCTTCAGCCGGTAACCGGCCTCGTGCACGAGCAGGCCCGCATCGCGCGCGAGCGTCGACGGGTTGCACGACACGTAGACGATGCGCTTCGGCAGCGGGCCTGCGCCACTCTGCGCGATCTCGGCCAGCGCCTTCGATACCGCGAGCGCGCCTTCGCGCGGCGGGTCGATCAGGAACTTGTCGAAGGCGCCGAGTGCGCGGAGGTCGTCGCCCGTCACTTCGAACAGGTTCCGGCACGCGAACGTCGTGTGACCGTCGACACCGTTCTCGCGTGCGTTCGCCAGCGCGCGCGTGGTCAGCGTGTCGCTGCCCTCGATGCCCATCACTTCGCGCGACAGCCGCGCAAGCGGCAGCGTGAAGTTGCCGATCCCGCAGAAGAGGTCGAGCACGCGATCGTCGCGCGACGGCGCGAGCAGGCGCAGCGCCCGCCCCACCAGCACGCGATTGATCTGGTGGTTGACCTGCGTGAAGTCCGTCGGCTTGAATGGCATGCGGATGCCGAATTCCGGCAGCGTGTAATCGAGCGAGACGTCGAGCGGATAGAACGGCGTCACCGTGTCGGGACCCTTCGGCTGCAGCCAGAACTGCACGTTGTGCTCGTCCGCAAACGCGCGCAGCAGCGCTTCGTCGTCCGCGTTGATCGGCTCCAGCACGCGCAGCACGAGCGCGGTGACCGACGAGCCGACCGCGAGTTCGATCTGCGGCATCCGGTCGCGAATCGACAGCCCTTCGACGAGCCGGCGCAGCGGCACGAGCATTGCCGACACGTGCGGCGGCAGCACTTCGCAACTCGTCATGTCGGCGACGTAGCTGCTCTTCTTCTCGTGGAAGCCGACCAGCACGCCGCCCTTCTTCGCCACGTTGCGCACGGTCAGGCGCGCTCGGTAGCGATAGCCCCACGACGGACCGTGGATCGGCGCGAACATCGTTTCCGCACGCAGCTTCGCCAGATGCCACAAATTGTCTTCGAGCACGCGCTGCTTGACCGCCACCTGCGCGCGCATGTCGAGATGCTGCATCGAGCAGCCGCCGCAGGTGCCGAAGAACGCGCACTTCGGCTGCGTGCGCAGCACGCTCGGGCGCAGAATGTCGACTACCGTCGCCTGTTCGTAGCTCGGCTTGCGGCGATAGCTCGAATAGGTCACGCGCTCGCCCGGCAGTGCGCCTTCGACGAAGATCACCTTGCCCGGCTGACCGTCCTCGGTCATCGTGCGGCCGACACCGCGCGCTTCCATGTCGAGCGATTCGATCTCGAGAACCGGGGCGGGCCCGGGCGCGACGGGCGCGTTTTTCGATTTGCGCGCAGAAGTGGGGACGGCTTCGGACACCAGCTTTTCCTGACAAACGTTGAAGAAGGCGAGATTGTAGACGACGAAGGGGCCCGCCGCGCGCTTTGGATGAGGCAGGCGTCGAACTTGCGCACGGACAGCGCTGTGGTGCGTCCGATCCATGCAATCCGGCTTCGGGATGCACCTGCGGCGAGCCTGGCCGCAAATCGCGCCGGGGCAACGCCCACGCCCCGACAGTCCGCCCAACAGGAGATTCGACCATGCGATTGATCGACTGGAACATCCAATGGGGTCGGGACGCGGACGGCGTCGTCGATCTTTCCCGTACCGTCGCGGCCATCCGCCAGCTCGGCGATTTCGACGTGCTGTGCCTGCAGGAAGTCACGCGCGGCTTCGACGCACTGCCCGGCCGGCCACGCACCGACCAGTTCGCCGAACTCGCGACGCTGCTGCCCGGCTATACGATCGTCGACGCCATCGGCGCCGACCTGCCGGCCGTCCGGCCGGGCGCACCGCGCCGCCAGTTCGGCAATGCAATCGCGACGCGGCTGCCGGTCGGGCGCGTGCTGCGCCAATCGCTGCCGTGGCCGGCCGACGCCGGCGCGCCGTCGATGCCGCGCGTCGCGCTCGATGTCGAGTTGCAGGCGCCCTTCGGGGCATTGCGCGTGGTCACCACGCATCTGGAGTATTACTCGGCGCGCCAGCGACTTGCGCAGGTCGATGCGTTGCGCGACCGGCATCGCGAGGCTTGCGCGCACGCGAACCACCCCGCTCCCGCCGAAACCGCCGAGGGGCCTTTCAGCGCGACCGGGCAACCGCGCGACGCGATCGTCTGCGGCGATTTCAACAGCGCATTCGACGGCGACGCGTACCGGCGCTTCCTGGAGCCGATCGCCGACGCGCCGGGTTTCGTCGACGCGTGGGTCGCACGGCATCCCGGTCGTACGCCGCCGCCGACGGCCGGCGTCTACGATACGGCGCAATGGGCGGACGGGCCGCTCGCGTGCGATTTCGTGTTCGTGACCGACACGCTGTTGCCGCGCGTCATCGGCTGCGAAGTCGACGGCAACGTACGCGCGTCCGATCACCAGCCGGTGCTGCTCGAACTGGCCTGATCGCGCCGGTTGCGGGCACGAGCGGCCCGCGCTATGCGTCGAAGCCCGCCAGGTATTCGACCCAGTGCGCGGCCGGCTCCTGCGCAAGCGCGTTCTTCACGAGCAGGATCTCGTCCGCGTACTCGCTCGGCGTCAGGCCGCCGCGCATCAACTGGAACCGGCAATACAGCAGGTAGGTGTTGACGACGTCGGTTTCGCAATAGTTGCGGATTTCGTCGATCCGCCCGTCCTGGAACGCCGGCCACACCTGGCTGCCGTCCATCCCGAGCTTGCCCGGAAAGCCGCACAGCTTCGCGAGCGCATCGAGCGGCGCGTTGGCGCGCGCCTGATACATCGCGAGCACGTCCATCAGGTCGGTATGCCGCGAGTGATAGCGCGAGATGTAGTTGTTCCATTTGAATTCGCGGTCGTCCTCGCCGAGATCCCAGTAGCGGGTGGCGGGAATGCCGTGCACGAGCGCGCGGTAATGGAGGACCGGCAGATCGAAACCGCCGCCGTTCCACGACACGAGCTGCGGCGTGTATTTCTCGATCACGCGGTAGAACGATTGGATCAGCGTGGCTTCGCTGTCCTGCGGCGTCCCGAGGGAGCGCACGCGAAAACCGTTGTTGTCGCGGAACACGCACGAGATCGCCGCGATCCGCTGCAGATGGTGCGGCAGGAAATCGCTGCCGGTCTTCTCGCGGCGGGCGGCGAATGCGTGTTCGGCCACCGCGGCATCGTCGAGCGTCGCAGGCAGGTCTTCCAGACGGCGAATGCCGTCGACATCGGGAATCGTCTCGATGTCAAAAACAAGAATCGGAGTCATCGGTTACAGAACGGCGTCCTTGCGCACGCCGTTGGAGGCGAAGAACCGCTTGAGGCGCACCAGCGCTTCCTGCTGGATCTGCCGCACGCGCTCGCGCGTGAGCCCCATCTCGTCAGCCAGCTCCTCGAGCGTCGCCGGTTCGATGTGGTTCAGCCCGAAGCGGCGCTCGATCACGTGCCGGTGCTTGTCGGACAGCCGTGACAGCCATGCGCGCGTCAACGTTTCGAGCTCGCGGTGCTGCACCTCCGCGTCGGGCGACTGGCTCTGGTCGTCGGGCAGCAGGTCGAGCAGGCTGCTCGCGGGATCGAGGTCGAGCGGCGCGTCGAGCGACGCCGTGTGTTCGTTGAGTGCGAGGATATCGGTGACTTCCTCGGCGGTCTTGCCGGTGAGATAAGCGATGTCGTCGATGCTGGCTTCGCGGCGCTCGGCCGCCTCGCCCGTCGACATCGAATTCTTTTCGAGGTGGCGCTTCGCGCGCAGCACCTGATTCAGTTCGCGGATCACGTGCACGGGCAGGCGCACCGTGCGCGCCTGGTTCATGATCGCGCGCTCGATGCTCTGCCGGATCCACCACGTCGCGTAGGTCGAGAAACGGAAACCGCGCGTCGGGTCGAATTTCTCGATCGCGTGCATGAGGCCGAGGTTGCCTTCCTCGATCAGGTCGAGCAGCGGCACGCCGCGGTTCAGATACCCCTTCGCGATACTGACGACGAGACGCAGGTTGCGCTCGATCATCACCTGCCGCGCCTCGAATTCGCCGGCCTTCGCGAGGCGCGAATAGCGCTGCTCTTCCTCGACGGTCAGCAACGGCTTCACGCTGATGCGGTTCAGGTAATGCTGGATCGTATCGGCCGTGAGCTCGGCCTGCAGCAGCGTGCGGAAATCGTCGACGTCGGGCGCCGCTTCCGGGCGGCCTTCGCGCTCGTCGTCGCCACCGTCCGCTTCGCCGTCGCGTACCTCGAGCTCACGTTCGTTTTCCGCGACGTCGTCTTCGTCGTCCGTCGAAGCAGCTACTCGCCCCACCGATGCTTGCGTGGCACGACTGATCTTCTCAGACTCGGCTTGCGGCTCGTGGCGCTTCGATTTCGGCATGGTCGTCTCGGTTATTGAGGCGGCAAATACTTCAGCGGATCGACAGGCTTACCCTGCCGGCGAACCTCGAAATGCAGCATCACGCGGTCGGCATCGCTGTTACCCATCTCGGCGATCTTCTGCCCCTTCGTTACCGCGTCCCCCTCTTTTACCATCAAAGCGCGATTGTGTGCATACGCCGTGAGGTAAGTTGCATCGTGTTTGATGATAATGAGGTTGCCGTAGCCGCGCAGACCGTTGCCGGAGTAAACGACGCGGCCGTCTGCCGCCGCCTTCACGGCCTCGCCGGCCGTCCCGCCGATATTGACGCCCTTGTTCTTCGCATCGTCGAACCCGTTCAGCACGGGGCCGCGCGCGGGCCATGCGAACGTCACGGGGCCGCTCGGCGCGGCCGCCGTATCGCTCGAGCCAGTGGCCGCAGCCGGCGGCGTGGCGGCGAGCGCGGACGACGTGCCGGCCGGCGTGGCCGGACCGCTGCTCAGCGGTGCGGTCGCGACCGCACCGCCGACGATCGGCGCGGTGGCCGGCGCGCCCGCAGCCGGTACGCCCGCGACCGCAGCGCCGCCCGGCGGCGCCACGCGCAGCAACTGGTCGACTTCGATCTGGTTCGGGTTCGCCAGATTGTTCCACGACGCGATGTCGCGATAGTTCTGCCCGTTCTCGAGTGCAATCCGGTACAGCGTGTCACCCGGCTTCACGCGGTAGAAGCCCGGCGGCGGCGGGCCGAGCGGCACCGCGGGCTGTGCGGCGGCGGTCGTGCCGAGCGACCCGGAGCGGTCGACGACGGGCGCGTTGTCGAGCCGCGTCGCACAGGCGGCCAGTAACGTGGAGAACGCAGCCACACAGATCGCGCGCTGGGCGAGCGTGAGCGGTTCCCTGGATCGGTTGTTTTGCATCGCGCGCAACATACTCATCGGTTTCAAATCACTCCGGATTTTAAAGGGACAAAGAAAACGCGATCAAGCCGGGACTCTCGCCATTGCGCGTGCGCGACGCGCTCGACGAGCGTGAGCACCTGGTGCCGCCCGCTCTGTGCGCCGACCGGCGCGACGAGCCGCCCGCCGATCGCGAGCTGCTCGAGCAGCGCCTGCGGCACGTCGAGCCCCGCGGCCGCGATCACGATCGCGTCGAACGGGGCCGCGGACGGCAGGCCGACACGCCCGTCGCCGTAGTGCAGACGGATGTTCGGCACGCGCAGCGGCCGCAGGTTCAGCTTCGCGCGCTCGTAAAGCGGCTTGATGCGTTCAATCGAATACACGTCGCGTGCCACGTGACTCAGCACGGCGGCCTGATAGCCGCAACCGGTGCCGATCTCGAGCACGCGCTCGAGCGTGCGGCCGGCCATCGCGAGCTCGATCATGCGCGCGACGACCGACGGCTTTGAAATGGTCTGCTGGTGGCCGATCGGCAGTGCCGAATCCTCGTAGGCCTGTGTCGCGAGGCCGGGATCGACGAACATGTGGCGCGGCACCGCGGCCATCGCGTCCAGCACGCGCGCATCGGTCACGCCGTTCGCGCGCAGGCGTTCGACCATCCGCTCGCGCACACGTTCCGACGTGAGCGCGAATGCGCCGGCCGGCGCGACGCTCGGCGCAGCCGGCTTCGGCAGCGCCGGCTTCAGCACGGTCGGCTTCGGTGCGGTGGCCGGCTTCGCGGCGGCGACACCCGGCAGCGGCGCCCGCGCGGCGGCCGGCTTCACCGCAACCGGTTTCAGCACGGCTGCGGGTTTGTCGGCGGCCTTCGACATCGCGCCCGCCGCCTGACGTTCACCGGCCCGACCTTCCGACTTGCGTGGCGCTCGCTTGAGATCTTCGAGCGCGAGCGGGAACCGCTTCGCGCGCTCGCCGCTCATGAAGCCCGCCCTCCGGCGCGCGCCCATTCGCGCGTCGCGGGCAGCATCTGCGTATGCGTGAGATCGAGCTGCAGCGGCGTGATCGACACGAAACCGTTTGCGACGGCATGGAAATCAGTGCCCTCGCTGGCGTCCAGCGCCTCGCCCGCGGCACCGATCCAGTAAATCGGCTCGCCGCGCGGGTCGGTCTGGCGAATCACCGGCTGCGACGGATGACGCTTGCCGAGGCGCGTGACTTGCCAGCCCTTCAGTTGGTCGTACGGCAGGTTCGGAATATTGACGTTCAGCAGCGGCTGGCCGGGCAACGGGTGCGCGAGGTAGTGCGCGACGATTTCCGCGGCGACGCGCGCGGCGTCGGCCAGATGGGCCCAGCCCTTGTCGACCAGCGAGAACGCGATGGCCGGCACACCGAACATGATGCCTTCGGTCGCGGCTGCAACCGTCCCCGAATAGAGCGTGTCTTCGCCCATGTTCTGGCCGTTGTTGATGCCCGACACGACGATATCCGGCCTCGCATCGGCCATCCCGGTCAGCGCGACGTGCACCGAATCGGTCGGCGTGCCGTTCACGTAGAAGAAACCCGTACCCGCTGCGCGCTGCACCGACAGCGGCCGCGACAACGTGAGGGAATTCGACGCGCCGCTGCAGTTCTGCTCGGGCGCGATCACCGTAAGCTCGGCCAGCGGCTGCAACGCTTCGCTGAGCGCGGCGAGACCGGGGGCGAGATAGCCGTCGTCGTTGCTGAGTAGGATTCGCATCCGGCGATTGTAACCGAGGAAAGATGGCGCGAGAGCGACAGTCCGGCCACCGTGGACGGGCGGGTATACGCATGGGCGCGCGATGCGCCGCCGCACCGTGCGGCGGCGTTCTGCGCACCGGGGAAAACGCCGGGCCGCCGGCTTTTCCGCCCGGAGAAAATCGCCTCGGCGATGCCGTCGCCGAGCAGCCCGGCGCGAAGCGCGAGGCCGGGCGCGCTCAGATCGCGCCCGCCTCGCGCAGTGCGGCAATCGCCTCACCGTCATAGCCGAGGCCGCGCAGCACCTCGTCGGTGTGCTCGCCGAGCGCGGGCCCGAGCCAGCGCGTTTCGCCCGGCGTGTCCGACAACTTCGGCGTGATGTTCGGCAGCGGAATGTCGGTGCCGTCGGCCAGCTTGAAATGCTGGATCATCTGGCGCGCGACGAACTGCGGATCGGTGAACATGTCGGCGGCGCTGTAGATGCGCCCGGCCGGCACGTCGGCCGCGTTGAGCACGGCGAGCGCCTCGTCGATCGTGCGCGGCGCGAGCCACGCGGCGATCGCGTCGTCGATTTCCTGCGTGCGCGGCACGCGCCCGTCGTTTTGCGCGAGCGCGGGATCGTCGGCGAGGTCGTCGCGCTCGATCGCCTTCATCAGCCGCTTGAAGATCGGATCGCTGTTGCCGCCGATCACGATGCTGCCGTCGCGGCATGCATACGTATTCGACGGCACGATGCCCGGCAGCGACGCGCCGGTGCGCTCGCGCACCATCCCGTACACGCCGTACTCGGGCACCACGCTTTCCATCATGTTGAAGACGGCTTCATACAGTGCAACGTCGACCACCTGCCCCGCGCCGCCGTTGACCTTGCGGTGATGGAGCGCCATCAGCGCGCCGATCACGCCGTGCAGCGCGGCGATCGAATCGCCGATCGAGATGCCGATGCGCGGCGGCGGCAGATCCGGATAGCCGGTGATGTGGCGCAGCCCGCCCATCGATTCGGCGATCGCACCGAAGCCGGGCCGGTCGCGGTACGGGCCCGTCTGCCCGTAGCCGGACAGGCGCACCATCACGAGGCCCGGATTGTCGGCCGACAGCACGTCGTAGCCGAGCCCGAGCTTTTCGAGCAGACCCGGACGGAAGTTCTCGATCACGATGTCGGCCTCGCTCGCGAGCTGCCGCGCGATCGCCTTGCCGGCGTCGGCTTTCAGATTGAGCGTGACCGATTTCTTGTTGCGCGCCTGGACCGACCACCACAGCGACGTGCCGCCCTGCTCCGGGTGGAGTTTGCGCCACTTGCGCAGCGGGTCGCCGCCGTTCGGATCCTCGATCTTGATCACTTCCGCGCCGAATTCGGCGAACAGCCGCGACGCGAACGGCCCCGCGATCAGCGTTCCGAATTCGAGCACTTTGACGCCCGCGAGCGGGCCCTGGCTGACGCTCATGTGTCTCCCTGGCATGAGGAACGGCGCCGCCGGCAGGCGGCGCCCGGCTTACATCGTGCGGCGGTCGAGCATCGCGCGGGCGATGGTGCCCGCGTCGACGTACTCGAGCTCGCCGCCCACCGGCACGCCGCGCGCGAGGCGCGTGACCGCCAGCCCGCGCGCCTTGAGCGTCTGGCCGAGGTAGTGGGCGGTGGCTTCGCCTTCGTTCGTGAAGTTGGTCGCGAGCACGACCTCCTTGACGACGCCGTCGGACGCGCGCCGCACGAGGCGGTCGAAATGGATTTCCTTCGGGCCGATTCCGTCGAGCGGGCTCAGTCGCCCCATCAGCACGAAATACAGCCCGCGGTAGGTCATCGTCTGCTCGAGCATGATCTGGTCGGCCGGCGTCTCGACGACGCACAGCAGCGTCGGATCACGCTCTTCGTCGCTGCAGACCTCGCAGATCTGCGCTTCGGTGAACGTGTTGCACTTTTCGCAGTGCTGCAGATGCTCGGTCGCGAACAGCAGCGAGCGGCCGAGCCGCTCGGCGCCCTCACGGTCGTGCTGCATCAGGTGAACCGCCATGCGCTGCGCGGATTTCGGCCCGACGCCGGGCAGCACACGCAACGCTTCGACGAGCGCGGACAATGCGGACGGCTGTTTCATACGGCGGCAAACAGTGACAAGGACGCTGCGCTCAGAACGGCAGCTTGAAGCCCGGGGGCAGCGGCAGGCCCGACGTCATCCCGCTCATCTTTTCCTGCGACGTTGCTTCGGCCTTGCGCACCGCGTCGTTGAACGCAGCGGCGACGAGATCCTCGAGCATGTCCTTGTCGTCCGCGAGCAGGCTCGGGTCGATCGACACGCGGCGCACTTCGTTGCGGCACGTCATCGTCACCTTGACGAGGCCGGCGCCCGACTGCCCTTCGACTTCGATGAGCGCAAGCTGCTCCTGCATCTTCTTCATGTTTTCCTGCATTTGCTGCGCTTGCTTCATCAGTCCGGCGAGGTTGCCTTTCAACATGGGGATACTCCTTCTGGATCGTGTGAAAACCGGCACGCGGCGCGTGCCGGCCATTGTGTGCGGGGCGTGATTGTGCCAGTCGCGGGGCGCTCGGTTCAATGCAGCGTCGGCGGCGCGCCGTCCGGCGCCGAATCGGCGAGCGGGCGCACCGAGCCGTCGACGATGCGTGCACCGAACTCGCGCACGAGCTGCTGGACGAACGGATCGCCGTGAATCTCCTGTTCGGCTTCGCGCTGGCGCGCCGCGCGGGCGGCCGCATCGAGCGCCGCCGCGGTGCGCCGCGCAGGCCCGACCTCGACGCTCACCTCGACCGGCTTGCCGAGCGCATCAGCCAATGCCGCCTTCAATTTCGCCACCTGCGCGGCGTCCGCATACTGCGGCACCGGCACGGACAATTTCAATGCGGTCGCATCGACGGCCGTCAGTTCGCTGTTGAACGCGAGCTGGTACGCGACACCCTTCAGCGGCAGCCGCGCGGCCAGCGCCGGCCATTCGCCGTCGAAGCCGATCGGATCGAGCGCGATCGCAGGCGGCAACGGGCGCGAGTCGATCGGCGCGGCCGGACGCGCGTCCGCCGGCTTCGGCGTCACGCGCACATCGTCGGGACCGCTGTCGAATGCCGGCACGAAGCCGTCGTCGGAACCGCCGAACATCTCGTCGGCGCTGAGCGGTACGTAGTCGTCGGGCGGGATGTCTTCCCAAGGCGGCGACGGCTGACGCGAATCGGCTGCCTGCGGCGCACGGGCAACGGCACGCGGCGTCGTCGGTACCTGGACGGCCGGACGCGGCGCGGCCGGCTTGTCGACAGCCGGCTGGGCTGCCGCCGGCTGGGCTGCCGCCGGCTTGGCGGCAGCGCCTGCGCGGCCGCGGTCCGACGACACGCGCATCCCTGCATTGCGCAGCACGTCGAGCGCGGCGGCCGCACCGCCTGCGCGTGCCGTCGACCGCGCGGCGGCGGGCTCGGGCGATGCGGCGCGCGGCGCCGGTTCGGCCGCTGGAGCCGGTTCGTCGTTTCGCTGCACGGCGGCAACGGCAGGCGGCTCGGGTTCCTTGCGCGTGGGAGGCGGCATGTCGCCTGCGGGCGCCGCCTTCGCTTCCGGCTGCGGCGGCTCGATCGCTGGTGCGTCGGACGCTGCCGGTGCTGCCGACTCTGCCGATGACGGGACGGCAGCCGGCTTGGCGGCCGGCCGCTCGGCTTCGTCGCTTGATTGCGCCGACGCCGAACGTGCGACCGGCGCAGCCGGCGCCGCGGCGGGCGGCCGTGCTGCGGCAGCGGGCGCGGCCGATACCGGCTTCGCCGCAGCGGCGGCGGACGCCGCGGCCGCGCGCGGCGCCGGCGCCGGCACCGCACGCGGCGGCACGGACGGCTGGCCGCCCGGCGCACTGCCGGCGCCGACGGCCGGCTCGAACGCGAGCATCCGCAGCAGCGTCATCGTGAAACCGGCGTATTCGTCCGGCGCCAGGCCGAGTTCGGCGCGCCCGACGGTCGCGATCTGATAGAACAATTGAACCTGTTCGGGGCTCAGCGTCTGCGCAAAACGACGCAGGTCGGCCGCTTCCGGCCATTCGTCGAGCACCGAGCCCGGCGCGAACTGCGCCCATGCGATCCGGTGCAGCAGGCTCGCGAGATCCTGCAGCGCGGTCGAGAACGACAGGCTGCGCAGCGACATCTCGTCGGCGATCGCGAGGATTTCCGGGCCGCTGCCGGCCGCGAGCGCGTCGAGCAGGCGCACCATGTAAGTCTGGTCGAGCGCGCCGAGCATGCCCGACACCGCCGACTCGGTCACCTCGTTCGCCGAATAGGCGATCGCCTGGTCGGTCAGCGACAGCGCGTCGCGCATGCTGCCCTGCGCGGCGCGCGCGAGCAGGCGCAGCGCCTGCGGCTCGAACGCGATCCGCTCTTCGCCGAGGATCCGCTCGAGATGCGACACGATGTGCCCGGCCGGCATCTGCTTCAGGTTGAACTGCAGGCAGCGCGACAGCACGGTAACGGGGATTTTCTGCGGATCGGTCGTCGCGAGGATGAACTTGACGTGCGGCGGCGGCTCTTCGAGCGTCTTCAGCATCGCGTTGAACGCGTGGTTCGTCAGCATGTGCACTTCGTCGATCATGTAGACCTTGAAGCGCGCATCGACGGGCGCGTACACCGCGCGCTCGAGCAGCGCGGCCATCTCGTCGACGCCGCGGTTGCTCGCCGCGTCCATCTCGACGTAATCGACGAAACGGCCCTCGTCGATCTCGCG
This sequence comes from Burkholderia sp. MSMB1826, assembly GCF_001526325.1. Lineage (NCBI taxonomy): Bacteria > Pseudomonadati > Pseudomonadota > Betaproteobacteria > Burkholderiales > Burkholderiaceae > Burkholderia > Burkholderia sp. MSMB1826. The sequence continues at coordinate 43,087 of NZ_LOYN01000028.1, forward strand.
ACAGGCGCGACACACGCCGCACGGTTGCGACGTGACGCCGGTTTCACAGTTGAGCGCCTTCGCGAAGATCCGCGACAGCGTCGTCTTGCCGACGCCGCGCGTTCCGGTAAACAGATAGGCGTGATGGAGACGCCCGCCGTCGAGCGCGTGCGTGAGCGCCCTGACGACGTGCTCCTGGCCGACGAGCGAAGCGAAATCCTTCGGACGCCACTTGCGTGCGAGAACTTGATAGGTCATCGGGAAATTGTATCAGTAACGCTGCGTCGCGCCGACACGCGAAACGGTGCGGACCGCGGGCAACGCGCAGGTCGAACGGAGTGTGACGCAGAAATAAAAAACGCCCGGCGAACGGGGCGAGAAGGAAGGTGACGAGCCCAACCCTCGGCACTGGCGGAAAACGATTGTGGCTGCTTCGTTCCCGACCTGACCAGGTTCACCGCCCCACCATGCGAGGAGGCCCGTCACGGCACATTCTATCACCGCTTCCGGACGAATGCGACCGTTTGTTCGCATCAATGCGAATCTCGCCGGGCAAACCGGCGCGTCGTTCAACCGGACACGTTGAATGCGGCGCGCCCCTTGTAATTCGCTGACCGGCCTCCACCTGCGTGGCACGACGGTCGAACGTCGCGTCGTACCCCTACTCGCGTAGCGGCTACTATCGCCGCCCGCAGCAGATAGCAATTTAGGCTAATATGACGCCCGAACGACCCGCGAGCCGCGGCATGCAGCGCTTACGCCCTCTTTCCGGAAGGCGGAGTGACCTGCCGCAGCGGCCGGCAGCCTACGGCGGCCGGTACGCCGCAACGCGCAAGCAGGCAGTCCCCGAACCGTAAGAGGTATTGACCCAATGAGCGAACAGATCAAACACATCAGCGACGCATCGTTCGAACAGGACGTCGTCAAGTCCGACAAGCCCGTTCTCGTCGATTTCTGGGCCGAATGGTGCGGCCCGTGCAAGATGATCGCCCCGATCCTCGACGAAGTCGCGAAGGACTACGGCGACAAGCTGCAGATCGCGAAGATCAACGTCGACGACAACCAGGCCACGCCGGCGAAATTCGGCGTGCGCGGCATCCCGACGCTGATCCTGTTCAAGAACGGCGCGGCCGCCGCGCAGAAGGTCGGCGCGCTGTCGAAGTCGCAGCTCACCGCATTCCTGGACAGCCACCTGTAATACCGGCCGTTCCGCGGACGTGTTGTCAGTCGGCAACACGTCCGTCGGCAAGCCGCCGATCGCTCGCTCAAGCGCGAATCGGCCTATGCTAGAATTAAAAAACGTCGGCAAGACGCATTTAAGTCTCTGAGCGCTTCCGCTCGCCCTCCTCCCTTATTTTCTTTCGTCGCATCTCCTCCCTGGCGGGTTCTCCGTATGCATTTATCCGAGCTCAAGTCTCTGCACGTGTCCGAACTGATCGAAATGGCCAATGGCCTGGAGATCGAAAACGCGAACCGCCTGCGCAAGCAGGAGTTGATGTTCGCCATTCTCAAAAAGCGCGCCAAGACGGGAGAGACGATCTTCGGCGACGGCACGCTCGAAGTGCTGCCGGACGGCTTCGGCTTCCTGCGCTCGCCGGAAATGTCGTACCTCGCGAGCACCGACGACATCTACATCAGCCCGTCGCAAATCCGTCGCTTCAACCTGCACACCGGCGATACCATCGAAGGTGAAGTCCGCACGCCGAAGGACGGCGAGCGCTACTTCGCGCTGGTGAAGGTCGACAAAGTCAACGGGCAGCCGCCCGAGGCCTCGAAACACAAGATCATGTTCGAGAACCTCACGCCGCTGCACCCGAACAAGCCGCTGTCGCTCGAGCGCGAAATGCGCGGCGAAGAGAACGTCACCGGCCGCATCATCGACATGATCGCGCCGATCGGCAAGGGCCAGCGCGGCCTGCTCGTCGCGTCGCCGAAGTCGGGCAAGACCGTGATGCTCCAGCACATCGCGCACGCGATCAAGCAGAACCATCCGGACGTGATCCTGTTCGTGCTGCTGATCGACGAGCGCCCGGAAGAAGTGACCGAAATGCAGCGCTCGGTCGCCGGCGAAGTGATTGCGTCGACGTTCGACGAACCGGCCACGCGTCACGTCCAGGTCGCCGAAATGGTGATCGAGAAGGCCAAGCGCCTCGTCGAAATGAAGCACGACGTCGTGATCCTGCTCGACTCGATCACGCGTCTCGCGCGCGCGTACAACACCGTGATTCCGGCATCGGGCAAGGTGCTGACGGGCGGTGTCGACGCGAACGCGCTGCAGCGTCCGAAGCGCTTCTTCGGCGCGGCGCGCAACATCGAGGAAGGCGGTTCGCTGACGATCATCGGCACCGCGCTGATCGAAACCGGCAGCCGCATGGACGACGTGATCTACGAAGAGTTCAAGGGCACCGGCAACATGGAAGTGCACCTCGAGCGCCGCCTCGCGGAAAAGCGCGTCTACCCGTCGATCAATCTGAACAAGTCGGGCACGCGTCGCGAGGAAATGCTGATCAAGCCCGAGATCCTTCAGAAGATCTGGGTGCTGCGCAAGTTCATTCACGACATGGACGAAGTCGAGGCCATGGAATTCCTGCTCGACAAGATCCGCCAGACGAAGAGCAATTCCGAGTTCTTCGACCTGATGCGCCGCGGCGGCTGATCGGCCCCGCTCCGCGACACGGCCGCCCGTGCATCCTGCCGGCGGCCGTTTTTCGATCCCAACCTGAACGTGAACGTACAGGTTGATCTATAATCGCGTCATTGCCCCCGTCGAACCTCCCCGACCGATGCCGAACGATGCCTCCACCACGCTATTGACCGTCAGCGACGCCGCGTCGCGGCTCGGCGTCACGCCGCGCACGCTCAAATATTACGAAGAGCGCGGGCTCGTTACGCCGTCGCGCAGCGAAGGCCGCTACCGCCTTTACGACGAAGCCGACCTCGAGCGCTTCGCGCGCATCCTGCGGTTGCGTGCGCTCGGCTTCTCGCTGCACGGCATCACCGAAATGCTGAAGCGCCCGCTGGAAGAAACAGGCGACGGCCGGCGCCGCTATTCGGAGGCGTCGCTGCGCGAGATCCGCGCCGGCCTCGCCGGGCAGATCGATACGCTGGACCGACGGATCGCGGCCGTTCAGCGCGAGCTGAAGGAGGCCGTCGCGCTGCGCAAGGAGTTGCAACACGACATCGACTACGTCGAACGGCGCCTCGCCGGCGAAAACGCCGACGCGCTGATCGCGCAGCGGCAGGCCGAAGCCGGTACGCGGGCCGCACGCAAGGATCGCGAATGAACGCGGTGCCTGGCCGGCCGCCGCTGTGGAGCCGCGCGAACCTGCGCGGGGATCTGTTCCCGTGGGCCCTCGCGCTCGTCACCGGCATCGACTACTTCGACAACGCCGTGTTCTCGTTCTTCGCGAGCTACATCGCGGGCGGCATCAACGCGTCGCCCGACGAACTCGTCTGGTCGTCGAGCGCCTACGCGGTCGCGGCCGTGCTCGGCATCCTGCAGCAGCAATGGTGGGTCGACCGGCTCGGCCATCGCCGCTACGTCGCGGGCTGCATGCTGATGTTCTCGTTCGGCGCGATCGCGGCGGCGCTGGCCGACACGTCGCTGGCGCTCGCGTTCGCGCGCGGCTTCCAGGGCTATTTCATCGGCCCGATGATGGGCGCGTGCCGGATCCTGATCCAGATCAGCTTCAAGCCGCAGGAACGGCCGCCCGCGACGCGCGCTTTCCTGATCATGATCCTGCTCGGCAGCGCGCTCGCACCGATCGTCGGCGGGCTGCTGGTCGCGCATTCGACATGGCGCGCCCTGTTCGCGTGCACCGCGCCGGCCGGCATCGCGTTCGCGATCCTCGCGTTGCTCACGCTGCCCGATTCGGGCCGCACGCCGGACGACGAACGCGGCTCCGGACACTTCTGGCCGTACGTCGTGTTCGCGCTCGCGCAAGGGGCGCTGCAGATCGTGCTGCAGCAGGTGCATTACCAGCTCTACAGCGGCTCGCCGATGCTGATCGTGCTGACGATCGCGGGGCTCGGCGCGCTCGCGTGGTTCGCGTATCACCAGTGGCATCACCCGACGCCGCTCGTGCGGCTGCACGCGTTTCGCGAGCGGACGTTCCAGATCGGGCTGCTGCTCTACATGTTCTATTACTACGAGACGACGGGCTTCAGTTACCTGACGTCGCGGTTCCTCGAGGGCGGGCTCGGCTATCCGGTCGAGAACGCCGGGCGCCTGGTGGGCACGATGTCGCTGATCTCGGCCACCGCGCTGTTCGCTTACCTGCGCTACGCGAAATTCGTCACGCACAAGAAGTGGTTCGTCGTGCCGGGGTTCGCGATCGCCGTCACGGCCGCGCTGTGGATGACGCGGATGACGCCGCAGGTCGGCGAAGCCGCGCTGATCGTCCCGCTGCTGCTGCGCGGGTTGCTGCTGCTGTTCATCGTGCTGCCGGTCGCGAACCTCACGTTCCGGATTTTCGCGATCGACGAATACACGCACGGCTACCGGCTGAAGAACATCGTGCGGCAACTGACGATCTCGTTCGCGACGTCGTCGGTGATCATCGTCGAGCAGCACCGGCTGGCCGTGCACCAGACACGGCTCGTCGAGCGCGCGAACGCGTTCGATCCGCTGTTCCAGCAGACCGTCGATGCGCTGACGCGCAGCTTTGCGGCCGCCGGCCACGCGCCGAACGATGCGCACGGCCTCGCGATCGCGTCGATCGCGCGGATGGTGGCGCAACAGGCGTCGTTCCTCACGTCGCTCGACGGCTTTTACTTCCTCGCGGGCGTGGCGCTCGTCGGCGGCCTCTTCGCGGCATGGCAAAAACAGATCGATTGAGTTAAAAGACAGGCTTTGGATTTTCGTCCGCCGCCTCCATGCTTTCGAAACTGACCCGCTGGTTCGACGACCGCCGCCGCGACCGCGCGCTGCGCAGCCACCCGATTTCCGATGCGTTGTGGCAGGACACCGTCGCGCGGCTGCCGTTTCTCGACGCGCTGCCGCCCGCCGATTTGGCCCGGCTGCGAGAGCTGACGAGCCTGTTCATCGCGAGGAAGTCGTTTTCGACCGCGCACGGGCTCGAGCTGACCGACGCGATGATCGTCGCGATCGCCGCGCAGGCCTGCCTGCCCGTGCTGAATCTCGACCTGTCGCTGTACGACGGCTGGGTCGGCGTCGTCGTGTATCCGGGCGAATTCGTGATCCGCAAGACCGTGCAGGACGAGGACGGCGTCGTCCACGAAGTCGAGCAGGATGCGAGCGGCGAGGCATGGGAAGGCGGCCCCGTGATCCTGTCGTGGGAAGACGCGCAGATGACGGACGGTCGGGACGCGTACAACGTCGTGATCCACGAGTTCGCGCACAAGATCGACATGGTCAACGGCGCGGCCGACGGCTATCCGCCCCTTTTTCGCCGCTGGCATGCGCCGCATCTCGACGCGCAGGCGTGGGCCGACGTGTTCGAACACGCGTACGACCAGTTCTGCGCGCGCGTCGACGCGGTACCGGACCGCGCGTGGGCGCGCTTCGAGCGGGACTCGCTGATCGATCCCTATGCGGCCGATCACCCGTCGGAATTCTTCGCGGTGTGCAGCGAGGCGCTGTTCGTGCGGCCGAAAGCGTTCGAGTCCGAATTTCCGGAGCTGTACCGGCTGCTCGCGCGCTACTACCGGCAGGATCCGGCCGGCACCGGCGCACTCGACGCGCCATGAAAATTATTCGTCAACCGTCTGATTTTCTGGCATAATCGCCGTTTTTCGACCTTAGGCAAGTGGCTCGCGCCGGGCTTGACGGCGGCCGAATCGCTCCCATCGGGGCGGCTCGACACGGCAAGCGGCGGGTTGGCTACCGCTATCACCAAGGAAAATCATGAAACCTGGCATTCACCCGGACTACCGCGAAGTCGTCTTCCAAGACATGTCGAACGGCTTCAAGTTCATCACGCGCTCGACGATCCAGACGCGTGAAACCATCGAACACGAAGGCAAGACCTACCCGCTCGCCAAGATCGAAGTGTCGTCGGAATCGCACTCGTTCTACACGGGTCAGCAAAAGATCATGGACACGGCAGGCCGTGTCGAGAAGTTCAAGAACAAGTTCGGCGCACGCGCGAACGGCAAGGCTGCAGCAAAGTAAGCTTTGCACCGATCCGGTGGTTGCAACGCACCGGTACCGCACGAAAGGGCAGCCCAGGCTGCCCTTTTTTGTCTCTGCTCGCCGGGAAGCGCCATCCCGCGCCCGGGCAACGACCTGACGCACAACAGCGGGCGCGACTACAATGCCGGATGCTCGAAACCGGCTCGACCGCGCGCCACCGCGCCGGCCGCCCGCCCATAACAAATCGCTCATCTGCATGAAGCCTGTCGTCCGTCTCACCGCCTCCGCCACGCGTGCGCTGCCGCGCTGGCTGCTGCTCACGCTCTGCTGCGTTTACGCGGCGTTCGGCCTGTTCGGTCGCGACCCGTGGAAAAACGAGGATGCGGCGGGCTTCGGCGTGATGTGGACGATGGCCAAGGGCGGCTGGCACGACTGGCTGCTGCCGAACCTGGTCGGCAAGTTCATCACGACCGACGGGCCGCTCGGCTACTGGCTCGGCGCGCTGTCGATCCGCGGCCTCGGCCCGTGGGTCGACGCGAGCAACGCGTCGCGCGTCGACACCGGTGTGCTGTTCTGCGTCGCGTGCGCGTTCGTCTGGTACGCGGCCTACCTCCTCGGCCGGCGCGCCGAGGTTCAACCGTTCAAATACGCATTCGGCGGCGAACCCGAACCGCGCGACTACGGCCGCACGCTCGCGGACGGCGCGCTGCTGGTGCTCGTCGCCTGCTTCGGCCTCGCGGAACGCGGGCACGAAACGACGCCGCAGCTTGCGCAGTTCGCGTGGATCGCGATGCTCGTCTACGGGATCGTGCGCGGCATCGACAAGCCGCTGCAAGGCGCACTGTGGTGGGGCCTCGCGATCGGCCTCGTCGCGCTGTCCGGCAACCCGGTGCTGGTCGTCGCGCTGCTCGCGGGCACGGCCGCGCTGTGGCTCGTGACGCCCGAGATGCGCAACCTGCGCCTGCCGCTGGTCGGCGTGCCGCTCGCGGCCGCGATCTTCGCGCTCTGGCCGCTCGCCGCCTTCGTCGCGGCGCCGGACGACGCCGCCTGGTTCTTCAACCAGTGGATTCACGGCAGCCTGATGCGCTTTTCGGGTCCGCCGACGGCCGTGCTCGGCTATGCGGCGAAGAACCTGCCGTTGTTCACGTGGCCCGCGTGGCCGCTCGCGATCTGGGCATGGTGGAGCTGGGCCGGCATGCGCCGCCGTGCGCACATCGCGATTCCGCTGTCGGTTGCCGTGCCGCTCGTCGCGCTCGTGATCCTGCAAAGCCAGCAGTCGAACCGCATGTACATGCTGCTGCTGCCGCCGCTCGCGGTGCTCGCGACGTTCGCGCTGCCGACCCTCAAGCGCGGCGCGATCAACGCGATCGACTGGTTCGCGGTGCTGAGCTTCACGATCCTCGGCACCTTCGTGTGGCTCGTGTGGCTCGCGTCGCTCACCGGCTTCCCGCATCCGCTCGCGCGCAACCTCGCGCGCCTCGTGCCCGGCTACGAGCCGCATTTCAAGATCCTGTCGTTCGTCTGCGCGGTGATCGTCACCGTGTGCTGGTGCTTCCTCGTGCGCTGGCGCGTCTCGCGACAGCCGAAGGTGCTGTGGCGCAGCGTCGTGCTGTCGAGCGCGGGCACCACGCTGATGTGGGTGCTGCTGATGACGCTGTGGCTGCCGATCGTCAACTACGGCCGCACCTATCGCGACGTCGCGCAACAGATCGCCGTACACCTGCCGTCCGACTACGAGTGCATTTCGCCGGTGCGGCTCGGCGACGCGCAGATCGCGACCTTCGCGTACTTCGGCAACATGCACTTCGATTTCTCCGGCGACTGCGACGTGATCCTGCGCCAGGACCGCGCCGACTTCGGCGAGCCGAGCGCGATGTCGCAATACGTGTGGCGTCTCGTCTGGGAAGGCCGCCGCGTCGCCGACCGCGACGAGCGCTTCCGCCTGTACGAGCGCATCGAACGGCCGAAGACGCCCGTCAAGCGGCGTCCGCCGCGCCGCCAGGCGGCCGATTGACGATGCTCGGCGACATCCGCCGGATCGTCGGTCTCGCGTGGCCGGTGCTGGTCGGCCAGCTCGCGATCATCGCGTTCGGCGTGATCGACACCGCGATGGTCGGCCGCTACTCGGCCGTCGATCTCGCCGCGCTGGGGCTCGGCTCGTCGATCTACGTCTCGATCTACATCGGCCTGACCGGCATCCTGTCCGCGCTGCAGCCGATCACCGGGCAGCTGTACGGCGCGCGGCGCTATGCCGAGATCGGCGAGGAAGTGCGCCAGGCGCTGTGGCTCGCGCTGCTGCTCTCGATTCCGGGCTTCCTGCTGCTGCATTTTCCCGAACCGCTGCTGCGCGTCGCGCACGCACCCGCCGCGCTGCACGACCGTACCGTCGACTACCTGCGCATCCTGTCGTACGGGCTGCCCGCCAGCCTCGTCTTCCGCATCTACAACGCGCTGACCAACGCGGCCGGCAAGCCGCGGCTCGCGATGATCCTGCAGATCGGCGCGCTGCTGCTCAAGTTTCCGCTGAACGTGTGGTTCATCTTCGGCGGCTTCGGCGTACCGGCGCTCGGCGGCCCCGGCTGCGGGCTCGCCAGCACGCTGATCAACTGGGCGCTCGCGCTGATCGGCTACGCGCTGCTCGCGAAGCTCGACGTGTTCGCGCCGCTCGCGATCTTCTCGCGCTTCTGCTGGCCCGTGTGGGCGCGCCAGAAGGCGATCCTGAAACTCGGCGTGCCGATGGGTCTGTCGTACCTGATCGAAGTCACGTCCTACACATGCATGGCGCTGTTCATCGCGCAGTTCGGCACGACGACGCTCGCCGGCCACCAGATCGCCGGCAACATCGGCGCGGTGCTGTACATGACGCCGCTGTCGATCGGCGTGGCGGCGTCGACGCTGGTCGCGCGCGCGCTCGGCGCCGGACGCGTCGAGGAAGCCCGGCTGCTCGGCCGGCACAGCGTGATGTTCGCGTGCGGCGTGGCGGCCGCCTACGGCGTGCTCGTGTTCGCGCTGCGCCCGCTGATCATCGGCGGCTATACGCCGAACCCGGCCGTCGCCGCGGCCGCGATGCCGCTCGTCGCGATCGTCGCGTGCTACCACGTGTTCGATGCGCTGCAGGTCACGTCGGCGTTCGTGCTGCGCGCATACAAGGTGGCGGTCGTGCCGACCGTGATCTATGCGGTCGCGCTGTGGGGCGTCGGACTCAGCGGCGGCTACGTGCTCGGCTTCGACGTCGGCGGCATCGCGCCCGCGTGGCTGACCGGCGCGCGCGGCTTCTGGTTCGCGAACACGGTCAGCCTGATGCTGGCGGGCGCGGGGCTCGTGCTGTACCTGCGCCACATCGGCCGCGCGCCCGCCACCGCCGCGGCCTGACGTGCGGCGCGCTACGCGTCCTCCAGCACGTCGGCCGCGTGATACGACGACCGCACGAGCGGGCCGGCGACGACTTCCCTGAAACCGAGCGCGAGCGCCTCGTCGCGCCAGGCGGCGAAGGCGTCCGGACTCACGTAGCGCCGCACCGGCAGATGGTGCGCCGACGGCGCGAGATACTGGCCGAGCGTCAGCACGTCGACCTCGTGCGCGCGCAGGTCGCGCAGCGTGTCGCGCACCTCGTCGTCGCGTTCGCCGAGCCCGAGCATCAGTCCCGATTTCGTCACGAGCGTCGGCCGCGCGGCCTTCGCCTGCGCGAGCAGCTCGAGCGAGCCGCGATAGTCGGCGCCCGGCCGCGCCGCCCGGTACAGCGACGGCACCGTCTCGATGTTGTGATTGAACACGTCGGGCCACGCCGACGACAACGCGTCGAGCGCACGGGCCGCGCGGCCGCGGAAGTCCGGCGTCAGCACCTCGACGCCGATGCCCGGCACGCTCGCGCGCACCGCCGCGATGCATGCGGCGAAATGCGCGGCGCCGCCGTCGCGCAGGTCGTCGCGGTCGACCGACGTGATCACGACGTAGCGCAACCCGAGCGCCGCCGCCGCGTCGGCCAGCCGCGCGGGCTCGCCGGGATCGAGCGGCTCGGGACGGCCGTGCGCGACATCGCAGAACGCGCACCGCCGCGTACACAGCCCGCCCATGATCATGAAGGTCGCGGTGCGCTGCGCGAAGCATTCGCCGATGTTCGGACACATCGCCTCCTCGCAGACGGAATGCAGCCGATGCTCGCGCAGCACGGCGGCCATGTCGGCCACCGCCGCGCTCATCATCGGCCGTGCGCGCAGCCACGACGGCTTCGGCAAGACCGCGCCGGCCGCGGGCTCGACGCGCACCGGAATGCGCGCGAGCTTGTCGCGACTTCGCGCGCCGGGCTGGCCGAGCGCCGTGAGGCTGGGTCGTTCGAGCGCGGCGGCCATCGTCAGTCTCCGAGGAACGCGACGATCAGGCGGTTCACGTCGGCGGCCGCCTCCATCTGCACCATGTGGCCGCTGCCGGCAATCACCTCGGCGCGCACGCCGTCCGGCAAACCCTGCGCATGCTGCGCGGGAATCACCTGGTCGCGCTCGCCCCAGATCACGAGCGTGCGCGGCGCAAGCGTCGCGAGCCGGTCGCGGAACACGCGCCGCTGCGCGGCGCCGTCGAACGCGGCATGCGCGATTTTCTCGAGCGCGGCCTGCACGCCTTCGAGCCGCTTGTACTTGACGAGATCCTCGACGAGCTGCCGCGTGACCAGCGCGTTGTCCGCGAACAGCGCACCGAGGTGCGGCTTCAGCGTGTTGCGGCTGTTGCCTGCGACGAAGCCGTCGATGTACGCGCGGTTGATGTCGGCGCCGAGCCCCGCGCTCGCGATCAGCGTGAGCGATGCGACGCGTTGCGGCGCACGCTCGGCCGCCGTCATCGCGACCGCGCCGCCCATCGAATGGCCGATCAGGTGCGCGCGCTCGATGTGCTGCGCATCGAGCAGCGCGAGCACCGCGTCGGCCAGTTCGTCGAGGCTGCCGGTCTCGACTGCCTTGCCCGACTCGCCGTGGCCGGGCAGATCGAGCGCCCACACCGGCCGGTGCGCGGCGAGATCCGCGTGATTGAACAGCCAGTTGTTCAGGTCGCCGCCGAAGCCGTGGATCAGCACGGCCGGCGTGCCCGCCCCGTCGCCCAGCTTCAGGAAGCGGATCGTGCGGCCGCCGATCTGCGCCTTCTCCGGCTGCGGGCCGGCCGCCTCGTCGGTAGCCGCGCTCGGCACGAAATCGCGCTGGAAGTCGGCGATCGCCGCATCGATGTCGGCGTCGCTCGCATCGGCGGCCGCGACGACGCCGAGCAGCGCGCCGACGGGCAGCGTCTCGCCCTCCTGCGCGACCTGCCGGCGCAGTGTGCCGTCGAACGCGCACTCGACGCCCGACGAGATCTTGTCGGTCTCGACGTCGAGCACCTCGTCGCCCTTCGTCACGCGTTCGCCGATCGCCTTCAGCCAGCCGTTGACCTGCCCTTGCTCCATCGACAGCCCCCACTTGGGCATCGTGATCATGTGAATCGACATCGTGTCAGCTCCTCGTCTTCAGGACCGCCTGCGCAATCGCATCGGCGGACGGGATATACAGGTCTTCCAGCACGCCGGCGAACGGCGCGGGCGTATGCGGCGCGGTGACGAGCGCGATCGGCGCCTTCAGCGAGCGGAACGCGCGCTGCGCGACGAGCGCGGCGATGTCGGTCGCGATCGAGCAGCGCGGGTTCGCTTCGTCGACGACCACCACGCGCCCGGTACGCCCGGCGCTCTCGAGAATCGTTTCCTCGTCGAGCGGCGACGTCGTGCGCAGGTCGATCACGTCGCACTGGATGCCGTCCTTCGCGAGCGTCGCGGCCGCGTCCATCGCGAGATGCACCATCCGGCCGTACGTGACGATCGTCGCGTCGTCGCCGTCGCGCATCACGTTCGCCTCGCCGAACGGAATCGCATAGGATTCCTCCGGGACGTCGCCCTCGCGCGTATAGAGCAGCTTGTGTTCGAGGAAGATCACGGGATCGTTGTCGCGGATCGCCTGGATCAGCAGCCCCTTCGCGTCGTACGGCGTCGACGGGCACACGACCTTCAGCCCCGGGATGTGCGTGAACAGCGACGTGAGCATCTGCGAGTGCTGCGCGGCCGCGCGCAGGCCGGCGCCGTACATCGCGCGGATCACGACCGGCGTCACGGCATTGCCGCCGAACATGTAGCGGAATTTCGCGGCCTGGTTGAAGATCTGGTCGAAGCACACGCCCATGAAATCGACGAACATCAGTTCCGCGACGGGCCGCATCCCGCACGCGGCCGCGCCGACCGCCGCGCCGATGTAGCCGCCCTCCGACAGCGGCGTATCGAGCACGCGGCCCGGAAACTTGTGGAACAGCCCCTTCGTCACGCCGAGCACGCCGCCCCACGCGTCGTCCTCGCCCGGCGCGCCCGCGCCGCCCGCGTTGTCCTCGCCCATCACGATCACGCTGTCGTCGCGCGCCATTTCCTGAGCGAGCGCCTCGTTGATCGCCTGCGAATAAGTGATCTTCCTTGCCATGTCTGTCTCCTGGAATGTTCGGTTCGCCGTGTCGGCAGCGTGGTCAGCCCGCGCTCACGGATACGACACGTAGACGTCGGCGAGCAGGTCGGCGGCATCCGGCAGCGGCGCGGCCTTCGCCTGCGCGACCGCGTCGTCGATCAGCGCCTTCACCTGGGCGTCGATCGCGCGCAGGTCGTCGGTCGTCAGCGCTTCGGCGCGCACGACGCGCGTTTCGAAATGCTTCAGGCAATCCTTCTCGTCGCGCAGCTTCTGCACTTCGCCCGGCGCGCGGTAGGTTTGCGCATCGCCCTCGAAGTGGCCGAAGTAGCGCGTGAACTTCACCTCGACGAGCGTCGGGCCGCCGCCGTTGCGCGCACGCTCGACGGCCTCGCCGAGCGCCTCGTGCACCGCGAAGAAGTCGAAGCCGTCGACGATCACGCCCGGCATCCCGAACCCGTTCGCCCGATCGGCGATGTTGTCGGTCGCAACCGACCAGCTCGACGACGTCGCTTCCGCATAGCCGTTGTTTTCGGCGACGAAGATCGCGGGCAGCCGCCACACCGACGCGAGGTTCATCGATTCGAAGATCACGCCCTGGTTCGATGCGCCGTCGCCGAAGAAGCACACGCCGACGCCGCCCGTCTTCTTGTGCTTGGCCGCGAGCGCCGCGCCGCACACGAGCGGGCCGCCCGCGCCGACGATCCCGTTCGCGCCGAGCATCCCCATCGACAGGTCGGCGATGTGCATCGAGCCGCCCTTGCCGTGGCAGACGCCCGTCTTCTTGCCGTAGATTTCGGCCATCATCCCGTGCACGTCGACGCCCTTCGCGATGCAATGGCCGTGGCCGCGGTGCGTGGTGGCCACGTAGTCGTCGAGGCCGAGGTGCAGCATCGTGCCGACGGCGGACGCCTCCTCGCCCGCGTACAGGTGAACGAAGCCGGGAATCTCGCCGGTCGCGAATTCGACGTGCAGGCGTTCCTCGAATTCGCGGATCGTGCGCATCAGCCGGTAGGCGTCCAGCAGCGTGTCCCTGCTGAGCTGTGTCGAAGCGGTCATGTGTGTCTCCTGGGTAGGTCTGACTGAGAATGCCGCCCCGGCCATGCCGCGGCGGCGGACTTTGGCGTTCACTCGTGCCGCGCACCGGCGTCGCGCAGCAGTTGCCGCGACGATGCGTAGCGCAGCGTGCGGCCGACGTCGACCGTCAACGGCCCGCGCCAATCGAGCGAAATCTCGTAGCGATCGCCGCGCGCGACCTCGATCTCGCGCTCGCCGTCGAACGCGAGCGTGCCGCGCTCGAACGGAATCGCGTGCCACGCACCCGGCTCGAGCCGCTCGCAACTGCGCATCACGACACGGTCGACGCGCCCTGGCGCGATCGGCGCGACGAGCGGCGTGCCGGCCGCATTGCCGGCTTGCGCGAACCGCATCGCAAGCCCGTGCGGCGCGCTGCGTTCCAACGGCGCCCATGCGCCGCCGAGCGCGGACAGGCCGATGCCGTCCGGTTCCGCGAACGTCAGGTAGAGCGAGTCGATGTCGTCGGAGCCGGAGATCGCGCGCGCGCCGACGAAGCGCTGCCGCGCGGCGCACACGTCGACGAGCGCGATCTCTTCGCGCCCCGGCTGCGCGCCCGCGACACAGCGCACGACGAGCCGCTTGTTGCGCACGAACGCGACCTCGGCCGGCACCGCGCCGCTCGCGGCGAGCCCTGCCGCGACGCCGGCGACGGTCGCCTCGCGATGTTCGGGGAACGCGTTGTTGGTGCCGGTGGACAGCGCGACGAGCGGTGTCGCGCCGCAATGCGCGGCCACCGCGCGATGGGTGCCGTCGCCGCCGAGCACGACGATCAGCGACACGTCCATCCGGTGCAGATAGGCCGCGCCGGACTGCGTGTCGGCGACGGTATCGGTGATCGGCAGGTCGACGAATTCGACCTCGGGCCAGCGCTCGTGCGGCGCGACCGCGCGATGCGTGTCGATCGCGCGCAGCAGCAGCGTCGCGATGCCCGTGCGGTCGCGTAGCGTCAGCACGCGCTCGACGCCCATCGCGCCGAGGCCGGCCAGCAGGCGCACGATCATGTTCGCCTTCTCCGCGGTCGGAAACACGGATGCATGCGTCGTGAGGCGGCGGATGTCGCGCCCCGACGCGGGGTTCGCGATCACGCCGACGGTAACGGGCGTCGTCACGGGTTTGTCTCCATCCAGTCGACAGGGGCCGCGCATTGGTACGCGCCGGCTCCGCCTGTTTCGTCCGCCGCCATCGACGGGCGGCGGATCGTCGTTGCCGATGCAATCGCGCCGGCTTGCCCTCATCTCTGCAAGCGGCGTGCCATCGTGCGTGCGACGGCCGCGAAACCCGCGTCCGCACTGGCGCGGCGGGCCTGCGCGGGTTCGGAATGCGCGACCGTGACGACACGGCGCGCATCGAATTCGCCGGGACGTCTCACGTCGCCGATAGGGCGAACGCGATCGTCGCGGCGCTCGCGCCTGCGCGACGTTCCGCCGCAAACCCAGCGTTCGCGCGGCGTCGCGCAGGCGGCGTCGGGCCGCACGCCATGCATCCGGCCGTCTCAATGGCGCGAGACGTGCTGCGATATCGGTGAGACGACCGTCTCACGCGCATCGCGTGCTGCGATGCAATGTGATCCGCCGGACCGGATGTGCTACAAGAACGGCGACATCCCGCCGTACGGAACCGGAGCCGACCATGCCCTACGCCGTCCCCCAGGCCCAGCACGCCGACCGTGTCCTTGGCGCGCTCGCCGGACGCCTGCCCGCGCCGGCGGATTCCGCGCGCCTCGTGTCGTCGTGGCAGCGGTCGCTGGAGCGCTACCGTCTCGACCCCGCTTCGTCGATCGGCCCGCGCGTGCTGACCGCGGCGGAGCTGCGCGAAGTACGCGACAAGGAAGAAGCCTTCCTGCGCGCGTCGGGCCAGTGCCTGACGCGGCTGCACGACATGATCCGCGTCGCCGACTACTGCGTGATGCTGACCGACGCGCACGGCGTGACGATCGACTACCGGATCGACCGCGAACGCCGCAACGACTTCCGTCACGCGGGGCTGCACATCGGCTCGTGCTGGTCGGAAAGCGAGGAAGGCACCTGCGGCGTCGCGAGCGTGCTGACCGATCTCGCACCCATCACCGTGCACAAGACCGATCACTTTCGCGCGGCGTTCACGACGCTCACGTGCAGCGCGGCGCCGATCTTCTCGCCGGGCGGCGAACTGATCGGCGTGCTCGACGCGTCGGCCGTGCACTCGCCGGACGGCCGCGACAGCCAGCGCCTCGTCTACCAGCTCGTGCGGCAGAGCGCGGCGCTGATCGAGGACGGCTACTTCGTGCACAGCACCGCGCAGCACTGGATATTGTTCGGGCATCCGAACCGTCACTACGTCGAGGCGCAGCCCGAGTGGCTGATCGCGTTCGACGAATGCGGCAACATCGTCGCCGCGAACCGCCACGCGCGCGACGCGCTGCCGGCGCTGCGCGAGCCGCGCCATATCGACGAGATCTTCGATGCGACCGAGATGCCGCTGCGCGACGCCGCGCGGCTCGATGCGATCGTCGCGCTGCGGCTGCGCGCGACCGGCGCACCGCTCTACGCGCGGCTGCGTGCGCCGCTACGGCGCGCCGGCCGTGAACCCGGCGCGGCATCGCGCCGCCCGGGCACCGCCGCGCCACGTCACGTCGGCGCGCTGACGCCGTTCCTGAACAGCAGCGACCCGCGCATCGCGCAACAGGCGGAACTCGCGCTGCGGGTCGCGAGCAAGCGGCTGCCGATCCTCGTGCTCGGCGAAACCGGCGCGGGCAAGGAAGTGTTCGCCCGCGCGATCCACGACGCCGGCGCACGGCGCGCGCGGCCGTTCGTCGCCGTCAACTGCGGCGCGCTGCCGGAAGCGCTGATCGAGAGCGAACTGTTCGGTTATGCGGCCGGCGCGTTCACCGGCGCACGCAAGCACGGCGCGCGCGGCAAGATCGCGCTCGCCGACGGCGGTACGCTGTTTCTCGATGAAATCGGCGACATGCCGCTCGCGCTGCAGACGCGTCTGTTGCGCGTACTGGCCGACGGCGAGGTGGTGCCGCTCGGCAGCGATACGCCCGTGCGCGTCGACCTCGACGTGATCTGCGCGACCCACCGCGATCTCGCGCGGATGGTGGCCGACGGCACGTTCCGCGAAGACCTGTACTACCGGTTGAGCGGCGCGACGTTCGATCTGCCGCCGTTGCGCGAACGCGCGGACCTGCGCGACGTGATCGCCGCCGTATTCGCCGAGGAAGCGCAGGCGACCGGCCACGTGCTCACGCTCGACGCGACGCTCGCCGAACAGCTCGCCGCGTACCCATGGCCGGGCAACGTGCGCCAACTGCGCAACGTGTTGCGCTATGCGTGCGCGGTATGCGACGCCGCGCGCGTAACGCGGCGCGACCTGCCGGCGGACCTCGCCGCGCAACTCGGCGGCGCCCCGGCGGGCGCGCTGCCGGACGACGAGCGCGGCCGCATCGTCGCCGCGCTCACCGCGCATCGCTGGCGGCCCGACGCGGCCGCCCGCGCGCTCGGCATGTCGCGCGCGACACTGTACCGGCGCATCGCGAAGTACCGGATCGTCGCGCCGCACCGTGCGTGACGCACGCGCGCACGCTTCGTCAGGCGGGCTGCCCGGCCACTTCGTTCGCGTCGTCCGCCACGCCGGCCGCCTCGTCGCGGCGCGTGAACACTTCGCGCGCGGCGAACAGCGCGTCGAGCGCGGCCGGCATCCCCGCGTACACGGCCATCTGCATGAACACCTCGACGATCTCGTCGCGCGTGCAGCCGACGTTCAGCGCGGCCTCGATATGCACCTTCAATTGCGGCTGCGCGTTGCCGAGCGCGGCCAGCGCGGCGATCGTCGCGATTTCGCGCGCCCTCAGGTCGAGTTGCGGCCGGCTGTAGATGTCGCCGAAGCTGAATTCGACCAGCAGCCGCGCGAAGTCCGGCGCGATCGGCGCAAGCGCCGCGATCACGCGTTCGCCCACTTCGCCGTCGATTTCCTTGAGTTTGTTCCAGCCGCGCGTGTAGCGATCCTCAACGAGTTGTTCCATCGTGTCCGTCCTGTTCCGATAAAGCGTGAGAAGGATTCGCCCGTCGTGCCGTTTCCCGTTCCCGCGCCTCGTAGTACGCGATCTTCTCGCCGATCGCATCGAGGCTCGCCTGCAGCTCCGCGATATGCGCGCGCACCGCGTCGCGATGCGCGACCAGCAAGGCGCGCCGCGCGCCGAACGTCGATTCGCCCTGCTCGCGCAGCACCGCGAACGCCTGCATCTGCGCGATCGGCATGCCGGTCGCCTTCAGGCGCATCACGAAGTCCAGCCAGTCGAGGTCGGCCGGCGCATAGAGCCGGTGCCCGGCCGCCGTGCGCGAAATCGCGCGCAGCAGGCCGGCCTGCTCGTAATACCGCAAGGTGTGCGTCGACACGCCCGTCAGTTCGGCGACTTGCCCGATCGTCAGCGGACCGGCGGCGGTGGGTTGGGAAACGGTTTTCGACATGGCAGGAACAAGGTTAGGAGTTAGAGTTCACTCTAAGTCAAGCGTTGTCGAACAGCCAGCGTCGCGACAACCGGCGACACCGTAAAGAATGGTCAAAATCGGCGCATGGCATCGGTTTCGGCCTTTACAGCACCGCAAGCCTTCAGCAAGATTCGGTCAGCTTGTCTTAAAAAGGGCACGCATTTGTCCTATGCTTAACGGCGACGCCCGGCCATCTCGCGCCCCGTCGTCCGTTGCAACAGCCATTCATCCGTCAGAACCAGGGAGCCCTTGCCATGCTGAAAAAGCTGCTGATGCTGTTCGTCGCGCTATCGCTGTCGCTCGCCGCCGGCCTTGCCGCGGCCGTCGAAGTCAACACGGCCGACCAGGCCGCGCTCGAATCCGTGAAGGGTCTCGGGCCCGTGAAGTCGAAGGCGATCATCGACGAACGCACCAAGAACGGCCCGTTCAAGGACGCCGACGATCTCGCAAACCGCGTGAAGGGCCTCGGCACGAAGTCGGTCGGGCATCTCGAGGAAAACGGCCTGACGATCGGCGGCGCGTCGACGCCGCCGAAGGGCGTGAAGCTGTCGAAGCCGGCCGCGACGACGTCCGCGACCACGTCGACCACGACGTCGGCAGGCACCGCATCGACGTCCACGACCGCGACGGCCGGCACGACGACCGCGGCGCCCGCGCCGACGGCGAGCGCACCGGAAGCGGCGGCCAAGCCGGCCAAGACCAAGCGTGCATCGAAGAAGGAAAAGGCGGCAGCGGCTGCCGCGGCATCCGCCGACGCGGGTGCGAGCGCACCGGCGGCCGCGTCGTCCACGAAGGCGACGAAGGGTAAGAAGAAGAGCAAGAAGGACAAGGCAGCCTCCGCCGCCGCGGCGTCGGGCGCCTGATGTGCGCCGCGCGCGCGACGGCGTGCGCGCGGCATTCGTTCAACGGGCGCCGTCGTCACGGCGCCCTTTTCAGTGAAGGTGAAGAACCATGGGTCTCCTCGACATCGTTGGCGGTCTGATCGGCGGCCAGGCCGGCGGCAACTCGCAAAGCGCGCTGATCGCGACCGCGCTCGAATTCATCAACAACCAGCCGGGCGGCCTGAACGGGCTGATCGAGAAGTTCAAGGCCGGCGGCGCCGGCGACGTGATCGGTTCGTGGGTCGGCAACGGCGAAAACCAGCCGATCTCGCCGGACACGCTGCAGAACGTGCTGGGCTCGGACGTCGTCGGCTCGCTCGCGAGCAAGGTCGGCATCGATCCGGCGCAGGCCTCGTCGATCCTCGCGCAGGTGCTGCCGCACGTCGTGAACCATGCGACGCCGAACGGCGAAGTCCCGGCCGGCGGCCAGGTCGACACGTCGAACGTGCTCGGCACGCTCACGCAGCTCGCCGGCATGTTCGGCGGCAACAAGCAGGCCTGAGCGCCCGCCGCGACCGGGCGGCCCGTTCGGCCGCTCCATAAGCAAACACCCCGCCGAGGCGGGGTGTTCGTTTTTGCGCCCGGTGCGAACCGGGCACGCTGCCGATCGGCAGGCGATCAGTGAACGACGCGGTCGAACACGAACTGGCCGTCGTTGACGTCGACCGGGATCACGTCCTTCGGGCCGAAGCGGCCGGCGAGGATCAGCTTCGCGACCGGGTTCTCGATCTCCTGCTGGATCGCGCGCTTCAGCGGCCGGGCGCCGAACAGCGGATCGTAGCCGACCTTCCCGATCTGCTCGAGCGCCGCGGGCGACACGTCGAGCGCCATGTCGAGCTTCGCGAGCCGGTCGTGCAGGCGCGCGAGCTGGATCTTCGCGATCGACTCGATGTTGCTGCGGTCGAGCGCATGGAACACGACGACGTCGTCGATCCGGTTCAGGAACTCGGGACGGAAGTGCTGCTTCACCTCGAGCCACACGGCGTCCTTGATCTCTTCCTGCGGCGCCCCCGTCATCGCCTGGATCACCTGCGAGCCGAGGTTCGACGTCATCACGATCACCGTGTTCTTGAAGTCGACCGTGCGCCCCTGCCCGTCGGTCATGCGGCCGTCGTCGAGCACCTGCAGCAGCACGTTGAACACGTCCGGATGCGCCTTCTCGATCTCGTCGAGCAGGATCACGCTGTACGGCTTGCGACGCACGGCTTCCGTCAGGTAGCCGCCTTCCTCGTAGCCGACATAGCCCGGCGGCGCGCCGATCAGCCGCGCGACGCTGTGCTTCTCCATGAACTCGCTCATGTCGATGCGAATCAGGTGCTCTTCCGAATCGAACAGGAACGACGCCAGCGCCTTGCACAGCTCGGTCTTGCCGACACCCGTCGGGCCGAGGAACAGGAACGAGCCGTACGGACGGTTCGGATCGGCGAGACCTGCGCGCGAGCGACGGATCGCATCGGCCACCGCGCTGATCGCTTCGTCCTGGCCGACCACGCGCTCGTGCAGCTTTTCCTCGATGTGCAGCAGCTTCTCGCGTTCGCCCTGCATCATCCGCGACACGGGAATGCCCGTCGAACGCGACACGACCTCCGCGATTTCCTCGGCCCCGACCTGCGTGCGCAGCAGGCGCGGGCGGGTCGGGTTGTGCTGCTCCTGCTCTTCGGCCTGCGTGACCTGCTTCAGTTGCGACTCGAGCTGCGGCAGCTTGCCGTACTGCAGCTCGGCGACCTTTTCCAGCTTGCCTTCACGCTGCAGGCGCGCGATGTCCGCCCGAACCTTCTCGATCTCTTCCTTGAGCTGCGCGCTGCCCTGCACCGCGGCCTTCTCGGCGGTCCAGATCTCCTCCAGGTCCGCATATTCGCGGCCGAGGCGGTCGATCTCTTCCTCGATCAGCTGCAGGCGCTTCTGCGACGCTTCGTCCTGCTCCTTCTTCACGGCTTCGCGCTCGATCTTCAGCTGGATCAGACGGCGGTCGAGCTTGTCCATCTCTTCGGGCTTCGAATCGATTTCCATCTTGATCTTCGAAGCGGCTTCGTCGATCAGGTCGATGGCCTTGTCGGGCAGGAAGCGGTCGGTGATGTAGCGATGCGACAGCTCGGCCGCGGCGACGATCGCCGGGTCGGTGATGTCCACGCCGTGGTGCAGTTCGTACTTCTCCTGCAGCCCGCGCAGGATCGCGATCGTCGCCTCGACGCTCGGCTCGTCGACGAGCACCTTCTGGAAGCGGCGCTCGAGCGCGGCGTCCTTCTCGATGTACTTGCGGTATTCGTCGAGCGTGGTCGCGCCGATGCAGTGCAGCTCGCCGCGCGACAGCGCCGGCTTCAGCATGTTGCCCGCGTCCATCGCGCCTTCGGCCTTGCCTGCCCCGACCATCGTGTGGATCTCGTCGATGAACACGATCGTCTGCCCTTCGTCCTTCGCGATGTCGTTGAGCACCGCCTTCAGGCGCTCCTCGAACTCGCCGCGATACTTCGCGCCGGCGAGCAGCGCAGCCATGTCGAGCGACAGCACGCGCTTGCCCTTCAGCGTCTCGGGCACTTCGCCGTTGACGATCCGCTGCGCGAGCCCTTCGACGATCGCGGTCTTGCCGACACCCGGCTCGCCGATCAGCACCGGGTTGTTCTTGGTGCGGCGCTGCAGGATCTGGATCGAGCGGCGGATTTCGTCGTCGCGGCCGATCACCGGATCGAGCTTGCCCGCGCGGGCGCGCTCGGTCAGGTCGACCGTGTATTTCTTCAGCGCCTCGCGCTGGCTTTCCGCGTCCTGGCTGTGCACCTGCGAACCGCCGCGCACCGCGGCGATCGCGGCTTCGAGCGACTTGCGCGTGAGGCCGTGCTGGCGTGCGAGCTTGCCGGCCTCGCCCTTGTCGTCGGACACGGCGAGCAGGAACATCTCGCTCGCGATGAACGTGTCGTTGAGCTTCTGCGCTTCCTTGTCGGCCTGGTTCAGCAGCCCGGCCAACTCACGGCCGATCTGGATGTCGCCGCCCGTGCCCGTCACTTGCGGCAGGCGCGAGATCGCTTCGTTCAGCGCGCCTTGCAGCGCCTGCACGTGCACGCCCGCGCGCGACATCAGCGAGCGGGCCGAGCCGTCCTGCTGCGCGACGAGCGCCGCCAGCACGTGAACGGGTTCGATGTATTGATTGTCGCGGCCGGCCGCAAGGCTTTGCGCGTCCGCGAGTGCTTCCTGGAACTTGGTGGTGAGCTTGTCGATTCTCATTTAGTCGAGACCTCCAATTTTCGATTACCACCAAGATGAGGATGGTCATGCGGCTTTCAAGCGAAATTCGGGTTGATTCAGCGCAAAAATTGCCGGATAGCCTGAAAACGGTCCAGCGGTGTGATGAGGGGGGCGGAGTCGGCGCGCGGTGCCCGTGTGTCAGTGGGCCTTCGACGACGGCTCGGCGGCGGCCGGCGCGTCGTCCGGCATCGGTGCGGAACGCACGAGCGCGACCGGACGGATGCCGAGCAGCGCCATGAGCGGTGATGCGGGCTCGGCCAGGTCGCCCAGCGTGTGACGATCGAGTTCCGCGAAGAACGCATCGCGCGCGGCCGCCAGCACGCCCTTCAGCCGGCACTGCGGCTCGATCACGCAGCCGCGCGACTCACTGCCGTCGGGCGAAAAGCAGCCGACCAGCGCGAAGTCGTTCTCGGTCGCCCGCACGACCTGGCCGACCGTCAGTTCCAGCGAATCGGCAAACAGCCGCAACCCGCCGTTGCGGCCGCGAACGGTGTCGACCCAGCCCAGTTCGCCGAGTCGCTGGACGACTTTCATCAGATGGTTCTTCGAGATGCCGTAGGCGTCCGAGATCTCCTGGATGGTCGCGAGCCCGTCACCGCGCACGGCCAGGTACAGCATCACGCGTAGCGAATAGTCGGTGTAGTCGGTGAGTCTCATGAGCGAATACGGGAAAGATCGATCGCGCCCCGATTACCTCAGCCGGGCGGCTCTCGATGCGTGCAGGGCCGATGACGGTGCCGTGGCGCGGCCGCGGGTTGCCGGAAGCGCGTGCGCGCAATAAGATGCGCAGTATCTACACGTTTTCAGGGGTTACAGGACGCTATTTTGCGTCAAAATCCGGCCGGCGTCCTGCTCGTCTCCCGCGCCGCCGCCCCGATCCACCGGCCCCTTTTTTGTCATGACCGCCCTGCCCGCCTCGCCCGAACCCGCACCGGCCCGCCCTCGCGACGCCGAGCCGACCGAAGACAACATCCGCGACCTCGTCTACGCGTTCTACGACCGCGTGCGCGCCGATCCGCTGCTCGGGCCCGTGTTCGACGCGAAGCTGGCCGGGCGCTGGGACGATCATCTGCCGAAGATGGTGACGTTCTGGTCGAGCCTCGTGCTCGGCACCAAGGGCTATCGCGGCAACGTGCAGCAAGCGCACCAGCCGCTCGACGGGATCGAGCCGGCTCATTTCAGCCGCTGGCTGTCGCTGTTCCTGAAGACCGTCGACGCGCGCTACGCGCCGCCCGCGGCGATCCGTTTCATGGAGCCCGCATTGCGGATCGCGCAGAGCCTGCAGTTGAGCCGGTTCGGTTGGGACTACCGGATTCCGCCCGAGCAGCAGGCGCTTCTCGACGCGATCGCGCCGCGCCGCCGCGACACGGGCGACGATCCGCATGGGTTGCCGTCGCGCGCCCGCGGCGAGCCGTTTCCGGCGAAGATCATCGGGTGCGGCGTCGACCCGGACGCGTAACGCCCGTCACGCACGACGATGGCGTGCATGCGGCACCTCGCCGCATCGCCCGGGTGCCGCGCTCAGCGCGGCGTGTTGCCCGACTCGAGGCCCCAGCGCGCGAGCGCGGCGTCGTCGGTACTGCGCGCATCGACCCAGCGCTCGCCGTCCGGCGTCGTTTCCTTTTTCCAGAACGGCGCCTCGGTCTTCAGATAGTCCATCACGAACTCGCACGACGCGAACGCATCGCCGCGGTGCGACGCGACCGTCGCGACCATCACGATCTGGTCGAGGGGCAGCAGCCTGCCGACGCGATGCACGATCGCGACGTCGATGCCCGGCCAGCGCCGGCCGGCCTCGGCCGCGATCTTCTCGAGCGCCTTCTCGGTCATGCCCGGATAGTGCTCGAGTTCCATGACGGCGACCGCATCGCCTTCGTTCAGGTCGCGCACCGTGCCGACGAAGCACGCGACCGCGCCGATCTTCGGGTTGCGCGCGCGCAACGCCGCCACTTCGGCATTCAGATCGAAATCGTCGGTCTGGACTCGCACCATAGCCATCGTCTGCTCCTGTCGACCCGAGTTAGCGCTTTAGCGCTTACTCGGGTCCCATGCTTCGCGGTCGCCCCGAGTGAGCGCTTCAACGCTTGCCCGGGTCCCCTGCAAGCCTCAACCGCCCGTCACCGGCGGGAAGAACGCGACCTCGCACCCTTCGGTGAGCCGCGTGTCGGGGTCGGTCATCTCGTGGTTGCAGGCCATGCGCAATGCGCGCCCTTCGGCGAGCGTCTCGGCCCACGCGCCGCCGCGCACGCGCAGCCACGCGCGCACGTCGCCGACGGTCGTCACGCTGTCCGGCACGTCGGCTTCTTCGTCGGCCACGCCCAGGGCTTCACGCACGCTTGCAAAAAATTTCAGCTGAATCTTCATGGTTCGGGGAGCCGCCGCGTTACGACAGCAATTCGGAAAACGGAATGAAACGCACGGTCTCGCCTGCGCTGATCGCGTGCTGCGGCGGATTATCGATCAGGCCGTCGCCCCAGACCGTCGACGTGAGCACGGCCGAACTCTGGTTCGGGAACAGGTCGAGGCCGCCGGCCGCATTGACGCGCGCACGCAGGAATTCGTTGCGCCGGTCGCCCTTGCTCTGCGAAAAATCGGCACGCAGCGACAACGCGCGCGGCGCGACGTCGCGCACGCCGGACAGGCGCAGCAGGAACGGCCGCACGAACAGCAGGAACGTGACGAAGCTCGAGACGGGATTGCCGGGCAGCCCGATGAAATGCGCGTCGGCGCGCTCGTCGCCGCGGCGCACCGCGCCGTACGCGAGCGGCTTGCCGGGCTTCATCGCGATCTGCCACAGCGCGAGCCGCCCTTCGGCCTCGACGGCCGGCTTCACGTGGTCCTCGTCGCCGACCGACACGCCGCCGCTCGTCAGGATCACGTCGTGATCGCGAGCGGCCTCGCGCAGCGTGTCGCGCGTCGCGGCCAGCGAGTCGGGCACGATCCCGTAGTCGGTCACGTGGCAGCCGAGCCGCTCGAGCAGCCCGCGCAGCGTGAAGCGGTTCGAGTTGTAGATCGCACCGGGCTTCAGCGGCTCGCCGGGCATCGTCAGTTCGTCGCCGGTGAAGAACACCGCCACGCGAATCCGCCGCGCGACCGACAGTTGCGCGCAGCCGACCGATGCGGCCAGGCCGAGCGCCTGCGGCGTGAGCCGCGTGCCGGCCGGCAGGATCACCGCACCCTGCCGGATGTCCGCGCCCTGCGCGGTGATCCATTCGCCGGCCTTCGGCGTGTGGAGGATCTCGACCGCGTCGCCGTCGGCCGACGTCTGCTCCTGCATCACGACGGCGTCGGCGCCGGGCGGCATCGTCGCGCCGGTGAAGATCCGCGCGGCCGTGCCGGCCGCGAGCGGCGCGGCCGGATGGCCGGCCGGAATGCGCTGCGACACCGGCAAGCGTCGATCGCCGTGCAGCAGGTCGGCGACGCGCACCGCATAACCGTCCATCGCGCTCGTATGCATCGGCGGCACGTCGAGCGGCGAGCTCACGTCGGCCGCCAGCACGCGGCCGAGCGCGTCGAGCGTGGCGACGGTTTCGGCGCCGGGCAGCGGCTGCGCGGCATCGAGCAGCGCGGCGAGCGCCTCGGCGGTCGACAGCATCGGCGCGCGCGGCGCCGCGGGATTCGGGTTCGACATCGATGGAATCGGGAATCGTTGGAGTCAGTACGTCATTGTAGCGACGCCGCCACGCGGGCGCGCGATATGGCGGACATGCGAAGACTGTGATCGGCGCGAACCCGCGGATTTGGCACGCGTTTCGCGCCACCTGCGATGCCGCGGACCAAACGAAACGGCCGGAACCCGATCCGTTCGACGAATCGGCATTCCGGCCGTCCTGCACGACCGGGCCCGCAGGCCCGGCCGCGCGTCATGCGCCCGTATGGGCGGCGATGAAGTCCTTCACCTGCTGCGCATCGGCCTTCACGACCTCGAAGCGCTGCGGCAGCGCCTCGAGCCCGTCGAATGCGGCCGGCCGCTCGGCTTCGCGATCGAGCGCTTCGCGGATCGTCTCGCCGAACTTGATCGGCTGCGCCGTCTCGAGCACGACCATCGGCACGCCGGCCTCCAGATGCTCGCGCGCGACCTTCACGCCGTCGGCCGTATGCGTATCGATCATCGTGTCGTAGCGCGAGAACACGTCGCGAATCGTCGCGATACGGTCGGCGTGGCTGCTGCGGCCGGACACGAAACCGAATTCGGCGACGCGCGCGAAATCGCCGCTCGCCGCGAGATCGAACCCGCCCTTCTCCTCGACGTCGCGGAACAGTTGCATCACGCGGGCCGGATCGCGGCCGAGCAGGTCGAACACGAAGCGCTCGAAGTTGGATGCCTTCGAGATGTCCATGCTCGGGCTGCTCGTGTGATAGGTGTTCTCGGCGCTGCGCACGCGATACGCGCCGGTGCGGAAGAACTCGTCGAGCACGTCGTTCTCGTTGGTCGCCACGACGAGCTTCGCGATCGGCAGCCCCATCATCCGCGCAATGTGGCCCGCGCAGACGTTGCCGAAATTGCCCGACGGCACCGTAAACGACACGCGCTCGTCGTTGGACCGCGTCGCCGCGAAGTAGCCCTTGAAGTAGTACACGACCTGCGCGACGACGCGCGCCCAGTTGATCGAGTTGACGGTGCCGATCTTCTGCCGCGCCTTGAACGCATGATCGTTCGACACGGCCTTCACGATGTCCTGGCAATCGTCGAACACGCCTTCGACCGCGAGGTTGAAGATGTTCGGATCCTGCAGGCTGAACATCTGCGCCGTCTGGAACGCGCTCATCTTCTTGTGCGGCGACAGCATGAACACGCGCACGCCGGCCTTGCCGCGCATCGCGTATTCGGCCGCGCTGCCGGTGTCGCCCGACGTCGCGCCGAGGATATTCAGCGTTTGGCCGTGCTTCGCGAGCGTGTACTCGAACAGGTTGCCGAGCAACTGCATCGCCATGTCCTTGAACGCGAGCGTCGGGCCGTTCGACAGTTCGAGCAGCGACAGCGCCGCACCGTTCTCGGTGCCGAGCGTCTTCAGCGGCGTGATGTCGGACGCGTTCTCGCCGTGACGCGTGTTGCTGTACACGGCGGCCGTATACGTGCGGCGCGTGATCGCGCGCAGGTCGTCGGCCGGCACGTCGTCGCAGAACTTCGACAGGATCTCGAATGCGAGATCCGCGTACGGCAGCGTGCGCCAGCGCGCGAGCTCGTCGGCGGAGACCTTCGGGTATTCGGCCGGCAGATAGAGCCCGCCGTCCTTCGCGAGACCGCCGAGCAGGATGTCGGAGAACGTGTGGCGCTCGCCGATGCCGGCGCCGCGCGTGGAGATGTAGTTCATGTCGTCAGCCTCAGTTCAGCGCTTCCATGCGCAGCTTCGTCACCTTCGACACGACGGTCGCGAGGCTCTCGATTTGTGCGATCGCCGCATTGACGTTCTTCTCGACCGTTTCGTGCGTGATCAGGATGATGTCGGTTTCGCCGTTCGCGCCGTCGATCTGCTCCGATTCCTTCTGCAGCAGCGCGTCGATCGAGATGCCCGATTCGGCGAGGATGCGCGTGATGGCGGCGAGCACGCCGGTCTGGTCGGCGACGCGCAGGCGCAGGTAGTAGCCGCTCGTCACTTCCTCGATCGGCAAAATCGGCGTATTCGACAGGCTGTCCGGCTGGAACGCGAGGTGCGGCACGCGATGCTCGGGATCGGCCGTATGCAGGCGCGTGACGTCGACGAGATCCGCGACCACGGCCGACGCAGTCGGCTCCGCGCCCGCACCCTTGCCGTAGTACAGCGTCGTGCCGACCGCGTCGCCATGCACGACGACCGCGTTCATCGCGCCCTCGACGTTCGCGAGCAGGCGCTTTTCCGGGATCAGCGTCGGGTGCACGCGCAGCTCGATGCCGTTCGCGGCGCGGCGTGCGATGCCGAGCAGCTTGATCCGGTAGCCGAGCTCCTCCGCGTAGCGGATGTCGGTCGCGTCGAGCTTGCTGATGCCTTCGACGTACGCGCGGTCGAACTGCACCGGCACGCCGAACGCGATCGCGCTCATGATCGTCGCCTTGTGCGCGGCGTCGACGCCTTCGATGTCGAAGGTCGGATCGGCTTCCGCGTAGCCGAGTTCCTGCGCGGCCTTCAGCGCGGTCGCGAAGTCGAGCCCGCGGTCGCGCATTTCCGACAGGATGTAGTTCGTCGTGCCGTTGATGATGCCGGCGATGTACTGGATGCGGTTCGCGGTCAGGCCTTCGCGCAGCGCCTTGATGATCGGGATGCCGCCGGCGACGGCCGCCTCGAACGCGACCATCACGCCTTGCTCGCGCGCGGCTTCGAAGATCTCGGTGCCGTGCACCGCGAGCAGCGCCTTGTTCGCCGTCACGACGTGCTTGCCGTTCGCGATCGCGCGCAGCACGAGCTCGCGCGCGATGCCCGTGCCACCGATCATCTCGGCGACGATCGCGATCGACGGATCGTCGACGACCGCGTTGAAATCGTCGGTGATCTGCGCGGTGCCGGCGTGAGCGCCGAGCGCGGCCTGCGCCTTGGCCGGGTTGCGCACGGCGATGCGCGCGACCTCGATGCCGCGCCCCGCGCGTCGTTTGATTTCTTCCTGGTTGCGGTGCAACACCGTGAAGGTGCCGCTGCCGACGGTGCCGAAGCCCAACAGGCCAACTTTGATCGGTTCCATGCTGCGTGTGATCGATGAGTAAGAAGTAGTGAGTTCCGTGCGGCCCCTGCCCGCTCAGACCGAATGGCGCTTGCGGTAGCCGTCGAGAAAGCGTGCGATCCGGTTGATCGAATCGGCCAGGTCGTCGAGGTTCGGCAGGAAGACCACGCGGAAGTGGTCCGGCGTCGCCCAGTTGAACCCCGTGCCCTGCACGAGCAGCACGCGTTCCTCGAGCAACAGGTCGAGAATGAACTGCTGGTCGTTCTGGATCGGGTAGAGCTTCGGGTCGAGGCGCGGGAACATGTACAGCGCGGCCTGCGGTTTCACGCAGGTCACGCCCGGGATCGACGTCAGCATGTCGTACGCGAGTTCGCGCTGCTTGTACAGGCGCCCGCTCGGCACGATCAGCTCGTTGATGCTCTGGTAGCCGCCGAGCGCCGTCTGGATCGCGAACTGGCCGGGTACGTTCGCGCACAGGCGCATCGACGACAGGATGCCGAGCCCTTCGAGGTAATCCTTCGCGCGCCGGCGGTTGTCGCCGCCGAGGCCCGACACGGCCATCCAGCCCGCGCGATAGCCGCACGACCGATAGCTCTTCGACAGGCTGTTGAACGTGACGGTGATCACGTCCTCCGACAGCGCACCCAGCGCGGTGTGCTCGAGGCCGTCGTAGACGATCTTGTCGTAGACCTCGTCGGCGAACACGATCAGCCCGTGCTGACGCGCGATCTCGAGCAACTCGAGCAGCAATTCGTCGGAATAAAGCGCGCCGGTCGGATTGTTCGGGTTGATCACGACGATCGCCTTCGTGTTCGGCGTGATCTTGCTGCGGATGTCGTCCAGATCGGGCATCCACGCGTTCTGCTCGTCGCACACGTAGTGCACGGGCGTGCCGCCCGACAGGCTCACGGCCGCCGTCCACAGCGGGTAGTCGGGCGCGGGCAGCAGCACTTCGTCGCCGTCGTTCAGCAGTGCCTGGGTCGCCATCACGATCAGCTCGGACGCGCCGTTGCCGATGTAGATGTCGTCGAGGCCGACGCCGAGGACGCCCTTTTCCTGCGTGTAGTGCATCACGGCCTTGCGCGCCGAGAACACGCCCTTCGAATCCGAATAGCCGGACGATGCCGGCAGGTTGCGGATCATGTCCTGGATGATCTCGTCCGGCGCGTCGAACCCGAACGGCGCGAGGTTGCCGATGTTCAGCTTGATGATGCGGTGGCCTTCTTCCTCGAGGCGCTTCGCGTGCTCGAGCACCGGGCCACGGATGTCGTAGCAGACGTTGAGCAGCTTGTTCGACTTCTGAATCGGTTTCACGACGACACGGTTCCTGGATTGGCCTTGCGGCCGGGGGGACGGGATCAAAACTGGAAAGCGGCCGGTCTGTGCGCGCTGTCTAGGCTGGGAAAAAGCGGCGGTCGGACGCAGCTTGTGGCGGCGCACGACGCAAGTGGCGCCCGCAGGCGACCAAAAAGTTATAATTTAGCGGATTTTGGCCGACTTTCGCAATGCACCATAGCCGCGCCGGGCCCGCGCCGTCGGGCGTCCGCGCGTGCCCGAGGGCGCGAAACCGGCCAGCCGGGCCGTACGGCCCCGCCAACCCATTCCCCTACGGAACCGCGGAATACCGATTTGAAACTGCACCAGGACACGAGCGGCGCGCTCAATACCGTCACCGGCTACGGCCCCGATTATGTCGACGTCAACCTCGAACGCCATGAAACGAGCGTCATCGTGCTGCCCGGCGCGCCGGTCCAGGCGTGGCCCGTGTCGTCGTTCGACGCGCTCGCGCCCGAGCATTTCGCGATGCTGCTCGACCCGACGCCCGAGCTCGTGATCTTCGGCAGCGGCGCGCGGCTGCGTTTCCCGCACCCGCGGCTCGTCGCGGCGCTCACCGCGAAGCGGATCGGCGTCGAAACGATGGATTTCCAGGCCGCCTGCCGCACCTACAACATCCTGATGGCCGAGGGCCGCAAAGTCGCCGCCGCGCTCTTAATTGAACGTTAAGCCCCGATGCGGTAAAAGTCGGGCCGGCGCAGCGGGTCGATCCCCCGATCGCCCAGTCAGGCCGCCCGGCCCCGGCGCATCCGCCGGCGGCCCGTCACAACAACCAAACAGGCTGAAAACCCATGAACGATACGCCGTCGAGGCTACCGCTCAATCGCATCACGCTCGTCCTCCTGCTCGTCGCGCTCGCGATCGTCTGGTTCGCGCCGCTCGGGCTGCGCCACCTGATCCCGAGCGACGAAGGCCGCTATGCGGAAATGGCGCGCGAGATGTTCGTCACCGGCGACTGGATCACGCCGCGCTACAACGGCTACAAGTACTTCGAGAAGCCGCCGCTGCAAACCTGGCTGAACGCGCTGACGTTCGCGTGGTTCGGCATCGGCGAATGGCAGGCGCGCCTCTATACCGCGGTGGCGAGCTTCGCCGGCGTGCTGCTCGTCGGCTACACCGGCGCGCGCCTGTTCAACCCGCTGTCGGGCTTCCTCGCGGCCGTCGTGCTCGCCAGCTCGCCGTACTGGAACCTGATGGGCCACTTCAACGCGCTCGACATGGGGCTCGCGTTCTGGATGGCGCTGTCGCTCTGCTCGCTGCTGCTCGCGCAACGGCCCGGGCTGCGCCCGGCCGCGGTGCGCGGCTGGATGTGGGCGTGCTGGGCCGCGATGGCGTTCGCGGTGCTGTCCAAGGGCCTCGTCGGCCTGATCCTGCCCGGCGCCGTGCTCGTGCTGTATACGCTGATCGCGCGCGACTGGGCATTGTGGAAGCGCCTGTACCTGGTCAGCGGCCTCGTGATCTTCTTCGCGATCGTCCTGCCGTGGTTCGTGCTCGTCCAGCAGCGCAACCCCGAATTCTTCAACTTCTTCTTCATCGTCCAGCAGTTCCGCCGGTACCTGACCCCGGAACAGAACCGCCCGGGCCCGCTGTACTACTTCGTGCCGGTGCTGCTGGTCGGCTTCCTGCCGTGGCTGTCGGTCGCGTGGCAGAGCATCCGTCATGCGCTGCGCATGCCGCGCCAGCCGAACGGCTTCTCGCCGATGCTCGTGCTGCTGATCTGGAGCGCGTTCATCTTCCTGTTCTTCAGCGCGTCGCATTCGAAGCTGATCTCGTACGTGCTGCCGGTCGCGCCGGCGCTCGCGCTGATCATCGGCGCGTACCTGCCGCTGATGACGGCCGAGCGCTTCCGTCGCCATCTGCTCGGCTACCTCGTGTTCTTCGTCGCCGCAGCGTTCGGGATCATCTTCCTCGCTTACCAGGGCGACGCCCGCACGCCGAACGCGCTGTACCGCGCATTCCAGATGTGGCTGTACGCCGGTCTCGCGGTCTCGGCCGCGCTGACGCTCGCGGCCGCGTGGCTGAACCGCCGCGCGGGCGTGGCCGCCGCGCTCGCCGCGTTCGGCGCCGCGTGGCTCGCGTTCGGCACGATCGGCGGCACCGGGCACGACGAGTTCGGCCGCTACAGCTCGGGCGCGCTGCTCGCGCCGGCCGTGCGCGCCGAACTGGCGAAACTGCCGCCCGACACGCCGTTCTACTCGGTCGAGATGCTCGATCACACGTTCCCGTTCTACGTGGGCCACACGACGATCATGGTGCAGCGCCAGGACGAGCTCGCGTTCGGGATCTCGGTCGAGCCGAACAAATGGATCCCGACCGTCGGCGAATGGATCGCGCGCTGGAAGCAGGACACCCATGCGCTCGCGATCATGGCGCCTGGCCAGTACGACGCGCTGGTCAAGGAAGGCGTGCCGATGCGCGTGATCGCGCGCGACAACCGCCGCGTGATCGTCGAGAAACCGCAATCGTAAGGACGCCCGCCGCATGAATCCCGTTTCGTTCGTCTGCATCGTCACCGGCGTGATGCTCAACGCCTGTGCGCAACTTCTGCTGAAAGCCGGCGTCAACGCCGTTGGACACTTCGAATTCAGCCGTGCGAACATCATCCCGGTCGGGCTCAAGATCGCGACCCAGTTGCCGATCATCGGCGGCCTCGGCTGCTACGTGCTGAGCGTCGTCGTGTGGATCCTCGGGCTGTCGCGGGTCGACGTGTCGATCGCGTACCCGATGCTGTCGCTCGGCTACGTCGTCAACGCGTTCGCGGCGTGGTACCTGTTCGGCGAGGTGTTGTCGGTCCAGCGGCTCGTCGGCATCGGCATCATCCTGATCGGCGTGCTCGTGCTCGCGCGCAGCTGAACACGGCCCGCCGCGTTAAGCGTCCGCCTACAAAAAATCACGGTGCGAATCGGCCAACCGGTGTCTAATGCCGGTTTCGGACGGATCGCCCGACCCTTTTATTACACGCCATTACAGGCCAAACGCGTTCATGAGCCAGACTACTGCTCCGTTTCTGCCGTTCACCCGCCCCGAGATCGATGAGGAAACCATCCAGGGCGTCGTCGACGTGCTGCGCTCGGGCTGGATCACCACCGGCCCGCAGTGCCAGAAATTCGAGGCCGCGCTGTCCGAGTACTGCGGCGGCCGTCCGGTCCGCGCATTCAATTCGGGCACCTGCACGCTCGAGATCGGCCTGCGCATCGCGGGCGTCGGCCCCGGCGACGAGGTGATCACGACGCCTGCGTCGTGGGTCTCGACCAGCAACGTGATCATCGAAACGGGCGCGACGCCCGTGTTCGCCGACATCGATCCCGTCACGCGCAACATCGACCTCGACAAGCTCGAACAGGCGATCACGCCGCGCACGAAGGCGATCATCCCCGTGTT
Organism: Burkholderia sp. MSMB1826; assembly: GCF_001526325.1. Classification (NCBI taxonomy): domain Bacteria; kingdom Pseudomonadati; phylum Pseudomonadota; class Betaproteobacteria; order Burkholderiales; family Burkholderiaceae; genus Burkholderia; species Burkholderia sp. MSMB1826. The sequence goes on from NZ_LOYN01000028.1 coordinate 76,628, forward strand.
CCTGTCCGGCCTGCCGGTCGACATGGACCGCCTGTACGCGATCGCCCGCGCGCACAAGCTGCGCGTGATCGAGGACGCCGCGCAGGCGTTCGGCTCGACGTGGCGCGGCAAGCGCATCGGCGCGATCGGCGACATCGTGTCGTTCAGCTTCCACGCGAACAAGAACCTGACGACGATCGAAGGCGGCGCGCTCGTGCTGAACGACGAGGACGAAGCCATGCTCGCGCAGAAGTACCGGTTGCAGGGCATCACGCGCACCGGCTTCGACGGGATGGACTGCGACGTGCTCGGCGGCAAGTACAACCTGACCGACGTGGCCGCGCGCGTCGGCCTCGGCCAGTTGCCGCACATCGAGCGCTTCACCGCGCAGCGCCGCGCCCTCGCCCGCGCGTATTTCGCCGCGTTCGACGGCGGCGCGGCCGTGAAGCTCGGCGTCGGCCTGCCGGTCGCCGAATTCGAGAACGGCAACTGGCACATGTTCCTGGTCACGCTGCCGCTCGAGCGGCTGTCGATCTCGCGCGCCGAGTTCATGGCGCAGATGAAGGAACGCGGCATCGGCACGGGCATCCACTACCCGGCGATCCATCTTTTCACGCTGTACCGTGCGCGCGGTTTCAAGGAGGGCATGTTCCCCCACGCCGAGCGGTACGGCGCGTCGACCGTCACGCTGCCGCTGTTTACGCAGATGACGGAAGGCGACGTGCGTCGCGTGGTCGACGCCGTCAATCAGATTTGCGAACAATACGGAAAATAAGCGTACATGAGTCACCTTGAAGCACGCGCCGGGCATTCGGGCGCCGCGCACCTGGACGCCGGCCGGCCCGAAGTATCGGTCATCATCCCCGTGTACAACGAGGAAGACGGCCTCGCCGCGCTGTTCGCGCGGCTGTATCCGGCGCTCGACGCACTCGACGCGTCGTACGAAGTGATCCTGATCAACGACGGCAGCCGCGACCGCTCGGCCGCGATGCTCGCCGACCAGTTCCACGTGCGCCCCGACACGACGCGCGTGGTGCTGCTCAACGGCAACTACGGCCAGCACATGGCGATCCTCGCCGGCTTCGCGCAATCGCGCGGCGAGATCGTCGTCACGCTCGACGCCGACCTGCAGAACCCGCCCGAGGAAATCGGCAAGCTGATCGCGAAGATGCGCGAGGGCCACGACTACGTCGGCTCGATCCGCAAGCAGCGCCAGGACAGCCTGTGGCGACGCAAGGCGTCGCAGATGATGAACCGGCTGCGCGAACGCATCACGCGCATCAAGATGACCGACCAGGGCTGCATGCTGCGCGCGTACAGCCGCCGCATCATCGACACGATCAACGTGTGCGGCGAAGTCAACACGTTCATCCCCGCGCTCGCGTACACGTTCGCGCAGAACCCGACCGAAATCGAGGTCGCGCACGAGGAACGCTTCGCGGGCGAATCGAAGTATTCGCTGTACAGCCTGATCCGGCTGAACTTCGACCTGGTGACGGGCTTCTCGGTCGTGCCGTTGCAGTGGCTGTCGTTCATCGGCGTGATCCTGTCGCTCGGCTCCGCCGCGCTGTTCGTGCTGCTGCTCGTGCGCCGCTTCATCGTCGGCGCGGAAGTGCAAGGCGTGTTCACGTTGTTCGCGATCACGTTCTTCCTGCTCGGCGTGATCATCTTCGCGCTCGGCCTGCTCGGCGAATACGTCGGCCGCATCTACCAGCAGGTGCGCGCGCGGCCGCGCTACCTGATCCAGGCCGTGCTCGAGCAGCACGACGGCGTGCCGCCGGTGCCGGCCGCCGCGCACCGCCCGGGAGCCGCGCAATGAAGCCGCGCGCGGTCGTCTTCGCGTATCACAACGTCGGCGTACGCTGCCTGCAGGTGCTGCTCGCGCGCGGCGTCGACGTCGCGCTGGTCGTCACGCACGAGGACAATCCGAACGAGAACATCTGGTTCGGCAGCGTCGCGTCCGTCGCAGCCGAACACGGCATTCCGGTCGTCACGCCGGCCGATCCCGCCGATCCGGCGCTGCGCAGCGCGGTGTCCGACGCGCAGCCCGATTTCATCTTCTCGTTCTACTATCGGCACATGCTGCCGGTGGACCTGCTCGCGATCGCGCCGCGCGGCGCATACAACATGCACGGTTCGCTGCTGCCGAAATACCGGGGTCGGGTACCGACCAACTGGGCCGTGCTGAACGGCGAGACCGAAACCGGCGCGACGCTGCACGAAATGGCCGCCAAGCCCGACGCGGGCGCGATCCTCGCGCAGACCGCGGTGCCGATCCTGCCGGACGATACGGCCGCGCAGGTATTCGACAAGGTCACGGTGGCCGCCGAGCAGACGCTGTGGCGCGTGCTGCCCGCGCTGCTCGCGGGCGAGGCGCCGCACCTGCCGAACGATCTCGCGACCGGCAGCTACTACGGCGGACGCAAGCCCGAGGACGGCCGCGTCGACTGGTCGAAACCGGCCGCGCAGGTCTACAACCTGGTGCGCGCGGTCGCCCCCCCGTATCCGGGTGCATTCACGGACGTCGGCGGCGCGCGCTTCGTGATCGCGCGCGCGCGCCTCGCGGCGCCCGGCAGCGCGGCGGCGGCGGCCGCGGCAGATTTGCCGCCCGGCCTGCACGTAAGCGATAATGCGCTATTCGGCGTCTGCGGCGACAGCCGCGCCCTATCCATTCTCGAGCTGTGGCAGCAGCGCGACGGCGGCGAAACCGTCGTGACGCCCGCGGAATTCGCGCAGTTCATTCATTCTTCCCGTCATTCATGAAAGCAAAAAAAGTCCTGATCCTGGGTGTGAACGGCTTCATCGGCCATCACCTGTCGAAGCGCATTCTTGAAACCACCGATTGGGAAGTGTTCGGCATGGACATGCAGACCGACCGGCTGGGCGACCTCGTCAACCACGAGCGGATGCATTTCTTCGAAGGCGACATCACGATCAACAAGGAGTGGGTCGAGTATCACGTGAAGAAGTGCGACGTGATCCTGCCGCTCGTCGCGATCGCGACGCCGGCCACCTACGTCCAGCAGCCGCTGCGCGTGTTCGAACTCGATTTCGAGGCGAACCTGCCGATCGTGCGTTCGGCCGTCAAGTACGGCAAGCACCTCGTGTTCCCGTCGACCTCCGAGGTCTACGGCATGTGCTCGGACGAGCAGTTCGACCCGGACGCGTCGGCGCTCACCTACGGCCCGATCAACAAGCCGCGCTGGATCTACGCGTGCTCGAAGCAGCTGATGGATCGCGTGATCTGGGGCTACGGGATGGAAGGCCTGAACTTCACGCTGTTCCGTCCGTTCAACTGGATCGGCCCGGGCCTCGACTCGATCTACACGCCGAAGGAAGGCAGCTCGCGCGTGGTCACGCAGTTCCTCGGCCACATCGTGCGCGGCGAGAACATCAGCCTCGTCGACGGCGGGTCGCAGAAGCGCGCGTTCACCGATATCGGCGACGGCATCAGCGCGCTGATGAAGATCATCGAGAACAAGGGCGGCGTCGCGTCGGGCAAGATCTACAACATCGGGAATCCGAAGAACAACTTCTCGGTTCGCGAGCTCGCGCACAAGATGCTCGAACTGGCCGCGGAATTCCCCGAGTACGCCGATTCGGCCAAGCAGGTAAAGCTCGTCGAAACGACGTCCGGCGCCTACTACGGCAACGGCTACCAGGACGTGCAGAACCGCGTGCCGAAGATCGACAACACGATGCAGGAGCTCGGCTGGGCGCCGCAGGCGACGTTCGACGACGCGCTGCGCAACATCTTCGAAGCGTATCGCGGCCACGTCGCCGACGCGCGCGCGCTCGTCGAACAGCAAGGCTGATCGGGACGCTCGCTTGGCTCGTATCGTCCTCAAGATCGACGTCGACACGCTGCGCGGCACGCGCGAAGGCGTGCCGAACCTCGCGCGCATCTTCGATCGCTTCAATGCCCGCGCGACCTTCCTCTTCAGCCTCGGCCCCGATCACACAGGCTGGGCGCTGCGGCGCGTGTTCCGCCCGGGCTTCCTGAAGAAGGTGTCGCGCACGTCGGTGGTCGAACACTACGGCGTGAAGCAGCTGATGTACGGCGTGCTGCTGCCCGGCCCCGACATCGGTCGCCGCGCGATCGCCGACATGCGTGCGATTCACGAGGCCGGCTTCGAATGCGGGATCCACACGTGGGATCACGTCTACTGGCAGGACAACGTGCGCGTACGCGATCGCGACTGGACCGCGCGCGAAATGCAGAAGAGTCACGCGCGCTTCGTCGAGATCTTCGGCGCGCCGCCCGTCACGCACGGCGCGGCGGGCTGGCAGATGAACGACGCCGCGTTCGAGCAGATCGACGCGTGGGGGATGCGCTACGCGTCCGACGGTCGCGGCCACTCGCCGTACCTGCCCGTGGTCGGCGGCCGCACGCTGTCGCACGTGCAGATGCCGACCACGCTGCCGACGCTCGACGAAGTGCTCGGCGTCGACGGCGTCGACACGCACAACGTCGCCGCGCACCTCCTCAAGTTCACCGAAACCAATCCGCACGACCAGGTGTTCACGCTGCATGCGGAGCTCGAAGGCCAGAAGCTCGCGCCCGTATTCGAGCAACTGCTCGCCGGCTGGCGTGCGCAGGGCCACACGTTCGCGACGATGGGCGACTACCATGCGACGCTGGACCGCGACTCGCTGCCATCGTACCCTGTCGCGTGGGGCGAAATCCCCGGCCGCTCCGGTGAGCTGATCGTCCAGCCCGACTGAGTTCGCGCGCGCCGGCGTCGCCGCCCTTGCGAAGCGCTGCTGCGCCGCCCCGCCGAACCGCGCCGCCGCAGCGGCGCTCTTCCATAACAACAGGAGAAACACGTGTCCGTCGAAGTTGACCGTCAAGTTCCCGATTTCACCGCACCGGCCACGGGCGGCGACATTTCGCTGTCCGACCTGAAGGGCAAGAAGCTCGTGCTGTACTTCTATCCGAAGGACAACACGCCGGGCTGCACGACCGAAGGGCTGCAGTTCCGCGATCTCTATCCGAAGTTCAAGAAAGCCGGTGCGGAAGTCATCGGCGTGTCGCGCGACAGCCTGCGCTCGCACGACAATTTCAAGGCCAAGCTCGAGCTGCCGTTCCCGCTGATCTCCGATGCCGACGAAGCGCTGTGCGCGTTGTTCGATGTCATCAAGATGAAGAAAATGTATGGCAAGGAAGTGCGCGGAATCGAGCGCTCGACGTTCCTGATCGACGCCGACGGCGTGCTTCGCCAGGCATGGCGCGGCATCAAGGTACCGGGTCACGTGGACGACGTGCTAAAGGCTGTACAAGCGCTTTGAGGCGCGTTATATTGGGCCGCAATGAATGCCAGTTCGCCCCATATTTCTCGTAGCTGCGCCGGTGCCCGTTGCAATGCTTGCCGGCACCTGACGCGCATCACGACGGCATCAGCCGAGCCGCATGTCCCTGTCGACGGGGCAGCGGCTTTTTTTATGGAACGCGCGCCGGCCCTCCCCGGTCCGGCCCTTACCGCATCGAGGAGCTGATCGACACTTAGGCGAACCGGCTAGACGAAATTCCTGTGCGCCACCGCGCGCAAACTGCATGCGTCTACGTCACGCAGGATGCGATCAGCGGCGCACTTCATGCGACACGATTCCTCCCGAGGGACACCATGCCTTTGCCTACTCCCCCCAGCAAGCTCGGCAGCCTGCTGCCGCCCGACGAATACAAGGCGAAAGCGCGGCCAGCGAAAGCCGCGAAGAAATCCGCCGAAGGGGACGCATCCACAGCCGGTGACTATGGTTCGGCCAGCGTGGCCCCACCGATGATCGAAGCCGCGAACACGGCCGCGCCGTTGCGCGCCGTCGCGTCTTCGGTGTCCGGCGCCGCGAGCGCACCCGCGCGCGGCCGCAAGACCAAGCAGACGGCCGCCCTGCTGCAGCCGCTGCCGGCGCCCGTCGAGCCCACGGCGCCGGTCGTCGCACGCAACGACAAACCGGCCGCCGGCAAACCGGCGGCCACGCCCGCGCGCGACGCCGGCGCCGCGACGAAGTCGCGCGGCCGCAAGCCCGCCGAAGCCGAACAGCAGAAACTGTTCGTGCTCGACACCAACGTGCTGATGCACGACCCGAGCAGCCTCTTCCGCTTCGAGGAACACGACGTCTATCTGCCGATGATGACGCTCGAGGAACTCGACAACCACAAGAAGGGGATGTCCGAAGTCGCGCGCAATGCACGCCAGGTCAGCCGCACGCTCGACGCGCTCGTCGCCGACGGCGGCCCGATCTCGGCCGGCATTCCGCTGTCGCGCCTCGGCAGCCGCGACGCGCTCGGCCGCCTGTACTTCCAGACGAAGCTGGCCGATATCGCGCCGGTCGAAGGCTTGCCCGAAGGCAAGGCCGACAACCAGATCCTCGGCGTCGTGCGCGCGCTGCAGCGCGACCGCCCCGATCGTCAGGTCGTGCTGGTGTCGAAAGACATCAACATGCGGATCAAGGCGCACGCACTCGGCCTGCCCGCGGAAGACTACTTCAACGACCAGGTGCTCGAGGATTCGGATCTCCTGTACAACGGCGTGCGCGAACTGCCGCAGGACTTCTGGACCAAGCACGCGAAGGGCATGGAGAGCTGGCAGGACACGAAGACGGGCACCACGTACTACCGCGTGACGGGTCCGCTCGTCGCGTCGATGCTCGTCAACGAGTTCGTCTATCTGGAGCCGCAGAACGGCGAGCCGACGTTCCACGCGATCGTCCGCGAGCTGAACGGCAAGACGGCGCTGCTGCAGACGCTGCGCGACTACAGCCACCACAAGAACAACGTGTGGGGCATCACCGCGCGCAACCGCGAGCAGAACTTCGCGCTGAACCTGCTGATGAACCCCGAGATCGACTTCGTCACGCTGCTCGGTCAGGCCGGCACCGGCAAGACGCTCGTCGCGCTCGCGGCCGGCCTCGCGCAGGTGCTCGACGACAAGCGCTACAACGAGATCATCGTGACGCGCGCGACCGTGCCCGTCGGCGAGGACATCGGTTTCCTGCCCGGTACCGAGGAAGAGAAGATGCAGCCGTGGATGGGCGCATTCGACGACAACCTCGAAGTGCTGCAGAAGACCGACGACGCGGCCGGCGAATGGGGCCGTGCCGCGACACAGGAACTGATCCGTTCGCGCCTGAAAGTGAAGAGCATGAACTTCATGCGCGGCCGCACGTTCGTCGACAAGTACCTGATCATCGACGAGGCGCAGAACCTGACGCCGAAGCAGATGAAGACGCTCGTCACGCGCGCGGGCCCCGGCACGAAGATCGTCTGCCTCGGCAACATCGCGCAGATCGACACGCCTTACCTGACCGAAGGCAGTTCGGGCCTGACCTACGTCGTCGACCGCTTCAAGGGCTGGGGCCACAGCGGCCACGTGACCCTCGCGCGCGGCGAACGCTCGCGACTCGCCGACTACGCGTCGGACATTCTGTAACGCGCGAGCCGGCCGATCGGCCGGCTGTCGACGCCACGCGGCGCTCCGTTTCCGGAGCGCCGTTTTTATTTGGGGTCGAAGACATAAGTAACGCTTCGTCACGCAACAACGCAGTTTACGCGCGAAACTTCAAGTAAATTCTCAAGAATGGTTGCTTAAGCCCCGCCGGTGCGTCTACCATCGGGTCTGTCTGTTGTCATACGATTCGCGAGCGCACCGCGCTCGCCCGCCTTGCCATGCTTCGAATCTGGGTTCCCGTCGCCGTCGTCTCCCTGCTTGCGGCCTGTTCCAGCGTGCCGCCGCAGTCGGCATCGCGTTCCGCTTCGGGCATGAAGATCACGACGCCGCGTGCATTCCCGGCGCCCGCCAATTTCCCGAAATTCGTCGACCACAGCGTCGGTCAGGAAGAAATCTCGATCCAGGCGATGAGCCTCGTCGGCGTCCCGTATCGCTGGGGCGGCAACACGCCGGCGAGCGGCTTCGACTGCAGCGGGCTCGTCCGCTACGTGATCGGCCGTGCCGCCGACGTGAACCTGCCGCGCACGACCGCCGACATGAGCAGCCGCGGCGTGTCGATCGAACCCGACGAGATCGCGCCGGGCGACCTGATTTTCTTCAATACGACCGGGCGGCCGCATTCGCACGTCGGTATCTATGTTGGCAAGCTGCGCTTCGTCAACGCACCGTCGACGGGCGGCACCGTACGGCTCGACTACCTGACGAACCCCTACTGGGCGAAGCGCTTCGACGGCATTCGCCGCGTCGCGCCGCCGCGCTCGGCCCCGACGCCATTCGATGCGCCGACCTACGAAGCCAAGCGCGACGAGCCGCGCAATGCGCCGGTGGTCGCAGCCGCTCCCGTGGTCGTGACGGCTGCCGCCGCACCGCGGCAACCCGCGTATGCGCCGCCGCAAGCGAGAGCGACGCAGGCGCCGGCCACCCCGACCACGCCGGTCGCGACGGCCGCCGCAGTTGCACCGGCAGCGCCGGTCGCCGATCCGTACGAACCGCCGCCGCCGCGGATGCAGGCGGCGCAGCAGCAAGCCACGTCGGCGAATGACGCGATGCCCGCGATGACGGCCAATACCGCACCGGCCGCCCCGGCAGAAGTCGGCACGCAGATCCCGACGACCGCGCTGACGGCTGCCCAAGCGGCCGCCTTCGATGCCGAGCCGCCGCCCGCGACCGCGTCGACGCCCCCGCGCGGTATCGAGTCCGCGCCCGTGCAGGTGTGGCGCGCATCGACGCAATCCGCGCCCATCAGCCAGCGCACCGGTACGGCGGACGATCCGATCGCACGGTTTGCGAACGGCAGTTATTGAGCGATTGCCCGAATCCGCCCGTCAACGACGTTGGCGGCATCTGCCACCCCCACCCCGTCGCCGCTCTCTTGCGCAGTTCCCAATCGGGATAGGGGCGGTCAGGCAGCCTGACCGATCCCCTCCCACACCACCCGGCATGCGGGTCCGCACCGGGCGGTTCGAGCAGTTGAGGTCATGAGAGTCGAGGCACGCCCAGACGGTCGAACA
>NZ_LOYN01000029.1:0-407730 GCF_001526325.1 Burkholderia sp. MSMB1826
CACTTCGACCGTCTGGGCGTGCCTCGACTCTCATGACCTCAACTGCTCGAACCGCCCGGTGCGGACCCGCATGCCGGGTGGTGTGGGAGGGGATCGGTCAGGCTGCCTGACCGCCCCTATCCCGATTGCGCGGTCGAATCGTGCGGGAAGAATGGCGTCGACGTCGTGACGATGCGTGCGTCGCGTCGCATTGCGTTCGTGCCATCACACGTCGATCACACCGTCAGTCGGCATGGCGCATCGTGCATCCGGCGACTTGCCTGCCCGCGTGAAGTGCGATCGCCCGGCACCGTGTCGGGTCCTGCACCCCGAAACAAAAACGCCACGGCATGCCGTGGCGTTCGTCGTTACCGCTTCGCGCCGTCGTCCGGCGCGGCGCGATCAGTGGTGCGCGTCGGCGGGACGCCCATCGAAGTCGTGTCCGGCGCGCCGAATTTCGCAGCGTGCATCCTTTTCGCCTTTCACGCCGTTGAACACGATGTTCAGGATCACGGCCGTGGCCGATGCGAGCAGGATGCCGCTGTGCAGGATCGGCGCGAGCGCCGGCGGCAGCTTCGAGAAGAAGTGCGGCGACACGACCGGCACGAGGCCCATGCCGACGCTCACGGCGACGATGAACAGGTTGTGCGAGTTGTTCACGAAGTCGACCTTCGACAGCACCTTGATGCCGTTCGCGGCGACCATCCCGAACATCACGATGCCTGCGCCGCCGAGCACGAACGGCGGCACCGACGCGACGACCTGCGCCATCTTCGGGAACAGGCCGAGCAGCACGAGGATCACGCCGCCCGTCGCACACACGAAGCGGCTCTTCACACCCGTCACGCCGATCAGGCCGACGTTCTGCGAGAACGACGTATGCGGGAACGAGTTGAAGATGCCGCCGATCAGCGTGCCGAGGCCGTCGACGCGCAGGCCGCGCACGAGGCGCTCCTGATTGACCGGGCGATCGACCATGTCGCCGACCGCGAGGAACATGCCGGTCGATTCGATGAACGTGACGAACATCACCGTGACCATCGTCACGATCGACAGCGGATCGAAGTGCGGCAGGCCGAAGTGGAACGGCATCACGAAGCCGACCCACGGCGCATGCGCCACGCCGTCGGTGTTCACGCGGCCGATCGCGAACGCGATCACGAAGCCGGCGACGATGCCGAGCAGCACCGAGATGTTCGCGATGAAGCCGCGGCCGAACTTGTTGATCAGCAGAATCAGCGTGAGCACGAGCAGGGACAGGCCGAGATAGACCGGGCTGCCGTACTCGGGGTTGCCGACGCCGCCGGCCGCCCAGTTGATGCCCACTTCCATCAGCGACAGCCCGATCACGGCGATCACCGTGCCGACGACCACGGGCGGGAAGAACCGCAACAGCTTGCCGATCATCGGCGCGAGCACGATGCCGATGATGCCGGCGGCGATGGTCGAGCCGAAGATGTCGAGAATGCCGAGGCCGGGGTTCGTGCCGATCGCGATCATCGGGCCGACCGCCGCGAACGTGCAGCCCATGATGACGGGCAGGCGGATGCCGAAGATCCACAGGCCGAGCGTCTGGATCAGCGTGGCGATGCCGCACGAAAACAGATCGGCGCTGATCAGGAACGCGATCTGGTCTTTCGGCAGCTTGAGCGCCGCGCCGACGATAAGCGGCACGGCGACGGCGCCGGCGTACATGACGAGGACGTGCTGCAGGCCGAGCGTTACCAGCTTGCCGGTCGGCAGCACCTCATCGCACGGATGGACCGTGTTCGATTGCATCTGTCTCACTCCATGATCTTGTTTTCGGGGTGATACGAAGTTATTCGGAATGAGTCCATGCAACAAGAGCACTGGGTTCTATTCCGCTCTTTGCTGGTTCGATATGCCATTTCGGCATGGAGCAGGGGATCGATCATCGGGAAACTGCCGCGGGAGTGAGGTGTACCGGTTTTATAGCGCTTCAAAATAGCGCCGGCCCCCATGTCAAATATGGGTCGCTTTATGGTGTGTATCGGGCGGGCCGCATAGTGGCTAAAAGCGGGGTGCGGAAATCGCGCCGGGTTAACCCGCGAACGGCCGCTTTCGCGTGCACGGTGCAGCCCGGTGGAGCGCCGCGACTCGACCGCATTTTCGATGCGTCGAAGCGACGGCCAAAAACGGGGCGCGCGTCGCGATCCCGTTATCATCGATATCCGTTCATACGACTCTCCTTCACGTCATGCGCCTGCTCGGAATCGACCTCGGCACCGGCTCCATCAAACTCGTCACGCTCGATGCCGACGGCGTCGAGCGGGCGGTGGCGAGCGAGCCTTATGAGTTGTCGTCGCCGCAGCCCGGCTGGGCGGAAATCGCGCCCGACACGTGGTGGCAGGCGCTCGTGCGCGCGGCCGCGCGGCTGCCGGCCGACGAGCGTGCGCAGGTGGCGGCGATCGGGTTTTCGGGACAGATGCATGGCGTCGTGCTGATCGACGCGGCCGGCCAGCCGGTGCGGCCCGCGCTGCTGTGGCCCGACACGCGCGCGGCGCGCGAGGCGGATGCGGCCGATTGGCCGGCGTCCGGATCGTCCGTCGCACCGAACCCCGTGGCGCCCGGCATGGCGGGCCCGCTGTTGCGCTGGCTGGCGACGCACGCACCCGATGCGCTGCATGCCGCGCGCTGGGCCGTGCAGCCGAAGGACTGGCTGCGCAGCGCACTCGGCGGCGACGTGGCGGCCGATCCGAGCGACGCGTGCGCCACCGCGCTCGCCACGCCCGACGGCGAGTGGGATATCGCGTTGATCGACGCGCTCGGCCTGCCTGCCGACCGCTTCGCGCCGGTGCGTGCGTCCACCGCGCGCTGCGGCGTGCTAGGCGCGCAGGCCGCCGCCGCGCTCGGCCTGCCGGCCGGCGTGCCGTTGGCGACGGGCGCGGCCGATACCGCGTGCGCGGCGCTCGGCAGCGGGCTGGCCGCGGCAGGCGATGCGCTGCTGACGACCGGCAGCGGCGGGCAGATCGTCGTGCTCGCGGATGCGCTGCCGCCCGCGCGGCGCGGCTTGCATCGCTATCGTGCGGCGGCGGGCGGCGGCTATTACACGATGGCGGCGATGCAGAACGTCGGGCTCGCGCTCGAAGCCGTGCGCGGCTGGCTCGGCTACGCGCGATGGGCCGATGCGTATGACGACGCGTTCGCGCAGCCGGCGTCCGAACGGCTGTGCTTCCTGCCGTACCTGACCGGCGAGCGCTCGCCGTGGATGAACCCCGATGCGCGCGGCGGCTGGCTCGGCCTCGGGCTCGGCGATACGCGCGGCGCGATGATGCGCGCCGCATTCGAAGGCGTCGCGTTCGCGTTGCGCGCGGGGCTCGATGCGATCCGCGACGCCGATCGCGGCGACGCGGTGACGACGCTGCGCCTCGCGGGCGGCGGCTCGGTCGATCCGCGCTGGCGCCAGTTGCTCGCCGACGCGCTCGGCGCATCGCTGCAGGCGATCGACTGCCCGAACGCCGCGACGCGCGGCGCCGCGCTGCTCGCAGGCGTCGCGATCGGGCATTGGCGCGAGGATGCGTTGCACACGCTGGCGCCGAGCGCGTCGCCGGTTGCCGCGCCGCATGACGACCGCCTGCTGGCTGCACGCCACGCGCGCTTCGTCGATCTGTACGCGCGCACGGATGCATGGTTCACGACGGGCGTTTAAACTCGGGCACTTGTTCTTTTGCGCCAGCGATGACGCATCCTGGCAAGCCGGCGACCGTTTCTCGCACGCGACGCGCGGCGGGAGCAGCCATCATGGCGAGCACGAAATTCTTGCGCCGTGCCACGCGCGGCACGGCTTCGACCGCTTTGCACGAAACCCCGGCAGGCGCCGGCACGCCGGCTCGGGCCGATCTCACAGACACACAGGAGTGACACGATGAAAACGAAAGCCGCGATTGCATGGAAGGCCGGTGCGCCGCTGACGATCGAGGAAGTCGATCTCGAAGGGCCGCGCGCCGGCGAAGTGCTGATCGAGGTGAAGGCGACGGGCATCTGCCACACCGACTACTACACGCTGTCGGGCGCCGATCCGGAAGGGATCTTCCCGGCGATCCTCGGCCACGAAGGCGCGGGCGTCGTGGTCGACGTCGGCCCCGGCGTCGGCACCGTGAGAAAGGGCGACCACGTGATTCCGCTCTACACGCCCGAATGCCGCGAATGCAAGTTCTGTCTGTCGCGCAAGACCAACCTGTGCCAGAAGATCCGTGCGACGCAGGGCAAGGGGCTGATGCCCGACGCGACGTCGCGCTTCTCGCTCGACGGCAAGCCGCTGTTCCACTACATGGGCACGTCGACGTTCTCGAACTACATCGTCGTGCCGGAGATCGCGGTCGCGAAGGTGCGCGAGGACGCGCCGTTCGACAAGATCTGCTACATCGGCTGCGGCGTGACGACGGGCGTCGGCGCGGTCGTGTACTCGGCGAAGGTCGAGGCCGGTGCGAACGTCGTCGTGTTCGGCCTCGGCGGGATCGGCCTGAACGTGATCCAGGGCGCGAAGATGGTCGGCGCGGACAAGATCATCGGCGTCGACATCAACCCGAAGCGCGTCGAGCTCGCGAAGAAGTTCGGGATGACGCACTTCATCAACCCGAACGAAGTCGAGAACATCGTCGACCACATCGTGCAGTTGACCGACGGCGGCGCCGACTACTCGTTCGAATGCGTCGGCAACGTGAAGCTGATGCGTCAGGCGCTCGAGTGCACGCACAAGGGTTGGGGCCAGTCGTTCATCATCGGCGTGGCCGCGGCCGGCGAGGAAATCAGCACGCGTCCGTTCCAGCTGGTGACGGGCCGCGAATGGAAGGGCTCGGCGTTCGGCGGCGCGCGCGGGCGCACCGACGTGCCGAAGATCGTCGACTGGTACATGGAAGGCAAGATCAACATCGACGACCTGATCACGCACACGCTGCCGCTCGAGCGGATCAACGAAGGCTTCGACCTGATGAAGGCCGGCGAGTCGATCCGCTCGGTCGTGCTGTACTGACCGGGGGCATACCGCCATGCTCGAACTCGTTTCCTCGCATGCGTGCCACGGCGGCGAGCAGCGTTTCTACCGTCACGATTCGGCGGCCATCGGCCTGCCGATGAAGTTCTCGGTGTATCTGCCGCCGCAGGCTGTGCACGGGCGCGTGCCAGCGCTGTTCTATCTCGCGGGGCTCACGAGCACCGACGAGACGTTCGCGATCAAGGGCGGCGCGCAGCAGTACGCGGCGCAGCACGGCATCGCGCTCGTGATGCCCGACACGAGCCCGCGCGGCGCGGGCGTGCCGGGCGAGACCGATGCGTGGGACTTCGGCGTCGGCGCGGGCTTCTACGTCGATGCGACCGAAGCGCCGTGGTCGACGCATTACCGGATGGAGTCGTACGTGACGGGCGAGCTGCACGAGCTCGTCGCGGCCGAGCTGCCGATCGACGGCGCGCGGCTCGGGATCTTCGGCCACTCGATGGGCGGCCACGGGGCGCTGACGCTCGCGTTGCGTCATCCGGGCCTGTACCGGTCGGTGTCGGCGTTCGCGCCGATCGCCGCGCCGACGCGCTGCCCGTGGGGCGAGAAGGCGTTCACGGGCTACCTGGGCGCCGATCGCGAAGCGTGGAAGGCGCACGACGCGAGCGAGCTGGTCGCGCGCGCCGATGCACCGAAGTTCGCGGACGGCATCCTGGTCGATCAGGGGCTCGCCGATCAGTTCCTCGCGAACCAGTTGAACCCCGACGTGTTCGAAGCCGCGTGCGCGAAGGCCGGCCAGCCGCTGACGCTGCGCCGCCATCCGGGCTACGACCACGGTTACTACTTCATCTCGACGTTCATCGCGGATCACCTCGCGCATCACGCGCGCGTGCTGGCGCGGTGAGTATCGGCGCAAGCCGGTCACGCATCCGGTTCGCATGAAAAAACGCCGGCGCTGCCCTCGGGCACGCCGGCGTTTTCATTGGAATCGGGCGGCGAGCGCCGCGCCGCGATCAGTTGCGCCGCAACAGGCTCGCGCCGTACACGAGCGCCGACAGCGCGGTGATCCAGAAGCTCGTCGGCCAGTCGGTGTGATACGCGAGCACGATGCCGACCCACGCTTCGAACAGCGCGAACAGCGCGGCGAGCAGCACGCCCGTCGACAGGCGCGTCGACACGTTCTGCGCGGCCGCCGCCGGCCCCACCAGCAGCGTGAATACGAGCAGCACGCCGACGATCTGCGTCGCCGCCGCCACCGCGAGCGCGCACACCGCGAGGAACAGCATCGACACCGTGCGCAGCGACACGCCCTTGGCTTCGGCCAGCTCGGGCTGCAGCGACGCGAACAACAGCGGCCGCGCGATCAGCGCGAGCGCGACGAGGCTCACCGCGCCGATGCCGGCGAGCACCGCGAGCGTGTCGCGGCTGACCGCGAGCACGTTGCCGAACAGCAGCGCGGTGACCTGCGTCGCGAACGACGTGTAGAAGTGCAGGAACAGCAGGCCGAAGCCGAGCGCGCCGGACAGGATCACGCCGATCGCGACGTCGCGGCCCGCGAGCCGTTCGCCGAGCGCGCCCATGCCGATCCCGGCCGCGAGCGTGAAGCCGACCATCCCCCAGATCGGCGAGAGGCCGAGCAGCACCGCGCCCGTCGCGCCGGTGAAGCCGACGTGCGACAGCGCGTGGCCGGCGAAGGTCTGCCCGCGCAGCACCAGGAAATAGCCGACGATGCCCGCGAGCACCGCGACGATTCCCGACGCCGCGAAGGCGTTGATCATGAAGTCGTATTCAAACATCGTGCGAATGCCCGGGATGGGCGTGTCCGTGGTGATGATGGCCGTGGCCGCCGCCACCGCCGTGCGAATGATCGTCGTCCTCGTGTTCGTGATCGTGCTTCTCGATCTCGACGTCGCCCGACATCACGAAGATCTTGCCGTTCACGCGCATCACGTCGATCGGCGATCCGTAGAGCCGCGACAGCACGGGCTTCGTGATCACCTCGTCGACGGTACCGAGCGCCGCGACGCCGTTGCCGAGATACAGCACGCGGTCGAGCGCGTTCAGCAGCGGATTCAGTTCGTGCGCGGAGAACAGCACGGTGATGCCGAGCTCGCGCTGCACGTTGCGCACGAGTTCGACGACGCCGCGCTGGTGGTTCGGATCGAGGCTGATCAGCGGCTCGTCGAGCAGCAGCAGCTTCGGGTTGCCGAGCAGGCATTGCGCGAGCAGCAGCCGCTGCCGTTCGCCGCCGGACAGTTCGGACAGCGGCCGGCGCGCGAGCGACGGTCCGCCGACGAGGTCGAGCACGCGATCGACGTCGCGGCGCGTGGCCGCGTTCGTGTGCGGCAGGCCCCAGCGGTGGCCGTCGGCGGCCATCGCGACGAAGTCGTAGCCGCGCATCCGGCGGTTCGCGAGGCCGCTCCTGATCTGCGGCATGTAGCCGATCGACGCGTTGCCGCGCACGACCGGCACGCCGCCGACCGACAGCGTGCCGGCCGACACGGGGATGAGGCCGAGCACCGCGCGCATCAGCGTCGTCTTGCCCGCACCGTTCGGCCCGAGCACGCCGACGAATTCGCCGGGCTCGATCGAGAAACTCACGTCGCGCAGGATCGTGCGGCCGCCCAGTTCGAGCGTGACGCGATCGACGGCGAGGGCGTGGGGAGTGACGGTCATGTCGTTACGGTCGTCCGTTACTTGCCGGCCGAAAGCGCGTTGCCGAGCGCGTCGAGCTGGCCGGCCATCCATTGCTGGAAAGTCTTGCCGGCCGGCTGCGTCTCGGTGACGCTGACGGTCGGCACGCCGCCGTCGCGCGCGATTTTCAGCATGCGCTTGGTCATCGGTTCTTCGGCCTGGCTGTTGTAGATCAGCACGCGCACCTGCTTCTTGCGCAGGTCGCCTTCGAACGCGGCGACGTCCTGTGCGCTCGCCTCGGTGTCGTTCATCGTCGCGAGCTGGAAGCGCTGGTTGCGCATGTCGAGGCCGATCGCGTCCGACATGTAGCCGAACACGGGCTCGGTGGCCGTCACGGGCACGCCCTTGTACTTCGCGCGCAGCGCGGCGACCTTGTCGTCGACGGGCTTCAGCGACGCGACGAACTTCTGCAGGTTCGCGTCGTACTCGGCCTTGTTCGCCGGGTCGGCGCGGCCGAGCTCGGCCGCGATCGCGCGTGCGGCCGCCGGCATCGTCGCCGGGTCGTACCACAGGTGCGGGTTGTCGCCGGCCTTCTTGCCGACGAGATCGGCGACGACGATCGTCGCGCGCTTCGCCTGCTTCGACGCGCCGAGCAGCTTGGCCATCCACGGATCGTAGTTCGCGCCGTTGTAGATCACGACCTGCGCGTGCTGGAGCGCGCGGGCGGTCTTCGGGCTCGCTTCGAACAGGTGCGGATCCTGGTCGGGATTGCTGAGGATGCTCGTGACCGCGACGTGGCGGCCGCCGATCTGCGAGGCGACGTCGCCGTAGAAATTCTCGGCGGCGACGACGTTGACGGTCGCGGTCTGCGCAAGCACGGGCGCGGCGAACGACAGCGTGGCGACGGCGGCGGCCAGCCAGCGGACAGGCGACAGGGCGCGCCGCGGCGCGCGCTTCAGGGCAATGGACATGGAACTCCTCGTTGGAAGGGCGGCGCGTGCGCCGCGCGAGTCGGCGTCAGCGCTGCGCGGGCTTGCGCTTGCAGTGCCCGCACAGGCCGCTCAGCTCGACGACTTGGTGGTGGACTTCGAAACCGTGCGCGGGCCCGCTCGCGGACAACTGCTTCGCGAGGTCGCCGCCGGGAATCTCGACGGTGTCGCCGCACGCGTCGCAGATCAGGAACTGGCCTTCGTGCGGCACGCCGATCTCGCAGCAGGCGAAGAACGCGTTCTTCGATTCGATCCGGTGGATGAAGCCGTGCTCGACGAGGAAATCCAGTGCGCGATAGACGGTCGTCGGCGGCACGCGGCCGCGCTGCGGTTCGAGTTCCGCGAGCAGGTCGTACGCGCCGATCGGGCGCTGCGCGGCCAGCACGCGTTCGTAGACCTGGCGGCGCAGCGGCGTCCACGCGAGCCCGTGCTCGGCGGCGAATGCGTCGGCCCGGGACAGCCGGGCGTCAATGGACGATGAGGTAGCCATGGCGTGAAGCAGGCGCTGAAACAAAGTACAGCGATGATATAACGTATCGCCGCGCCATGCAGCGCGAATTCCGTTCGACGCCCTTGCTTCCCGCCCTTGCTGCGTCCCCTTCACCGTCGACGCCACTGCGCCGCACCGTGCGCCTCCGCGCCTTGCCGTGCGGGCGCGGCGGGGCATCGCCGTGCGCGGCCGTGCCGCAGCGCGTCATAGAAAGCCGTCGCGTCGTCTTGACAGCGCGTATCGCGTATCCGATCATTCGATCACCAACAGAGCAATTGATCGGTCTGCGAGCGTTCGCTCACCTCGCGACCGTCGTGCAACAGAACGAACCGGAGACAACCAGTGAGACTGGCAGACAAGGTCGCGATCCTGACGGGCGCCGCAAGCGGCATCGGCGAGGCGGTCGCGCAACGCTATCTGGACGAGGGCGCGCGCTGCGTGCTGGTGGACCTGAAGCCTGCGAGCGGCTCGCTCGCACGGCTGATCGAGGCCAGCCCCGGCCGCGCGGTGGCCGTCACGGCCGACGTCACGCGCCGCGACGACATCGAGCGGATCGTCGCGACGGCGGTCGAGCGCTTCGGCGGCGTCGACATCCTGTTCAACAACGCGGCGCTGTTCGACATGCGCCCGATCCTCGACGAATCGTGGGACGTGTTCGACCGGCTGTTCTCGGTCAACGTGAAAGGGCTGTTCTTCCTGATGCAGGCCGTCGCGCAGCGGATGGTCGAGCAGGGGCGCGGCGGCAAGATCGTCAACATGTCGTCGCAGGCCGGCCGTCGCGGCGAGGCGCTCGTGTCGCACTACTGCGCGACCAAGGCCGCGGTGATCAGCTATACGCAGTCGGCCGCGCTCGCGCTCGCGCCGCACCGGATCAACGTGAACGGCATCGCGCCGGGCGTCGTCGACACGCCGATGTGGGAGCAGGTCGATGCGCTGTTCGCGCGTTACGAGAACCGGCCGCTCGGCGAGAAGAAGCGGCTCGTGGGCGAAGCCGTGCCGCTCGGCCGCATGGGCGTGCCGGGCGACCTGACGGGCGCCGCGCTGTTCCTCGCGTCGGCCGACGCCGACTACATCACCGCCCAGACGCTGAACGTCGACGGCGGCAACTGGATGAGCTGACATGCCGCCGCTCGCACGCGCAACCCCGGCGGCTTCGCTGCACGCGGCCGCCGCCGCACGAGGACACGCCTGATGGCCGAGATCGTCGTCGCCGGCGAGCTGCTGGCCGAATTCGTCGCCGCCGAGCGCGGCCAGGGCTTCGATACGCCGGGCCTGTTCGCCGGACCGTTCCCGAGCGGCGCGCCGGCGATCTTCGCCGATCAGGCCGCCCGGCTCGGCGCGCGCGTCGCGTATGCGGGCTGCGTCGGGCGCGACGCGTTCGGCGACGCGATCGTCGCGCGGCTCGCACGCGACGGCGTCGACGTCGCGCGCATCCGCCGCGTCGCCCGTCCGACCGGCACCGCGTTCGTCGCGTATCGCGACGACGGCTCGCGCAGTTTCGTCTTCACGTTGTCGACCAGCGCGGCCGCGTGCGTCGATGCGTCCGACGTCGACACCGCGATGTTCGACGGCTGCCGCTATTTCCACGTGATGGGCTCGTCGCTGACGAGCGAATCGGCGATCGCGGCGGTGCAGCGCGGCGTGATCGAGGCCGCGCGCGCCGGCGCGAAGGTGTCGTTCGATCCGAACGTGCGGCCCGAGATGCTGAGTTTTCGGCCGATGCGCGCGGCGCTCGACGAGATGCTCGCCGCGTGCCACCTGTTCCTGCCGAGCGAAGCCGATTTGCCGTTCTTCTGCGGGCCGCAGCCGGCCGAGCGCGCGATCGCGGGCCTGCTCGCGACGCATCCGCTGCTCGAGCGCGTCGTGCTCAAACGCGGCGCGGCCGGCAGTGTCGCGTTCGACCGTGCGAGCCGCATCGACGCGCAGGCTTATCCCGTCGACGAGCTCGATCCGACCGGCGCCGGCGACTGTTTCGGCGGCACGCTGGTCGCGAGCCTCGTCGCGGGCCTGCCGATCGATGTCGCGTTGCGCCGCGCGAACGCGGCGGGCGCGATCGCGGTCACGCGGCGCGGCCCGATGGAAGGCAACAGCAGCGCGGCCGAGATCGACCGTTTCCTGACCGAACGAGGTATCGCATGTCCGGCCTGACGACCGTTGCCGAGCGCACGCGCACCGCGCACGCGGGCACCGTGCTGCGGATGATCTTCGACGCGAACCGCGCGGACGCGCAGCGCGGCATCTATTCGATCTGCAGCGCGCACCGGCTCGTGCTGGAGGCCGCGTGCGAAACCGCGCGCACCGACGGCTCGCCGCTGCTGATCGAGGCGACCTGCAATCAAGTGAACCATCTCGGCGGCTACACGGGCATGACGCCGGCCGATTTTCGCCGCGACGTCGATGCGATCGCCGCGCGCTGCGGGCTCGCGCCGTCGGCGCTCGTGCTCGGCGGCGATCATCTCGGCCCGAACCCCTGGCGGCATCGCCGCGCGGCCGACGCGATGCGCGAGGCCGGTGCGATGGTCGCCGCGTATGTCGAAGCCGGGTTCGAAAAGATCCATCTCGATGCGAGCATGGCGTGCGCGGACGACCCGGCGCGGCTCGACGATCGCACGATCGCCGCGCGCGCGGCCGAGCTGTGCCGCGTCGCGGAAGACGCGGCGGCGCGCGCCGGGATCGCGCCCGTCTACGTGATCGGCACCGAGGTGCCGACGCCGGGCGGCGAAGTGGCCGGCGACGGCGATGCGGACGGCGCCGCGATCGCGCGGATCGCGGTCACGCGCACCGACAGCATCGCAGCGACGCTCGACGCGCACCGCAGCGCGTTCGCGGCGGCCGGGCTCGACGACGCGTGGACGCGCGTCGTCGCGATCGTCGCGCAGCCGGGCGTGGACTTCGACGATCGCCACGTGCTCGACTACGACGGCGCCAAGGCCGCGTCATTGGGCGCGAGTATCCTGCAGACGCCGCGCCTCGTATTCGAAGCGCATTCGACCGATTACCAGACCGAGGCCGCGCTCGCCGCGCTGGTGCGCGACCATTTCGCGGTGCTGAAGGTCGGCCCCGCACTGACGTTCGCGCTGCGCGAGGCGCTGTTCGCGCTGACGTTCATCGAGGACGCGCTGATCGACGACGTCGTGCAGCGCTCGCGGTTGCGCGACGTCGTCGATGCGGCGATGCGCGCGCAGCCCGAACACTGGGCGCCTTACTACCGCGGCGACGAGACCGCGCAGCGGCTCGCGCGCCAGTTCAGCTACAGCGACCGCATCCGCTATTACTGGCTGCAGCCGGCCGTCGCGGCGGCGGTCGAGCAACTGTTCGACAACCTCGCGCGGCAGCCGGTGCCGGAGACGCTCGTCGCGCAATGGCTGCCGGACGTGTACGCGGCGTGCCGTGCGGGCGGCCTCGCGAAGGAACCGCGCGCATGGGTGCGCCACCGGATACGCGACGTGATCGCGCACTATGCACGCGCGTGCGGGATGCAGCGGCCGGCATGACGGGCCGCGAAGGAAACGATGCAACACCGACGCAAGACCGACGACATTTCGAACAATCACAGGAGACATGCCATGCAACGAAAGATGCTCGACGCCGCCGCACGCTGTTTCGCCGGAGCCGCGCTCGCGACGGCGGCCTGCGCGGCGTCCGCCGGCACGCTGACGATCGCGACGCTGAACAACCCCGACATGATCGAGTTGAAGAAGCTGTCGCCGGCGTTCGAGAAGGCGAACCCCGATATCAAGCTGAACTGGGTGATCCTCGAGGAGAACGTGCTGCGCCAGCGCGCGACCACCGACATCACGACCGGCAGCGGCCAGTTCGACGTGATGGCGATCGGCACCTATGAAACGCCGCAGTGGGGCAAGCGCGGCTGGCTCGCGCCGATCACGGGGCTGCCGGCCGACTACGATCTGAACGACATCGTGAAGACCGCGCGCGACAGCCTGTCGTACAACGGCCAGCTCTACGCGCTGCCGTTCTACGTGGAAAGCTCGATGACGTTCTACCGCAAGGACCTGTTCGCGGCGAAGGGGCTGAAGATGCCCGACCAGCCGACCTACGACCAGATCGCCGAATTCGCGGACAAGCTCACCGACAAGTCGAAGGGCACCTACGGGATCTGCCTGCGCGGCAAGGCCGGCTGGGGCGAGAACATGGCGTACGTGTCGACGGTCGTGAACACGTTCGGCGGGCGCTGGTTCGACGAGAACTGGAACGCGCAGCTGACGTCGCCCGAATGGAAGAAGGCGATCAATTTCTACGTGAACCTGCTGAAGAAGAACGGCCCGCCGGGCGCGAGCTCGAACGGCTTCAACGAGAACCTGACGCTGACCGCGTCCGGCAAGTGCGCGATGTGGATCGACGCGACGGTCGCGGCCGGGATGCTCTACAACAAGCAGCAGTCGCAGGTGGCCGACAAGATCGGCTTCGCGGCCGCGCCGGTCGCCGTCACGCCGAAGGGCTCGCACTGGCTGTGGGCGTGGGCGCTGGCCGTGCCGAAGACGTCGAAGCAGCAGGACGCCGCGCGCAAGTTCATCGCGTGGGCGACGTCCAAGCAGTACATCGAGATGGTCGGCAAGGACGAGGGCTGGGCCTCGGTGCCGCCGGGCACGCGCGCGTCGACGTATCAGCGCGCCGAGTACAAGGCCGCCGCGCCGTTCTCGGATTTCGTGCTGAAGGCGATCGAGACGGCCGACCCGAACGATCCGTCGCTGAAGAAGGTGCCGTACACGGGCGTGCAGTACGTCGGGATTCCTGAATTCCAGTCGTTCGGCACGGTGGTCGGCCAGTCGATCGCGGGCGCGGTCGCGGGCCAGATGTCGGTCGACCAGGCGCTCGCCGCCGGGCAGGCTGCCGCCGACCGCGCGGTGCGGCAGGCCGGCTACAAGAAGTAACGCGCAAGCCGTCGCGCGGCTCGCATCGTGCGCCATGGCGCACGGCGCGAGCCGGCGCAGCCGACAGGCGGGCAGGCCGTTCGCGCCCGCGCATCAACCGGAGGGACTCCGATCATGCGTCACCTGCGTCTTCCCCTGAGTCACGCGCCGTCGGTCGGCGACGCGTCGTCGCCGCCCGGTGCGCCGCGCCGGGCACGCGGCGGCGCGAGCTGGCTCGTGTCGCCGTCCGTCGCGGTGCTGCTGCTGTGGATGTCGATTCCGCTCGCGATGACGATCTGGTATTCGTTCTCGCGCTACAACCTGCTGAACCCGGACGTGAAGGGCTTCGCCGGGCTCGACAACTACCGTTTCCTCGCGACCGATCCGTCGTTCCTGCCCGCGATCTGGCACACGCTCGTGCTGATCGGCGCGGTGCTCGCGATCACCGTGGTCGGCGGCGTGCTGATGGCCGTGCTGTTCGACCGCAAGTTCTACGGGCAGGGCATCGCGCGCCTGCTCGCGATCGCGCCGTTCTTCGTGATGCCGACGGTGTCCGCGCTGATCTGGAAGAACATGATCCTGCATCCGGTGTACGGGCTCGTCGCGAACGCGATGCGCGCGCTCGGGATGACGCCGATCGACTGGTTCGCCGACTACCCGTTGACCGCGGTGATCATCATCGTCGCGTGGCAGTGGCTGCCGTTCGCGTTCCTGATCCTGTTCACCGCGATCCAGTCGCTCGACCAGGAACAGAAGGAAGCCGCGCGCATCGACGGCGCCGGCCCGGTCGCGATGTTCTTCTACATCACGCTGCCGCACCTGAAGCGCGCGATCGCCGTGGTCGTGATGATGGAGACGATCTTCCTGCTGTCGATCTTCGCGGAAATCTATACGACGACGGGCGGCGGCCCCGGCGACGCGACGACCAACCTGTCTTACCTGATCTATGCGCTCGGCCTGCAGCAGTTCGACGTCGGCCTCGCGTCCGCGGGCGGCATCATCGCCGTCGTGGTCGCGAACGTCGTGTCGTTCTTCCTCGTGCGGATGCTCGCGCGCAACCTGAAGGGGGAGTACGAGAAATGAGCGACCTGACCTTCGAAGGCCGGCGCACGCCGGCCGTGTTCGACCTCGTGCGGCGCGCGCTGCCCGGCACGCTCGCATGGCTGATCGCGCTGCTGCTGTTCTTCCCGATCTTCTGGATGGCGATCACCGCGTTCAAGACCGAGCAGCAGGCGTATGCGTCGACGCTGTGGTTCATGCCGACGCTCGACAGCTTCCGCGAGGTGTTCGCGCGCAGCAACTATTTCGCGTTCGCGTGGAACTCGGTGCTGATCTCGGCCGGCGTCACGGTGATCTCGCTGCTGTTCGCGGTGCCGGCCGCGTATGCGATGGCGTTCTTCCCGAACCATCGCACGCAGAAGGTGCTGCTGTGGATGCTGTCGACGAAGATGATGCCGTCGGTCGGCGTGCTGGTGCCGATCTACCTGCTGTGGAAGAACTCCGGGCTGCTCGACACGGTGTCGGGGCTCGTGATCGTCTACACGCTGATCAACCTGCCGATCGCGGTATGGATGACCTTCACGTACTTCAACGAGATCCCGAAGGACATCCTCGAAGCCGGACGCATCGACGGCGCGTCGACGTGGCAGGAGATCGTCTACCTGCTGATGCCGATGGCGCTGCCGGGGCTCGCGTCCACCGCGCTGCTGCTCGTGATCCTGTCGTGGAACGAGGCGTTCTGGAGCATCAACCTGTCGAGCTCGAACGCCGCGCCGCTGACCGTGTTCATCGCGTCGTACTCGAGCCCCGAAGGGCTGTTCTGGGCGAAGCTGTCCGCCGCCTCGCTGCTCGCGGTCGCGCCGATCCTGATCGTCGGCTGGCTGTCGCAGAAGCAGCTCGTGCGGGGGCTCACGTTTGGGGCGGTCAAATGAGCGGTGCGAGTGCAGGGACGAACGTGCTGATCTGCGATTGCGACGGCGTGCTGATCGACAGCGAGGCCGTGGCCGCCGACGTGATCGTGCGCGAGCTCGACGCGCGCTGGCCGGGCGTCGATGCGCGGCCGGCCGTGATGCCGCTGCTCGGGCTGCGCATCGAGCGCGTGCTGGCGGGCGCGAGCGACGCGGTGGGGCGCGCGCTGTCGGCCGCCGACGTCGACGCGATCCGCCGTGCGGTCGAGGCGGCCGCCGTCAACGCGCCGATGGTCGACGGCATCGATGTGGCACTCGCGGCGATCGAGCTGACGACCGCCTGCGCGAGCAACAGCTATCGCGCATACGTCGAAGCGGCGCTCGCGCGCACCGGCCTCGCGCGCTTTTTCGGCGACCGGCTGTTCTGCGCGGATTCGGTCGCGCGGCCGAAGCCGGCGCCGGACGTGTATCTGGCGGCCGCGCGCACGCTCGGCGTGGCGCCCGCGAACTGCCTGGTCGTCGAGGACAGCGCGACGGGCATCACCGCGGCGGCCGCGGCCGGCATGACCGTGCTCGGCTTCGTCGGCGGCGGGCACGCATCGGCCGCGCAGATCGACGCGCTGCGCGGTATCGGCGCGCGTCACGTATTCGACGACATGCACGAGCTGCCCGGCTACGTCGCGCGTTGGCAGGCGACGGGCGCGGTGCTGCCGAACTAGCAACGATCACGCGCCGCCGGCCAGGCGACGCATCACGAACGAACGGAGACAGATCATGGCAAGCGTGCTCCTGCGCAACATCGCGAAGCGCTACGACGACACCGAAGTGCTGCGCAACGTGAACCTCGACATCGCCGACGGCGAATTCGTCGTATTCGTCGGGCCGAGCGGCTGCGGCAAATCCACGCTGATGCGGATGATCGCCGGCCTCGAAGACATTTCGAGCGGCGACCTGCTGATCGACGGCGCGAAGGTCAACGACGTGCCGAGCGCGAAGCGCGGCATCGCGATGGTGTTCCAGTCGTATGCGCTGTACCCGCACATGACGCTGTACGACAACATGGCGTTCGGCCTCAAGCTCGCGGGCGCGAAGAAGCCCGAGATCGACCAGGCCGTGAAGCAGGCCGCGAAGATCCTGCACATCGATCATCTGCTCGACCGCAAGCCGAAGCAACTGTCCGGCGGCCAGCGGCAGCGCGTCGCGATCGGCCGCGCGATCACGCGCAAGCCGAAGGTGTTCCTGTTCGACGAACCGCTGTCGAACCTCGACGCCGCGCTGCGCGTGAAGATGCGGCTGGAATTCGCGCGGCTGCACGACGAGCTGAAGACGACGATGATCTACGTGACGCACGACCAGGTCGAGGCGATGACGCTCGCCGACAAGATCGTCGTGCTGTCGGGCGGTGCGGTGCAGCAGGTCGGCACGCCGAACACGCTGTATCACGCGCCGGCGAACCAGTTCGTCGCGGGCTTCATCGGCTCGCCGAAGATGAACTTCCTGAAGGGCACGGTCGAATCGGCCGATGCGACCGGCGTGCTCGTGCGGTTCGACAGCGGCGAGACGCAGCGTGTCGCGGTCGACGCGGCCGGGCTGCAGCGCGGTGCGGCCGTGACCGTCGGCGTGCGGCCGGAACACCTGCTGGTCGATGCGGCGACGCCCGGCGTCGCCGCGCGGACGATGGCCGTCGAATCGCTCGGCGACGCCGCGTATCTGTATGCGGAGTCGGCCGTCGCGCCGGACGGGCTGATCGCGCGAATTCCGCCGCTCGACACGTATCGCACCGGCGAGGCGCTGCGCGTGCATGCGCTGCCCGAGCACTGCCATCTGTTCGACGAGCACGGGCAGGCGTTTCGGCGGCTGAGCGCGCACGCGAAGGCGGCTTGACCGCTGCTGCGCGCCGGTTACAGCCGCAAATGCTCGGCCATGTAATCGACGAACGCGCGCTGCTTGGGCATCGGATGGCGGCCTGACGGCCACAGCACGTAGAACGGCGTACGGCTCGCGACGTGGTCGTCGAGCACCGCGCGCAGCCTGCCGTCGGCGAGCGTGTCGCGTACGAAGAACTCGGGCAGGCATGCGATGCCGAGCCCGCGCAGCGCGAAGCACAGGCGCGTCTCGGCGTTGTTGCTGACCATCGAGACGGGCACCTCCGGCGGCGTGCCGGCGCGCGGCGCGCGCAGCGGCCAGATCTCGAGCTTGCCGCTGCTCGGGAAGCGGTAATGCAGGCAGCGGTGCTGCGCGAGATCGGCCGGTGTGCGCGGCGTGCCGTGCCGGTCGAGATAGTCGGGCGACGCGACCAGGTGCTGGCGGAAGTGGCCGAGCAGCCGCGACGACAGTCGCGAATCGGTCGGACGGCCGGTGCGCAGGACCACGTCGAAGCCTTCGTCGATCACGTCGACGATCCGGTCGCTGAAATCGATGTCGAGCTCGATCTCCGGATACGCAGCCATGAAATCGGCGAGCACCGGCAGCAGCAGCGTGCCGATCGTCGGCAGGCTCACGCGCAGCCGCCCGCGCGGCGCCTCGACGCTCTGCGTCAATTCCCGCTCGGCCGCATCGATTTCGGCGATCACGCGCCGGCACCGTTCGAGAAAGCGCGCGCCTTCGGCCGTCAGCGTGATGCTGCGCGTGCTGCGGTGAAAGAGCCGCACGTTCAGGCGCGCCTCGAGGCGCGCGATGCGCTTGCCGACCGCCGACGCCGACAATCCGAGCGCGCGGCCGGCCGCGACGAAGCTGCGCGTTTCCGCGACCTGGACGAACACGACGAAACCGCCAAGATTTTCCATGCAGGGCCTCGATTACGGACATCGATGTCCGGAGTGTCCGGAACTCTAACCCGGTTTTTCTTCCGGCGCCGGCTCCTTACGATGGGCGTTCCTTCACTGTTCGAGGTCACGCCATGTCATCGTTGCCTGTCACCACGCACCGCAGGGAACCGGACGCCGCGCTGCGCGCGCGGCTCGACGCCGTGCTCGATCGCGCGCTGGCCGACGCGCGCGTGGTCGGCGCGGTCGTGCTGGTCGCGCGCGACGGCGAATTGCGTTATGCACGCGCGGCCGGGCTGGCCGACCGCGAAGCCGGCACGCCGATGCGCGAGGACACGCTGTTCCGGCTCGCGTCGGTATCCAAGCCGATCGTGACGGCCGCCGCGATGCGGCTGGTCGCGGCATCGAAGATCGGCCTCGACGAACCGGTCGCGCGCTGGCTGCCCGCGTTCGCGCCGACGCTCGCGGACGGCACGCCTGCCGACATCACGCTGCGCCATCTGCTGTCGCACACGGCCGGGCTCGGCTATCGCTTTCTCGAAGCCGACGCCGACGGACCGTATGCGCGCGCGGGCGTGTCCGACGGCATGGACGGCGCCGGACCGTCGCTCGCGGAGAACGTGCGGCGCATCGCCGGCGTGCCGCTGCGGTTCGCGCCCGGCACGTCGTGGCACTACTCGCTCGCGACCGACGTGGTCGGTGCGCTGATCGAGGCGGTCGACGGCCGACCGCTCGCCGACGCCGTGGCGGCGCTCGTGACGACGCCGCTCGGGATGACCGACACGGCGTTTTTCACGCGTGACGCGGCGCGCCTCGCGACGCCTTACGTCAGTACGCCCGGCGTGCCGCGCCGGATGACCGACGACGATCTCGTCCCGGTGTACGAGGGTACGGTCGGCATCCGTTTCGCACCGGCGCGCGCGTTCGATGCGGCCGCGTGGCCGTCGGGCGGCGCAGGGATGATCGCTACGGCGGGCGACTGCATGACGCTGTTCGATACGTTGCGCACCGGGCGCGACGGTTGGCTCGCGCGCCGCTGGATCGACGAGATGTCGCGCGTTCAGCCGGGCGCGCACGACCTGCCGGACGCGCCGGGGTTCGGCTTCGGACTCGGCTTTTCCGTGCTGCATGACCCGGCGGCCGCGCAATCGCCGGAATCGGTCGGCACGTGGCGCTGGGGCGGCGCGTACGGGCATGCGTGGTTCGCCGACCGGGCGGCCGGGCTGACGGTGGTGGCGCTGACCAATACGTTGTACGAAGGGATGCACGGGCGCATCGTCACCGACGTGCGCGATGCGGTGTATGGCGTCGACGATCGGAGTGCGCAATGAGCGAGTGCATATCCGTCTCCGAGCGCGCCGTCGATCGGGCGGCCGATCCGTCCACGCCGGCCCGTGCACGCCTGCCCGTCGCGAACCTGCTCGCGCTGGCCACCGCCGGCTTCATCACGGTGCTCACCGAAGCGTTGCCGGCCGGCCTGCTGCCGCCGATGAGCGCCGACCTGCGCGTGACCGAGGCGCTGATCGGCCAACTGGTGACCGCCTACGCGCTCGGCTCGATCGTCGCGGCGATTCCGCTCGTCGCCGCGACGCGCGCGATGCGCCGGCGCCGCCTGCTGCTCGCCGCGCTGGCCGGTTTCGTCGTGTCGAACGCGCTGACGGCCGCGTCGCCGTATTACGCGCTCACGCTTGCGGCGCGGTTCGTCGCGGGGATGTCGGCCGGGCTGCTGTGGGCGCTGCTGGCCGGCTATGCGAGCCGGATGGTCGAGCCGTCGCTGCGCGGCCGCGCGATCGCGGTCGCGATGCTCGGCATACCGGCGGCGATGTCGATCGGCATTCCGGCCGGCACCGCGCTCGGCGCGACGTTCGGCTGGCGTCTCGCGTTCGCCGGTATTTCGGCCGCGGCGCTCGCGCTGATCGGCTGGATCCGCATGCGCGTACCCGACTATCCCGGCCAGCAGGCCGGCGCGCGCGAGCCGGTGCTCGGCGTGATGACGCTGCCCGGCGTGCGCCCGGTGCTGACGGTGATGTTTGCATACGTGCTCGCGCACAACATGCTGTACACGTACGTCGCGCCGTTCCTCGCGGGCGTGCGGATGGGGGCGCAGGTCGATGTGGTGTTGTTCGTGTTCGGCGTCGCGTCGCTCGTCGGCATCGCGTTGACGGGCGCGTGGATCGGCGCCGCGCAGCGACGCCTCACGCTCGCGAGCATCGCGCTGTTCGCGCTGGCGGCGGCGATGCTCGGCGCCGGTTCCGGGATGGCGACCGTCTATGCGGGCGTCGTGCTGTGGGGGCTCGCGTTCGGCGGCGCGCCGACGCTGTTCCAGACGGCCACCGCGAACGCGGCGGGCGAATCGGCCGACGTCGCGCAGTCGATGCTCGTGACGGTGTGGAATCTGGCGATCGCCGGCGGCGGCATCGCGGGCGGGATGCTGCTCGGCGCGACGGGCGCCGGCGCGATTCCGTGGGTGCTCGTCGCGCTGCTGGCGCTGGCGTGGGTCGGCGCGTGGCGCGCACGCCGGCATGCGTTTCCTGCGTCGCGCGCGGCCTGAGCCGGCGCGTGCGACGGCAGCGTCAGGCCGCCTTCGCGGCGAGCGCGGCGCGCGCGCAGGTTTCGTCGGTGACGAGCCCCGACAGCCAGCCGCCGCGCAGCGCGGCAATCACCGCGTCGTGTTTCTTCGGGCCGCCGGCGAACGCGATCGTCGGCCGCTTCGGCGGCGTGGCGAGCGCGACGCTCGTCAC
Organism: Burkholderia sp. MSMB1826; assembly: GCF_001526325.1. Taxonomy (NCBI): domain Bacteria; kingdom Pseudomonadati; phylum Pseudomonadota; class Betaproteobacteria; order Burkholderiales; family Burkholderiaceae; genus Burkholderia; species Burkholderia sp. MSMB1826. The sequence continues at coordinate 21,331 of NZ_LOYN01000029.1, forward strand.
CCGCGCGCTCGTCGACACGGTGATCTGCGTGCCCTGCGCGTCGATCGGCACGCCGAGCAGTTCGGCCACCGCGCCGAGCGCGGTCATCTCGTCGCGCTCCTGTTCGGTGATGAAGCCGTCTTCGTAGAGCGGGCAGTGCGGACCGATGTTGCCGATCCCGACGAACGCGACGTCGGCTTCGCCCGACAGCGCCTCGACGATCCGGTACAGCCGGTGATTGCACCACTGCGCGCGCTCGGCGTCGCTGTCGGCGAACAGCGGCGCGGGCAGCAGGAAATGCTTGCTGCCGGTTTTCTCGGAGATGTACTGCGCGACGTCGTAGCGGTTCGACGAGCCGTCGGCCGCGATCGCGCCGACCATCGACACGAGCCGGTGCTGCGGGCGGTCGATCTGCGCGATCTGCGCGACCGCGGCCTTCAGCGTCCGGCCGCTGCTGACCGCGATCACCATCGGCCGCGTTTCGTTCAGGTAGCGCTCCATCACCTGCGCGCCGGCGACCGCGAGCTTGCGGTCGATCGCGTCGGGCGCATCGGCGTCGACGGGCACGACTTCGCACATCGCGAGGCCGTAGCGTTTCGACAGTTGCGCGCCGAGATCGAGACAGTCGGCGAGCCGATGGTCGACACGCACGCGGATCAGGTTCTTCTCGACCGCGAACGCGACGAGGCGCTGCGCGACGGGGCGCGACACCTGCAGCTTTTCGGCGATTTCGTTCTGCGTGTCGCCCGCGACGTAATAGAGCCATGCGGCGCGCGTGGCGAGATCGAGTTTTTCTGAGGACTTGGACACGATAGCGATTCGGTTCGGATCTGGGGTGCCGCCCCGCGGACCGGCCGGCGGGCCGCATGACGGCATCCACTGTACCGCATGTCGCGCGCACGGCCGGCGGCCGGCCGCGCGAGCGCGGCGCCTACGCGAGCCGTGCGCGCGACGGTTCGTACAGCGGCCGCACGTGACGGTACAGCGCGCGGAACGCCTCGAGGCGTTCGCGCAACCGCGCATGGCGGGCGGCGTCGGGTTCGTATTCGGCGCGCACCGGCGGCTTGGTCAGCACCGTCTGCGGATCGCCGCCGACGGCCAGCCAGCCGAGCCGTGCCGCGCCGAGCGCCGCGCCCGTTTCGCCGCCGCCGATCTGGCGCGTGCGCACGTTCAGCGCGTCCGCGATCAGTTGCGCCCAGAACGCGCTGCGCGCGCCGCCGCCGATCAGCGACAACCGGTCGGTTTCGACGCCGGCCGCATGCAGCGCGTCGAGACCGTCGGCGAGGCCGAGCGTCACGCCTTCGAGCACCGCATAGCCGAGGTGCGCGCGCTCGGTCGCGTGGGTCATCCCGAAGAACACGCCCTGCGCGTACGGATCGTTGTGCGGCGTGCGTTCGCCCGACAGGTAGGGCAGGAACAGCGGCGCCGCGGCGAGCGCGTCGGCGTCGAGCGCCGCGACTTCGGCGAGCAGCGCGGGCTCGTCGGTGCCGGTCAGCTTGCAGACCCAGCGCAGGCAGCTCGCGGCCGACAGCACGACGCTCATCAGTTGCCAGCGATCGGGAATCGCATGGCAGAACGCATGCACGGCCGACGCGGGATTCGGCATGAAGCGGTCGCCGACCACGCTCAGCACGCCGGACGTGCCGAGCGACACGAAGCCGTCGCCCGCGTGGATCGCACCGATGCCGAGCGCGCTCGTCGCGTTGTCGCCGCCGCCGCCCGCGACCGGGACGGCCTCCGACAGCCCGAGCTCGCGTGCGACGTCCGCACGCAGCGTGCCGGACGGCGCGTTGCCCTCGACGATGCGCGGCATCTGCGCGCGCGTCATCCCGCACGCGGCGAGCAGCGCATCGGACCAGTCGCGACGGGCAACGTCGAGCCACAGCGTGCCGGCCGCGTCCGACGGGTCCGACACTTTCGCGCCGGTCAGCCGGAATCGCAGGTAGTCCTTCGGCATCAGCACGCACGCGGTTGCCGCGAACACGTCGGGTTCGTGCTTGGCGACCCACAGCAGTTTCGGCGCGGTGAAGCCGGGCATCGCGAGGTTGCCGGCCAGCGCGTGGAGATCGGGCGCGCGCTCGGTGAGCAGCGCGCATTCGTCGGCGCTGCGCATGTCGTTCCACAGGATCGCCGGGCGCAGCACGCGATCGTCGCGGCCGAGCAGCACCGCGCCGTGCATCTGGCCCGACAGGCCGATGCCGCGCACCTGCGCGAACGCGTGGGGGTGCCGCTCGCGCAGCGTCGCGAGCGCCGCGAGCGTGCCTCGCCACCAGTCGTCCGGATGCTGTTCGGCCCAGCGCGGATGCGGCCGCGACACCGTGAACGGCGAGCCGGCGGTGCCGACGACCGCGCCGTCCGGGGCGAGCAGCAGCACCTTCACTTCCGAGGTGCCGAGGTCGATGCCGAGATACATGAGCGATCCGTTCCGTCAGAGAGGAGCCGCTACTTTAGCCGTGCCGCACGGCATGTGCCAAGCGGGTTCGCCCGGCTGCGCGGCCGGGCGCCGGCACGCGCGTGGTCAGCGCGCCGCGAGCCATGCGTCGACGCGCGCGAGCCCGGCGCGCAACGCGTCGAGCAGCGCCGCGTTGCCGGCCAGCGAGCCCCACAGCGCGCGGTTGGCGCACAGCGCGACGACCGGGTCGTCGGCGTCGACGATCGCACGCGCGACGCTGTCGTCCATCACGCTGTCCTGGTACGCATACGGCAGCGTGCCGCGCGCCCAGCGCTCGAGAAAGCACAGGAACAGCGCGGGCAGCACGGCGGTGGCGACCGGCGCGGCGCCGCGCGCGAACGATTCGACGAGCGTCGGCGCGATGAAGCCGGGGATCTTCGAGAAGCCGTCGGCTGCGACGCGCTGGTTCGTGTCGAGCACGTACGGGTTGCCGAAGCGCTCGAGCACGACGTCGCGGTAGCGCGCGAGATCGAGCGGGCTCGGCGTCAGACACGGGATCACGTCCTGCGTCACGTAGTCGTGCGCGAAGCGGCGGATCGCCGCGTCGTGCGTGCCTTCGTGGATATACGCATGGCCCGCGAGCGTGCCGGCCCACGCGATGCAGCTGTGCGTCGCGTTGAGGATGCGGATCTTCGCTTCCTCGTACGGATGGACGTCGTCGACGAGTTCCGCGCCGGCCAGCTCCCAGCGCGGCCGGCCGGCCGCGAAGCGGTCCTCGATCACCCACTGGATGAACGATTCGCCCATCACCGGGCACGCGTCGTCGACGCCGGTGGCCGCGCGCACGCGCTCGCGCACGTCGGCGGTCGGACGCGGCGTGATGCGGTCGACCATCGCGCTGGGCGTCGCGACGTTCGCATCGAACCACGCGATGAGGTCCGTTTCGCCGCGTCGCTCGAGGAATTCGCGCATCCCCGCGCGAAAGCGGGCGCCGTTGTTGCGCAGGTTGTCGCAGCTTTGCAGCGTGAGCGGGCCGGCGCCGCGCCGCACGCGTTCGGCGAGCAGCGCCGCGAGCGCACCGTACAGCGTCGTGCGCGCGCCCTGCAGGTCGGCGCCGAGATCGGCGTTCGCGAGGTCGAGCCGGTCGTGTTCGTCGAGGTAGTAGCCGCCTTCGGTGACGGTGAACGACACGATCCGGCACGCCGGATCGGCGCCGGCGTCGATCAGCGCGGCGAGATCGATCGACCACGGCAGCACGCGCGTGATCGAACGGATCGTCTCGTAGGCGCGTTCGCCTTGCGGCGTGACGGTTTCGAGCGTGTACGCGCCATGTTGCGCGGCGAGCGCGTCCATCGTCGCGCGCATGTCGTCGCGGATGTTGCCGACGGTCAGCGACCAGCGTTCGTCGGCCGGCACGGCCGCGTTCACGCGATGCAGATACCACGCCTGGTGCGCGCGGTGAAACGAGCCCGCGCCGATGTGCAGCAGCACGGGCGCGCGGGCGGAGGGCGAGTCGCTCATCCGGTGTCTCCTGTTCCTGCCTGTCTATCCTGTCGAATACGATCATTTGCTCTTTGTGTGAGCGAATGATCGTATTCGGGCGAACGAAAGTCAAGGCGGGGACACGGCATTTCGATGGTGCGCTGCGGCGCGGGCGGGGAGGGCGGGGAGGGCACGCGGGCAGGCAGGCGGGTAGGCGGGCAGGCGCGACGCAGCCGGCGAAAAGAGCGTCAGCCCCCCTCGCGCGTGAGTGCGACGAGTTCGTCGAGCAGCTTGCCGGCCGGCCCCGGCAGGATCCCGTGGCGGCGCCGGAATGCGGTGAGCGTGCGCACCGCGACGACTTCGCGCACGGGCAGCGTGTCGATCGTGCCGGCGCGCCGTTCGGCGCCGTACATCGGCTCGGCCATCCAACAGAGGAATCCCGCATGTGCGACCAAGCTTTTCAGCGTCGTGACCGAGCGCGTCTCGACCGCGATGTCGGGCAGCGGGAGGCCGTGTGCGTCGAAGGTCGCGCGCATGTGGTCGAACGGCGCGGTGCCCCGCGGCGGAATCGCCCAGCGCGCGTGCAGCGTATCGGCGAGCGTCGGTGCGCGGCCGAGCGCGCGCAGCGGATGGTGCGGCGCCGCAACGATATGGCTGCGGTCCTCCCAGCGGCATTCGGGAATCGCGACGATCTCGTCGGTATCGGGCCCGTGCGCGGACAGCGCAAGGTCGATCTCGTGCTTGATCAGCCCTTGCGCGAGCCGGTCCCACACGCCCTCGATGATTTCGACGCGCAGGTTCGGCCAGCGGTCGAGCACGCGGCCGACCGCGACCGGCAGCACGAGGCTCGCGATGCTGCCCACCGTGCCGACCTTGATCGTGCCCTTCGCGAACCCGCGCATCGCGTCGAGCTCCTCGCGCGCATGTTCGGCCTCGTGCTGCAGCAGCGTCGCGTGCGGCAGCAACGCCTCGCCGAACGCGGTGAGCTGCACGCCCTTCGAATGGCGCTCGAACAGCGGCGCGCCGACCTGCTCCTCGAGCCGCTTCAGGATCCGGCTCAGCGCCGGCTGCGTGACGTGCAGCGCATCGGCCGCGCGGCCGAGGCTGCCGCACGCGACGATCGTCGTGAAGGCACGCAGTTGTCGGAGATCGAAAGTCATGCCGGAACGTAATGGCTTTTCGCAGAAAATACAGTATCGGTGAATGGCTTGCGCTTCGATACTGTGGAAACCGCCAAGCCATCGAGGAGCGCCGAGCATGTCCGGCCATTCACCCCTTTCCGCCGCATCGATCACCGTTCGCGATGCGGTGATCGACTTGCTCCGCCAGTTCGGCATCGACCGCGTGTTCGGCAATCCCGGCTCGACCGAGCTGCCGATGTTCCGCGCCTTTCCCGACGATTTCCGCTACGTGCTCGGCCTGCACGAAGCCGTCGTGGTCGGGATGGCCGACGGCCATGCGCAGGCCACCGGCAATGCGGCGGTCGTCAACCTGCATTCGGCGGCGGGTGTCGGCAACGCGATGGGCAATCTGTTTACCGCGTTCAAGAACCGCACGCCGCTGATCGTCACCGCGGGCCAGCAGGCGCGCGCGATTCTGCCGTTCGATCCGTTCCTCGGCGCGACGCAAGCCGCCGAACTGCCGAAGCCGTACGTGAAATGGAGCATCGAGCCCGCGCGCGCGCAGGACGTGCCGGCCGCGATCGCGCGTGCGTACCGCATCGCGATGCAGGAGCCGCGCGGCCCCGTGTTCGTATCGATTCCGGTCGACGACTGGGACCAGCCGGCCGAACGGCTGCCGCGGCGCGACGTCAGCCGCATCGTGCGGCCCGATCCCGACGCGCTCGCGCGGCTCGGCGACGCGCTCGACGCCGCGCGGCGCCCGGCGTTCGTGGTCGGCGCGGCCGTCGATCGCGCGGGGGCGTGGGACGACGCCGTGCGTCTCGCCGAGCGGCACCGTGCGCGCGTGTACGTCGCGCCGATGTCGGGGCGCTGCAGCTTTCCCGAGGACCATCCGCTGTTCGCCGGCTTCCTGCCCGCGATCCGCGAGAAGATCGTCGCGCGGCTCGCCGGGCACGATCTCGTGTTCGCGTTCGGCGCGCCCGCGTTCACGTACCACATCGAAGGCTTCGGTCCGCACGTGCCGCCGGGCGCGACGCTCGTGCAGCTCGTCGACGATCCCGGCGTCGCCGCGTGGACGCCGTCGGGCGATGCGGTCGTCGGCAACCTGCGGCTCGCCGCGCGCGATCTCCTGGCGCGGCCCGCGCCGCCCGAGCGGTCGATGCCCGCGCCGCGCCCGCCGCACGTCCGTGTCGACACGCCCGCCGCCGGCGAGCGCATGTCGGTCGCGTTCGCGCTGCAGACGCTCGCCGACGTGCGCGACGCGCAGGACATCGTCGTCGAGGAGGCGCCGAGCGCGCGGTCGGTGATGCAGGAACATCTGCCGTTCACGCGCAGCGGCACGTTCTACACGATGGACAGCGGCGGCCTGGGTTACGGGATGCCGGCCGCCGTCGGCGTCGCGCTCGCGCAGCCGGGCCGGCGCGTGATCGGGCTGATCGGCGACGGCTCGAGCCTGTATTCGATCCAGGCGCTGTGGAGCGCCGCGCAACTGAAGCTGCCGATCACGTTCGTGATCCTGAACAACCGGCGTTACGCGGCGCTGCAGGATTTCGCGCCCGTGTTCGGCTTCGGCCCGGGCGACCCGGTGCAGGGCACCGATCTGCCCGACCTGGATTTCGTCGCGCTCGCGCAAGGGATGGGCTGCCGCGGCGTGCGCGTCGCCGATGCCGCACGCCTGCGCGACACGCTGACCGACGCGCTGCGGGCCGCGACGCCGGTCGTCGTCGAAGTCGAGATTGCCTGACGCGCCGCGCGCGTCTTTCCGGAGATGCCATGCAAACCGTAGCGATGCTGATCGGCGGCGAACGCCGCCACTCGTCCAGCGGCGCGACCTTCGTGCGCCGCAACCCGCTCGACGGCGAAATCGCGTCGGCCGCGCCCGCGGGCACCGTCGACGATGCGCGCGCGGCGGCCGACGCGGCCGCCCGTGCGTTTCCCGAATGGGCCGCGCTCGGCCCCGGCGCGCGACGCGCATGGCTGCTGAAGGCGGCCGCCGCGCTCGAAGCGAAACACGAGCAGTTCGTCGCCGCGATGGCGGCCGAGACGGGCGCCTCCGCGCTGTGGGCCGGCTTCAACGTGAAGCTCGCGGCGAGCGGGCTCGTCGAGGCCGCGTCGCTCACCACGCAGGTCGGCGGCGCGCTGATCCCGTCCGACGTGCCCGGCTCGCTCGCGATGGGCGTGCGGCAGCCGGCCGGCGTCGTGCTCGGCATCGCGCCGTGGAACGCGCCGGTGATTCTCGCGACGCGCGCGCTCGCGCTGCCGCTCGCATGCGGCAACACGGTCGTGCTGAAAGGCTCGGAACTGTGCCCCGTCACGCACGGGCTGGTCGTCGAGGCGCTGCAGGAGGCCGGGCTGCCGCCGGGCGTCGTCAACTTCGTGACGAACGCGCCCGACGACGCGGGCGCCGTCGTCGACGCGTTGATCGCGCATCCGGCCGTGCGCCGCGTGAATTTCACCGGCTCGACGCGAGTCGGGCGGATCATCGCCGAAGCCTGCGCGCGCCATCTGAAACCGTCGGTGCTGGAACTCGGCGGCAAGGCGCCGTTCGTCGTGCTCGACGATGCCGATCTCGACGCGGCGGTCGCCGCGGCCGCATTCGGCGCATTCGCGAATTCCGGGCAGATCTGCATGTCGACTGAGCGCATCGTCGTCGACGCATCGATCGCCGATGCGTTCGTCGCGAAGCTCGCCGCCAAGGCTGCGTCGCTGCCGCTCGGCGACCCGCGCCACGGGCCCGTCGTGCTCGGCTCGCTGATCGACGCGAAGGCCGTCGAGCGCTGCAACGCGCTGATCGACGACGCGCTCGCGCACGGCGCGACGCTGCTGTGCGGCGGCAAGGCCGACAGCACGCTGTTTCCCGCGACGCTGCTCGATCACGTGACGCCGGCGATGCGCATCTATGCGGAAGAATCGTTCGGCCCGGTGAAGGGCATCGTGCGCGTCGACGGCGAGGACGCCGCGATCCGCTGCGCGAACGACAACGCGTTCGGGCTGGCGTCGGCCGTGTTCAGCCGCGACGTCGCGCGGGCGCTGCGTGTCGCCGCGCGCATCGAATCGGGCATCTGTCACGTGAACGGCCCGACCGTGCACGACGAAGCACAGATGCCGTTCGGCGGCGTGAAGGACAGCGGCTTCGGCCACTTCGGCGGCCAGGCCGGCATCGCCGCGTTCACCGACCTGCGCTGGATCACCGTGCAGACGGCGCCGCGCCACTATCCGTTCTGACGAGGCCGCCGACGATGAGAATCGCGATTCTGGGTGCGGGCGCGATGGGCTCGCTGTTCGGCGGGCGGCTCGCCGAAAGCGGCGAAGCCGTCACGCTGATCGACGTGAACGATACGCATCTCGATGCGATCCGTCGCGACGGGCTGCGCATCGACGACGCTCGCGGCGAGCGGCGCATCCGCTCGCTGCAGGCCGTGCGGCCGGAAGCCGCGAATGCATACGCGGCCGCCGCGCCCGACACATCGTTCGACCTGCTGATCGTTTTCACGAAATCGCTGCACACGCGGGCGGCGCTCGACGGCGTGCGCGCGCTGCTGACGGCGGGCACGTTCGTGCTGACGCTGCAGAACGGGCTCGGCAACGTCGAGACGCTGAATGCGTTCGTCCCGCTCGAGCGCATCCTGGTCGGCGTGACGACGTGGCCGGCCGATGCGGCCGGTCCCGCGCACGTGCGCTCGCACGGCGCCGGCACGATCCGCATGATGACGGCCGACGGCGTGGCGCGCCCGTTCGCGACGGCCGTGGCCGACGCGTTGTCGCGCGCGGGGCTCGCGTGCACGCTCGATCCTGACGTGTGGGCCGCGATCTGGGAGAAGGTCGCGTTCAATGCGGCGCTCAACCCGCTGTGCGCGGCGACGGGCTGCACCGTCGACCAGCTCGGCCATCGTCACGACGGTCCGCGGCTCGCGCTGGCGATCGCGGCCGAGACCGCCGCCGTCGCGCGCGCGAAGGGCATCGCGGTCGACGGCGAACGCATTGCGCGCAACGTCGAGCATGCGATCCGCGAACATCGCGGCCATCGTCCGTCGATGCTGCAGGACGTGCTCGCGGGCCGCCGCACCGAGATCGACGCGATCAACGGCAAGGTCGTCGCAGCCGCGCGCGAAGCGGGCGTCGCGGTGCCGCATGCCGAGACGCTGCTCGCGCTCGTCCGGCTGATCGACGCACGGACGAACTGAGCAGCAGGCCGGCGGCCGGCTGGCGCCGCGTGACGATACGGATGCCGCGCACGCGGGGCGATGGCGTCGGATCGTGAAGGGCAGGACAGGACGCCGGCGCCGATGCATGCGCGCCGGCCGACTGCGCAGCACGAGATCCGGGCACGCGTGTGCGCCAGCCCGGACAACAGGAGACGCCATGAAAGCCATCGAATACCGTTGTCTTGCCGCGCGCCGTTCGCGCACGTTGCCGCCGACGTGCGGCGCCCGGGAGGTCGCATGAGCACGCGCGACCCACTGGACGGACGGCTGCCGCCGTCGGTCGACGTCGGCACGACGCTCGACGACGGGCCGTTCACGGCGATGCAGCGCGGCGTGGTGCTGCTCGCCGCGCTCGCGATCGTGCTCGACGGCTTCGACGGCCAACTGATCGGTTTCGCGATTCCCGTGCTGATTCGCGAATGGGGCATCACGCGCGGCGCGTTCGCGCCGGCCGTCGCGGCGGGGCTGATCGGAATGGGTATCGGCAGCGCGTGCGCGGGGATCGTCGCGGATCGCTTCGGCCGTCGCCAGGCCGTGATCGGCAGCGTGTTCCTGTTCGGCATCGCGACCTGCGCGATCGGCTTCGCGCCCGACGTCGCGACGATCGCGATGCTGCGCTTCTGTGCAGGGCTCGGGATCGGCGGCGCGCTGCCGACGGCCACCACGATGACCGCCGAATACACGCCCGCGCGGCGCCGCACGATGATGGTGACCGCGACGATCGTCTGCGTGCCGCTCGGCGGCATGCTGGCCGGCCTGTTCGCGCACGAGGTGCTGCCGCGCTACGGCTGGCGCGGGCTGTTCTTCGCGGGCGGTGCGCTGCCGCTCGTGTTCGGCTTCGTGCTCGTGCGCGCGTTGCCCGAATCGCCGCGCTATCTCGCGCGGCGCCCCGCACGCTGGCCGGAACTCGGCGCGCTGCTCGCGCGAATGCAGCGGCCGGTCGCGCCCGGCACCGTGTTCACCGATACGAAGGACGCCCGCGCGCCCGGCAGCCGCGGCGGCTTCGGCGCACTGTTCGCGAGCGGCCACGCGCGCGACACGATCGCGCTGTGGTGCGCGTTCTTCATGTGCCTGCTCGCCGTGTACGCCGCATTCAGCTGGCTGCCGACGATGCTCGCGGCGAGCGGGTTGAGCGTGTCGGTCGCGGGCTCGGGACTCACCGCGTACAACCTCGGCGGCGTGGTCGGCGCGCTGCTGTGCGCATGGGCGATCGCGCATGCGGGGTCGCGCTGGCCGCTCGCGCTGTGCAGCATCGGCGGCGCGGCGAGCGCGGTATGGCTGATGGGCGTCGATGCGAGCCGCCATACGGGCTGGCTGATCGTCGGGCTCGGCTTGCACGGGCTGTTCGTCAACGCGGTGCAGTCGACGATGTATGCGCTGTGCGCGTACATCTACCCGACGGCCGTGCGCGCGACGGGCACCGCGAGTGCGCTCGCGTTCGGCCGGCTCGGTGCGATCTTCAGCGCGTTCGCGGGCGCGATCGTGATCACGGCGGGCGGCGCGGGTGCCTACCTGACGATGCTGGCCGTTGCGATGGGCGTGGTCTGCGTCGCGCTGCTCGCGGTGCGGCGGCACATTCCGCGGCTGTCGCGCGCGCATGCGCCGCCGTGCGAAGGCGAGGAGCTCGCGCGGACGTCGTCGTGACGGCGCCCGCGCGACGGGCGTTACAGTGTGGTGCGCACGTGCCAGAGTTCGGGGAACAGCACGACGTCGAGCATCTTGCGCAGGTACGGCGCGCCGCTCGTGCCGCCGGTGCCCTGCTTGAAGCCGATGATGCGTTCCACCGTCGTCACGTGACGGAAGCGCCACTGGCGGAACGCGTCCTCGAGATCGACCAGTTCCTCGGCCATCTCGTACAGTTCCCAGTGCTGCTGCGGATGACGATAGACCTCGAGCCACGCGGCTTCGACCGTTTCGTCGTGACGCGTCGGCTGCGTCCAGTCGCGATCGAGCCGCTCCGGCGCGATCGAAAACCCGCGCCGCGCGAGCAGGCGCACGACCTCGTCGTAGAACGACGGCGCCTCGAGCGTCGCGCGCACCTGTTCGAGGATATCGGGCCGGTGCGCATGCGGCTGCAGCATCTGCGCGTTCTTGTTGCCGAGCAGGAATTCGAGCTGGCGATACTGATACGACTGGAAGCCCGACGACTGGCCGAGATACGGCCGCATCGCCGAATACTCGGACGGCGTCATCGTCGACAGCACGTTCCACGCCTGCACCAGTTGCTCGAGGATGCGCGACACGCGCGCGAGCATCTTGAACGCGGGCGGCAGCGCGTCGGCGCGCACCGCATCGAGCGCGCCGCGCAGTTCGAACAGCGCGAGCTTCATCCACAGCTCGCTCGTCTGATGCTGGATGATGAACAGCATCTCGTTGTGATCGGGCGACAGCGGATGCTGCGCGTCGAGGATCGCATTCAGCGACAGGTAGTCGCCATAGCTCATCGACTTCGAGAAATCGAGCTGCGCGTCGTGCCAGCCGCCTTCGGCGGCATCGCCCGGCACGTGCGGCGCTTCGTGCGCGGCTTGCGCCGGCTGGGCGGCGCGTGCGCCCGAGAACGGGCAGCCGGCCGGCGCGTCGCCGCCGGGGGGCTGCATATGACCAGAATTCACGACTTTCTCCAGATTTGAATGACGAACGCGCGCCGCATGCAACTGCGGCGCGCCGCGCAGAACCGCTCAGGTCACCGCGCCGCGTTCGGCGAATTCGGGCGCCTTCCACGCGTCGGTGGCGAGGATGTCGCGCAGCGTCTCGACCGCATCCCATACGTCGGCGAAGCGCGTATAGAGCGGCGTGAAGCCGAAGCGCAGCACGTACGGCTCGCGGTAGTCGCCGATCACGCCGCGCGCGATCAGCGCCTGCATCACTTCGTAGCCGTGCGGATGCTCGAAGCTCGCCTGCGAGCCGCGCTGGTGATGTGCGCGCGGCGTGACGAGCTTCAGCGACAGGCCCGCGCAGCGTTCCTCGACGAGCGCGATGAACGCGTCGGTCAGCGCGAGCGACTTGCGGCGGATCGTCTGCATGTCGGTCTGCAGGAACACGTCGAGCCCGCATTCGACCATCGACATCGACACGATCGGCTGCGTGCCGCACAGGAAGCGCGCGATGCCCGGATCGGGCGCGAAGCTCGGCTGCATCGCGAACGGCGCGCGATGGCCCCACCAGCCCGACAGCGGCTGCGAGAAATGCGCGAGATGGCGTTGCGGCACCCACACGAACGCGGGCGAGCCGGGGCCGCCGTTCAGGTACTTGTACGTGCAGCCGACCGCGCCGTCCGCGCGTGCGCCGTTCAGGTCGACCGGCACCGCGCCGGCCGAGTGCGCGAGATCCCACAGCATCAGCGCGCCCGCGTCGTGCACGAGCTGCGTGACGGCCGGCATGTCGTGCATGTAGCCGGTGCGGTAGTTCACGTGCGTGATCATCGCGACGGCCGTGTCGGCGCCGAGCGCGTCGGGCAGGTCGGCCGGATCGTCGATCAGGCGCAGCTCGTAATGGCCGCCGAGCTGCTCGATCAGCCCTTGCGCGATGTACAGATCGGTCGGGAAGTTCGAGCGTTCCGACACGATCACGCGGCGCTCGGGCGCACGCTCGGCCTGATGGCGCAGCATCGCCGACAGCAGCTTGAACAGGTTGATCGAGATGGTGTCGGTGACGACCGTCTCGCCGGGCGCGCCGCCGATCAGCGTCGCGAGCTTGTCGCCGAGGCGGCGCGGCAGCGCGAACCAGCCGGCCGTGTTCCAGCTGCGGATCAGGCCTTCGCCCCATTCGGCGCCGATCACCTGCTGCGCACGGGAAGCCGATGCGCGCGGCTGCGCGCCGAGCGAGTTGCCGTCGAGGTAGATCACGCAGTCGGGCAGCGAGAACTGGTCGCGCAGCGGGGCGAGCGGGTCGTCGCGGTCGAGCGCGAGCGCGTCTTCACGGGTCTTGATCATCATGATGTGAGGTCGTAAGTCGGGTAATCAGGAAGCCCGCGCGGGCAGCGCGCGCAGCACCGCGCGCACGGGGCTCGCGTCGAGCGTCGCGAATTTCAGCGGCAGCGCGATCAGTTCGTAGTCGCCGGCCGGCACGTCGTCGAGCACGATCCCTTCGAGGATCGCCATCCGGTGCGCGCGCACGCGGCGATGCGCATCCATCGTCTTCGATTCCTGCGGATCGAGCGACGGTGTATCGATGCCGATCAGCTTCACGCCGTGCGCGGCGAGCAGGTCGACGGTGTCGGGCGCGACCGCGCAGAAATCGCTGTCCCACTGCTCGACGCTGGCGTGCGCGTACGTGCGCAGCAGCACGCGCGGCGGTACGCCGTCGAGCGCGGCCGCGACGTCGGCCGGCCGCACGACCGGCGATGCGCCGATGCAATGGATCACGCGGCACGGGCCGAGATAGGTGTCGAGCGGCACCGCGCCGATCGGCGCGCCGTCGGCGTCGTAGTGCAGCGGCGCGTCGCAGTGCGCGCCCGTGTGCGGCGACAGCGTCAGGCGTGCGACGTTGACCGGCGAACCGGCCTCCATCCGCCACACGCGTTCGACGGAAACCGGCGTATCGCCCGGCCACACGGGGGTGGCGGGGCTGACGGGCGGCGAGATGTCCCAGAGTGTGTCCATGGCATGACGAATCGTGAGTCGATCCTTCGAATGATAGGTGGACGCTCGCAGAAAGTGCTTGCGAAATAAACATGGACAATCCGCCGGATTGGCAGATAATTCGACTCAGAGGGAAAACGGGGACCAAAAATGCACGCGATCACGCTCGATGCCACCGACTGCCGGATTCTGGCGGTACTGCAGGAGGAGGGCAGAATCAGCAATCTCGACCTGGCCGAACGCATCTCGCTTTCGCCGTCCGCCTGCCTGCGCCGCATGCGTCTGCTCGAGGAGCAGGGCGTGATCGAGCACTATCGCGCGTGCCTGAGCCGCGAGAAGCTCGGCTTCGAGCTCGAGGCGTTCGTGCAGGTGTCGATGCGCAACGAAGAGAATCAATGGCACGAGCGCTTCGCGGAAGCGCTGCGCGAATGGCCGGAGGTGGTCGGCGCGTTCGTCGTGACCGGCGAGAGCCACTATCTGCTGCGCGTGCTCGCGCACAACCTCAAGCACTATTCGGATTTCGTGCTGAACCGGCTCTACAAGGCGCCGGGCGTGATGGACATCCGTTCGAACATCGTGCTGCAGACGCTGAAGGACGAAGCCGGCGCGCCGGTCGGCCTGGCGCGCACGGGGGCGATCAAAGCGGTGTGAGGCCGTGGAAGCCGCCGCCGTGGAACACGAGCGGCGGTGCCGTTTCCGATACCGCGCGCACGCCGCAGCGTTCCACTTCGCCGACGAAGATCACGTGGTCGCCTTCGTCGTAGCGGCTGCGGTTGTGGCATTCGAACCACGCGAGCGCGCCGTCGAGCACGGGCATTCCCGAGTTGCCGGCCGCGTGCGCGATTCCTTCGAAGCGGTCGCCCTTGTAGGTCGAGAAGCGTTTGCACAGGTCGAGTTGCGACGCCGCGAGCACGTTCACCACGTAATGGCTGTTGCCGCGGAACACGGGCGTCGACGCCGATTTGTGCGCGAGGCTCCACAGCACGAGCGGCGGATCGAGCGACACCGAATTGAACGAGCTGGCGGTGATGCCGATCAGCTGGCCGGACGGCGCCTGCGTGGTGATCACCGTCACGCCCGTCGCGAACTGGCCGAGCGCCTGCCGGAAGGCGGCCGAGTCGAAATCCGGCGGATTGGCGTGGCTCATCGGGCGGCCATCCGGAACGGGACGGGCGGGCGCGACACGCCACGGGTGTGACGGGCGCGGCGGACGAAAGGCGACGAAGCGGTCGATGAAGAAGGGGTGCGCATGGCCCGATTTTAGCGGAATCGGGGCCGCCGGGCCCGCTCGGGCGGCGCGGCGCGACGGGAGGGTGACGTAGCGAACACTGCGGCGCGCGGCCGGCGGCGCCGTTCTGTCGCGTTTTTCAGCGGTGCTGCCGCTCATGCCGACGCCGTGCCGTCCCGCCCGGCATCGCCGCCCATGCTATCGCGCCGCCGCCAGCCCGAGCGACAACGCGCCCGTCACGATCAGGCTCGACGCCCATACCGCATCCAGATTGAACCAGCTCCGCGACACGAACTTCAGCCCGAGATAGCGGTACACGAGCCACGCGAGCCCGCCGCCGGCGGCGATCATCGCGGCCGCGTGCACGGCCGCGACGACGAGCGCCATGCCGAGATGCGCATCGACGAGCGCCGCGGCCGCGCGATGGCCGGCATCCCGGTCGAGCCCGCACAGGCCGAGGTAGATCGGCACCAGCATCAGCCCCGCGCCGTGCGCGAGTGCGACCGCGAACGACCACAGGCCGAGCCGCGCCGGCGGAATCCGCGCGAGCGCCCGCGGATGCCGGCGCCGGATCAGCAGCCCTGCGCCGAAGCCGATCACGAGTGCGCTCGCGCCGATCCGGATCGCCGACTGCCAGGCGAGCAGCGCCGCAAGCAGCCCGAACGGCAGCATCACCGCGAAGACGGCGAGCGCATGACCGAGCGCGAGATAGCCGAGCGCGGCGACGAGCGCGGCGCCACGGCGCGTTATCAGCGCGTTCGACACCGCGAGCGGCCAGCCCATCGCCGGGTTCAGACCGTGATAGACGCCGCTCGCGAGCACGGCCGCCCACCACGCGAACGGCACGTGAAGGCCGGCGCTCAACGCTTGACCGACGGATAGCAGAACGAATCGGTCGAGCAGTCGCCGCCTTCGAGCCGGATCTGGTGCGCGCGGTAACCGTCGGGGAATTCGACCCAGTAGTCGTCGGCGAGCGTCAGCCCGCCGTCCGGCCCCGCGTGCGCGAGCACCTGCGCGGCCGGCACGCCGTCCGGATAGAACTGATCGTCCCACGTCGAATAGAGCGAGTTGGTCCAGTACACGCGCCGGCCGTCGCGGCTGATCTCGACCATCTGCGGGCCGCCCGCGAACGTGCGGCCGTTCGGGTGCGGCGCACGGCGCGCGATGCCGCCGATGCGTACCGACCCGGCCAGCACCGGGTGGTGCGGATCCGACACGTCGTACTGGCGCATTTCGCCGGTGCCCCAGCACGACACGTACAGGAACCGGTCGTCGAGCGACAGATCGATGTCGGTCACGAGCGGCGGCACCGCGCCGAATCCTTGCAGCAGCGGCGGCAATGCGTCGGCGGCGGCCGGCTCGGCCGGGATCGTCGCGGTCTTCTTCGCATGGAACTTGCCGCCTTCGCGCCACCAGGTCCAGATCGAGCCTTCGAGATTGGTCGTATCGACCACGACGCCGACGAATCCGTATTCGCGCACCGGGTCGTGCGCGGGCCGCACCTCCAGCGCCATCTGGTGCTGCGCGCCGAGATCGATCGTCTGCACGTTGCGTCGCGCGCGCAGGTCCCAGAAATGCAGCCGGTGCCCGTACTTGTTCGCGAGCAGATCCTCGGGAACGATCCCGTTCTCGAATTGCGGCGGCAGCGCCCATTCGCTCGACACCATGTAGTCGCGCGGCAGGTTCCACCAGAAGTCGTAATGCTTGTCCTGCGGGCCGCGGTCGATCTCCCAGCGGCCGAGCACGTCGAAGGTCTCGCAATCCATGATGAAGATGCCGGGCGCGCCGTCGGTGCCGTCCTTGCCCGCGCCGCCGAGCGTGCTCACGTAGATGCCCTCGGGGCCGCAATGCACGGTGTGCGGCCGCGAGTAGCCGGTCTTCGCGAAGATCTCGTCGGGTTCGATGATCTTGTGGATGCGTGCCTGCGTCGGATGCGGCTTCGTATCGATCACGTAGATGCGCGACGAGCGCAGGCCGGGGATGATCAGGAAGCGGCGCTCGAGGAACGCATGGCCGGTGAGCGGCGACAGCGACGACGAACACGCGTTCCAGCCGAAGTGGTGAAACTCGTCGCCGGTGTTCGGCATCGTCACCGTATGCACGATCTTGCCGTACGTCGACGAACCGGGCTTCACGTCGATCACGGCGAGCGCGTCGGGTCTGGAAAAATCGGGGCTCAGCAACAACGTATATGCGAATGCTTCGGCCGGCGCCTGCATCGCGAGCTCGGGCGAAGCGTGAAACGTCGGGTCGGGCCGCATGCTCATGGTGATGTCCTCTCGATGGTGTCGGATCGTGGGCGCACGGCCGCCGTCCGTCGCGTGCGTGCGGGCTGCGATTGCCGCGCGACGCGCGTCATGCCGGCGGCGCGCTCGGCGAGCCGGCACGCGTCGGCGGCGCGCGCGATGCCGTGCATCAGGTCGTGAAAGCGGGAAAAGGCGAAAGGCTGGCGCGCGGCGCCCGCGGTGAAACGGGTACGCGCGATCGCGATGGCGCGATCGACGTATCGGCGACCGGGCCCGTGACGCAGGCGATGTCTGTTAAGGCGTGCATATCGATGTTCCGGCAGATGGGGTTGGCATCGGGGGCGGGCATGCATCGGACGCTGCGCGGGCGCGACAGGTTGGCCGTCGCGTGCGCGTGCCTAAGTGTAGACGAGAAATCCGCGGCGGGTCGCGTGCGGCGCCTGGCCGATCTGCCAGGTTCGCGCGCGAGTGAGATACTTGACGAAGTGCCGTTGCCGTCCGCGTCGCGGGCGGGCGACGGCGACGCGAAACGGTGGCGCCGGCGCCTGCGCGCCGGCTGCCGTCATCCACGAGGGACTGATTTCATGGGGAACGAGATGCTTGAAACCGCGACGCTCGGAGGCGGGTGTTTCTGGTGCACGGAGGCCGTGTTTCTCGACGTCGACGGCGTGACGGCCGTCCAGTCGGGTTACGCGGGCGGTCATACGCGCAATCCCGGCTATCGCGACATCTGCGAAGGCGACACGGGCCACGCGGAAGTCGTCAACGTGACGTTCGATCCGGCGCGCATCGGCTATCGCGAGATCCTCGAGATCTTCTTCGCGACGCACGATCCGACCCAGTTGAACCGGCAGGGCAACGACGTCGGCACGCAGTACCGGTCGGTCGTGTTCACGCATTCGGATGCGCAGCGCGACACGGCGCTCGACGTGATCCGCGAACTCGAGCGCGAACAGGTGTTCGGTCAGCCGATCGTCACGCAGGTCGTGCCGCTCGACGGCAACTACTGGCCGGCGGAGGACTATCACCAGAACTATTACGCGCGCAACCCGGGGCAGGGTTATTGCTCGGTCGTGATCGGGCCGAAGCTCGCGAAGTTCCGGCAGAAGTTCTCGCACCGGCTGAAGTCGCTGCGCGGCGCGTAAGCGCGGGCATGGCCGGCGCAAACCGGCGTCACGCCGCCTCGTTGCGCCACTGCGCGCACGCGGCGGCGATTTCGCGTGCGAGCGCGATGCACGACAGCGGCGCGGAGCCTTCCGCCTTGTTGTTGATCGTGATGATCACCGGCTGCCCGGCCAGCGCATAGCGTGCGGCCAGTTCGGCGAGCGCCGAGCGCGTGGCCGGATCCTCGTCGACGAGCTTGTCGAACGGCTCGTATTTCGCTTTCGCCTGTTCGTACTTGAAGCCGCCGTGCAGGCTCCAGCGCACGATCAGCGGGCCCGGCGCGTCGCCGTCGAGCAGCGCGAGCGCGGCGGCTTGGCGCAGCGGGTCGGGCATCCGCGCGTGCAGGCCGACGCAGTAGCGCACGCCGAGCGCGGCCAGCGCGCGGATGAAGCGCGGCGTGAGCAGGCTCGCGTCGCGGATCTCGATCGCGTAGCGCGTGCCGTCGGCGTCCGGCGGCAGCGCCGCGAAGAACGCGGTGAGCCGGTCGATCAGCGCGGCCGGCTCCGCGAGGAGTTGATCGGGCAGCGGCGAGAACTGGAACACGAGCACGCCGGCTTTGCGGCCGAGCCCGTCGAGACAGGGCTGGACGAATTCGCGGGTCGCGAGCGGCGCATCGAGGAAGGTCGGGTTCGGCCCGGACGGCTCGCCGCGCCGGCCGCGGATCACCGCGTCGGTCACCGCGGCCGGCGCTTTCACGACGAAGCGGAAATCGTCGGGCACCTGTTGCGCGTAGCGCAGGTAGTCGGCCACCGACAGCGGCCCGTAGAACGACCGGTCGAGGCTCACGCTTTTCAGTAGCGGATGGGCGCCATACGCTTCGAGCCCTTCGCGCGACAGCTTCGTCTGCGCGAAATCGCCGTCGTAGACGATGCCGTTCCAGCCGGGGAAATACCACGACGACGTGCCGAGCCGCACGTTCGGCGGCAGCGCGGCCGCGACGTCGGCCACGTCCGCCGAGACCGGCGCGGGCGGCACGCCGCGCTGGCGGCGGCCTTTCTTCGGCGCGGCGACCGGCGGGGACGGTTCGTCCCACAGCAGGCCGGACGACGGGGCAGGCGTGTCGTCGGCGGCGGGGCGGGAAGTCGTGCGGGCGGGCGGCGCCCGTGGCGCGTCATTTGGTGCGCCCGGCGTCACGTGCTCATTGGGGCCGGCGGGGCGAGCGCCGTCCGCGGGCGATGCGCGTGGGGCGTGCGTCGGCACGCCGAACAGGTCGAATTGTCCGTCGGCGTGCGACTCGTTGGCGTCGTCGTGCTGCTGTCGTTGCGGCGGCGCCTTGCGCCGCGTCCTGCCGTCACCCATGCATGCCCAGCGTGAGGCGCCGCCTAGCGCGGCAGCGCGTGTTCGTACATGTAGCGCCGCGACCACGGCAGCGTTTTCGCGCTGCGTCCGGCCTTGCGGCACACGATCTGGAAGATCGACACGTCGTCGTGCTCGAACGCATACGCGCAGCCGGCAAGATACACGCGCCAGATCCGGAATTTCTCGTCGTCGACGAGCTTTCTCGCTTCTTCGGCTTTCGCTTCGAAGTTTTCCGTCCAGATATCGAGCGTGCGCGCATAGTGCCGGCGCAGGCTTTCGACGTCAACCGCCTCGAGCCCGCCGCGCTGCGCCGCTTCGAGCGCCAGGCTGATGTGCGGCAGCTCGCCGTCCGGGAACACGTAGCGATCGATGAATTCGCCGCCGCCGAGCGCCGTTTCGCCGCTTTCCGCGTCGGTCGACGTGATCCCGTGGTTCATCGCGATGCCGTCGTCGGTCAGCAGCTCGCGGATGCGCGAGAAATAGAGCGGCAGGTTCTTGCGGCCGACGTGCTCGAACATCCCGACGCTCGTGATGCGGTCGAACTGGCCTTCGATCTCGCGGTAATCCTGCAGACGAATCTCGATCCGGTCTTCGAGCCCCGCGGCCTTCACGCGCGCGGTTGCGAGGTCGAACTGGTTCTGCGACAGCGTCACGCCGAGACACGTCGCGCCGAACTTCTGCGCGGCGCGCAGCACGAGCGCGCCCCAGCCGCAGCCGATGTCGAGCAGACGCTGGCCGGGCTCGAGCCGGATCTTCGTCAGGATGTGGTCGATCTTCTTGATCTGCGCGGTGGCGAGATCCTCGTCGCCGTTCTCGAAGTACGCGCACGAGTACACCATGTTCTCGTCGAGCCACAGCTGGTAGAACTCGTTCGAGACGTCGTAGTGATACTGGATCGCCTTCTTGTCGGTGCTCTTCGTGTGATTGAAGTAGCGCTTCACGCGGGCGAGCTTGCTCGCGCTCGTCACGGTGCTGCGCGCGAGCGAGTAGCCGATGTTGATGATGTCCGACAGCTTGCCTTCGATGTCGATCTTGCCCTTCACGTACGCCTCGCCGAGATTGTCGAGGCTCGGTTCGAGCAGCAGCGGCAACGCCGACGCGCTGTTCACCTTCAGCGTGACCTGCGGTGCGCTGAAGGTGCCGAAATCGAGTTGCTCGCCGTTCCACAGCACGAGGCGCGCCGGTATGTTCGCCTTCGCCCGTACTTCGTCCGCCCACTGTGCCAGCTTCTTTTCCCAGAACATTTGGATTCTCCGTTTGTTCGTTGAATCGAATACAGCCAAGTATCTTGACCGGCGTCCGCCGCTTGCCGCGCGGGCGCCCGGATGCAACACGAGACACGGCCGGCACGCGCCGGCGGCGCGCTTACGGCGACAGGCGCGAGATCGTCCAGCCCGACGCCGCCGCGGCGTCGCGCGTATAGAGCAGGCGGTCGTGCAGCCGCGACGGGCGCCCCTGCCAGAACTCGATCGAGTCGGGCACGAGGCGGTAGCCGCCCCAGTGCGGCGGGCGCGGCGGGTCGTCGCCGTAGCGCTCGCTGACGGCCCGTTCGCGCGCTTCGAGCGTCGCGCGGCTGTCGATCACGGTGCTCTGCTCCGACGCCCATGCGCCGATGCGCGAGCCGAGCGGGCGCGACGCGAAATAGCGGTCGCTTTCTTCCGCGCTGGTTTTCTCGATCCGGCCTTCGATGCGCACCTGGCGTTCGAGCTCGATCCAGTAGAACAGCAGCGCGGCTTGCGGATGCACGGCGAGATCGTGGCCCTTGCGGCTTTCGTAATTGGTGAAGAAGACGAACCCGCGTTCGTCGACGCCCTTGATGAGCACGATCCGGGCCGACGGCCGGCCGTCGGCGCCGACGGTCGCGAGCGTCATCGTGTTCGGCTCGGGCAGCTTGGCGGCGAGCGCCTCCTTGAACCAGCGATCGAACTGGGCGAAGGGGTCGGGGGCGGCATCGGCCTCGTCGAGCGAAGCACGCGAATAGTTGATGCGGAGATCGGCGAGAGTCGTCATGTTATGCAAACGCTTCAATCGAGGGCCAGTATAGCGAACGCACGAGAATCGTGCGTGCACAGTGGCGCGTGCGAGCGGGGAGTTCAGGCAAAATAGAGGGCTGCACGACTTACGTTTTCCTTGCTGCCATGTCCTCCGCCGATGCTGTCCCGCCCAGTTCTTCCGATCTTACCCCGACCCCGGAAATCCGGCTTGACGTGGATCGCGCGCGGCGTTTCGGCGGCGTCGCGCGCCTGTACGGCGCGCCGGCCGCCGCCGCGTTCGAGCGGGCGCACGTCGCGGTGATCGGGATCGGCGGCGTCGGGTCGTGGGCGGCCGAGGCGCTCGCGCGCAACGCGGTCGGCACGCTGACGCTGATCGATCTCGACAACGTCGCGGAAAGCAACACGAACCGGCAGGTCCATGCGCTCGACGGCAATTACGGCAAGCCGAAGGTCGACGCGATGGCCGAGCGGATCGCGCTGATCGATCCCGCGTGCCGCGTGAACCGCATCGAGGATTTCGTCGAGCCCGACAACTTCGACGCGCTGCTCGGCGGCGGCTTCGACTACGTGATCGACGCGATCGACAGCGTGCGCACGAAGGTCGCGCTGATCGCGTGGTGCGTCGCGAAGCGGCAGCCGTTGATCGTCGTCGGCGGCGCGGGCGGCCAGCTCGACCCGACGCGTATCCGCATCGACGATCTCGCGCTGACGATCCAGGATCCGCTGTTGTCGAAGGTGCGCGCGCAGTTGCGCAAGCAGCACGGTTTTCCGCGCGGGCCGAAGGCGCGTTTCAAGGTCAGCGCCGTGTATTCGGACGAGCCGCTGATCTATCCGGAAGCGGCGGCCTGCGACATCGAGGACGGCGCGGAGCCGTCCGCGGCCGCGCACGTCGCGGGGCTCAACTGCGCGGGCTTCGGTTCGAGCGTGTGCGTGACCGCGAGCTTCGGGTTCGCGGCCGCCGCGCATGCGCTGCGGGCGATCGCGGCACAGGCGGCCGGCTGAGCGCGCGGCGCGCGGGCAGGGCAAGACGATGCCGCGGCGCGGGTGACGTGCCGCGCGCGATACGGCGATGCGGCCGGGCCATCGCGGCCCGGCCGGGCGCGCATCAGTTGAGCGCCATGCTCAGCTTGCGTCGCCACGCGGCGACGAGGTCGGGGCGATCGCCGGCCAGTTCGAACACCGAGATCATCGTGCGGCGGCCGAGGTCGTCGCCGTAGGCGCGATCGCGCGTCACGATTTCCAGTAACTGTTCCAGCGCGCCTTCGTACGCGCGTCGCGCGATCAGGCTCTGCGCGAGGTCGAAGCGCGCGTCGAGATCGGCCGGGTTCGCCGCGATGCGCGCTTCGAGCGCGTCGGTCGGCGGCAGGTCGGCCGTGGCGTCGAGCGCGTCGAAACGGGTCTTGATCGCCTGATAGCGCGGGTCGCCGTTCTGCACGGTTTGCGGCGACAGGCGCTCGGTTTCCGCGCGCGCGGCGTCGACCTCGTTGCGCGCGAGCTGCAGCTCGATCAGGTCGAGGCGCGCGTCGTCGTAGCCGGGGTTCAGCGCGAGCGCCGCTTCGAGGTGCGCGCGCGCATCGTCGAAGCGCTGTTCGGCCATCGCATACTGCGCGGCGCGGCGCTCGGCTTCCTCGGCGGCCGGCAGCAGCCGGTCGAGGAACGCGCGCAACTGGCCTTCGGGCAGCACGCCGACGAACTGGTCGACCGGGCGCCCGTCGGCGAACGCGATCACGTGCGGGATGCTGCGCGTCTGGAAGTGCGCGGCGAGTTCCTGGTTCTCGTCGACGTTGACCTTCACGAGCTTCCAGCGGCCTGCGTAGTCGGCTTCGAGCTTTTCCAGCAGCGGGCCGAGCGTCTTGCAGGGGCCGCACCACGGCGCCCAGAAGTCGACCAGCACGGGCGTGTCCAGCGACGCCTCGATGACGTCTTTCTCGAATGTGGCAAGCGTGGTGTCCATGTCGTTCTCTTCCGTTCGAATATCGTCAGGATGGGGGCGGCGCGCCGCTTTTTCAACGCGGCTTCGATTCGGGCAGCGGAATCCACTCGGTTTCGCCCGGCACCTTGCCCATCTCCTGGCGCGTCCAGGCCGCTTTCGCACGCTCGATCGCGTCGCGGCTGCTCGCGACGAAATTCCACTCGATGAAGCGTTCGCCGTCGATCCGGTCGCCGCCGAGCAGCATCGCGCGTGCGCCGCGGCCGCTCGTCAGCGTGACCGTCGCGCCCGGTGCGAGCACGGCCATCCGTTCGGCCGGCACCGGCGTACCGTCGATCGCGAGCTCGCCGTCGACCACGTAGACCGCGCGCTCCTCGTGCGACGCATCGAGTTCGAGCCGGCCGCCGGCCGCGAATTCGGCCGCGACGTACAGCGTGCGCGAGAACGTCGTCACGGGCGAGCGCAGCCCGAACGCGTCGCCGGCGATCACCGTCAGCGACACGCCGTGTTCGTCGCGCTTGGGCAGCGTGTCGGCCGCATGGTGCTCGAACGACGGCTCGGTCGTCTCGTGCGCTTGCGGCAGCGCGACCCAGGTCTGGATCCCGTGCACGGTGTGGCCGCTGGCGCGCTGCGCGTCCGGCGTGCGCTCCGAGTGGACGATCCCGCGGCCGGCCGTCATCCAGTTCACGTCGCCCGGCACGATTTCCTGCCGCGAGCCGAGGCTGTCGCGGTGCAGGATCGCACCGTCGAACAGGTAGGTGACCGTCGCGAGCCCGATGTGCGGATGCGGGCGCACGTCGAGCCCCGTGCCGGCCGGCAGCACGGCGGGACCCATGTGATCGAAGAAGATGAACGGGCCGACGAGGCGTGCGGCGAGCGCGGGCAGCGTGCGGCGCACCTGCAGGTTGCCGATGTCGCGCACGTGCGGCTTGAGCAGGGCTTTGATCGAGTCGGTCATGGCGGGCCTCGTGGGAACGGCTGGATTGCCGGTCATTGTACTGGCGGCGCGGCGGCGCGCGTGACGGGAACGCGAAACGCGCGCGGTGCGATGCGGCCGCGGCAGGCATGCGTCGTGCGGTATCCACCGCGTTGCACAAGCCGCTGCACGGGCCGATGCGCGCGTCGCTGCGCGCGCCGCTGCGCATGCCGCTGCGCACGCCGCCGATTCCATGCGCGCCGCGCGGGTATCGGGCCGGACCGCGAAACCCGGTAGACTGACCGGCTTCACGACAACGATTCGACAATCGAAGGAGACGCCGATGATGGCCCCCAAGGACTTGCTGCTCGCACTGGTCGTGATCCTGGCGTGGGGCGTGAACTTCGTCGTGATCAAGGTCGGCCTGCACGGCATGCCGCCGATGCTGCTCGGCGCGCTGCGCTTCACGCTCGCGGCCGTGCCCGCGGTGTTCTTCGTGCGCCGGCCGCAGATTTCGTGGCGGCTGCTGATACTGTACGGCGCGACGATCCAGCTCGGCCAATTCGTGTTCCTGTTCACCGGCATGTACGTCGGCATGCCGGCCGGCCTCGCGTCGCTCGTGCTGCAGTCGCAGGCGTTCTTCACGCTGGTGTTCGCGATGCTGTTTCTCGGCGAGCGGCTGCGCGTGCAGAACCTGATCGGGCTCGCGATCGCCGCGGGCGGGCTCGTCGTGATCGCCGCGCAGGGCGGCCGCACGATGACGCTCGCGGGCTTCCTGCTGACGATCTGCTCGGCCGCGATGTGGGCCGTCGGCAATATCGTCACGAAGAAGGTCGGGCGGGCGAACCTCGTGTCGCTCGTCGTGTGGGCGAGCCTCGTGCCGCCCGTGCCGTTCTTTCTGCTGTCGCTGTGGTTCGAAGGGCCGCAGCGGATCGCGACCGCGCTCGCGGGCCTGGACGGCGCGTCGATTTTCGCGGTCGTCTATCTCGCGTTCGTCGCGACGCTGCTCGGTTACGGGCTGTGGAGCCGCCTGATGTCGCGCTACCCGGCCGCGCAGGTCGCGCAGTTCTCGCTGCTGGTGCCGATCGTCGGGCTCGCGTCGTCGGCGCTGCTGCTCGACGAGCATCTGACGCAAGCGCAGCTGATCGGCGCCGCGCTCGTGATGGGCGGGCTCGCGGTGAACGTGTTCGGCGGGAAACTGCTGAGCCGCTTCGCGGCGTCGTGACGCGCCGGCACGCGCTGCGTGCCGGCGGCAGGGAACGGGCGGCGCTCAGGCCATCCGGTTCTTCGCGAGCGGCGGATTCGCGGCGAAATAACGCTTGATGCCGCGGAAGATCGCGTCGGCCATCTCGTCGCGATAACTGTCGTCGTTGAGCCGGCGCTCTTCGTCCGGGTTGCTGATGAATGCGGTTTCGACGAGGATCGACGGAATGTCGGGCGCCTTCAGCACCGCGAACCCGGCCTGCTCGACCGAGCCCTTGTGCAGCTTGTTGATCCCGCCCACTTCCTTCAGCACGTAGTTGCCGTAGCGCAGCGAGTCGCGGATCTGCGCGGTCGTCGACATGTCGAACAGCGCGCGGTTCACTGCCGCGTCCGCCGTCTTGATGTTGATGCCGCCGATCAGGTCCGACGAATTTTCCTTGTTCGCCATCCAGCGCGCCGCGGCGCTCGTCGCGCCGTGGTCGGACAGCGCGAACACCGACGAGCCGCGCGCGGACGGTGTCGTGAACGCGTCCGCGTGGATCGACACGAAGAGATCCGCGCCGACGCGGCGTGCTTTCTGCACGCGCACGTTCAGCGGCACGAAGAAATCGGCGTCGCGCGTCATCATCGCGCGCATGTTCGGTGCGGCGTCGATCTTCGCGCGCAGCTTCTTCGCGATGTCGAGCGCGATGTGCTTCTCGTACGTGCCGGCGCCGCCGATCGCGCCCGGATCCTCGCCGCCGTGGCCCGGGTCGATCGCGACCGTCAGCAGGCGCACGGTGCCGCCCTTGCCGGATTTCGGCGCGGTGAACTTGTAGGTGTCGCCGTCGTCGTCGTTGTCGTCGCGGCGCGCGATGACGGGCGGCGGCTTGACGGCCGGCTTCGCGGGCGTCGACGGCGTGCCGGCGGCCGGCGGCGCATGCGGCGTGGCCGGCGTGTTCTGCGCGAAACGCTGGAAGAATGCGTCGCTGTTGTCGCCCGTGGCGGGCGGCGGCGTGCCCGGGCCGGCCAGCGCGGGCGGCGGCTGCATCTGCTGCGCGCGCGCGGTGTCGTTGAGCGCCTGTTCCTTGCGTTCCGTCTGCGCGATCAGGTCGGACAGCGGATCGGGCGCGACGGCCGGATACAGGTCGAACACGAGCCGGTACTTGTACGTGCCGACAGGCGGCAGCGTGAACACCTGCGGCTTCACCGAGCCTTTCAGGTCGAACACCATCCGCACGACGTGCGGCTGATACTGGCCGACGCGCACCGACTGGATCTGCGGATCGTTCGGCGCGATCTTCGATACGAGGTCGCGCAGCGCCTGGTCCAGGTCGAGGCCGCTCAGGTCGACGACGAGCCGGTCGGGACCCTGCAGCAACTGTTGGCTATTCTGCAGCGGCTGGTCGGATTCGATCGTGACGCGCGTGTAATCGCGCGCGGGCCACACGCGCACGCCGAGCACCGACGACGCGTGCGCGAGTCGCGGCGCGACGAGACCGAGCACCAGCGTCGACGCCCCCGCGCGCAGGATTTGACGGCGCCGCCAGTTGTGCGTCGCGGTGGCCGCCGATTCGATCGAGCGGAACGGTTTGATCAACATCTTTCGAGACATGCCTTTCCTGAAGCGCTGTACGCACGGACGGTGAGGGCGCGGCCGTCGCCGTCCACGTCGAGCGAGAAAACCAGATCGGGCACGCCGAGCAAGGCGCCCGCCCGTTGTGGCCATTCGACGAGGCAGATCGCGCTGGAATTGAAATATTCGCGAAAACCTGCATCGGACCATTCGGCCGGATCGTTGAATCGATACAGATCGAAGTGATAGACCTCGAGTTCCCCATCGCTGCGTTCGAGCGCGTACGGCTCGACGAGCGTATAGGTCGGGCTGCGCACGCGCCCCGAGTGGCCGAGGCCGCGCAGGATCGCGCGCACGAGGGTCGTCTTGCCCGCGCCGAGATCGCCGACCAGCTGGACCTGCAGCCCGTCGAACGCATGGGCGCGGTCGAGCTCGATGCGTGCAGCGTCGAGCGCGTGCGCGAAACGCGTGCCGAAGGCCTCGGTTGCCGCTTCGTCGGCGAGCGCGATCACGCGTTCCGCGAGCGGGGCGGGCAACGTGGGCTGAGGCGGTTGGCTGGACGTGGCTGGCATTCTCGTAAAATAGTGCGATGAACCGACTACCGGAACGCGCCGCATCCGACAGGCCTTCGACTCGTGACGAAGGCGCGGCGCCGTGCGCGCTCGACGATGCGGCGTTGACTGCGCTCGCCGCTCGCATCAGGGCGTGGGGGCGCGAATTGGGTTTCGGGGCGATCGGCATCAGCGATACCGATCTCTCGGATGCCGAAGCAGGCCTCGCCGCCTGGCTGGAAGCCGGATACCACGGCGAAATGGATTATATGGCCAAACATGGGATGAAACGCGCGCGGCCGGTCGAACTTGTGGCCGGTACGCGACGCGTGATCTCCGTGCGGCTCGCCTATTTGCCGGCCCAGACGCGCGCCGACGGGGCGTCCGGCGGCGCGCCCGGTGCGCTCGTCGCGCACGACTGGCGCGCGCGCGAACGGGCGCGGCTCGACGATCCGCAGGCGGCCGTCGTGTCGATCTATGCGCGCGGCCGCGACTATCACAAGGTGCTGCGCAACCGGCTGCAGACGCTCGCGGAGCGCATCGAACACGAGATCGGCGGGTTCGGCTACCGCGTGTTCACCGATTCGGCGCCCGTGCTCGAAGTCGAGCTCGCGCAGAAGGCCGGGGTCGGCTGGCGCGGCAAGCACACGCTGCTGCTGCAGCGCGATGCCGGCTCGCTGTTCTTTCTCGGCGAGATCTACGTCGACCTGCCGCTGCCAACCGATGCGCACACGTCGCCCGACACCGCGCCCGAGACGCCCGGCGCGCATTGCGGCAGTTGCACGCGCTGCCTCGACGCGTGCCCGACCGGCGCGATCGTCGAGCCGTACCGCGTCGATGCGCGCCGCTGCATTTCGTATCTGACGATCGAACTGAAAGGCAGCATCCCCGAGCCGCTGCGGCCGATGATCGGCAATCGCGTGTACGGCTGCGACGACTGCCAGCTCGTGTGCCCGTGGAACAAGTTCGCGCAGGCCGCGCCCGTCGCCGATTTCGACGTGCGGCACGGCCTCGACCGCGCGACGCTCGTCGAGCTGTTCGCGTGGGACGCCGACGCGTTCGATACGCGGATGCAGGGCAGCGCGATCCGGCGCATCGGCTACGAAAGCTGGCTGCGCAATCTCGCGGTCGGGCTCGGCAATGCGCTGCGCGCCGGCACGGACCGGCTCGACAGGCCCGCGCGCGACGCGATCGTCGCCGCGCTGCGCGCGCGGGCCGACGATCCGTCGCCGGTCGTGCGCGAGCATGTCGAATGGGCGCTGCGAGCCGCGTGAAGGCGGCGTAAAGTGTCGTCGGCGCGCGGTCAGGGCCGCGCGCATCCCCCGGTCAGGAGAAGGCAATGTTCAACGCAGTCATCGACGCGCCGTTCGGCAAGGTCGGCATCCGCACCGATGCCGCGGTGGTGCGCGAGATCGTCTATCTGCCCGAGTCGATGAAGTCGGTCGAGCCGGATTCGGCGCTCGCGAAACGCGCGGTCGAGCAGATCGAACGTTATTTCGAGCGCGCGTCCGCCCGCTTCGACCTGCCGCTCGCCGACGTCGGCAGCGCATTCCAGCACCGCGTGTGGGACGTGATCAGCGCTATCCCGCCCGGTACGGTGCTGACCTACGGCCAGGTCGCGAAGCAGATCGGCAGCGCGCCGCGCGCGGTCGGCCAGGCGTGCGGCGCGAACTACTTCCCGCTCGTGATTCCGTGCCATCGCGTCGTCGCGGCGGGCGGCCTCGGCGGGTTCGCGAACCACGACGACAATGGTTATTACCAGCAAGTGAAGCGCTGGCTGCTGACGCACGAGGGCGTGCCGTACCGATGAGCGAACCGCTGATTTCCCCCGAAGCCGACGGCGATGCCGTCGCGGCGTCGCCCGCGCTGCGCGCGAGCCGCGCGTCGATCGACGTGTTCTGCGATGCGCTGTGGCTCGAACACGGGCTCGCGCGCAACACGCTCGATGCGTACCGGCGCGACCTGGCGCTGTTTTCCCAATGGCTGGCCGCGACGCACGACGCGCCGCTCGACTCGGCCGACGAGGCGATGGTGACGGGCTACATCGCCGCGCGCAGCGACGGCAAGGCGACGTCGTCGAACCGGCGCCTGTCCGTGTTCCGCCGCTATTACGGCTGGGCCGTGCGCGAGCATCGCGCGAGCGCCGACCCGACGCTGCGGATCACGTCGGCGAAACGGGCGGCCCGGTTTCCGTCGACGCTGTCCGAGGCGCAGGTCGAGGCGCTGCTCGGCGCGCCCGACATCGGCACGCCGCTCGGCCTGCGCGATCGCACGATGCTCGAGCTGATGTATGCGAGCGGGCTGCGCGTGAGCGAGCTCGTGACGCTGAAGACGGTCGAGGTCGGCCTCAACGAAGGCGTCGTGCGCGTGATGGGCAAGGGTGCGAAGGAGCGGCTCGTGCCGTTCGGCGAAGTCGCGCACGGCTGGATCGAACGCTACCTGCGCGACGCGCGGCCGGCGCTGCTCGGCGCGCGCGCTGCCGACGCGCTGTTCGTGACCGCGCGCGGCGACGGGATGACGCGCCAGCAGTTCTGGAACATCATCAAGCGGCACGCGCAGCGGGCCGACGTGCGCGCGCACCTGTCGCCGCACACGCTGCGGCATGCATTCGCGACGCACCTGCTGAACCACGGCGCCGACCTGCGCGTCGTGCAGCTACTGCTCGGCCACAGCGACATCTCGACCACGCAGATCTATACGCACGTCGCGCGCGAGCGGCTCAAGACGCTGCATGCGCAGCACCACCCGCGCGGCTGACGCGCGACGCGTGCATGCGACGCGACGCGGCACGCGCGCCGATGCGGGCTCACGCGTGTGAAGCGGTCGCGTCAGACCAGTTCGCGCAGCCGGTGCTTGAGCACCTTGCCGGTCGACGCGGCCGGAAGGGCAGCGAGCACGCGGATATGCGCAGGGCGTTTGTAAGCCGCGAGCCGGTCCGCGCACCATGCGTGCAATGCCGCGTCGTTCGCCGTCGCGCCCGGCACCAGCTCGACGAACGCGAGCACTTCCTCGTTGCCTTCGATCGCGCGGCCGATCACGGCCGCCTGCACGACGTCCGGATGCGCGTTCAGCACCTGTTCGACCTCGACCGGATACACGTTGAAGCCCGAGCGGATGATCAGCTCCTTGCTGCGGCCCGCGATCGTCACCGCGCCGTCCGCGTCCTGCCGCGCGAGATCGCCGGTGCTCAGCCAGCCGTCCGGCGACACGGCCGCGTGCGTCGCGTCCGCGTCGCGGTAGTAGCCGAGCATCACGTTCGGCCCGCGCACGCGGATCTCGCCGACTTCGCCGCGCGGCACGTCGGCGCCGTCCGGCGCGACGATCCGCAGGTCGACGCCCGGAATCGGCACGCCGACCGAACTGTCCGTGCGCGGCGCGTCGAGCGGCGTCTGCGTGATCGTCGGGCTGCTTTCGGTCATCCCGTATCCGTTGTGCAGCGGCACGCCGTACAGGCGCTCGACGCGCGCCTTCAGGTTCGCGTCGAGCGGCGAGCCGCCCGAATACGCGAAGCGCAGCCGCGGCGCGCGCCATGCGTGACCGTGCGTGTGCAGGTGTTCGAGCAGCTTCGCGTGCATCGCGGGCACGCCCTGGAAGATCGTGACGCCTTCGTCGGCGAGCGCGACGCGGACGGCTTCCGGCGAGAAGCGCGGCGCGAGCCGTAGCGTCGCGCCCGCGTACAGGCTGCCCAGGCACACCGACGCGAGCCCGTATACGTGGGACACGGGCAGCACCGTGTAGGCGACGTCGTCGGGCGACACGCGGCGCAGCGTGCTCGACGTCGCCGCGATGAACAACAGGTTGCGGTGCGACAGCATCACGCCTTTCGGCATGCCGGTCGTGCCCGTCGTGTAGATCAACGCCGCGCATTGCTCGGCGCCGTCGGCGGCCACCGGTTCGGCGGGCGCGCCCGCATCGACCCGATACGACCACGCGCCGATGTCGACCGGCAGCGCGCCGGCGGGTGTGGCGCCGAGCCGCTCGGCATGGGCGCGCGCATCGGGGGAGACGTCCGTCGTGAACGCGACCAGCTTCGGGCGCGCGTGCGCGGCGATCGCGTCGAGCTCGGCGGCCGACAGCCGCGCGTTCGACAGGAGCGCCCACGCGTCGAGGCGCGCGGCCGCGAACATCAGCACGATCTGCGCGACGCAGTTTTCCGCGACGATCATCACGCGGTCGCCGCCTTGCACGCCGAGGCTCGCCAGCCGTGCCGCCGCCGCTTCGATGGCCCGCGCCAGCTCGCCGTACGACAGGCGGCGCGCATCTTCGATCAGCGCCGGATGCGCAGGCGCTTGCGCGGCCCGATGGGCGGGCACGTCGGCGATGCGACGCGGCAGCGCGGCGAGCAGCGCATCGACGTCGAGCGATTCGGATGAGCGGCGAGGCGAGGACATGGCGTCTCCAGAAGAGGGGCCGGCGGCGGCCGACGATATTTGCGAACGATCGTGCCATGGCTGAGCGCGCGCCACAATCGGCCAATCGGGCAATAGCGCTTCGCGATGTCCGCAACGATGACGCGTGCGATCGTCGTCGCGATGCGGCGGGCCGCCGGCGGGAAAACGGGCCGCGAGTATAGCGTCGGCGCGGGCATGCCATCGCGCGCGCCGATCGTTCGCCATTAAAATGCCGCCATGAGCAAATCCAGACACGTGTCCGAAACCCCCGCGACCCAGTTGCTGCGCCGCCACGGCGTCGCATTCGGCGAGCATCCGTACGAATACGTCGAGCACGGCGGCACCGGCGAATCGGCGCGCCAGCTCGGCGTCGACGAGCATCGCGTCGTGAAGACGCTCGTGATGGAAGACGAACACGCGAAGCCGTTGATCGTGCTGATGCACGGCGACCGCACCGTGTCGACGAAGAATCTCGCGCGGCAGATCGGCGCGAAGCGGGTCGAGCCGTGCAAGCCCGAGGTCGCGAACCGCCATTCGGGCTATCTCGTCGGCGGCACGTCGCCGTTCGGCACACGCAAGGCGATGCCCGTCTACGTCGAGGCGACGATCCTCGAATTGCCGACGATCTACCTGAACGGCGGCCGGCGCGGCTACCTCGTCAGCCTCGCGCCGGCGGTGCTCACGTCGCTGCTCGGCGCGCAGCCCGTGCAGTGCGCGAGCGTCGACTGAGGGTTTCACCTTCGTGGCAGTCCGCGCCCGTTCGGTAGAATGGGCGCCGTTTCGGCTTGCCGGCTTGCCGCGCACCGCCGTCCCTTTCCCGATACGTTGAAAGAAGAGTTCCCCGCATGCAGATCCTGCTCGCCGCCCTCGTTGCCTACCTGATCGGTTCGGTGTCGTTCGCCGTCATCGTCAGTTCCGTGATGGGCCTGGCCGACCCGCGCTCGTATGGATCGAAGAATCCCGGCGCGACCAACGTGCTGCGCAGCGGCAACAAGAAGGCCGCGATCCTGACGCTCGTCGGCGACGCGTTCAAGGGCTGGATCGCCGTCTGGCTCGCCCGGCGCTTCGGCCTGCCCGACGTCGCGGTCGCGTGGGTCGCGATCGCGGTGTTCCTCGGCCATCTGTACCCGGTGTTCTTCCGCTTCCAGGGCGGCAAGGGCGTCGCGACCGCGGCCGGCGTGCTGCTCGCCGTGCACCCGGTGCTCGGGCTCGCGACCGCGCTGACCTGGCTGATCGTCGCGTTCTTCTTCCGCTATTCGTCGCTCGCGGCGCTGGTGGCGGCCGTGTTCGCACCGGTGTTCGACGTGTTCCAGTTCGGCATGCCGGGCCACAACCCGATCGCCTGGGCCGTGCTCGCGATGAGCGTGCTGCTCGTGTGGCGTCACCGCGGCAACATTTCGAAGCTGCTGGCGGGGCAGGAGAGCCGGATCGGCGACAAGAAGAAGGCGGCTGCGGACGGCGGCGCGCACGACGGCGGAAAAGCCTGAGAACGCGCGGCGCTTGCCGCGCGCCGCGCGCGCCGCTAGGCGGGGCCCGGCCGGACGACGCGACGGGCCGGCGGTCGGTCAGTCGCGGAAGTTGTTGAAGTCGAGCGGCGTGTCGGTCACGTCCTTGCGCAGCATCGCGATCGTGCTTTGCAGGTCGTCGCGTTTCGCGCCCGAGATGCGCACCGCGTCGCCCTGGATGCTCGCCTGCACCTTGATCTTGCTGTCCTTCACGAGGCGCACGATCTTCTTCGCGAGGTCGCCCGTCACGCCTTTCTTCACGGTGACGATCTGCTTGACCTTGTCGCCGCCGATCTTCTCGACCTTGCCGTAGTCGAGGAAGCGCACGTCGACGTTGCGCTTGGCCAGCTTGCCGATCAGCACGTCCTTGACCTGGCCGAGCTTGAAATCGTCGTCGGCGAACAGCGTCAGCTCGCGCTCCTTCTGCTCGACGCGTGCGTCGGAGCCCTTGAAGTCGAAGCGCGTCGAGATTTCCTTGTTCGACTGCTCGATGGCGTTCTTCACTTCGATCATGTTCGCTTCGGAAACGACGTCGAACGATGGCATGGCATTCTCCCTTGAGATGCGGGCGCCCGGCTCGCGCGCGGGCACTCGCTATAATTGCGGACTGTTTGCCATTTTACCGATGCCCCTGCGTTTGCCCAAGGCCGGCCCCTGCGCCGCCGGGGCCGACGTGACCGCGAATGCCGATGCCTCCTGACGATTCCGCCCTGTCGCTGCTTCCCGATCATCCGCTCGCCGCGCACAACACGTTCGGCATCGCCGCGCGCGCGCGTTTCGCCGCGCGCATCACCCGGGCGGCCCAGTTCGAGGCGCTGCATCGCGACCCGCGGGTCGCGAACCTGCCGCAGCTCGTGCTCGGCGGCGGCAGCAATATCGTGTTCACGCGCGATTTCGACGGCGTCGTGCTGCTCGACGAGATCGCGGGCCGCGGGGTCGTGCGCGAGGACGACGACGCGTGGTACGTCGAGGCCGGCGGCGGCGAGAACTGGCACGCGTTCGTCGCGTGGACGCTCGAGCACGGGATGCCGGGCCTCGAGAATCTCGCGCTGATCCCGGGCACCGTCGGCGCCGCGCCGATCCAGAACATCGGCGCGTACGGCCTCGAGATGAAGGCGTATTTCGATTCCCTGGTCGCGGTCGAGCTGGCGACGGGGCGCCGCGAGCGTTTCGACGCCGCGCGCTGCGCGTTCGGCTATCGCGACAGTTTCTTCAAGCGGGAAGGGCGCGGCCGGTTCGCGATCGTCGCGGTGACGTTCCGGCTACCGAAGCAATGGGCGCCGCGGCTCGGCTATGCGGACGTCACGCGCGAACTCGACGCGCGCGGCATCGCGCCCGATGCGGCGACGCCGCGCGACGTGTTCGACGCGGTCGTCGCGATCCGACGCGCGAAGCTGCCCGACCCGCTGGTGCTCGGCAATGCGGGCAGCTTCTTCAAGAATCCGGTGATCGACGCCGCGCAGTTCGATGCATTGCGCGCCCGCGCGCCGGAGATCGTGTCGTATCCGCAGCCGGACGGGCACGTGAAGCTCGCGGCCGGCTGGCTGATCGACCGCTGCGGCTGGAAGGGTCGCGCGCTCGGGGCGGCGGCCGTGCACGACCGCCAGGCGCTCGTGCTCGTCAATCGCGGCGGCGCGACCGGCGCCGACGTGCTCGCGCTGGCGCGGGCGATCCAGGCCGACGTGCGCGCGCGGTTCGGCGTCGAGCTGGAGGCGGAGCCGGTCTGTCTGTAACGCAGTGCGCGCGCCGGTTCGGGCGCATCCAAACGAAAAGCGCCGATCGTCGACCGGCGCTTTTTTACGCGCGCGCGTCGCGGCGCGTCAGTGCTTGAGGCGGCCGAGCAGCAGGAACTCCATCAGCGCCTTCTGCACGTGCAGGCGGTTTTCCGCTTCATCCCACACGACGCTTTGCGGGCCGTCGATCACGCCGGCCGTCACTTCCTCGCCGCGGTGCGCGGGCAGGCAGTGCATGAAGAGGGCATCCGGATTCGCATGGCCCATCATTTCCTCGTCGACGCACCAGTCGGCGAATGCCTGCTTGCGCGCCTCGTTCTCGGCCTCGAAACCCATGCTCGTCCATACGTCGGTCGTCACGAGATCGGCGCCCTTGCACGCTTCGTTCGGATCGTCGAACACCTCGTAGAACGGCGCGCTGTCGGGCGACACGAGCTTCATGTCGAGCGCGTAGCCGGGCGGCGTCGACAGGCGCAGCTTGAAGCCGAGGATCTGCGCGGCTTCGATCCACGTGTACAGCATGTTGTTCGCGTCGCCGACCCACGCGACGGTCTTGCCGGCGATCGGGCCGCGGTGTTCGTAGTACGTGAAGATGTCGGCGAGCACCTGGCACGGGTGATATTCGTTGGTCAGGCCGTTGATCACCGGCACGCGGGAGTTCTGCGCGAAGCGCGTGATCACGTCCTGCTCGAACGTGCGGATCATGATGATGTCGACCATTCGCGAGATGACCTGCGCGGAATCCTCGACGGGTTCGCCGCGGCCGAGCTGCGTGTCGCGCGTGCTCATGAAGACGGCGTGGCCGCCGAGCTGGAAGATCCCGGCCTCGAACGACAGGCGCGTGCGCGTCGAGCTCTTCTCGAAGATCATCGCGAGCGTGCGGTCGTGCAGCGGGTGATAGGTCTCGTAGTTCTTGAACTTGCGCTTCAGGATACCCGTGCGTTCGAGCACGTACTCGTAGTCTTCCAGCGAGAAATCCTTGAACTGCAGGTAGTGACGAATGGTTTTGGCGGTCATGAAACGAAATACGGCGGGTCTCACCCGGCAGCGAGGCCGGACGGCGCCGCCGTCGGGTGTGGATAACTCAAAGCAGCATAAAGGATTTTCCGTGCTTTGACGAGCCGTGGCGCGACGCGACGCGGGATCGCCGCGTACGGCCGGCGGCGCGGGAGCGGGGGTGTCGGGACGACGCGCGATGGCGCGCTGCGGTATAATCCGAAAGTTTTCTCCAGCCCGGCAGGCAAGGCTTTTCGCGCTCTGCCGGACACAAGCCGTGCGCTGCACACATCCGGTGCAGTCCACCGGCGGCGCGCCTCGACGCCCCGTTTTCGGGATATCGATCGGCTCGTGCCGCCGACCCTCCAGCTTTGTGTTCGCGTACCCAGGCGCCGTTGCTTGGGCATCGCCGGGCCGTCACTTGGGTAACCACATGGCTGAAACCCCTCCGACCGAATTTTTCATCCAGGGCATCACGAAAGACGGGAAAAAGTTTCGCCCGAGCGACTGGTCGGAACGCCTGGCCGGTGTGATGGCCTGCTTCGGGCCGGGGGCGAGCGGGCCGAATGCGCGTCTCAAGTATTCGCTGTACGTGCGCCCGACGATGCTCGGCGACCTGAAATGCGTGATCCTCGATTCGCGGTTGCGCGACATCGAGCCGATGGCGTTCGATTTCGTGCTGAATTTCGCGAAGGACAACAACCTCGTCGTGACCGAGGCGTGCGAGCTGCCGGACTACAACACGAAGAAGTGAGTGGTGTCGACGGGCGAGGGCGCGTGCCGCGCCTGCCCGGACGAATGCCGCCGCCGTGCGTGATGCGCAGGCGACAGGCAACAAAAAAACCCGCATTCGCGGGTTTTTTTGCGATCGCAGGAAACAGGAGCGCCCGCGCAGGCGGGCGCACCAGATTTACGCTGCTGCCTGCAGGCCCTTGACGGCTGCGGCCAGGCGGCTCTTGCTGCGAGCGGCCTTGTTCTTGTGAACGATCTTCTTGTCGGCGATCGTGTCGATCGTCTTCACGGCAGCCTTGAACAGTTCGGCAGCCTTTGCCTGGTCGCCGGCTTCAACGGCCTTGCGAACCGACTTGATCGCGGTACGGAATTTCGAGCGCAGCGCCGAGTTGTGCGAATTTGCCTTCGCGGCTTGGCGGGCGCGCTTGCGTGCTTGTGCGGAGTTAGCCATGACGGTTCCTTATCCTGTCCTGTTTCCAGAGCTTGGAGCCTAGACGGCCAAGCGCTGCTTTTCGATCCGTCCCCTGAGAGCGATTGCCCAGGGGCGCATAAAAAACGGTGATTTTACCGGAGCCGACCCATGGAAACGTCAGGCGCAACGCATGTGGCAAGCCCAGAAACGGCGGATTATAGCAACAAAATCAAGCGCGTGGCAAGTTTGGCGTCGCCCACGCATGCCGGGCAGGTGCGGCGGGTGCGCTTTTCGGCATCCGGCCATGCCGTGCCGCGCAACGTCCGTATAATAAGCGCCCCATGAATCTATTCCGAGCCCTGCTGACGGTCAGCGGCTTCACGCTGCTGTCGCGCGTGACCGGACTGGCCCGCGAGACGCTGATCGCCCGTGCGTTCGGCGCCAGTCAATACACCGACGCGTTCTACGTCGCCTTCCGTATTCCGAACCTGCTGCGCCGCCTGTCCGCCGAAGGCGCGTTCTCGCAGGCGTTCGTGCCGATCCTCGCCGAGTTCAAGAACCAGCAGGGGCACGATGCGACGAAGGCGCTCGTCGACGCGATGTCCACCGTGCTCGCGTGGGCGCTGGCCGCGCTGTCGGTCGTCGGGATCGCCGGCGCGTCGTGGGTCGTGTTCGCGGTCGCGTCCGGCCTGCACGGCGACGGCCAGGCGTTCCCGCTCGCGGTCACGATGACGCGGATCATGTTCCCGTACATCGTGTTCATTTCGCTGACCACGCTCGCGTCGGGCGTGCTGAACACGTACAAGAGCTTCTCGCTGCCCGCGTTCGCGCCGGTGCTGCTCAACGTCGCGTTCATCGCCGCGGCCGTGTTCGTCGCGCCGCACCTGAAGGTGCCGGTCTACGCGCTCGCGTGGGCCGTCATCGTCGGCGGCGTGCTGCAGTTTCTCGTGCAGTTGCCGGGCCTGAAGAAGATCGACATGGTGCCGCTGATCGGCCTCAACCCGCTGCGTGCGCTGCGTCATCCGGGCGTGAAGCGCGTGCTCGCGAAGATGGTGCCCGCGACGTTCGCGGTGTCCGTCGCGCAACTGTCGCTGATCATCAACACCAACATCGCGTCGCGGCTCGGGCAGGGCGCCGTGTCGTGGATCAATTACGCCGACCGCCTGATGGAATTCCCGACGGCGCTGCTCGGCGTCGCGCTCGGCACGATCCTGCTGCCGAGCCTGTCGAAGGCGCACGTCGACGCCGATTCGCACGAATATTCGGCGCTGCTCGACTGGGGGCTGCGCGTCACGTTCCTGCTCGCGGCGCCGAGCGCGCTCGCGCTGTTCTTCTTCGCGACGCCGCTCACCGCGACGCTGTTCAACTACGGCAAGTTCGACGCGCATACCGTCACGATGGTCGCGCGCGCGCTCGCCACCTACGGGATCGGCCTCGTCGGCATCATCCTGATCAAGATCCTCGCGCCGGGCTTCTATGCGAAGCAGGACATCAAGACGCCCGTGAAGATCGCGATCGGCGTGCTGATCGTCACGCAACTGTCGAACTACGTGTTCGTGCCGCTGATCGGCCACGCGGGCCTCACGCTGAGCATCGGCGTCGGCGCATGCCTGAACTCGCTGCTGCTGTTCCTCGGGCTGCGCAAGCGCGGCATCTACCAGCCGTCGCCGGGCTGGCTGCGCTTTTTCGTGCAGCTCGTTGGCGCGGCGCTCGTGCTCGCGGGCCTGATGCACTGGTGCGCGATCAGTTTCGACTGGACCGGGATGCGCGCGCAGCCGCTCGATCGCATTGCGCTGATGGCCGCGTGTCTCGTGCTGTTTGCTGCACTATATTTCGGTATGTTGTGGGTGATGGGCTTCAAATACGCTTACTTCAGAAGGCGCGCCAAGTGACGACCGCAATGACCCGCGTCCTCGACTACTTCAGCACGCTCGTGGCGGACGACGACAGTCTGCCCGTGACGGAAGCCGCGCTGTCGTTGGCGCAGGACGCGTATCCCGACCTCGACCTGCAGGGCACGCTGGCCGAACTCGACATGCTGGCGGCGCGGCTGCGCCGGCGGCTGGCCGACGATACGGACCTGAAGGGCCGCGTCGCCGCGCTGAACGACTTCTTCTTCCGCGAGCTCGGCTTCGCGTGCAATCACAACGATTACTACGACCCCGATAACAGCCACCTGAACGCCGTGCTGAAACGGCGGCGCGGGATCCCGATCTCGCTGTCGGTGCTGTACCTGGAGCTCGCCGAGCAGATCGGCGTGCCGGCGCGCGGCGTGTCGTTCCCCGGTCATTTCCTGCTGCGCGTGACGCTGCCGGACGGCGACCTGATCATCGATCCGACCAACGGCCATTCGCTGTCCGAAGCCGAGATGGTCGAGATGCTCGAGCCGTACGTCGCGCGCGCGGCCGGTGCGGTCGACAGCGCGTTGCGCGCGCTGCTGCAGCCCGCGACGAGCCGCGAGATCATCGCGCGGATGTTGCGCAACCTGAAGACGATCTACTTGCAGACGGAACGCTGGCAGCGGCTGCTCGCGGTGCAGCAGCGGCTCGTGATCCTGTTGCCCGAGCAGCTCGACGAAGTGCGCGACCGCGGCTTCGCGTATGCGCGGCTCGACTACCTGCGTCCCGCGCTCGAGGATCTCGAGCAGTATCTCGGCGAGCGGCCGGAGGCGGAAGACGCGACCGTCGTCGAGTCGCAGGTCAGCGAATTGCGGCAGCGGATGCAGCGCGACGGCGAAGATTGAGTCGAGTCGCCCGCGCGTTCGCGGCCGGCATATGGAAGAAACGCCCGCATCGCGGGCGTTTTTCTTGCGCGCGTGCGGTGACGTCGGCCGCATCCGGGCCGCGCCGCCGGCGCAACCCGCGCGTTCGCCCGATCGCACGGGGTGCCACGGCGCAGCGGCGACACGTGCACGGTCGTGCACGTCGCGGCAGGCAAAAAAAACCGCCCGGAACGGGCGGCTTGCGGGTGCGCGACGCGCGGCTTACTTCAGTGCGGCAAACGCGCGCTCGCGGATTTCGTCGACGGTGCCGAGGCCCGAGATCTTGCGATACTGCGGCGCCTTCAGGCCGTTCTCCTCGCCGCGCTGCGCCCAGTCGCCGTAGTACGTGATCAGCGGCTTGGTTTGCGCTTCGTACACCTCGAGACGCTTCTTGACGGTTTCTTCCTTGTCGTCGTCGCGCTGGATCAGCGGTTCGCCCGTCACGTCGTCGTGGCCTTCGACCTTCGGCGGGTTGAACTTGACGTGGTACGTGCGGCCCGATGCCGGGTGCGTGCGGCGGCCGCTCATGCGTTCGATGATTTCCGAGAACGGGACGTCGATCTCGAGCACGTAGTCGATCGCGACGCCGGCTTCCTTCATCGCGTCAGCCTGCGCGATCGTGCGCGGGAAACCGTCGAACAGATAGCCGTTCGCGCAGTCGGAATCCTTCAGGCGTTCCTTGACGAGGCCGATGATCAGCGCGTCCGGCACGAGCTTGCCGGCGTCCATGTAGCCCTTCGCCTCGACGCCGAGCGGCGTGCCGGCCTTCACGGCCGCACGCAGCATGTCGCCCGTCGAGATTTGCGGGATGCCGAATTTTTCCTTGATGAAGTTTGCCTGGGTGCCCTTTCCCGCGCCGGGCGCGCCCAACAGGATCAAACGCATGGTGATATCTCCAAGTATGTAGATTCGTGTGGCGAGACACGAAGGCGTCGGCGACAGCGGGCGCGGGGCTTGCCCGGCGCGCGGCGGATCGGTCTGATGCGGCGCGTCGGCCAGGGCGACGCGCGGCTGCCGGCAAGGCCACGGGCGGGGTCAAGCGAGGACGCGCTGGTCGCGGACGGCTCGCACAATCGCCTGATTATGCCACGGGTTATTTTGAACCCGGCTGAAAAAGGGCCTGCACGCGCGCGAGATCGGCGGGCGTGTCGATGCCGGCTTCGGGCGCGGACTCGGTGATCAGCACTGCGATGCGCTCGCCGTGCCACAGCGCGCGCAGCTGTTCGAGCTGCTCGGCCTGTTCGATCGGCGCCTGCGCGAGCGACGGATAGGTGCGCAGGAAACGCGCGCGATACGCATAGAGGCCGATGTGTCGATAGACCGGGAAAGCCGCTGCCGGCATGGCCGCGACGTTCGGCCAGTGCGGCTGATAGGCGTCGCGGCTCCACGGAATCGGCGCGCGCGAGAAGTACAGCGCGACGCTCTGCGCGTCGAGCGCGACCTTCACGACGTTCGGGTTGAATACGTCGGCCGCGTCGTGGATCGGGTGAGCCGCGGTCGCGATCGCGCACGCCGGATGCGCGGCCAGGTGCGACGCTACGTCGCGCACGAGCACGGGGTCGATCAGCGGCTCGTCGCCCTGTACGTTGACGACGACGGTGTCGTCGCGCCAGCCGAAGGCCGCCGCGACTTCCGCGAGCCGATCGGTGCCGGACGGGTGATCGGCGCGGGTGAGCACCGCTTCGAAGCCGTGATCGCGCGCCGCGTCGAGCACGCTCTGCGCGTCGGAGGCGACGAGCACCTGCTGCGCGCCCGCCTCGCGCGCACGCTCGGCGACACGCACGACCATCGGCTTGCCGCCGAGATCGGCGAGCGGCTTGTTCGGGAGCCGCGTCGACGCGAGCCGGGCGGGAATGACGGCGATGAAGGGTTGCGGGTGAGTCATCGGGAGCGTTGGGAAGAACGGGGCGGGCGACGCCGGAAGCCGGTCGCCCGGCGGACTGCGGCGACCCGGCCGGGGCCGGGCCGCCGGTTTCGAATCGGTGCGCCGGGCGAGCGGCGCGGCGGTTCAGCGGCCGGCCGGGTCGACCGGCGTGCCTTCGACGGTCTGGCGCGCTTCGTCGACGAGCATCACCGGGATGCCGTCGCGAATCGGGTAGGCGAGCTTGTCCGCGTTGCAGATCAGCTCCTGCGCGGCACGGTCGTAGTGGAGCGGGCCTTTGCAGATAGGGCACACAATGATTTCAAGCAGGCGAGCGTCCACGGAGTTTCTCCACAACGAGGGCAATGAGGCGAGGGTCGAGCGCGGCTTCGACGGGGACCACCCACAGTCGGGCGTCGCGCCAGGAAGCGCCCAATTTTACTGCATCCTTCTCGGTGATCAGGATCGCATCGACGGCATCGTCGACGAACGGATTGTCGGCGAACGCGTAATGGTCGGGCAGCGCGCGGGTCGCCGGCGCGAGGCCGGCCGCGCGCAGCGTCGCGAAGAAGCGTTCCGGCGCGCCGATGCCGGCCGCGGCGAGCACGCGTTCGTTCGCGAATTGCGACAGCGGGCGGCGCAGCGCGGGCTGGTCGAGGTGCCACGCGGCGCCGGGCGTCAGCGCGAGCGCGTAGGTGTCGGGCCACGGCGGCAGCGCGCCGCTGTACGGATCGTTGACGAGCGTCGCGTCGCGGTGCCGCGACAGCGGCTCGCGCAGCGGGCCGGCCGGCAGCAGGAAGCCGTTGCCGCCGAGCCGGTGGTCGAATACGACGAGTTCGACGGTGCGCGCGAGACGGTAATGCTGCAGGCCGTCGTCGCTGACGATCACGTCGACGTCCGGGTGCGCGGCGCGCAGTGCCTGCGCGGCCGCGACGCGGTCCGGGCACACCCATACGGGCGCGCCGGTGCGGCGCGCGATCAAGAGCGGTTCGTCGCCGGCCGCGCCCGCGCGCGACGCCGGCGTGACGGCGGTCGGCGCCTTCACGTTCGCGCCATAGCCGCGCGACACGACGCCGGGCGTGAAGCCGGCCGCGCGCAGCGCGTCGACGAGTGCGATCACGGTCGGCGTCTTGCCGGTGCCGCCGACGGTCACGTTGCCGACCACGACCACCGGCACGCCGACGTCGACCGGCTGCTTCCAGCCTTGCGCGTAAGCGGTGCGCCGCAACGCCGCGCACAGGCCGAACACGCATGCGAACGGCGTGAGCGCCCATGCGAGCGCGCCGCGCCGCTGCCATTCGCGTGTCAGACGCGCTTCGAGTCGCGCGAGCGGGCCGCCGGGCGCGCTCATCGGGCCGGGCGCGGCGCGTCGTGCGCCGCGGCGAGGGACGGATTCGTCAAGGCGGATTCTCCGTTGGGCGGCGCATGCCGCAGGGTCCGTGGAAGGCGGCACTCTAGCGCGCCGCACGCGGGCGCGGCAAGCGCGATGGGCCGCTGCAGCGTGCGGGGCCGGATCGGGTCGGGCTGTGGATAACTCTGTGAAAAACTCCCCGGTCGATTGCCTCAAACGCCCGTCCGGCGGGCATCGAATCGGATGAGAATCATTCTGAAAGCTTTAAAAAATTATAAAAATCAACGTGTTACAAAGAATTGTCTGGCTTTTTTAGCGGTTTCCGAGCGTTTTACGCGGACGAATGCCAGAGTGTGGACACCTTTGCCGTGCCCGGCGGCGAATGCGGCGGCGCTGGACGTCGCGTGCATGTCGGACTATCGTGACGCCGCCAGCATTCATCCGACCGCCCATGCTTTCCGATTCTCCTTTTTCCGCACCCGGCGCCACGCGCGGCGGCGACGAAGTGATTCCCGTTTCGGCGCTCAATCGTGCGATTTCGACGATGCTCGAGCGTTCGTTTCCGCTGCTGTGGATTTCCGGCGAAGTGTCGAATTTCACGCGCGCGGCGAGCGGCCACTGGTATTTCTCGATCAAGGACCAGCAGGCGCAGATGCGCTGCGTGATGTTCCGCGGCCGCGCGCAATACGCGGAATTCACGCCGCGCGAAGGCGACCGCATCGAGGTGCGCGCGGTCGTCACGAT
Organism: Burkholderia sp. MSMB1826; assembly: GCF_001526325.1. Lineage (NCBI taxonomy): Bacteria > Pseudomonadati > Pseudomonadota > Betaproteobacteria > Burkholderiales > Burkholderiaceae > Burkholderia > Burkholderia sp. MSMB1826. The sequence continues at coordinate 65,662 of NZ_LOYN01000029.1, forward strand.
GTACGAGCCGCGCGGCGAAGTGCAGCTCAATGTCGAAGCGGTGCGGCGCACCGGGCAGGGGCGCCTGTACGAGGCGTTCCTGCGGCTGAAGGCGCAGCTCGAAGGCGAGGGCCTGTTCGCCCCCGAGCGCAAGCGGCCGTTGCCGGCGCACCCGCGCGCGATCGGCATCGTCACGTCGCTGCAGGCCGCCGCGCTGCGCGACGTGCTGACCACGCTCGCGCGGCGCGCGCCGCACATTCCGGTGATCGTCTATCCGGCCCCCGTGCAGGGCGCCGGTTCCGCCGAAAAGCTCGTCGCGGCCGTCGCGACCGCGAATGCGCGGCGCGAGGTCGACGTGCTGCTGGTCTGTCGCGGCGGCGGCTCGATCGAGGATTTGTGGTCGTTCAACGACGAAGCGCTGGCGCGCGCGATCGCGGCGAGCGAGTTGCCGGTGGTGAGCGGCGTCGGGCACGAAACCGACTTCACGATCGCGGATTTCGCGGCCGACCTGCGCGCGCCGACGCCGACCGGTGCGGCCGAACTCGCGAGCCCGCAGCGCGCGCTGCTGCTGCGCGAGGTCGACGACCGCCGGCGTGCGCTCGCGCGCGGCATGGCGCGCCGGCTCGAGCAGCGTGCACAGCAGCTCGACTGGCTCGCGCGCCGGCTCGTGAGCCCGGCCGAGCGGCTGCAGCGGCAGCGCACGCACGTCGAGCAGCTCGCGGTGCGGCTGGCGTCGGCCGCATCGCGGCCGGTGCGCGATGCACGGGCGCGTTTCGCGCTCGCGCAGCTGCGCTGGCAGCGCGCGCGGCCCGATCCGTCACAGGCGCGCCACGCGCTCGCGGGAATGTCGCAACGGCTCGCGACCGCATTGCAGCGCCGTCATGAACGCGACACGGCGCGTGTGTCAGCCTGTGCGGCGCGGCTCGAGGTGCTGAGCCCGCAGCGCACGCTCGAGCGCGGCTATGCGGCGCTGATCGATGCGCAGACGGGCCGCGCGGTGCGTGCGCCGAACGCGCTGAAACCGCAGCGGCGCCTGACCGTGCATCTCGCCGAGGGTTCGGCCGACGTGTCGCTCGCCGACGTGCAGCCGCGCCTGACCGATACGATCTGACGTAAGCGGCGCGAGCGAAACGCGACGAACGCCGCAATGCGGGTCGCGCGACCGGGCACGAATGCTGCGCATCGTCGGGTTCGTCCTGCCGGACGTTGCGCCAGCATCGCTTTTTCGCATACCGCGGATAAATGGCCCGTGAGTTTGCGGGGATATTCGTCCTCGCCTACAATCGGACGCTCGGCAGCATTCAACACAGCCTCCCTACATACTCAACGAAGGAATCGCCATGGCTCATACGCTCCCGCCGCTCCCGTACGCTGAAGACGCACTCGCGCCGACCATCTCGAAAGAGACGATCGAGTACCACTACGGCAAGCATCATCAGGCTTATGTGACGAACCTGAACAATCTGATCCCGGGCACGGAATTCGAGAACCTGCCGCTGGAAGAGATCATCAAGAAGTCGTCGGGCGGCATCTTCAACAACGCCGCGCAAATCTGGAACCACACGTTCTTCTGGAACAGCCTGTCGCCGAACGGCGGCGGCGCACCGACGGGCGCGCTGGGCGATGCGATCAACGCGAAGTGGGGTTCGTACGACGCATTCAAGGAAGCGTTCTCGAAGGCGGCAGTCGGCACGTTCGGTTCGGGCTGGGCATGGCTCGTGAAGAAGGCCGACGGTTCGCTCGACATCGTGTCGACGAGCAACGCAGCCACGCCGCTGACGACCGCCGACAAGCCGCTGCTGACGATCGACGTGTGGGAACACGCGTACTACATCGACTACCGCAACGCACGTCCGAAGTTCGTCGAAGCGTTCTGGAACATCGTGAACTGGGACTTCGCCGCGAAGAACTTCGCGTAAGTCCGGCGCTTGCGCGCCGTCGCGGCGCGCGGCATCGAAAAAGCCCTCGTTTCGAGGGCTTTTTGTTTTTTTGTCCCGCCCGAACGCGGCGCGTGGGCCGGATCAGCCGGCCATGCCGAGCAGCCAGCCGAGCGCCGCGCTCGCGACCACGACGGCCCACGGCGGCACGCGCCAGAACACCAGCGCGACGAAGGCGACCAGCGCGGCGGCCAGGTCGCGCGGCGCGACGATCGTGTCGGTCCAGACCGGGCGATAGAGCGCGGCGAGCAGCAGCCCGACGACGGCCGCGTTCACGCCGGCGAGCGCGGCCTGCATCCGCGCGCTGCGGCGCAGGCGCTCCCAGTACGGCGCGGTGCCGGCGATGAGCAGGAACGACGGCGCGAAGATCGACACGAGTGCGATCGTGCCGCCGAGCCAGCCGTTCGGCGCATCGCGCAGCGACGCACCGAGGAATGCCGAGAACGTGAACAGCGGCCCCGGCACGGCCTGTGCGACCCCATACCCGGCGAGAAACGCCGAATCGCCGACCCAGCCGGGTGCGACCACAGCCGCCTGCAGCAGCGGCAGCACCACGTGGCCGCCGCCGAACACGAGCGCACCCGTGCGGAAGAACGCGTCGACGACGGCGAGCGTATCGGAGCGCAGCGTGCGGGCCGCGAACGGCAGGGCGACGAGCAGCGCCGCGAACACGGCGAGCCACAGCACGCCCGCCCGCGGCGACACGTGCAGCGGCAACGGTTCATGCGCGTCGCGCGCCAGTTGCGGCAGCAGCACGAGCCCGGCCGCTGCCGCCACGACGATCACCGCGACTTGCGTCCAGGCGGCCGGCGCGAGCAGCGCGACGCACGCGGCCGCGGCCATCAGCGTGACGCGCCGCGCATCCGGGCACAGCGTACGCGCCATGCCCCATACGGCTTGCGCGATCACCGCGACCGACACGATGCGCAGCCCGTGCAGTGCGCCCGCTTCGATCGGCGCGCCCGATGCGTGAACGCCGAGCGCGAACAGCATCATCAGCAGCGCCGATGGCAGCGTGAAGCCGAGCCACGCGGCGAACATGCCCGCATAGCCGGCACGCGCGAGACCGATCGCCATCCCGACCTGGCTGCTCGCCGGCCCCGGCAGGAACTGGCACAGCCCGACGAGATCCGCATAAGTGCGCTCGGTGAGCCAGCCGCGCCGCGTGACGAATTCCGCGCGAAAGTAGCCGAGATGCGCGACCGGCCCGCCGAACGACGTGAGGCCGAGCCGCAGGAATGCGACGAATACGGGCCACGGATGGCGCGCGGGGGCGGGAAGGGTCGACGTGTTCAAGACGGTGCGGGCGGCGGACGGAACGAGCCGCCACGATAGCGCAACTCGGCGGCCGCAGGCAGCGCATCGAGGCCGATCGAGGCCGAATGGCGGCCGTTGTGCGGCGTTCAGTGCGTGCCGTCGCCGAGCCCGCTCGCGCGGCGCAACGCGTCGATGTCCACGAGCTCGATCTCGCCGACGTGCAGCCGCACGACGCCGTCGGCCTGCAGCGCCTTCAGCAACTGGTTGGTGGTCTGCCGCGTCAGCGACAGCATCGACGCGAGCGTCTCCTGCGACAGCCGGACGTGCGTGCGCCCGGCGCTGATGCCGCCGTAGCCTTCGGCGATCATCAGCAGTCGCGCGGCGAGCCGCTGCGCGGCCGGCATCACGCTCATCGACTCGACGGTCAGGAAGCTCAGGCGCAGCTTTTGCGCCATCAGCAGCGCGAACTGCCGCCAGTACTGCGGCGTCGCATCGAGGATCGCGAGCAGCGCGGCCTGCGGCACGTGCAGCAGCAGCGCGTCGTCGAGCGCGATGGCGTCGTGCGTGCGCGGCTGGCCGTCGAACAACGCGATCTCGCCGAACCAGGTGACCGGCTCGGCCACCGTCAGCAGCGTTTCCTTGCCCTGCGGATCGACCGCACCTATCGTGAGTGAACCGGCCAGCACCGCGTACAGCCCGCACGGCGGATCGCCGCGCCGGAACAGCGCGTGGCCGGACGGCAGACGGCGCAGCGTCGCGCGGGCGATCAGTTCGGCGCGCAGCGCGGGCGGCAGCGCGGCGAACCACGGGTTCGCTTCGATCTGCGGCAGGTACGGGGCGAGCGAGGAAGGCATGGGCACGCGATGTCGGGTAGCTGACAGAGGTTCTCGGGCGTGACGCGCATCATAGCGCTCGATAACCGATCAGGAGACGCCATGAAAACCCTCGAAGACCATCTTTCCCAGTATGCGGCCTACCATCGCGACGCGCGCAACATCGCGACGCATCTGGTCGGCATCCCGATGATCGTGTTCGCGGTCGAGGTGTTGCTGTCGCGGCCGGCGATCGGCGCGCCGGCCGGCATTGCGTTGTCGCCGGCCTTGCTGCTCGCCGTCGTGTCCGCGGCGTTCTACCTGCGTCTCGACCTGCGGTTCGGGATCGTGATGACCGTGCTGCTCGCGCTCGGCCTGTGGGCCGCGCAGGCGCTGGCGCTGCTGCCGACCGCGCAATGGCTCGCGATCGGCGTCGGCGCGTTCGTGGTCGGCTGGATCGTGCAGTTCGTCGGGCATTGGTTCGAAGGCCGCAAACCCGCGTTCGTCGACGATCTGGTCGGCCTGATCGTCGGGCCGCTGTTCGTCGTCGCCGAGATCGCATTCTTCGCGGGGCTGCGCGGCGACGTGCGCCGCGAAGTCGAGCGGCGCGCGGGCCCGGTGCACGGCGGCGCGCATTCGCATGTCTGACAGGCCGGCCGGGCCGGTCTGCGTGTTCGGCGCAGGCGCGGTCGGCTGCTATCTCGGCGGCCGCCTCGCGGCGGCCGGTGCGAACGTGACGCTCGTCGGCCGTGCACGGATCGGCGACGCGATTCGTCGACACGGGCTCACGCTGACCGATCGGCGCGGCTATCGCGCGGCGCTCGCGCCGGCCGATGTCGGGTTCGCGACCGATCCGGCCGCGGCGGCCGACGCGCGGCTCGTGCTCGTCGCGGTGAAGTCGGCCGCCACGCGCGAGGCCGCCGCGCAACTGGCCGGCGTGCTGCGGCCCGGCACGATCGTGATCAGCTTTCAGAACGGCCTGCACCACGCCGATACGCTGCGCGACGCGTTGCCGCAAGCGACCGTGCTGGCCGGCATGGTGCCGTTCAACGTGATCGAGCGCGGGCCCGGCGCGTTTCACCAGGGTTCGGCCGGCACGCTCGCGGCCGACGCGGCGCCGGCGCTGCAGCCGTTCGCCAGCATGTTCGCGCGCGCCGGATTGCCGCTCGTGCTGCATCGCGACATGCGCGCCGTGCAGTGGGCGAAGCTGCTGCTCAACCTGAACAACGCGATCAACGCGCTCGCGAACCTGCCGCTGCGCGACGAACTTGCCCAGCGCACGTACCGGCGCTGCGTCGCATTGGCCCAGCGCGAGGCGCTGCACTGGCTGGCACGGGCCGCGATCCGCCCTGCACGGCTGACGCCGTTGCCGGCTGCATGGATTCCGGCCGTGCTCGATCTGCCCGATGCGGCGTTTCGCGTGCTCGGCGGACGGATGCTCGCGATCGATCCGTTGGCGCGGTCGTCGATGTCCGACGATCTCGCGGCGGGCCGCGCGACCGAAGTCGACTGGATCAACGGTGAAATCGTGCGGCTGGCCGGCCGCTTCGGTGCGCCGGCGCCGGTCAATGCGCGACTCTGCGCGCTCGTCCACGACGCGGAAAGCGCGGCGGCGCGCCCGGCGTGGCGCGGCGATGCGCTGTGGGCCGAGCTGTCCGCGCAGGCGCCGCGCACTGGCCGCGTGCCGGCAGCGTAGGCCGGCGTCGCACCATTGGCCGGCGGCGCGGTCCGTGCGCAACGGCTAAGATGCGGAGTGCGTCATCCGACGCTTTTGCGGAGCAATCGCCATGGTGGATCGCCCGACTCTCGATGCCTACGACGCCCATGCCGCGCAATATGCGCAGGACTGGCTCGACCAGGCGGCGCCCGACGACATGTATGCGCTGCTCGAACAGCATTTCTCGCCGGGGCTGACCGCCGACGTCGGCTGTGGCGCGGGGCGCGACACGGCCTGGCTCGCGTCGCGCGGGTTCGACGTGCGCGGCTACGACGCGAGCGCCGCGCTGCTCGACGAGGCGCGACGGCGCCATCCGGGTCTGGTTTTCGAGCTGGCCGCGCTGCCGGCGCTGGCCGGCGTACCGTCCGGCGCGTTTTGCAACGTGCTGTGCGAAACGGTCGTCATGCATCTCGAACAGGCGGACGCGGCGGCGGCCGCCGCGCGGCTGGCCGATCTGCTGATGCCGGGCGGCACGTTGTACCTGAGCTGGCGGGTGGGCGGAAACGGCATGTTGCGCGACGAGCGCGGCCGCCTCTATACGCCGCTCGACTCGGCGCGGATGCGTGCGGCGCTGGGCGCCGGCGTGCACGTGATCGACGAACACGAGGTCGTCGGCGCGTCGTCCGGCAAGCGCGTGCACCGGCTGATCGTGCGCAAGGCGGGCGGCGACGCGTGAACGCGACGCGCCCACGCACTTACTCGCGGCTGAGCGCCGCTTCCCAGTTGATGTCGACGCAGAGCACCTGCATGCCCGTCGCGGCCGGCGCGGCGATCGACGCGGTCACGCACAGGTGCGCCTCGTTGATCGACAGGTAGGGCGCCGTCAGGTGCACACCGCCCGGCGCGCGCATCGCGTCGATGAAATACGGGCGGCGTTCCCAGCTCGCGCCTTCGGAATGCAGCAGCGGCCGGAAGCGCTTCGCGCGTTGCGACACGCTGCCGCGCGCGAGCACGTTGTCGCCGATCTGGCGGCCCGACGCGTCGAGCAGGAAGCAGCGCGCGGTCTCGGGCAGCCCGAGCACGGCGGCGGCTGCGTCGGTGAGCGATTCGCCCGCGCCGAGCTTGCGGCTCGCTTCCTCGAGCGCGGCGACGTATGGCGCGAGCCGTTCCGCCTGCGTGCGCTCGCGCTGCGCGACGCGCAGCCGCAGCGCGGCCGACAGCGTGTCCATGCAGCCTGCGGCGGCCTGCGGCTGCACGGGATCGACGCTCGGCCCCGCGAAGTACTGGCCCTGCACGAAATCGACGTCGCATTCGAGCGCGATCAGCGCGTCGCGTTCGGTCGCGAGCCCGCCCATCAGCACGAGCTGGCCGGATTCGTGTAGCAGCGACACGAGCCCCGGCAGCACGCGTTCGAGATGCGAGTGCTCGCTCGCCTGCGCGAGGATGCCGCGGTCGAGCGTGACGATGTCCGGATGCAAATGCCACACGCGATCGATGTTCGAATGCTTCGCGCCGAAGCCGACGAGTGCGATCAGGAAGCCGGCCTTGCGCAGCCCGTCGATGATCGCCGCATAGCGCGGCGTCTCGCCGCCGGCCTGCTCGGGCACCTCGAGCACCACGCGGTGCGGCGGCAGCCCGAGCGCCTTCAGGTTCGCGAGCAGCGCGTCGCCGTAGATGGTGTCCATCAGCGCGGCCGGATGCAGGCTCAGGAAGAGCCATTCGTCGTGGCTGTCGAACGCGTGGAAGTTACCGAGGTGCAACGATTCGGCGAGCCGGCCGAGCTCCAGCAGGTCGCCGCGCCGCGCCGCCTGCGTGAATACCTCGTGCGACGCCACCTGGCGGCTTTCCTCGTCGTGCGCGCGCAGCGACGCGTGATAGCCGATCGCGCGCCGGTGCGACACCGAGAAAACGGGCTGGAACACGCTGAACACGGTGTAGCCGCCGTACAGCACGGTGCGCCGGTTCCCGTCGTCGCCGGCGACGGGGCGGGGCGGCTGAAAGCCGGGGGGATCGATTTCGATCATGCTCATGATGTCGGCCGAAGGAAGACTGCCAGTTTACCTACAGAATAGGCGAGCAAGAAGCATGCACGGCAGCGCGCCGCGCGCGGCCGCCATTCGCGGCCGGTACGCGCACGCGTGCCCGGCCGCGTTGCACCGCGATGGTGCGCGCGAGCCCGATTCGGCGCGCGCCGCGCGTCACGCGCGCTCGGACGGGTCGGTCTTGCGCGCGGTGCTGCGGATCTCGGGCGCGAGCTGCGCGAAGATCCACGCGGACGCGGCCGTGATGATCCCGACGCAGATGAACGTCGCATGGAACGCCGGCAGCGTGTTGCTCGGCGTCACGGTGCGCAGCATGCCGGTGAACGTCGCGAGCAGCGCGCCGGCGACCGTGACGCCGAGGCTCATCGACAGCATCTGCACGAGCGAGAACAGGCTGTTGCCGCTGCTCGCGCCGCCGGTGCCGAGATCCTTCAGCGTCAGCGTGTTCATCGCGGTGAACTGCATCGAGTTGAAGCCGCCGAACAGCGCGAGATGCACGACCTTCACCCACACCGGCACCGTGTCGCGCATCAGCGCGAAGCTCGCCATCATCACGCCGACCATGATCGTGTTCGCGAGCAGCACCTTGCGGTAGCCGTGCCGCGTGATCAGGCGCGTGATGATCCGTTTCGAGAACATGCCGGCCGCCGCGACCGGCAGCATCATCAGCCCGGCCTCGAACGCCGAGTAGCCGAGGCTCACCTGCAGCAGCAGCGGGATCAGGTACGGCATCGCGCCGCTGCCGATCCGCGCGAACAGGTTGCCGAGCAGCCCGACGCTGAACGTGTGGATCTTGAACAACTCCAGCGAGAAGATCGGCTGCGGCGCGCGCACCGCGTACAGCCCGTACGCGACGAAGCATGCGAGGCTCAGGATCAGCAGCACCAGCACGGCCGCGTGCTGCATGCCGAGATCGGCGAGCCCGTCGAGCGACAGCGAGATCGCGACCATCCCGATCGTCAGCAGCAGATAGCCCTTCAGGTCGAAGCGGCCGGCGGCCGGGTTGCGCGAATCGGGCATCGAATAGAAGGTCGCGATGCAGCCCGCGACGCCGACCGGCACGTTGATCAGGAAGATCCAGTGCCACGACGCGATCTTCACGAGCCAGCCGCCGAGCGTCGGCCCGATCAACGGGCCGATCAGCCCCGGAATCGCGACGAACGACAGCGCGGGCAGGTAGCGCTCGGCGGGGAACGTGCGCAGCACCGCGAGCCGCCCGACCGGCAGGAGCATCGCGCCGCCGACACCCTGCACGACGCGGAACGCGACGAGCTGCGTCAGCGTATGGGCGTTCGCGCACAGCAGCGAGCCGAGCGAGAACACCAGGATCGCGCTGAAGAACACGCGCCGCGTGCCGAACGTGTCGGCAAGCCAGCCCGACACGGGGATCATCACCGCCATCGTCAGCGAGTACGCGATCACGACCGATTGCATCCGCAGCGGCGATTCACCGAGGCTCGCGGCCATCGACGGCAGCGCCGTGTTGACGATCGTCGCGTCGAGCGTCTGCATGAAGAAGCCCGTCGCAACGAGCCAGAGCATCACGGTGAGGTTCTTTTCGCCGGGAGCGGCGGCGGGCGGGCGTTGGAACATGACGGCGGGGACGGTGGCGCGGGACAGCCGACATTGTAGGGAAAGCCGCCGCGCCGTGCAGTTCGGGGTGCTGTGTCGGGTGGCCCGCCCGGCTCGGCCGCCGGATGCCTGTCTCCGTCGGGCGGCCAGTACAGTTCAGCCGAAAGCGTCTGCGGCCGTATCTGTCCGTGTGCCGCCGCTATCCGAAATACTGGCGGCATCGACCCCGTGCGACCAGGAGGCTGCCATGCGCGAACTGCGACTTTACGTGATGGACGGCGACGAGCCGGCCGGACGGTGGCGGATCGTCGATCGCACGCTGCTCGAGGTGGCCGCAGGCGACGTGTGGGTGACCGTCGAGGGCCGGCCCGACGATCACTGGCTGGGTGCGGGCGCATCGCTGACGTTGCTGCCCGGCACGCGCGCGTGGGTCAGCGCCGGGCCGCGCGGCGCGACGTTCGCGTTCGGCCCGCTCGCGGCGCCGGCCGAGCGCCGCGCGCCGGCATGGTGGCGCCCGTTCGCCGCATGGCGCGGCGGCCGGCGTCACGCGGCCGCGTCGCTGCCGACGTAGCGCGCCCGCGGCCGGATCAGTTTCCCGTCCGCGTACTGTTCGAGCGCATGCGCGATCCAGCCGGCCGTGCGGCCGGCCGCGAACAGCGTGAACGCCGCGCCGTCGGGCAGCGCGAGCGTGCGCTCCAGCACCGCGAGCGCGAAATCGATCGTCGGCCGCAGGCCCGTCGCCGCTTCGACGCGCGAAGCGAGCGCGCGCGCCCTGCGCAGCGCCGGCCGCTCGGGTGTCGCCGCGTGCAGCGCATCGAGGAGCGCCCGCGCGCGCGGGTCGCCGTCGGGGTACAGCGGGTGCGCGAAGCCGGACAGGGCCGTGCGCCCGCCGTCCGCGCGTTCGTCGTGCGCCAGCCGCAGCGCGAGGTAGCGATCGAGATCGGCGGCGCGGGCGGCTTCGTCGAGCAGCGTGCCGGCGCGGAACGTCTCGCCGCCGTGGCGCGGCCCCGACAGCGCCGCGAGCCCGCCCGAGATCGCGCCGAACAGATGGGTGCCGGTCGATGCGATGCAGCGCACCGCGAAGGTCGACGGATTCAGTTCGTGATCGGCGCACAGCACGAGCGCACGCCGCAGCAGGTCGGCTTCGTCGCGCCGCCGCACGCGCCACGCGGCCGCGAGCTGGCGGTGCACGGGTGCGTCGCCCGGCGCGATGCCGGCGAGCGCGGCCGTCGCGACGCGCAGCAGCAGCGCCGCGGAATCGAGCTGCGCGTTGCGCCCCTGCGCCCACAGGCGCGGCAGCGATGCGGCCGCGGCCGGCAGCAGCACCAGCGCCCGTTCGAGCGGTGCGAGATGCGCCCAGCGACGCGCCCAGTCGTCCCACTGCGCCGCATCGAAACCGGTCGATGCGAGCGACGTGGCGGCCAGCCGCGCGGGTGGACAGTCCCACAGCCGCGCGGCCGTTTCTTCGAGCGTCGCAGCGTCGGCCAGCGCGATCGCATCGGTGCCGCGGTACCGCAGGCGGCCGTCGGCGATCTGCGTGATGCGCGATTCCAATACCGGCACGCCCCAGTCGAGCGAACGTTCGGCGACGCCGCCCGCGCGCTTCGCGTCGGCGCGGCGGCGCGCGAGCAGGCGCACCTCGTTCGCGTCGTAGCGGCGGCGCTTGGTCGCGCCGTCGGGCAGCGAGCGCAGCAGGCCGCGGCTCACGTATGCGTAGAGGGTGCTCACGCTGACGCCGAGCATGCCGGCGGCTTCCTGTGCACTGACGGATGTCATGCCGCTCGCTCCTGTCGCCGCGCATGAAACGCGGGTCCGCTACAACTATTCGTTATGTATTGATTCGCACAATCAAGATTGATCGTGCCCGTCGCGAATTCTAGACTCGATTCCGTCTCCCCAACGGCGTCTCCTTCACCATGACACCCGAATTCGCATTGGCGCATCTTTGGCAACTCGCAGACGGCGCGCGCGACGCGCTGGCCCGGACGACCGTGACCGGGCAGGACCCGGCGCTGCCGTCGACGTTTCATGTCGGCACGCTCGCCGCCGCGACGATCGCCGCAGCCGGGCTCGCGGCGGCCGAATGCCATCGGCTGCGAACGGGCGTGACGCAAACGGTCGACGTGTCGGTGCGCGACGCGCTCGTGGCGTTCCGCAGCGAACGCTACCTGCGCGTGGACGACGGGCCGCCGCCGGAGTTGCGCCATCCGGTGACCGGCTTCTTCGAGACGGGCGACGGACGCTGGATTCAACTGCATGCGAATTTTCCGCATCACCTGCACGGCATTCTCGACGTGCTCGGCTGCGGCTCGCAGCCCGCCGACGTGGCCGCGGCGATCCGTACGTGGGACGGCGCGGCACTCGACACGGCGCTGGCCGATGCCGGCCTCTGCGCGGCATTGATCAGAACCCCTGAGGAATGGGCGGCTCACGAGCAGGCGCGCGCGATCGCGTCGCTGCCGCTGTTCGAGATCGAGCGGATCGGCGACGCGCCGGCCGAGCCGATCGGCCGCGGCGAGGCCGACCAGCCGCTGGCGGGCGTGCGCGTGCTCGATCTCACGCGCATCATCGCGGGGCCGGTCGCGGGCCGCACGCTGGCGTCGCATGGCGCGCAGACGCTGCTCGTCAACGGTCCGCACCTGCCGAACATTGCGCCGCTCGTGATCGACAACGGGCGCGGCAAGCGTTCGACGTGGGTCGATCTGCGCGACTCGGCGGGCGTCGATACGCTGCACGCCCTGGCGCGCGATGCGGACGTGTTTCTGCAGTCGTACCGGCCCGGCGCGCTCGCGGCGCGCGGCTTTGCGCCGCAGGCCCTGGCGGCGCGGCGGCCCGGCATCGTCTACGTGTCGGTGTCGGCGTACGGGCATGCAGGACCGTGGGCGGCGCGGCGCGGGTTCGACAGCCTCGTGCAGTCGGCGAGCGGGATCGCGTGGCAGGAGCAGCAGGCCGCGCAGGCGAGCGGGCCGCGCCATCTGCCGTGCCAGGCGCTCGATCATGCAACGGGGTATCTCGCGGCGTTCGGCGCGATGATCGCGCTCGCACGGCGGGCGCGCGAAGGGGGAAGCTGGCACGTGCGGATGTCGCTCGCGCAGACGGGGCGCTGGCTGCAGTCGTTCGGCGTCGTGCCGGACGGGTTGCACGCGCCCGATCTCGCGCTTGCCGACGTGCGGGACCGGATCGACCGCATCGCCTCGCCGTTCGGCGTGCTCGACACCGTGCGGCCGGCCGAGCGCTTGTCGGCGACGCCGCCGTCGTTCGCGCGGCCGCCCGTGCCGCTCGGCACCGACGACGCACGCTGGCTGTGAGGGCCGGCGACGTGCGCTCGCGTTACTTGCGCAGTTCGACGACGAAATCGTAGTAGTCGTTGCGGCAGTAGGTATCGGTCAGTTCGATCGCACGCTGGTCGGACGTATAGCCGATCCGCGTGATCAGCAGGAGGGCGTCGTGCGGAGCGATGCCCATCTGCTCGGCGATCTCGTCGGTCGCGTTGACCGCGCGGAAATGCTGCAGCGCGCGCACGATCGGCGTGCCGCGCGCTTCGAGATAGCTGTACAGCGAGCCGACGATCGCCTGCGGATCGGGAATCAGCGTGGCGGGGAACGTCGAGTTCTCGACGGCCATCACGATGCCGTCGGCGAGACGCAGGCGTTTCAAGCGTGTAACCGAGGCGGCCGGCGACAGCCCGAGCTGGATCACTTCGTCGCGGTTCGCGGGCTGAATTTCGCGCGCGAGCCACTGCGAGCTCGGCTTGAAGCCGCGGCGCTCGAGCATTTCGCTGAAGCTCGACAGCCGCGACAGCGGATCCTCGTAGCGCGGCTGGATGAAGTTGCCCGCGCCCTGCGTGCGGCGGATCAAGCCTTGCTCGACGAGCAGCGCGATCGCCTTGCGCGCGGTGATGCGCGACACGCCGAGCGCTTCGGACAGCACACGCTCGGAGGGCAGCGCTTCGCCGGCCGTCCAGCGGTTGTCGTGGATCGCGTCGCCGAGCTTGCGGGCGAGCTGCAGGTAGAGCGGCGTATCGTTGTCGGGGTCGGGGCGCAGGTCCTGCCAGCGGTCGTCCGTGGGTGCCTTCATACAATGGGTATCGATCAGGTTGCGGCCATTCTAAGTCATCATGCCGCGCCGTTATAGCCGGTTTTTGCCGTGTAATAGGCCAGCGGCGCACCGATTGACTACACTGATGCGTCGTATCCGATGCTTCGGCCGCGGTGTGCGGCCACGAATCCGCAACGAGGAACGCATGACAGACACGATCGCCACGGTCGCCTTGCCGAACGGCGAGACGATTCCGAAGCTGGGCTTGGGCACCTGGGAAATGGGCGAGCGGCCGGCGTGGCGCGCGGACGAGATCGCCGCGCTGCGCGAGGGCGTCGAACTCGGGATGACGCTGGTCGATACGGCCGAGATGTATGGCGACGGCGCGACCGAGGAACTGGTCGGCGACGCGCTCGCGGGCCTGCGCGACGACGTGTTTCTCGTCAGCAAGGTCTATCCGCACCATGCGAGCCGGCGCGGGGTCGTCGCCGCGTGCGACGCGAGCCTCAAGCGCCTGCGTACCGACCGCCTCGACCTGTACCTGCTGCACTGGCGCGGTTCGGTGCCGCTCGAGGAAACCGTCGAAGGTTTCGACGCGTTGCAACGTGCGGGCAAGATCCGCCACTGGGGCGTGAGCAATTTCGATACGGCCGACATGGCCGAACTCGTCGGCGAGGCGGGCGGCGGTGCGTGCGCAACCAACCAGATTCTCTACAACATCGCGCGACGCGGCCCGGAATTCGACTTGTTGCCGTGGCTGGCCGACCATCGGATTCCGGCGATGGCGTACAGCCCGGTCGATCACGGGCGGCTGCCCAAACGCTCGCCGCTCGACGAAATCGCGCGGCTGCGCGGCGTGTCGGTGATGCGCGTCGCACTGGCATGGGTGCTCGCGCAGCCGGGCGTATTCGCGATTCCGAAGGCGTCGCGGATCGAACACGTGCGCGACAACCGTGCCGCGCTCGATTTCGTGTTGAGCGATGACGAGCGCGCGCAGCTTGACGCGTATTTCCGTCCGCCGCGCAGCAAGCGCGCGCTCGAGATGCTCTGACCGTCTTCGGCCGGGCAACGCTTCGGGTCAGTGGTTGCCGCCGGACGATCCGCCGTTGCCGTGACCGCCGCCGTTGCCGTTGCCGACGCCGTTGGCCCCGCCGTTGCCGGCGCCGCCACTGCCATTGCCGTTACCGTTGCCGCCGCCATTGCCGTGGCCGCCGGTGCCATTGGCGCCGCCGCTCCCGCCGCCGTTACCCGCGCCGCCACCGCCGTTACCGTTTCCGCCACCGTTACCCGCGCCTCCACCGCCGTTACCGTTTCCGCCACCGTTGCCCGCGCCGCCGCCGGCACTGCCGCTATTGCCACCATTACCACGGCCGTTGCCGACACCGTTAGCGCCGCCATTGCCGGCTCCGCCACTGCCGTTGCCATTGCCGTTGCCGCCACCATTGCCGTGACCGCCGCCACCGTTGCCACCGCCGTTGCCATGGCCGCCACCGCCGTCACCATGGCCTCCGCCGTTGCCGTGACCACCACCGCCATTGCCATTGCCGCCGCCATTGCCGTGACCGCCGCCGCCATCGCCATGGCCGCCACCGTTGCCGTGACCACCACCGCCATTGCCATTGCCGCCGCCATTGCCGCCGCCATTGCCGTGACCGCCGCCGCCATCGCCATGGCCGCCACCGTGGCCGTGACCGCCCCCATTACCGTCGCCGTCGCCATGGCCGCCACCGTGGCCGTGACCGCCGCCATTACCGTCGCCGTCGCCATGGCCACCACCGTGGCCGTGACCGCCGCCGTTACCGTCGCCGTCGCCATGGCCACCACCGTGGCCGTGACCGCCGCCATCACCGTCGCCGTCGCCATGGCCGCCACCGTGGCCGTGACCGCCGCCATTACCGTCGCCGTCGCCATGGCCACCACCGTGGCCGTGACCGCCGCCATCACCGTCGCCATCACCATGGCCGCCACCATGACCGTGGCCGCCGCCGTCACCATCGCCACCACCACCGTGGCCGCCACCCGAGGTACCGCCACCTGAAGTGCCGCCACCCGAGCTACCGCCACCCGAAGTACCGCCACCCGAAGTACCGCCACCCGAAGTACCGCCGCCCGAAGTACCGCCGCCCGAAGTACCGCCGCCCGAGGTGCCGCCACCCGAAGTACCGCCACCGGAGGTGCCGCCACCCGAGGTGCCGGCACCCGAAGTACCGCCACCCGAAGTGCCTCCGCCCGAAGTGCCGCCACCCGAGCTACCACCACCCGAACCACCGTTACCCGACGCATTGCCTCCCCGGCCCGTGCCGCTCGTACTGCCTGAAGTTCCGCCTGTCGTTCCACCGACACCGGCCGGTCCGACGGCCCCGTTCCCGTTATTTCCGCCGCTACCGTTGCCACCGCTACTACCGGTGCCACTGCCGTTTCCATTCCCATTGCCGCTGCCGCTCGCGCCGGCACCGCCATTACCGACGCCCCGGCCGGCATAAACGTGCACCGCGCACGCAGCCGGATTGGCGGCGCACGGCGATGCGTTCTCGACCAGCGTCATGATGGTGTCCGCGCTGGCCTTCGCGTCGGGCGCGGCATCGGGCGTCGTGTTCTGTGCGACGGCATACGAGCAGCAGCACGCAAACGCGGCCGCGGCCAGCAAGGTTGCACGAGGGCGCCGTCCCGCTGCGCGGAACGGTTGTTTCGTCTTATGCATCATGGCCTCCCCATGCGCGCGATGCCTCGTTGCCGCGCGACGATCTACGTGTGGTGCAGGGGGGGCGTAAAAGATTCGTTGTCCTATCGTGATCCGATCGCGTCCGGGCCGACGCTCGACGCCAGCCGCGAACACGGATCGGCACGCGGGCCCGCCGTGCGAATCCCTATCTGCGAGATTCGTGCCATCGGCCGCTCGGGCCCGTGGCGAAAGGCGGTCGCCGTCGTGTGACCACGCCTGCAACGTCGCAGGGGAGCGTTTTGTTTCCGGAATGAAACGTCGGGAGCGTCGTTCAGCGCGCCGGCGCGTCGGCCGCGCGTTGCCAGCGGTGGAACAGGATCGACGCGATCCAGCAGACGAGGAACAGCGCGACGATGCCGTAGCCGATCGACCCGAAGCGTTCGCCGAGCGCATCGAGCGTGTCGCGCACGGGGCCCGTCAGCGCCAGCTTGTCGGCCAGCAGGCCGGCCGCCTCGATCCCGCCGATCGCCAGCGCGACGGCCGCGGACACGAACGTGATGCTCGCGTTGTAGAGCAGCTTGCGCTGCGGATCGTCCATTGCCCAGCCGTATGCGTGAATCATCAGCACGTTGTCGGTGGAGTCGATCAGCGTCATGCCGGCGGTGAAAAGCGCGGGGAACAGCATGATCGTATAGACCGGCAGCCCCTGGCTCGCCTGCGCGGCGGCGATCGCGAGCAGGCCGATTTCGGTTGCAGTATCGAAACCGAGCCCGAACAGCACGCCCACCGGATACATGTGCCAGCTCTTCGACACGAACCGGAACAGCGGGCGCAGCATCCGCGATACGAGTCCGGCGGGACGATGGTCATGCGCGCCGTCGTGCGTGTGCGCGGATTTGCCGCGATAGCGTCGCCACACGTCGCGCAGGATCATCAGGTTCACGCACGCGAGCACCAGCAGGAACGTGGCCGATACCGCCGTGCCGATCGTGCCGCCGATCTCGCGGAACGCATCGAACCGGTCGCGCAGCGCGTACGCGGTCAGCGCGATGCCGAGCGTCGCGGCGATCACGATCGTCGAATGGCCGAGCGAGAAGAACAGGCCGACGCTCACCGGACGCTGGCCGTCCTGCATCAGCTTGCGCGTCGCGACGTCGATCGCGGCGATGTGATCCGCGTCGACCGCATGACGCAGCCCGAGCCCGTACGCGATCGCCGCGGTGCCGAGCAGCAGCGGATGGTCGCGCAGCACCGCGAGCGCCCACAGCCAGACGGCGACGTTCGCGGCGATCAGGCCGGCATAGAGGGTCAGCAGGCGGCGCAGGGCAGGGGTGGGCGGCATCGGGCGGGTTCCATCTGACGATTCGCCATCCATTGTGGCACGCGAAAAAAAGCTCGGCGCGCCGATCAATACGCCGCGAGTGCGAGGCGCCGCGCCGGATGAAAAAAAGCCCGTCCGGAACCGGACGGGCTTCGCGTACATGCGCCGGGGCGCGCGCGGCGCTTACTTCGTCTTCGCGTTGATCACGGCTTCCGACACGTTCGCCGGCGTTTCCGCGTAATGCTTGAACTCCATCGTGTACGTCGCACGACCTTGCGTCGCCGAGCGCAGCGACGTCGAATAGCCGAACATCTCCGCGAGCGGCACCTCGGCACGCACCAGCTTGCCGCCGCCGCCCGCGATGTCCTCCATCCCCTGCACGATGCCGCGCCGACTCGACAGGTCGCCCATCACGTTGCCCATGAAGTCCTCGGGCGTCTCGACCTCGACGGCCATCATCGGCTCGAGCAGCACGGGCTTGGCCTTGCGCATCGCTTCCTTGAACGCCATCGAGCCGGCCATCCGGAACGCGTTTTCGTTCGAGTCGACGTCGTGATACGAGCCGAACGTCAGGTGCACCTTCACGTCGACGACCGGGTAGCCGGCGAGCACGCCGCTCTTCAGCGTGTCCTGGATGCCCTTGTCGACCGCCGGGATGTACTCGCGCGGAATCACGCCGCCCTTGATCTCGTCGAGGAACTCGTAGCCCTTGCCCGGGTTCGGCTCGAGCGTGATCACCGCATGGCCGTACTGACCGCGACCGCCCGACTGCTTGACGAACTTCCCTTCGACGTCGGCGGCCGTCGTGCGCACCGTCTCGCGATACGCGACCTGCGGCTTGCCGACCGTCGCTTCGACGCCGAACTCGCGCTTCATCCGGTCGACCAGGATTTCGAGGTGCAGCTCGCCCATCCCCGAAATGATCGTCTGGCCGGACTCTTCGTCGGTCTGCACGCGGAACGACGGATCTTCCTGCGCGAGGCGGTTCAGCGCGAGGCCCATCTTTTCCTGGTCGGCCTTCGTCTTCGGCTCGACGGCCTGCGAGATCACCGGCTCCGGGAATTCCATCTTCTCGAGGATGATCGGCTTGGCCGGGTCGCACAGCGTGTCGCCGGTGGTCGCTTCCTTCAGGCCGACGGCCGCCGCGATGTCGCCCGCGCGCACTTCCTTGATTTCCTTGCGCTCGTTCGCGTGCATCTGCAGGATCCGGCCGAGCCGCTCCTTCTTGTCCTTCGTCGCGTTGAGCACCGTGTCGCCCGACTCGACGACGCCCGAATACACGCGGAAGAAGATCAACTGGCCGACGAACGGGTCGGTCATGATCTTGAACGCGAGCGACGAGAACGGCTCGTCGTCGCTCGGGTGGCGTTCCGCCGGCTTTTCCGGATCGGCGAAATCGTGACCGAGGATCGCGGGCACGTCGACCGGCGACGGCAGGTAGTCGATCACCGCGTCGAGCATCGCCTGCACGCCCTTGTTCTTGAACGCGCTGCCGCACAGCATCGGCACGATCTCGTTGGCGATCGTGCGCTGGCGCAGCGCGGCCTTGATCTCGTCCTCGGTCAGCGATTCGTGGTCGTGCAGATACTTCTCGAGCAGCTCCTCGCTCGCTTCGGCCGCGGCCTCGACCATCTTCTCGCGCCATTCGTGCGCGACCTCGACGAGGTTCGCGGGGATGTCCTCGTACGTGAACTTCACGCCCTGGCTTTCGTCGTCCCACACGATCGCCTTCATCTTCACGAGATCGACGACGCCCTGGAAATGATCTTCCGCGCCGATCGGAATCTGGATCGGCACGGCGACGCCTTTCAGGCGCTCGCCGATCTGCTTCTGCACGCGGAAGAAGTCGGCGCCGATCCGGTCCATCTTGTTGACGAACGCGATGCGCGGCACCTTGTACTTGTTCGCCTGGCGCCACACGGTTTCCGATTGCGGCTGCACGCCGCCGACCGAGTCGTAGACCATGCACGCGCCGTCGAGCACGCGCATCGAGCGCTCGACTTCGATCGTGAAGTCGACGTGCCCGGGCGTGTCGATGATGTTGATCCGGTGTTCCGGATAGTTGCCGGCCATGCCCTTCCAGAAGGCCGTGGTCGCCGCCGACGTGATCGTGATGCCGCGTTCCTGCTCCTGCTCCATCCAGTCCATCGTGGCCGCGCCGTCGTGCACTTCACCGATCTTGTGGCTCACGCCGGTGTAAAACAGGATGCGCTCGGTCGTCGTGGTCTTGCCGGCATCGATGTGAGCGCTGATCCCGATATTTCGATAGCGCTCGATGGGGGTTTTGCGGGGCACGTGAACCTCCTGGTGGTTCGGATCGTAAGCGGGCCGGCTGGAGCCGGCCCGGGCTGGAACAAGCGAGACTTCAAGCATAGCGCTTGCGCGTGGCTTTTGCAGATGCGGCCGCCGCCGTCGGAATCAAGGCGTGCGTCGCTGCCGGCGGGCGAAAAAAAGCCGGCGCGCCACGGGGCGGCCGGCTTGCGGTCGGTGCGCGGCGCGATGCCGCCGCGCGGGCCGTTGCCGTTACTGGGCCCGCGGCAGGCCGTCGAGCTTCATGCCGGGCTTGATGCCCTTCGCGGCGAACCAGCCCTTGCTCATTTCGAGCGCATAGACGCCGTTGTTGCGCGGACAGTGGTTGTCGGTCGTCTCGGCCTTCATCTCGTCGATGTCGGTGATCGTGCCGTCCGCGCGAATGAACGCGATCGACAATGGAATCAGCGTGTTCTTCATCCAGAAACAGTGCACGGCGTTCTCGTTGAAGACGAACAGCATGCCTTCGTTCGGCGCGAGCTGCGAACGGTACATCAGCCCCTGTTCGCGATCGGCGTCGTTGGCGGCGACGGCCGCGTCGATCACGTACATGCCGGCGCGCAGCTTCACGCGCGGGAACTCGCTCGGCTGCTTGGCGCCGGGCGGCACTTGCGCGCCGGCGGCCTGCATGCCGAGCGCGAGGACGGCGAGGGCGGCGGGAAACACGGCGGCGCGCGCAAGGCGGCCGAGCGACGGGCGCAGGGAGAATGGCACAGCGTGGCTCCTGTCTGGAAAACGAGACCCGCATGGTACGCGATGCGCGCCGGCGGGCACAAAAAAGAAAAAGGCAGATCGCCTTGCGGTGATCTGCCTTTCAACGCCGTAAGAACGGCAGAACTGCGTGTTCTTGACTGCGTTATTACAGCTTGCTTACTTAGTTCGAAGCAGCTGCCGGTGCTGCTGCGTCGCTTGCTGCAGCCTTCTTCGATGCCTTGTGGTGCTTCTTGGCAGCGTGGTGCTTCTTGGCAGCGTGCTTAGCCGGTGCCGAAGCAGCTTCTGCTGCTGCCGGAGCGGCTTCCGGAGCCGAAGCTTGTGCGAAAGCAGCCGTTGCGAAGAGGCCAGCGACCAGAGCGGCGATCAGTTTGTTCATGTTGTGTTCCTCAGCTTTAGTTAATTAACCAAATGACCCGGCAATAGGAGTCATGTCGTCTAACGGTGCCATCCACCTTTCGGTTGACAGACGCTTCGAGAAATTTCTCTTTGCGCTGCGGGCGCCGAATCGTATTCGAATAAAACGTCGCTTTCGTGACGCAAACACGGGTTCGGCTGCCAATGCCGGATAGCTAAGGTTGGCATCTGCGTGGTTTAACGCGCGATCTCCGCGGCCGGTTGACGAAAAAGATGACGAAAAAATTCGCGTGTCCCGGATGCGTCATCCGGCGGGCGCGAAACCGTCCCACGGCGCGCGTGGCGGCAGGGTGATCGTTTCGCCCGGTGCAATGCCGAGCGCGAATATATCCAGCGCGCCGATGCCGACGCGCACCAGGCGCAACGTCGGGAAGCCGACGGCCGCCGTCATCCGGCGCACCTGCCGGTTCTTGCCCTCGGTGATCGCCAGCTCGATCCACGTGGTCGGGATCGCGGCGCGGTAGCGGATCGGCGGATTGCGCGGCCACAGCGTGTCGGGCGGCTCGATGAATTCGGCGCGGCACGGGCGCGTCACGTAGTCGCCGAGGTCGACGCCGCGTGCGAGCGCCTTGAGGTCGGCGGGCCCCGGCGCGCCTTCGACTTGCGCCCAGTAGCGTTTCACCAGCTTGTGGCGCGGCTCGGCGATGCGGGCCTGCAGCGCACCGTCGTCGGTGAGCAGCAGCAGTCCCTCGCTGTCCGCGTCGAGCCGGCCGGCCGGATACACGCCGGGCGTTTTTACCCAGTCGCCGAGCGACGGCCGCGTCTCGTGCGCGGAAAACTGGCAAATCGTGCCGAACGGCTTGTTGAGGGCGATCAGGTTCATGGCGGGGGCCGCCCGGCGCCCCGCAGGAAGCCGGGGCGGGCGGTCTATGGCAAATGGCGGAATCTTAATGCATAATACGGAACGGCAAGTCCTCTGTCTTATATAAGACATAAGTGAGGTCTCGATGCGCAGTGCCGCGGTTCGCGCCGAAGTGCCCGGTTGGGGCGCTAGAATAGCGGCTCGCTGTTGCCGTCACGGGGTGGCCATGCCGCGCCCCCGCCGCGCGCGCAGTTTCGACCAGCATCACCTGCTCAGCCACGTCACTGGAGTCGATCATGCCGTATCAGCACATCAAGGTTCCGGAGGGCGGTGACAAGATCACCGTCAACAAGGACTTCTCGCTCAACGTTTCCGATCAGCCGATCATTCCCTATATCGAAGGCGACGGTACGGGCTTCGATATCACGCCGGTCATGATCAAGGTCGTCGACGCGGCGGTCGCGCATGCCTACAAGGGCAAGCGCAAGATCCACTGGATGGAGATTTTCGCGGGCGAGAAGGCGACCAAGGTGTACGGTCCGGACGTGTGGCTGCCGGACGAAACGCTGCAGGTGCTGAAGGAATACGTGGTGTCGATCAAGGGGCCGCTCACGACCCCGGTCGGCGGCGGCATCCGTTCGCTGAACGTCGCGCTGCGCCAGGAGCTCGACCTGTACGTGTGCCTGCGCCCGGTCCAGTACTTCAAGGGCGTGCCGTCGCCGGTGCGCGAGCCGCAGAAGATCGACATGGTGATCTTCCGCGAGAACTCGGAAGACATCTACGCGGGCATCGAATGGGCCGCGGGCTCCGAGCAGGCGAAGAAGGTGATCAAGTTCCTGCAGGACGAGATGGGCGTGAAGAAGATCCGCTTCCCGGAAACCTCCGGGATCGGTGTCAAGCCCGTGTCGACCGAAGGCACCGAGCGTCTCGTGCGCAAGGCGATCCAGTACGCGATCGACAACGATCGCAAGTCGGTCACGCTGGTGCACAAGGGCAACATCATGAAGTTCACGGAAGGCCTGTTCCGTGACGCCGGCTACGCGCTCGCGCAAAAGGAATTCGGCGGCGAGTTGATCGACGGCGGCCCGTGGATGCGCGTGAAGAACCCGAAGACGGGCAACGAGATCGTGATCAAGGATTCGATCGCCGACGCGTTCCTGCAGCAGATCCTGCTGCGCCCGGCCGAATACGACGTGATCGCGACGCTGAACCTGAACGGCGACTACATCTCCGACGCGCTGGCCGCGCAGGTCGGCGGCATCGGGATCGCGCCGGGCGCGAACCTGTCGGATTCGGTCGCGATGTTCGAGGCGACGCACGGCACGGCGCCGAAGTACGCGGGCAAGGATTACGTGAACCCGGGTTCCGAGATCCTGTCGGCGGAAATGATGCTGCGCCACCTCGGCTGGACGGAAGCAGCCGATACGATCATCGCCGCGATGGAGAAGTCGATCCTGCAGAAGCGCGTCACGTACGACTTCGCGCGCCTGATGGAAGGCGCGACGCAGGTGTCGTGCTCCGGTTTCGGCGAAGTGCTGATCGAGAACATGTAAGACCCCTTCCGGGGTGGGCCGGCAGGTTGCCGGCCGCCCCGGCGCTGACTGCCGGCGCCGGAGCGTTTCGTGGATGGCAGGTTTTGTTGGCAGGGCGGCCCGGCATGCGGGCCGCGGCGCCGCGATGCGGTCCGCAAGCCCTGCAAGGTAGACCATGACGGCCCTCGCAACACCACCGCCCGGCTGAACCGGCGCGCCCCTTTCGCGATCGACCCGGTCGCTCCCCGCCGGTTACCGCCGGCGCTCCTCAGTCCCATCATCACGTAGCAATGCTTTGACCACCATGTCCACTTCGCCCAAGATCATCTACACCCTCACCGACGAAGCGCCGGCGCTCGCGACCTATTCGCTGCTGCCGATCGTCAAGGCCTTCACGCGTTCGTCCGGCGTCGCCGTCGAAACGCGCGACATCTCGCTCGCCGGCCGCATCATCGCGGCCTTCGCAGACGTCCTGCCGTCGGAGCAGAAGGGTTCCGACGATCTGGCCGAGCTGGGCCAGCTCACGCTGAAGCCGGAAGCGAACATCATCAAGCTGCCGAACATCAGCGCATCGGTGCCGCAACTGAAGGCCGCGATCGCCGAACTGCAGGCGCAGGGCTACGCGCTGCCGGCCTATCCGGAAGATCCGTCGACGGACGAAGAGAAGGCCGTCAAGGCGCGCTACGACAAGATCAAGGGCAGCGCGGTGAACCCGGTGCTGCGCGAAGGCAACTCCGACCGCCGCGCGCCGCTGTCGGTCAAGAACTACGCACGCAAGCATCCGCACAAGATGGGCGCGTGGAAGCCGACGTCGAAGGCCCACGTCGCGCACATGACCGAAGGCGACTTCTACGGCAGCGAGAAGTCGGCGCTGATCGCCGACGCCGGCAGCGTGAAGATCGAACTCACGACCGCCGACGGCGCGAAGAAGGTGCTGAAGGAAAAGACGGCCGTGAAGGCCGGTGAAGTCATCGACGCATCGGTGATGAGCCGCAACGCGCTGCGCAGCTTCATCGAGGCGCAGATCGCCGACGCGAAGGCGCAGGACGTGCTGTTCTCGGTGCACCTGAAGGCGACCATGATGAAGGTCTCGGACCCGATCCTGTTCGGTCACTTCGTGTCGGTGTTCTACCGCGACGCGCTCGCGAAGCACGCGGACGTGCTGGCGAAGGTCGGCTTCAACCCGAACAACGGGATCGGCGATCTGTACGCGCGCCTGAAGGATCTGCCGGCCGACACGCGCGAAGCGATCGAAGCCGACGTCAAGGCCGAGTATGCGGTGCGCCCGCGTCTCGCGATGGTCAACTCGGACAAGGGCATCACGAACCTGCACGTGCCGAGCGACGTGATCGTCGACGCATCGATGCCGGCGATGATCCGCGATTCGGGCGGCATGTGGGGCCCGGACGGTCAACTGTACGACGCGAAGGCCGTGATTCCGGACCGCTGCTACGCGGGCGTCTACCAGGCCGTGATCGAGGACTGCAAGCAGCACGGCGCGTTCGATCCGGTCACGATGGGCAGCGTGCCGAACGTGGGCCTGATGGCGCAGGCGGCCGAAGAATACGGTTCGCACGACAAGACGTTCCAGATCCCGGCGGACGGCGTCGTGCGCGTCATCGACGAAGCCGGCAACGTGCTGCTCGAGCACGCGGTCGAGTCGGGCGACATCTGGCGCATGTGCCAGACGAAGGACGCGCCGGTGCAGGACTGGGTCAAGCTGGCGGTCAACCGCGCCCGCGCGACCGGCGCGCCGGCCGTGTTCTGGCTCGATCCGGCGCGTGCGCACGATGCGCAGATCATCGCGAAGGTCGAGCGCTACCTGAAGGATCACGACACGAACGGCCTCGACATCCGCGTCATGACGCCCGTCGAAGCGACGCGTTTCTCGCTCGAGCGCATCCGCGCGGGCAAGGACACGATTTCGGTCACCGGCAACGTGCTGCGCGACTACCTGACCGACCTGTTCCCGATCATGGAACTCGGCACCAGCGCGAAGATGCTGTCGATCGTGCCGCTGATGGCCGGCGGCGGGATGTTCGAAACGGGGGCGGGCGGCTCCGCACCGAAGCACGTGCAGCAGTTCGTCGAGGAAGGTTTCCTGCGCTGGGATTCGCTCGGCGAATTCCTCGCGCTGGCCGCGTCGCTCGAACATCTCGGCAACGCTTACCGGAACCCGAAGGCGCTCGTCCTCGCGAAGACGCTCGACCAGGCGACCGGCAAGTTCCTCGACGAGAACAAGTCGCCGGCGCGCAAGGTCGGCGGCCTCGACAACCGCGGCAGCCATTTCTACCTGTGCCTGTACTGGGCGCAGGCGCTGGCCGAGCAGACCGAGGACGCCGCGCTGAAGGCGCAGTTCGAAGGCGTGGCGAAGGCGCTGTCCGACAGCGAAGCGCGCATCCTGGAAGAGCTGGCGGCCGCGCAAGGCAAGCCGCAGGCGATCGGCGGCTACTACCGTCCGAACGTCGAGCTGACGAGCCAGGCCATGCGCCCGAGCGCGACGCTGAACGGCATCGTCGACGCGGTCGCCTGACGCCCGCGCGATCGCGCGAGCCGATGCATGTGCGGGCGCGGCGGGTTGAACCGTTCGCCGCCCGGCACTCAAGAAAAACGCCCCGGTCGCCCGGGGCGTTTGTCGTTGCAGGCTTGCCATTCAGACGTGAACGATTTCCCATTCGGCGATTTCGTCCGGCACTTCGAGCGTGGCCGTGTCCAGTTCGGACGGTTGCGCGCAGTCGCCGCGGGAGATGTGGTCGGCCGCCGCTTCCGGGCACGAGAATGCGCCGAGCAGGGCGTTGCCGAACGTCGCTTCCCAGCCGCCGTTTGCCGGCAGGATGTAGAACGACCCGAGCGCTGAACCAAAGCGAAATCCCTTCATTTCCGTTCTCCCTTTCTGATCACGAGCGATTCTGTTGTGCCGCCTGCCGGCTCGGCCGGCTGTGGCCCGACTGGCTGCTTGCGCCGGGTTTCGTATCGAACGTCGTGGCGAAGCGTCAGTGCATGGGACAAAGTCTACGTCCGCGACCTGTTCGGATGGTGCAGGTAGAACGGCTTCTCCAAACAAAATTTCTCGTTTAAAAACAAATAATTATTTCTGTCGTTTTGTATTGCGGAACGTTTTTCGGCATCGCGAAACGGGAAATTTGTGCCCTGCACCACGAATTTTTATAACGCAGTGACTTGTTCCGCATCGTGAAAAATCGGCGGGTTTGCGGATCATCGATGCAGCGGGGGCAAGAGCGGGGCCGAGGCAGAAGGCGCCAAGCTCGTTTGCAGGCGGGTGCAAGGCACGGCTGGAGCGCAGCGGTGGTTGTCGACGCGCCGCTCGGCGATGCCAAGCGTGGCGCCGTGTCCGGCCTTGTCGCGACGCTCTGCTGCGACGTATCGCCGCCCGCCCGGCGACGGCGTTTTTCGATGAAGGCCTGCGGTTATGATGACGCGACCGCCGCGGCTGTCGCGCGGCGCCGCATGAATAACGAGGATCGATTGATGAGACGGAGAACCTTCCTGTCGCACGCCGTCGGCGTCGCGGCCGCGTCGCTATGCGCACGCGCTGCGTGGGCGCAGCATGCCGGTCACGCGGGCATGGCCGGCATGGATTCGATGAGCGACATGCCGGGCATGTCGAGTATGTCGGGGATGTCGGCGCATGCGCAGCACGGCAAGTCCGCGCCGGTCGCGCTCGCGGCCGCCGACGCGCTGCCGGCCGGCGCGCCGCTCGCGACGTTGCGTACGCTGGCCAACGAAAGTCGTGAGCCCGGCACGTTTCGCGCCACGTTGGTGGCGCAGCCCGTCGCGCGTCCGATGCTGCACGGTGCGCGGCCGACCCCCTTCTGGCAGTTCGGCGCGGGCACGCAAGGCCCCGTCGTCGGCCCGCTGATCGACGTGCGCGAGGGCGATACGGTCGAGATCCGGTTCGTGAACAAGCTGCCGCAGCCGTCGACGATCCACTGGCACGGCTTGCCCGTGCCGCCCGACCAGGACGGCAACCCGTCCGATCCCGTCGCGCCCGGCGCGTCGCGCGTATATCGCTTCACGCTGCCGAAGGGCAGCGCCGGCACCTACTGGTACCACCCGCATCCGCACATGATGACCGCCGAGCAGGTGTTCCGCGGGCTGGCCGGCCCGTTCGTCGTGCGCGCCGCCGACGATCCGCTTGCCGGCTGGCCCGAGCGCCACCTGTTCGTGTCGGACCTGAAGCTTGCGCGCGACGGCACGATTGCGCCGAACGACATGATGGACTGGATGAACGGCCGTGAAGGCCAGTTCGTGCTGATCAACGGCGCGCGTCGGCCGCGCATCGACGTCGCGGGCGACGAACGCTGGCGTGTCTGGAACGCGTGCAGCGCACGCTACCTGCGTATCGCCTTCGACGACGGCCGCGCGTTCGAGCACGTGGGCACCGATGGCGGGTTGTTCGACGGGCCGCGGCGCGCGACGTCGCTGCTGATTGCGCCGGGCGAGCGCGCGGAGCTGTTGGTGCGCGCCGGCGACCGCGCGTCGCGCGCGGTGCTGCAGGCGGCCGAGTACGACCGCCGCAAGATGGCGATGTCGCACGACGACGGCCACGGCAGCCTGCCGCCCGATCCGGCGCTGGCGCTGGCCGATGTCGCGTTTGCGCCCGCCGAGGCCCGTGCGGTGCCTGCCACGCTGCGCGCGGTGCGGCCGCTGGGCGAACCGGTGGCGCACAAGACGGTCGCGTTCGGCGAGGAAATGGACATGGACGCGATGATGAGCGGCGCGACGCACGGCCGCCCGGCCGGCATGCGCTTCACGATCAACGGCGACACCTACGCGCCGCACCGCGCGACGCTGACGAGCCGTCGCGGCGACGTCGAGCGCTGGGAGATCCGCAATACGACGGACATGGATCACCCGTTCCATCTGCACGGCACGCAGTTTCAGGTCATCGAGCGGGCGTCGGCCGGTTCGCGCACGAGCGAACCGTTCCGCGCGTGGCGCGATACCGTGAACGTGCGCAGCGGTGAAACCGTGTCGATTCTCGTCACGCAAGACATGCCTGGAGAGCGCATGTTTCACTGCCACATTCTCGAACACGAAGATCTCGGCATGATGGGTACGTTGAAGGTCGTGTAACGAAACCGCGAATGTGTTTCACGTGCGGATTCGACAGGCGATCCGCATGCGTGACGAGACAATGTGCGTTCAATTATCGGGATTGAACGAAAAGGCCGGCCAATCGATTATCGATGGGCCGGCCTCAAAAAAAAGAAACCCGGCGCTGTGCGCCGGGTTTCTTCGTCCGATATCCGATGCCTTTATGCGGCCTGGATGTTCGACGCTTGCTTGCCCTTCGGCCCTTGAACGACGTCAAAGCTCACCTTCTGGCCTTCCTTCAGCGTCTTGAAACCATTCATGCTGATAGCCGAGAAGTGCGCAAACAGATCCTCACCGCCCTCGTCGGGAGTGATGAAGCCGAAGCCCTTCGCGTCGTTGAACCACTTAACGATACCAGTTGCCATTTTCCTACTTCCCCTGTCACACAGTCGCTGCTACTTACCACGAGCACGCTCGAAAAGCTAAACGACTGAAAATACAGCCGTTCCCCCCTCACAAGCTCACCTCGGCCTCTTTCGTTTCGCCAATCGGCGAATTGAAAAAAGTGCCAGCTTGATTGTTGGCGCTCTTTATTGGAGTGTCAAGTGGAATTTTTCGACGTTTAGAGGGTCGTTGTAAAGAACCCATTTTCAGGGTTTTTCCGGCTTTGCTTTGCAGCATGCGGCCAAGCGCGAGGGCTTGAAAAGCCGCATAATCGGCTCATATACCAGGCTCGAGTGACACGCGTTCGAGTCGTCCCGGCTTGTGGGATACTGGATGCGGACACGACGTTCCGGTGCGATTCCCCCTGACGGTTCGTGTTCCGCGCCATGCGTGAAAGCCGGCACCGCAGCCGGCTTTCGTATGGCGCGAGGGCGATCGCGTGTTCCGGGATACCGGGGAGGGCGCCGGCCGGTCGGTCGGGTAATGGCAGGATTGCGGGCCTGTCCGAGTTGTTTAGAATGGGTGTATGGCGATTATCCCGGACAAGCAGGACAGTACCGTCCTGGAACGCAAGCAGCAGAAGCTCAAGCCGCCTTCGATGTACAAGGTGGTGCTGCTGAACGACGATTTCACGCCGATGGAGTTCGTCGTGATGGTGGTCCAGGAGTATTTCAAGAAGGATCGCGAGACGGCCACGCAGATCATGCTGAAGGTCCATCGCGAAGGGCGAGGGGTTTGTGGGGTCTATACGCGGGACATCGCGTCGACCAAGGTTGAGCAAGTCGTTACCCATGCGCGGCAGGCAGGGCATCCGCTGCAGTGCGTGATGGAGGAAGCATGATTGCCCAGGAATTGGAAGTCAGCCTGCACATGGCGTTCATGGAAGCACGCCAGGCGCGCCATGAGTTCATTACGGTCGAGCATCTGCTGCTGGCCCTGCTGGATAATCCGACGGCGGCCGAGGTGTTGCGCGCGTGCGCGGCAAACATCGAGGACCTGCGTCAGAACCTGCGCAATTTCATCCACGACAACACACCTACCGTCCCGGGCACCGACGATGTCGATACCCAGCCGACGCTCGGTTTCCAGCGCGTGATCCAGCGCGCGATCATGCACGTCCAGTCGACGTCGAACGGCAAGAAGGAAGTGACCGGCGCGAACGTGCTGGTCGCGATCTTCGGCGAGAAGGATTCGCACGCCGTTTACTACCTGCAGCAGCAGGGCGTCACGCGCCTCGACGTGGTGAACTTCATTTCGCACGGCATCGCGAAGACGAACAGCGGCGAAGCCGCGAAGTCGGCCGACGCGAATGCGGAAAGCGAAGACGCGAACGCGCAGAAGGAAACGCCGCTCGCGCAGTTCACGCAGAACCTGAACCAGATGGCGAAGGACGGCCGCATCGATCCGCTGATCGGTCGCGAGCCCGAGGTCGAGCGCGTCGTGCAGGTGCTGTGCCGCCGCCGCAAGAACAATCCGCTGCTCGTCGGCGAAGCCGGCGTCGGCAAGACCGCGATCGCGGAAGGGCTCGCGTATCGGATCACGCGCGGCGAGGTGCCGGACATCCTCGCGAACGCGCAGGTGTACTCGCTCGACATGGGCGCGTTGCTGGCAGGCACCAAGTATCGCGGCGATTTCGAGCAGCGTCTGAAGACGGTGCTGAAGGAGCTGAAGGAGCGCCCGCACGCGATCCTGTTCATCGACGAAATCCATACGCTGATCGGCGCGGGCGCCGCATCGGGCGGCACGCTCGACGCATCGAACCTGCTGAAGCCGGCGCTGTCGTCGGGCACGCTCAAGTGCATCGGCGCGACCACGTTCACCGAATATCGCGGGATCTTCGAGAAGGATGCGGCGCTGTCGCGGCGCTTCCAGAAGGTCGACGTGACGGAGCCGAGCGTCGAGCAGACGGTCGCGATCCTGCGCGGGCTGAAGTCGCGCTTCGAGGAGCACCACGGCGTCAAGTATTCGTCGGGCGCGCTGTCGGCCGCGGCCGAACTGTCGGCGCGCTTCATCACCGACCGTCACCTGCCGGACAAGGCGATCGACGTGATCGACGAAGCGGGCGCCGCGCAGCGCATCCTGCCGAAGTCGAAGCAGAAGAAGACGATCGGCAAGAGCGAGATCGAGGAAATCATCTCGAAGATCGCGCGCGTGCCGGCGCAAAGCGTGTCGCAGGACGACCGCAGCAAGCTGCAGACGCTCGATCGCGACCTGAAGAGCGTCGTGTTCGGCCAGGATCCGGCGATCGACGCGCTCGCGGCGTCGATCAAGATGGCGCGCGCGGGCCTCGGCAAGATGGACAAGCCGATCGGCGCGTTCCTGTTCTCCGGCCCGACGGGCGTCGGCAAGACCGAAGTGGCGCGTCAGCTCGCGTTCACGCTCGGCATCGAGCTGATCCGCTTCGACATGTCGGAATACATGGAGCGTCATGCGGTCAGCCGGCTGATCGGCGCGCCGCCGGGTTATGTCGGGTTCGACCAGGGCGGGCTCTTGACCGAAGCCGTCACGAAGAAGCCGCATTGCGTGCTGCTGCTCGATGAAATCGAGAAGGCGCATCCGGACATCTTCAACGTGCTGCTGCAGGTGATGGACCACGGCACGCTGACGGACAACAACGGCCGCAAGGCGGATTTCCGCAACGTCATCATCATCATGACGACGAACGCGGGCGCCGAATCGATGCAGAAGGCGACGATCGGCTTCACGACGCGCCGCGAAACCGGCGACGAGATGACCGACATCAAGCGGCTGTTCACGCCTGAGTTCCGCAACCGTCTGGATGCGATCATCAGCTTCCGCTCGCTCGATGAGGAAATCATCATGCGCGTGGTCGACAAGTTCCTGATCCAGCTCGAGGAACAGTTGCACGAGAAGAAGGTCGACGCGCTCTTCACCGACGCGCTGCGCAAGCATCTCGCGAAGCACGGTTTCGACCCGCTGATGGGCGCGCGGCCGATGCAGCGGCTGATCCAGGACACGATCCGGCGCGCGCTGGCCGACGAACTGCTGTTCGGCAAGCTGCTGAACGGCGGCCACGTGACGGTCGACGTCGACGAGGCCGACAAGGTGCAGTTGTCGTTCGACAAGTTGGCGAATCCGCCGCACAAGCCGAACGAAGAGACGGTCGAAGTCGAGTAAGCGATAATTCGTTGTTCATGCGAACGGCGCGGGAAGTTCTCCGCGCCGTTTCGTTTTATCCGGCGCCGGCGGCGCGATGGTGGTGCAGGGGAGTGGTGACGCAGTGACACAACAACAACGGTCGTTCGACGATATCGTCGCGCGCGAACAAGGGTTGCGCCACGCGCTGACGTCGGGGCAGATGGCGATGATCGCGATCGGCGGCGCGATCGGCACGGGGCTGTTCCTCGGCAGCGGGTTCGCGATCGGGCTCGCCGGCCCGAGCGTGCTGGTTTCCTATGCGATCGGCGCGCTGATCGCGTTGCTGCTGATGGGTGCGCTCGCGGAAATGACCGTCGCGCATCCGACGGCCGGCTCGTTCGGCGCGTACGCCGAGCACTACGTCGGCACGCTCGCGGGTTTTCTCGTGCGTTATGCGTACTGGTTCGCGGTCGTGTTCGCGATCGGCACCGAGATCAGCGCGATCGCCGTGTTCATGAAGTACTGGTTCCCGGCCGTGCCCGGCTGGTACTGGGTGATCGGCTTCTCCGCGCTGCTGATCGCGGTGAACCTCGCGAGCGTGACGTTGTACGGGA
Source organism: Burkholderia sp. MSMB1826 (assembly GCF_001526325.1). Classification (NCBI taxonomy): domain Bacteria; kingdom Pseudomonadati; phylum Pseudomonadota; class Betaproteobacteria; order Burkholderiales; family Burkholderiaceae; genus Burkholderia; species Burkholderia sp. MSMB1826. The sequence goes on from NZ_LOYN01000029.1 coordinate 97,926, forward strand.
CGGTCGAATACGCGTTTTCGCTGCTGAAGATCGCGGCGATCGTCGTGTTCATCGTGCTGGGCGGCTATCTCGTCTGGTCGGCGCCGGCCGCAGCGGGCATCGGTTTCGCGAACTACACCGCGCACGGCGGCTTCATGCCGAAGGGGCCGTGGGGTACGTGGGTCGCGGTGATCGTCGCGATCTTCAGCTACATGAGCATCGAAGCCGTCGCGATCGCGGCCGGCGAGGCGCGCGATCCGCAGCACGCGGTCACGCGCGCATTCCGCTCGACCGTGTTCCGGCTCGTGCTGTTCTACCTGCTGACACTCGCGCTGATGCTCGCGATCGTGCCGTGGACGCAGGCCGGCACCGACGAAAGCCCGTTCGTGAAGGTGATGGCCGCGACGCACGTGCCGTACGCGGCGGGCGTGATCAATTTCGTGCTGCTGATCGCGGCGCTATCGGCGATGAACAGTCAACTGTACGTGACGACGCGGATGATGTTCAGCCTGTCGCGCGCGCGCCTCGCGCCCGCGGTGTTCGGCCGGCTCGGCGCGAACGGCGTACCGCGCGCGGCGCTGTGGATTTCGACGAGCGGCGTCGCGGTGGCGGCCGTGCTGGTCGCGCTGGCGCCCGACACCGCGTTCACGGTGATGATGGCGATCGCGATGTTCGGCGCGCTGTTCACCTGGCTGATGATCTTCGTCACGCATCTTCGGTTCCGTTCGCGGTATCGCGGCCCCGCGCTCGCGTTCCGGATGTGGGGACACCCGTTCGGCAGCCTGCTCGGCGCGGGGCTCGTGGCCGCGATCCTGCTGACGACCGCTTTCACGCGCGAATTCCGGATGACGATGGTGGTCGGCGTCGTGTTCGTCGTGCTGCTGACGCTCGCCTACGCACTGCATTACCGGCACCAGCACGCGCGCTGACCGCGCGGGCGCGGCGGCCGATACCGTTCTTCACACTTGCTAAGGTTCCGTTAAGCGAACGGCGACTACATTCGATCCTGTCTGCACGGCGCGCGGGCCCGCATCGGCGCGCCATTTCCTGCAAAAAGGGGTTCGAATGAACAAACTTCCCGAAATCACGCTCGCGTTCTGGATCATGAAGATCTGCGCGACGACGCTCGGCGAAACGGGCGGCGACTTGCTGTCGATGACGCTGAACGTCGGCTACGCGGTGAGCTCGATCCTGCTGTTCGGTTTCTTCCTCGCGACGCTGGGCGCCCAGCTCAGGACGACGCGCTATCGCCCGGCGATCTACTGGGCCGTGATCGTCGCGACGAGCACGGCCGGCACGACGATGTCCGACTTCATGGATCGCACGCTCGGCCTCGGCTATGCGGCCGGCTCGTCGATTCTCGTCGCGATCCTGCTGGCGATCTTCGCGGTCTGGCGCCTCAGCGGCGAATCGCTGTCGGTCGACCTGATTCGTACGCGCAAGGTCGAGCTGCTGTACTGGATCGCGATCCTGTTCTCGAACACGCTCGGCACCGCGCTCGGCGACTTCCTCGCCGACAGCTCGGGGCTCGGTTTCGGCGGCGGCGCATTGCTGATCGGCGGCCTGCTGGCGGCGATCGTGCTCGCGCACTACTTCACGCGCATTTCCGGCGTGCTGCTGTTCTGGGCCGCGTTCGTGCTCACCCGTCCGTTCGGTGCGACGGTCGGCGACCTGCTGACGAAGCCGGTCGCAAAGGGCGGCCTTGCGCTCGGCACGGTCGGCTCGTCCGCCGTCCTGCTCGGCGTGCTGGTCGCGATGGTCGTCTATGCGAGCATCGCGCAGGCGCGGCGGCGTGAGCCGGCGCTCGCGCGAATCGCGCAACCGACCGGCAAGTGACGGCGCGTGAAAAGGAAAAGGGGCCGAGGCCCCTTTTTCCGTGCTGCGCGGCTCAGTGGCGGCCGGTGCTGCCGAAGCCGCCGGCGCCGCGATCGCTCGCGGTGAATTCGTCGACGATGTTGAACTGCGCCTGCACGACCGGCACGATCACGAGTTGCGCGAGCCGTTCGAACGGGTTCAGCACGAACTCGGTCTGGCCGCGGTTCCACGTCGAGACCATCAACTGGCCCTGGTAATCGGAGTCGATCAGGCCGACGAGGTTGCCGAGCACGATCCCGTGCTTGTGGCCGAGGCCCGAGCGCGGCAGGATCAGCGCCGCATAGCCGGGATCGGCGAGGTGGATCGCGAGGCCGGTCGGCACCAGCGTGGTTTCGCCCGGCTGCAGCGTGACCGGTGCGTCGAGGCAGGCACGCAGGTCGAGGCCGGCGCTGCCGGTGGTCGCATAGGCGGGCAGGTAGTCGCGCATGCGCGCGTCGAGAATCTTCAGGTCGAGTTTCATGCGGTCGTCGAATCGGTCGGGAAGGGCGCGGCGGCACGGGCCGTCGCGCGGGGATCAGATCAGGCGGTTGTCGGGCAGGCGCTTCGCGATTTCCGCGACGAGCGCATGCGCGAGTTCGTCCTTGGGCGCGCGCGGCAGGCGCGTGAGGCCGGCAGCCTCGAACAGCACGACTTCGTTGTCGTCGCGGCCGAACGTCAGCGGGCCGAGGTTGCCGACGAGCAGCGGCACGTTCTTGCGCTTGCGCTTCTCGTCGCCGTGCACGTCGAGGTCGCCGCTTTCGGCCGCGAAGCCGACGCAGAACGGTGGATCGGGCAGCGCCGCGACCGACGCGAGGATGTCGGGGTTTTCGACGAACGCAAGCGCCGGCATCTTGCGGTCGGCCGTCTTCTTCATCTTGTGCTCGGCCGGCTGATCGACGCGCCAGTCGGCGACCGCGGCCACCGCGATGAAGATGTCGGCATCGGCGACCGCATGCATCACCGCGTCGTACATCTGCTGCGCGGTCTGCACGTCCTGACGGTAGACGCCCCACGGCGTGTCGAGCGCGACCGGCCCGGCGACGAGATGCACGTCGGCGCCGGCCTGCTGCGCGGCGCGGGCGAGCGCGAAGCCCATCTTGCCGCTGGAGCGGTTCGTCAGGCCGCGCACGGGGTCGAGCGGCTCGAACGTCGGCCCGGCCGTGATCAGCACGCGGCGGTGCGCGAGCACCTTCGGCGCGAAGTGCGCGACGATCGCTTCATAGATCGCCTCGGGCTCGAGCATGCGGCCGTCGCCGACTTCGCCGCATGCCTGCGCGCCCGAATCCGGGCCGAGCACCGACACGCCGTCGGCGCGCAGTTGCGCGGCATTGCGTTGCGTGGCCGGGTTCTGCCACATCTGGCGGTTCATCGCGGGGACGACGAGCAGCGGACAGTCGCGCGCGATGCACAGCGTCGACAGCAGATCGTCGGCGAACCCGTGCGCGAGCTTGGCGAGGAAATCCGTCGACGCGGGCGCGATCACGATCGCGTCGGCTTCGCGCGACAGGTCGATGTGCGCCATGTTGTTGTCGATGCGCGCGTCCCACTGGCTCGTATAGACGGGCCGGCCCGACAGCGCCTGCATCGTGACGGGCGTGATGAACTGGGTAGCGGCGTCGGTCATCGCGACCTGCACGGTCGCGCCGGCCTTCACGAGCAGCCGCGTGAGCTCGGCGATCTTGTAGCAGGCGATGCCGCCCGTCAGGCCGAGAACGAGGTGTTTTCCTGCGAGTTCTGCGTGTGCCAACTCAGGCCTCCTGGGGTCAAACGGAACGGCCGGCGCGAAGCCGGCCGTCGACACGGAGTATGCGCGCTCAGCGCGAGCCGCGCACGCGACGCAGTTCGTCGTAGATCAGCAGCACCGCACCGACCGTGATCGCGGAATCGGCGAGGTTGAACGCCGGGAAGTGCCACGCGCCGAGGTGGAAATCGAGGAAGTCGATCACGTGGCCGTAGACGAGCCGGTCGATCACGTTGCCGAGCGCGCCGCCGAGGATCAGCGCGAGCGACAGGCTGAAGAGCCGCTGCTGGCCGTGACGGCGCAGCAGGAAGCAGATCACGAGCGTCGCACCGACGCCGAGCGCGGTGAACGCCCAGCGCTGCCAGCCGCTCGCGGTCGACAGGAAGCCGAACGCGGCGCCGCGGTTGTACACCAGCACGAGGTTGAAGAACGACGTCAGCGCGTGCTGCGCGCCGTACGCGAACGTTTTCAGGATCGCGATCTTCGACAGTTGATCGAACAGAATCACGATCAGCGAAATGCCGAGCCAGGGCGCGAGCGCGCCGCTGGCCGGTTTCGACAGGGTTTTCGCCATGGTTTAAGCAGCGCTCCGGATTTCGCCGTTTTCAAACAGGTTCGAGAAGCAGCGGCCGCACAGCGTCGGATGCTCGGCGTGCGCGCCGACGTCTTCGCGGTAGTGCCAGCAGCGCTCGCACTTCTGGTACTTCGACGCGGCCACGTCGACGCTTTCCTGCGCTTCGTCGTCGACCTTGACGACCGTCGCGGCCGACGTGATCAGCACGAACTTCAGGTCGTCGCCGAGGCTCGCGAGCGCGTCGTAGCGCACGCCGCTCGCATGCACGGCCACTTCGGCCTGCAGCGACGAACCGATGCGGTTCGCGGTGCGCGCTTCCTCGAGCGCCTTGGTCACGTTGCCGCGCACGTCGCGCAGCAGCGCCCACTTCTCGATCAGCGCGGCCGAGCCGGCGACTTCCGGATACGCATAGTAGGTTTCCGTGAAGATCGTGTCGCTGGCCGGCTGGAACACCTTCCACGCTTCTTCGGCCGTGAACGACAGGAACGGCGCGAGCACGCGCAGCAGGCCGTGCGTCAGGTGGTACAGCGCGGTCTGCGCGGAGCGGCGCGCGCGCGAATCGGCGGCGCTCGTGTACAGGCGGTCCTTCAGCACGTCGAGATAGAAGCCGCCGAGATCTTCCGAGCAGTACGTCTGCAGCTTCGCGACGACCGGGTGGAATTCGTACTTCTCGTAGTGGCCGAGCAGTTCCGTCTGCAGCTGGGCGGAGAACGCGACCGCGTAACGGTCGATCTCGAGCCATTCGTCGACCGGCACCGCGTGCTGCGCGAAGTCGAAGTCCGACAGGTTCGCGAGCAGGAAGCGCAGCGTGTTGCGGATGCGGCGATAGCCTTCGGTCACGCGCTTCAGGATTTCCTCGGAGATCGCGAGCTCGCCCGAGTAGTCGGTCGACGCGATCCACAGGCGGATGATTTCCGCGCCGAGGCGGTTCGCGACTTCGTGCGGGTCGATGCCGTTGCCGAGCGACTTGCTCATCTTGCGGCCTTCGCCGTCGACCGTGAAGCCGTGCGTGAGCAGGCCCTTGTACGGCGCGCGGCCGTCGAGCATCGATGCCGTCAGCAGCGACGAGTGGAACCAGCCGCGATGCTGGTCCGAGCCTTCGAGGTACAGATCGGCCGGGAACTGCAGCTGATCCTTGTGCGAGCCGCGCAGCACATGCCAGTGCGTCGTGCCCGAGTCGAACCACACGTCGAGCGTGTCGCGGTTCTTTTCGTACAGGTTCGCGTCGTCGCCGATCAGCTCGCGCGGGTCGAGCGACTGCCACGCCTCGATGCCCGACTGCTCGACGCGCTTCGCGACTTCCTCGAGCAGCTCGAGCGTGCGCGGGTGCAGCTCGCCGGTTTCCTTGTGCACGAAGAACGCCATCGGCACGCCCCACTGGCGCTGGCGCGACAGCGTCCAGTCCGGACGGTTCGCGATCATGCTGAACAGACGCTGCTTGCCCCACGACGGGTAGAACGCGGTCGCGTCGACGCCTTCGAGCGCCGTCTCGCGCAGCGTCTTGCCGCCGTCGCGCGGCGTCGTGTCCATGCCGGCGAACCACTGCGACGTCGCGCGGTAGATGATCGGCGTCTTGTGGCGCCAGCAGTGCATGTAGCTGTGCGTGTACTTCTCGCTGCGCAGCAGCGAGCCGGCCGCGTTCAGCGCGTCGACGATCTTCGGGTTCGCGTCCCAGATCGACAGGCCGCCGAACAGCGGCAGCGATTCGATATAGCGGCCGTCGCCCATCACCGGGTTGATGATGTCCGAGTCGGTCATCCCGTGCGCCTTGCACGACACGAAGTCCTCGATGCCGTACGCGGGCGACGAGTGCACGACGCCGGTACCCGTGTCGGTCGTCACGTAGTCGCCGAGGTAGACGGGTGCGGTGCGCTTGTAGCCGGGGTGCGCAGACGCGAGCGGGTGGTGGAAGCGCAGGTTCGCGAGCTTCACGCCGGGCGCGGTCGCGACGACGCGGCCGGTCAGCTTGAAGTCGGTCATGCAGGCTTCGACGCGCTCTTCCGCGATGATCAGCAGCCCGCGCTCCGTGTCGACGAGCGCGTAGACGATTTCCGGATGGAGGTTCAGCGCCTGGTTCGCGGGAATCGTCCACGGCGTGGTCGTCCAGATCACGATGCCGCCGTCGGCGCGCGGCAGCGCCGGCAGGCCGAACGCCTGCGCGGTCTTTTCGGGTTCCGCGAACGCGAACATCACGTCGATCGTCGGGTCGGTGCGGTCCTTGTACTCGACTTCCGCTTCCGCGAGCGCCGAGCCGCAGTCGAAGCACCAGTTCACCGGCTTCAGCCCGCGATACACGAAGCCCTTCTCGATGATCTTGCCGAGCGCGCGGATCTCCTCCGCCTCGTTCACGAAGTTCATCGTCTTGTACGGGTTGGCCCAGTCGCCGAGCACGCCGAGACGCTTGAAGCCGACCTTCTGCTTCTCGATCTGCTCGGTCGCGTACGCGCGCGCCTTGCTCATCACTTCGGCTGCCGGCAGCGACTTGCCGAACTGCTTCTCGATCTGGATCTCGATCGGCATCCCGTGGCAATCCCAGCCCGGCACGTACGGCGCGTCGAAGCCGGCCATGTTGCGCGACTTGACGACGATGTCCTTCAGGATCTTGTTGACCGCGTGGCCGAGGTGGATGTCGCCGTTCGCGTACGGCGGACCGTCGTGCAGGATGAACTTCGGCCGGCCCTGGCTGGCCGCGCGGATCTTGTCGTAGATGCCGCGCTCTTCCCACTCCTTGACCCACTGCGGTTCGCGCTTGGGCAGGTCGCCGCGCATCGGGAACGGCGTGTCGAGCAGGTTGACCGGATACTTGGCCTGCGGTTTCGAATCGGCTTTCTTGTTGCTCATGATGGGATCGCTATCTAAATCGGGGGACGCTCTGGCGTCGTGAATCGGGTAGGCGCGCGAGAAGGCGGCGCGAGGGTGCGGCGCGAGGCGCCGCCGTCCGGATCAGCTAATTCGGTCGGTCGCCGACGTCGCGAAGCCTGTCGCGCGGCTGCCCGGCGCGCGGTCGCGCTCGACGAAGTACGCGCGCGCATTCGCGACGTCGAGCGCGATCGCCCGCGACAGCGCCTCGAGATCGTCGAACTTCGCCTCGTCGCGCAGCTTCTTCAGGAATTCGACGCGGATCAGTTTGCCGTATGCATCGCCGTGCCAGTCGAGCAGATGGACTTCGAGCAGTGTGCGGCCGGAATCGTCGACCGTCGGGCGCAGCCCGAGGCTCGCGACGCCCGGCAACGGGGTGGGGCCGAGGCCGTGCACCTGCACGACGAAGATGCCCTGGAGCGCCGGCCGTTTGTGCGCGATCGGCAGGTTCAGCGTCGGGAAGCCGAGATCGCGACCGAGCTTGAGCCCGTGCGCGACATGGCCGCTGATCAGGTAACCGTGGCCGAGCGCCTGCGCGGCTGCGTCGAGATCGCCCGCGGCGAGCGCCGTGCGCACGCCGGAACTCGAGATGCGCGTGCCGTCGCTGCCGGCGACCGTGCCCATCTGCTCGACCTCGAAGCCGTACTGCTCGCCGGCCGCCTTCAGCGTGTCGAACGTGCCCGCGCGCTTCGCGCCGTAGCAGAAATCGTCGCCGACCATCATCCAGCGCGTGTGCAGCCCGTTCACCAGCGTGCGCTCGACGAACGCCTGCGGCGACTGGCTCGCGAACGTGTGATTGAAGTGCTCGACGACGACGCGGTCGACCCCGTGGTCGCGCAGCGCCTCGAGCTTGTCGCGCAGCATCGCGATGCGCGGCGGCGCGCCGGCCGGATTGAAGAATTCGCGCGGGTGCGGCTCGAACGTCATCACGCACACGGGCAGGCCGCGCGCGTCCGCTGCCGCGCGCACGCGCGCGAGCAAGGCCTGGTGGCCGCGATGGACACCGTCGAAGTTGCCGATCGTCAGCGCGCACGGGGCGCGACTCTCGGCGTTGGGCAGGCCGCGGAAGACTTTCACGATAGCGGATGCAGCGTCGGGGGAATGGGCGGTGGGATGCCGCAAAGCAGAAGATTATAAACGTTCGGGCGGGTCGGCGGCCGAGAAGGCGGGAAACGCGGGGGCGAATGGTAAAATTCGCGGATGAAAAAACTCGTGATCCTGATTTCCGGTCGCGGCAGCAACATGGAGGCCATCGCCCGCGCATGCGCGCAGGAACGCTGGCCGGCCGAGGTCGCCGCCGTGATCGCCAACCGGCCCGACGCGGCCGGCCTGGCTTTTGCCGCGTCGCACGGGGTGGCGACGGCGGTGGTCGACCACCGGTCGTTCGACGGCCGCGACAGCTTCGACGCGGCGCTCGCTGCGGAGATCGACCGTTTCTCGCCCGATCTCGTCGTCCTCGCCGGCTTCATGCGCATCCTCACGCCCGCTTTCGTCAGACGTTACGAGGGCCGGCTGCTGAATATCCATCCGTCGCTGCTGCCGAGCTTCAAGGGCATCCACACGCACCAGCAGGCGCTGGATGCCGGCGTCGCGCTGCATGGCGCGAGCGTGCATTTCGTCATTCCCGAGCTCGACAGCGGCGCGATCGTCGCGCAGGGCGCGGTGCCCGTGCGCGCCGGCGACGACGCGGCCGCGCTCGCGCGGCGCGTGCTGGCGGTCGAGCACGTGCTGTATCCGCGCGCGGTGCGCTGGTTCGTCGACGGCCGGTTGCGTCTCGAGAACGGCCGTGCAGTGGTGGCGCCCGAAGAGGCGCGCTGGATTTTCGCGGATGAACCGCATACCGAAACGAGTGAGGGCGTATGAAGCTGCACGGATTCCTGATCGGCCAGACCGAGACTCTGCTGGCCGAGGTGCTGAAGTTCGCCGGCCCCGCCGACGCGACGACGAGCCGGTTCTTCCGCGCGCACCCGAAGCTCGGGCATGCCGAGCGCGGCGTGATCGCCGAGGCCGTGTTCGCGGTGCTGCGCCGGAAGATGGAGTTTTCGCATCTGGCCGAGAGCGGCACGGGCACGCCCGCGCGACGCCTCACGCTGCTCGGCCTGATGCAGACGGTCGGTCGCAATGCGCTGAAGCCGTTCCTGTCCGACACCGAGTCCGCATGGCTCGAGCACGTGTCGAAGATCGATCCGGCGAGCCTGCCCGTGCGCATTCGCACGAATCTGCCCGACTGGATTCACCAGGCGCTGTCGGCCCGTTTCGACGCCGACGAGCTCGCGCAACTCGCCGCCGCGCTGAACTACCCGGCGCCGCTCGACCTGCGTGCCAACGCGCAGAAGGCGAGCCGCGACCAGGTGATCGAAGCGCTGCGCGTGAGCGGCATCGACGCGGGCGCGACGCCGTTCGCGCCGTTCGGGGTGCGCGTGGTCGGCAAGCCGGCGCTGACGCGCCTGAAGCTGTTCGAGGAAGGGGCGATCGAGGTGCAGGACGAAGGCAGCCAGCTGCTGTGCTCGCTGGTGGCGCCGCGGCGCGGCGAGATGGTCGTCGATTTCTGCGCGGGCGCGGGCGGCAAGACGCTCGCGCTCGGCGCGATGATGCGCTCGACCGGGCGCCTGTATGCGTTCGACGTCTCGGAAAAGCGCCTCGCCAAGCTGAAGCCGCGCCTCGCGCGCAGCGGGCTGTCGAACGTGAACCCGGTGCTGATCGACAGCGAGCACGACCCGAAGATCAAACGGCTCGCCGGCAAGATCGACCGCGTGCTGGTCGACGCGCCGTGTAGCGGCCTCGGCACGCTGCGCCGCAATCCGGACCTGAAGTGGCGGCAGACGCGCACGGCGATCGACGAGCTGACGCCCAAGCAGGCGTCGATCCTCGCGAGCGCCGCGCGGCTCGTGAAGAAGGGCGGCCGGCTCGTCTACGCGACCTGCAGCGTGCTCGACGCCGAGAACGAGCGCATCGTCGAACAGTTCCTGGCCGATCACCCCGACTTCGTGCTGGTGCCGGCGCAGCAGGTGCTGGCCGACCAGCGCATCGCGCTCGAGACGGGCGATTACCTGTCGCTGTGGCCGCACCGTCACGCGACCGACGGCTTCTTCGCCGCGGTGCTCGAACGCCGCGCCGCGCAGTAACGACGCCCGGACGGACGATGGAGACTCTGCAGAGCCGCCTGCTGTCGCACCGGCTGGCGTCGGTGATTCGCGATTTCCACCAGCCGGTGATGATCTGGCAGGCGGCGATCCTCGTCGGGGCACTGTGTTTCGCGTGGGTGGCCGCGCGCTTCGTGCACGGCCGGATCGACGCGCGGCGCCGGGCCGCCGGACGCGCGCCGGGCGCGGGCGCGCAAAGCCTGAAGCGTGCGCTGTTTCCGCTGTTCGGCAGCGTGTTCGTCGGCGGCGCGCAGCTCGCGTTCGACCCGTTCATGTCGACGTCGCTGCTGGCGCTCGCGCTCGTGCCGCTGTTCGGCATCGGGCTGATCTACGTGCTGTTCTTCTTCGCGCGGCGCGTGTTCGCGCGCGACGGCCACACGCACGCATGGCTGTCGATCGTCGAGAAGATCGTGTCGACCGTCGTGTGGGCCGCGATGGTGATGACCGTGCTCGGCATCCAGCGCGACGTGCTCGGCTGGCTCGACAGCGTGCAGTTCCGGGTCGCGACTGCGCACCTCACGCTGCTGTCGGTGATTTCCGGCGCGCTGTGGGTCTGCGTGACGCTGATGGTCGCGATGTGGCTCGGCTCGGTGCTCGAGGATCGCCTGTCGCGCGCGAGCACGCTCGACGCGAACCTGAAGGTCGTGCTGTCGCGCGTCGGCCGCGCGCTGCTCGTGTTCGCGGCGATCCTGATCGGGCTGTCGCTCGTCGGCATCGACGTGACGGTGCTCGGCGTGTTCGGCGGCGCGGTGGGCGTCGGCCTCGGTTTCGGGTTGCAGAAGATCGCGAGCAACTACGTGTCGGGCTTCATCATCCTGCTCGACCGCTCGCTGCGGCTCGGCGATGCGATCAGCGTCGGCGGGCTGCAGGGCGTCGTCACGCAGATCCGCACGCGCTACACGGTCGTGCGCGGCCTCGACGGCAACGAGACGCTGATCCCGAACGAGAAGCTGATCACCGACGTCGTGCAGAACCAGTCGTCGTACCTGACGCGCGGCTATGCGAAAGTCGCGGTGCAGGTCGCGTACACGAGCGACGTCGAGCGGGCGCTCGCGTTGCTCGCCGACGCCGCGAAGGACGTGCCGCGCGTGCTGGCCGAGCCGGCGCCGACCCCGTATCTCGTGAGTTTCGGCGCGGACGGGATCGACCTGGAGCTCGGCTTCTGGATCGAGGATGCGGCGAAAGGCACGTCGGGCGTGCGCTCGAGCGTGAACCGCAACATCTGGCGGCTGTTCGGCGAGCACGGGATTTCGATTCCGTTCCCGCAGCGCGAAGTGCGCGTGGTCGGGCTGCCGGACGGCTTTCCCGCGCAGGGTGTGGCGGCCGGGCCCGATCCGGCGGCCGCCAACGGGGCGCTGGACGCGCGCACGCCGGCGGCGTAGCGGGCGGGTACGGTCAATCGTACCGATTCCGCGGTCGAAACCGGATCGCGTGCCTTTCCCAGTCCGCCGGTGGACCCTGCAGATTGCGTCAGGGCAAGAAAATATTCATTTTTTACAAAGACTTGGAACGGTTGAAGTAAAATTCTGGTCTACACGCGGTATGCTTTCATTTTTCTGACGTCGGCATGAGCCGGCGTCGCTCTCATCACGGGTAACTGCCTTGTTGAATTCCCTGCTCGATTTTCTTTCCCACGGGCTTCTGCATTTTTCGTGGTGGCAGGTCGCGCTGTTCGCGCTCGCCGTCACGCACGTCACGATCATCGGCGTCACGGTCTACCTGCACCGCTGCCAGGCGCACCGCGCGCTGGAGCTGCATCCGATCGCGAGCCATTTCTTCCGTTTCTGGCTGTGGATGACGACCGGGATGCTGACCGGCCAGTGGGCCGCGATCCATCGCAAGCACCACGCGAAGTGCGAAACCGAGGAAGATCCGCACAGCCCGCAGACGCGCGGCATCTGGAAGGTGTTCCTCGAGGGCGCCGAGCTGTACCGCGCGGAAGCGAAGAACGAGGAGACGATGCGCAAATTCAGCCACGGCACGCCGAACGACTGGCTCGAGCGCAATCTCTACTCGAAGTACCCGATCCTCGGCATCAGCATGATGATGGTGATCGACGTCGCGCTGTTCGGCGTGCTCGGCCTGACCGTGTGGGCCGTGCAGATGGTGTGGATCCCGTTCTGGGCGGCGGGCGTCGTCAACGGCTTCGGGCACTTCTGGGGCTATCGCAACTTCAACTCGGCCGACGCGAGCACGAACCTGTTCCCGTGGGGCATCGTGATCGGCGGCGAAGAGCTGCACAACAACCACCACACGTTCGCGACGTCGGCAAAGCTGTCGAACAAGTGGTACGAGTTCGACATCGGCTGGATGTACATCCGGATCATGTCGGCATTCGGCCTCGCCAAGGTGAAGAAGGTTGCGCCCACGCCGCGCCTGAACAAGCCGAAGACGGTGCTCGACCAGGAAACGCTGCAGGCCGTGCTGTCGAACCGCTACGAAGTGATGGCGCGCTACGGCAAGGCCGTGAAGCGTGCGTACCGCCAGGAGCTCGCGCACCTGAAGGAACTCGGTTCGAGCGAGAAGTACCAGTTGATGCGTAGCGCGCGCAAGTGGTTCCACAAGGATGCCGACGGTCTCGACGAGCCGCAGAAAAAGCTGCTGCCGGAGATCTTCGCGAACAGCCAGAAGCTGCATACGTACTTCCAGCTGCGCCAGGATCTCGCCGCGATCTGGGATCGTTCGACCGCGTCGCGCGAACAGCTGCTCGCGCAATTGCAGGATTGGTGCCATCGCGCAGAACAAAGCGGCATCAAGGCGCTGCAGGAATTCGCGACGCGCCTGCGTCGCTACGCCTGATTCGAAATCGATTAGAATCTCAGGACGTCACAAACCCCGCGTTGGCGGGGTTTTTTCATTTGGGCCGCTGGTTTTTGACGGATCGGCAGCGCCTGAATGGGTATGAGGCTTGGGGCGGTGGCAAGTGGGCGCCCCGGGCGAGTGCAAGGGATGGGATCGGGGCAGGGCGCCGAAGCGTCCACGCTGATCGACCGCGAAGCATGGGATCAGAGTAAGTGCTAAAGCACTAACTCTGATCGACCGCGAAGCATGGGATCGGAGTAAGCGCTAAAGCGCTAACTCCGATCGACAGGAGATATGGAGATGCAATCGACGATCAAACCCGTCGAGTACGACCGGCCCGTCGCCGCAGGGACCGTATGCGGCGTGGGACAGGCGTGGGCCAAGGTGCCCGAGGCGCCGTCCGCCGAGGAGCGCGCTGCGCTGAAGGCGCGCATCAAGGCGTTGCTCGCCCGTGAAAAGGCCGTGCTGGTCGCCCACTACTACGTGGATGCCGAACTGCAGGAACTCGCCGACGAAACCGGCGGTTGTGTGGCCGATTCGCTCGAAATGGCCCGCTTCGGCCGCGATCACGACGCGCAGACGCTGGTCGTCGCCGGCGTGCGCTTCATGGGCGAAACCGCGAAGATCCTGAGCCCGAACAAACGGATCCTGATGCCCGATCTCGACGCGACCTGTTCGCTCGACCTCGGCTGCCCGGTCGACGAATTCTCGGCCTTCTGCGATGCACATCCGGACCGTACCGTCGTCGTCTACGCGAACACCAGTGCGGCCGTGAAGGCGCGCGCGGACTGGATGGTCACGTCGTCGATCGGCCTCGAGATCGTGGCCGACCTGCACGCGCGCGGCGAAAAGATCATCTGGGCCCCCGATCGCCATCTGGGCAGCTATATCCAGAAGAAGACCGGCGCGGACATGCTGCTGTGGCAGGGCTCGTGTCTGGTTCACGACGAGTTCAAGGGCATCGAGCTCGACCTGCTGCGCGCCGAATATCCGGACGCGAAGGTGCTCGTCCATCCCGAGTCGCCGGAAAACGTCGTGGCGCAGGCCGATGTCGTCGGTTCGACCACGCAACTGATCGACGCGGCCGTCAAGTTCGACGCGAAGCGCTTCATCGTCGCGACCGATCTCGGCATCCTGCACAAGATGCAGCTTGCGGCGCCCGGCAAGACCTTCATCGCGGCGCCGACGGCCGGCAACAGCGCGACCTGCAAGAGCTGCGCGCACTGCCCGTGGATGGCGATGAACGGCCTCGCGAACCTGGCCGACGTGCTCGAACGCGGCCACAACGAGATTTTCGTCGATCCCGCGATCGGCGAGCGCGCGCGTTTGCCGATCGACCGGATGCTCGAATTCGCGGCCGCGCACAAGAAGCGCGTGCAGGCGAGCGGCGACTTGCAGCGCGACCAGCAACTGTTTGCGAACGTGGGAGCGGCGTAATGAACGGCCCTCACGCTCACATTCGTTCGCTGTCGACCGAGGGGGCGGCCGCCTTCCTTGGGGGCGGCCCGGCGGAAGGCGCCGCGACTGCAGTCTCGCCGCTGTTCGAAGCCGTCCGCGCACAATACGGCGCGGCATTCGACGCAGCGATCGCGCGTAACGTGGCCGATGCGATCGCCGAAGACGTCGGCACCGGCGACCAGACCGGGCGGCTCGTGCCGGCCGGCGAGCGCCGCCGGGCCCGGATCATCGTGCGCGAGGAAGCCGTGCTGTGCGGCGTCCCGTGGTTCGACGCCGTGATCGCCCGGATCGATCCGTCGATCGTCGTGCAATGGCGCTATCGCGAAGGCGACCGGATGACGGCGGATTCGACCGTGTGCGAACTCGAAGGGCCGGCGCGCGCGCTGCTGACGGCCGAGCGCAACGGGCTGAACTTCCTGCAACTGCTGTCGGGTGTCGCGACCGCGACGCGACGTTACGTCGATCGCGTCGAAGGCACGCGCGCGAAAATACTCGATACGCGCAAGACGCTGCCGGGGCTGCGGCTCGCGCAGAAGTACGCCGTGCGCGTGGGCGGCGGCGAAAACCAGCGTCTCGCGCTGTACGACGGCATCCTGATCAAGGAAAACCACATCGCGGCGGCTGGCGGTGTCGGCGAGGCGCTCGATGCGGCGTTCGCGCTGGAGTCGGGCGTGCCCGTGCAGGTCGAAGTCGAGACGCTCGCGCAACTCGACACGGCGCTCGCGCATGGCGCGCAGTCGGTGCTGCTCGACAACTTCACGCTCGACATGATGCGCGAAGCGGTGCGTGTGGCGGATGGCAAGGCCGTGCTCGAAGTATCGGGCGGCGTCAATTTCGATACGGTGCGCACGTTCGCGGAGACGGGCGTCGATCGCATCTCGATCGGCGCGCTGACGAAGGACGTGCGGGCGACGGACTATTCGATGCGGATCGTCGACTGATCGAATGTCGTCCAAATAGACAAAAGCCGTTGGCGCGCAAACGCCAGCGGCTTTTTTCTCGTGCTTGACCCGTCCTGAAATAGGTTGACACTTTTTCGCCGAGACGAAGAGGTGGCAAGTGGAACAAGGGATCAAGCGGACGCAGCGGGGAAGGGCGGCGCGCCGCTCAGCGGCGCACGCGCGGCGTGAGCACGCTCGGCAATGCCTTCGGCAGCGTATGCGGCCAGTCGCGGCTGTAGTGCAGCCCGCGGCTTTCGCGGCGCGAGTGCGCGCTCTTCACGATCAGCGTGGCCACGTCGACGAGGTTGCGCAGTTCGAGCAGATCGCGCGTCACGCGGAAATTCGCGTAGTACTCATGGATTTCGTCGCGCAGCAGCGACAGCCGGTGCTTCGCGCGCTCGAGGCGCTTGTCGGTGCGCACGATGCCGACGTAGTTCCACATCAGGCGGCGCAGTTCGTCCCAGTTGTGTGCAACGACGACCTCCTCGTCCGCATCCGACACGCGGCTTTCGTCCCAGGCGGGCAGCGTGGCGGGCGCGTCGGCGTCGAAACCGGCCGCCTCGATCGCCCCGGCCGCCGCGCGGCCGATCACGAGGCATTCAAGCAGCGAGTTGCTCGCGAGCCGGTTCGCGCCGTGCAACCCCGTGTACGACGTTTCGCCGACCGCATACAGGCCGGCGAGATCGGTGCGGCCGGCGAGATCGGTGACGACGCCGCCGCACGTATAGTGCGCGGCCGGCACGACGGGAATCGGCTGTTTCGCGATGTCGATGCCGAATTCGAGGCAGCGCGCATGGATCGTCGGGAAATGTTCGCGCAGGAACGCTTCCGGCTGGTGGCTGATGTCGAGATACACGCAGTCGATCCCGCGCTTCTTGATCTCGAAGTCGATCGCGCGGGCGACGATGTCGCGCGGCGCGAGTTCGGCGCGCGGATCGTGCGCGGGCATGAAGCGCGTGCCGTCGGGCAGCTTCAGGAGGCCGCCTTCGCCGCGCACGGCTTCCGAAATCAGGAACGACTTCGCGTACGGATGGAACAGGCAGGTCGGGTGGAACTGGATGAATTCCATGTTCGACACGCGGCAGCCGGCACGCCACGCCATCGCGATGCCGTCGCCGGTCGCGGTGTCGGGATTCGTCGTGTACAGGTAGACCTTGCCGGCGCCGCCGGTGGCGAGCACCGTATGCGGCGCCTCGATCGTGATCGTCCGGTCATTGTCGACGTCGAGCGCATACAGGCCGTGACAGCGGCGGCCGGGCAGGCCGAGCCGGTCCGACGTGATCAGGTCGATCGCATGGTGGTTTTCGAAGAACGTGATGTTCGGATGCTGGCGCGCGCGCGCCGACAGCGTCGCCAGCACCGCATGGCCGGTCGCATCGGCCGCATGGATGATCCGGCGGTGGCTGTGGCCACCTTCGCGCGTCAGGTGAAAGCCGAGTTCGGCCGCGTCGTCCTTCGTGAACGGCACGCCTTGCGAGATCAGCCATTCGATCGCTTCGCGGCCGTGCTCGACGATGTAGCGCGTCGCGCCTTCGTCGCACAAGCCGCCACCGGCGACCAGGGTGTCGTCGACGTGGTTCTCGATGCTGTCCGCCGAGTCGAGGACCGCCGCGATGCCGCCCTGCGCGTTATCGCTCGCCCCCTCCATCATCGAACGTTTCGCGATCAGCGCGACACGCCGCGTGCTGGCCAGGTTGAGTGCGACCGACAGCCCTGCCAGGCCGCTGCCGACGATCGCCACGTCGAATTTCATGCTGCATCTCCATCGTTACGCTTTTGATCTTGTGCGTTCCGGCGGCCGCGGCCGCGGAAAGGGGAGAGCATACCGCGTCGGGAGCCTGAGCGTGCGCGCCAAAACAAAAAGCCCCGCAGGTGCGGGGCTTTTCGGTCGCCGTCAGGCTGGCAGAAACCGGAGATTACTTGATCTTGGTTTCTTTGTATTCCACATGCTTGCGGACGACGGGATCGAACTTCTTGATCGCCATCTTTTCCGGCATGTTGCGCTTGTTCTTCGTGGTCGTGTAGAAGTGACCCGTACCAGCGGTCGACTCGAGCTTGATCTTGTCGCGGGCGCCTTTTGCCATGATTGTGCTCCTTGGGCTTAGGCTTCGCCGCGTGCGCGCAGGTCAGCGAGCACGGAATCGATGCCGTTCTTGTCGATCAGGCGCAGGCCGGCGTTCGAGACGCGCAGGCGCACCCAGCGGTTTTCGCTCTCTACCCAGAACCGGCGGTTTTGCAGGTTCGGCAGGAAGCGACGCTTCGTCTTGTTGTTGGCGTGGGAAACGTTGTTGCCGCTCATCGGCGCTTTCCCAGTTACTTGGCATACGCGTGCCATGAGAGCACTCCTAATACGCTAAATTCGGGGTTCGATCGCCGGTGAAGGTTCCATCGCACCGCCACGTGATCCATGGCTGCACTCAGAACGCCGTAGCCCTTACAGACAAGGCCCTTCGATGGCTAGAACTGGTTGGAAAAAAGACAGACGGCGATTCTAGCAGAAAAAGCTCAGAAAAATCAAACCTAATTTCGCTTCGCCGTTGCGGCGCCTCGGGACGGGCCGCCGCGCCACAGTCTACAGCCAACCGGCCCGCGCGAACGAAAAAGTATCGCTGACGCCGACGACGATGTGATCGAGCAGCCGCACGTCGATGAGCTCGAGCGCGTCTTTCAGCACGCGGGTCAGGCGGCGGTCTTCCGCGCTCGGCTGCACCGCGCCCGACGGATGGTTGTGCGCGACGATCAGCGCCGCGGCGTTCCGTTTCATCGCGCGGCGCACGATCTCGCGCGGATAGACGGCCATGCGCGTGAGCGAGCCGCGCGCGATTTCCTCCATGTCGATCAGGCAGTTGCGCGCGTCGAGATAGACCGCCATGAATACTTCGTACTGGCGCGTGCCGATCTTCAGTCGCAGGCAATCCTCGACGGCGCCGGGCGAGTCGATTTGCATCCGTTCTTCCGCTTTCTCCACCAGCATGCGCCGCGCGATCTCGGTGACCGCGACGAGCCGCGCGGAGCGTGCGGGGCCGATGCCGGGGTGCGCCTCGAAATCGTCGGTGGTCGCTTCGAGCAGCCCGTGCAACGTGCCGAACTGCTCGACCAGCCTGCGGGCGGTGACGAATACGTCGTGACCGGGCTTGCCGGTGCCGAGCAGCAGCGCGATCAGCTCGTCGTCGGTCAGCGCGGCCGGCCCGCGTTCCACCAGCCGTTCGCGCGGCCGCTCGGGCCGCCAGTCGCCCGGGCGGCGCCTGCGGCGGTTGATCGGGATGACGCGGCCGGGCGGATCGGCCGGCGCGTCGGCGGTGTCGCGGCATTCGGCCGACGGCGCGATGAGGCGGGGTGACGGCATGATCGGAACTCCATTGGCGGCGGGCGGCGGGTGCAACGTCGTCGCACTTTCCGCCTTGCACGCTCAGGTGACTTACAATGTTGGTTTTGCGCCGGGCCATTCGGCCGTATCGGGCGCCGACTGAACGAGTAATTCATGAGCCTCATCGATTTATCCGAAGTGAAGCCCGGTTCCCACGTCACGTTGCATTACCGGCTGGCACTGGCCGACGGCGCCGACATCGTCAACACCTTCTCGGACAAGCCGGCCACGCTGTTGCTGGGCGCGGGGCAACTGGCGCCGTCGCTGGAACAGATTCTGCTCGGGCTCCGGGTCGGCGACCACTCGACTTTTCAGCTAGCCCCCGATCAGGGGTTCGGCCCCCGCAATCCCGACATGCTCCAGCGCGTGACGCTGTCGACGCTGCGCGAGAACGGAATGGTCGGCGACGATTTCACGCCGGGCGAACTCATCGAGTTCAATGCACCGGATGGCGGTCGCTACGCGGGGGTGCTGAAGGAGGTCGGCGAGACCTCGGCGCTGTTCGACTTCAATCATCCGCTCGCGGGCCAGGCGCTCACGTTCGAAGTGAAAATCATCGGAATCCTGTAATCATGAGTACCACCGATACGCTGTCCGGACAGACCGTCGCCGCCGACGCCGAAATCCTGCTGGCCCAGCCGCGCGGCTTCTGCGCGGGCGTCGACCGCGCGATCGAGATCGTCGAGCGCGCCATCGCGATGCACGGTGCGCCGATCTACGTGCGTCACGAAATCGTCCACAACAAGTACGTGGTCGAGGATCTGAAGAAGAAGGGCGCGATCTTCGTCGAGGAACTCGAGGAAGTGCCGGCCGGCAATACCGTGATCTTCAGTGCGCACGGCGTGTCGAAAGCCGTGCGCGACGAGGCCGACGTGCGCGGGTTGCGCATTTACGACGCCACCTGCCCGCTCGTCACGAAGGTGCACGTCGAGGTCGCGAAGATGCGCCAGGACGGTGTCGACATCGTCATGATCGGGCACAAGGGCCATCCCGAAGTCGAAGGCACGATGGGCCAGGTCGAGCGCGGCATGCACCTCGTCGAAAGCGTCGAGGACGTGCACAAGCTCGAGCTCGCCGATCCCGAACGCATCGCGCTCGTCACGCAGACGACGCTGTCCGTCGACGACGCGGCCGAGATCATCGGCGCGCTGAAGGCGAAGTACCCGAAGATCCGCGAACCGAAGAAGCAGGACATCTGCTACGCGACGCAGAACCGCCAGGACGCGGTGAAGTTCATGGCGCCGCAATGCGACGTCGTGATCGTGGTCGGCAGCCCGAACAGTTCGAACTCGAGCCGGCTGCGCGAAGTGGCGGAAAAGCGCGGCGTGGCCGCGTACATGGTCGATGCGCCCGACCAGATCGATCCGGCATGGGTCGCCGGCAAGCGCCGCATCGGCGTGACGGCCGGCGCGTCGGCGCCCGAGGTGCTCGCCCAGGCCGTGATCGCACGGCTGCGCGAACTCGGCGTGCGCAACGTCCGCGCACTCGACGGCATCGAGGAAAACGTGTCGTTTCCGCTGCCGCGCGGGTTGAACCTGCCGCCCGCCGCCTGATTGCCGCATCGCACCCGCGGAACACCGAAGCGCGCCTCCCGGCGCGCTTTTTTTTCGTGCGCCGAAATTGCGATCGCAACCATGATTCCCGATCGTGGTGCAACCCGGTTGCTCCGGCCGCGTCCAATCGTGTCTCAAAATTGGTTGCAATGCAGGAAAACCCCATCGAATCAGGAATATTGGCGTCCTATAAATGGAGTTACAATGCGCCCGTTTTCAAGCCGGAATGGCTTTGAAATCGGGTTTTGGCAAGGCGCGGGAGACCATTCAATGCATGTGAAGTTGGCTTACGCCGTGTCCGTCGCCGCACCGGTTGCAATCCTTGCCGGCTGCAGCAAAAAGAGCGACGACGGGGCGGGCAGGGAGGCTGCGGGGTTCGCGGCACCACCATCGGCCAGCGGCGGGCGCGTCGCCGGAAGCGGACGGGGAGCGCCATCGGCGCGCCGTCTCGCGCAACTGGGCAGGGACACGGAATACGGGGCACGTTTGACGATCGATGAAATCCACGCGCTTGGCCCGACGAGCGGGCCGGTAGCGGGCATGCAGGCTGTGTCGCGGCAAGCGGCCGGTCGACGGATGCCGGGCGATCGCGGCGTTGCCGGCAGCGTGCCGAGGCCACTGTCCCCCCTTCGATTCGATTCGACGAAACGGCGTGCCGCCGCGACCGCCCGTGTCGGGGCGCGCAGCCGGGTTCGTACGATGGATTCCGATGCAGTCCTGACGGAAGTCGGGCGCGATTGCCGCAACGCCTTGCCGGGCGACGCGGCGCGGAATCCGCTCCGTCCGGGCGCGATGCTTGCGTGGCATCGGACGGGCCAAGGCACGGAGGCCGGGCAACCGGACGACGGCCGTCTCGGCATGCTGCCCCACGACTTCAAGGAGGCCACGAACACCGTCCTCGATGTCGTGACGATTTAGCGACGGGACTCATGACGGCACCGAAACAGTGCGGTGCCGTTTTTGTATCCGCTCCGGCGGCAGGCCCGGCCGTACAGGCCAGGCGGCGCGCGCCGGGACGATCCACCCTTACCGGTATCGACTAGTACCCGCAGTGTCGCCGAGAAGGCGCGAATCCTCGCTTACCCGCGGGGCGCAACGTCCTCCGGCAGCATGGGCCAAGGAGCTTTAAATGGATATTTTCGTCCAGCAGGTTCTCAACGGGCTGGTGCTCGGCAGTGTGTACGCCATCATCGCGTTGGGATACACGATGGTGTACGGCATTCTCGGCATCATCAACTTCGCGCACGGCGACGTGCTGATGATCGGCGCGATGGTCGCGCTGTCGGCCATCACTGTGCTGCAGAACCACTTTCCCGGACTCGGCAACGTCGCGACGCTGACGATCGGCCTGGGCATCGCCGCGGTCGTCTGTGCGTTCGTCGGCTTCACGATCGAGCGCGTCGCGTACCGGCCGCTGCGCCGCGCGCCGCGTCTCGCGCCGCTGATCACCGCGATCGGCGTGTCGATCCTGCTGCAGACGGCCGCGATGATCATCTGGTCGCGCAACCCGCTGCCGTTCCCGCAATTGCTGCCGACCGACCCGATCAACGTGATCAAGGCGACCGACACGACGCCCGGCGCCGTGATCTCGGTCACTGAAATCGTGATCATCGCCGTCGCGTTCATCGTGATGGGCGGCCTGCTGCTGCTCGTGCACAAGACCAAGCTCGGCCGCGCAATGCGCGCGATCGCCGAAAGCCCGAACACCGCGAGCCTGATGGGCGTGAACCCGAACTTCGTGATCTCGGCAACCTTCATGATCGGCTCCGCGCTCGCCGCGCTGGCCGGCGTGATGATCGCGTCCGAATACGGCAACGTGCACTTCTACATGGGCTTCATCCCCGGCATGAAGGCGTTCACCGCGGCGGTGCTTGGCGGGATCGGCAACCTCGGCGGCGCGATGGTCGGCGGCGTGCTGCTCGGCCTGATCGAGCAGCTCGGGGCCGGCTACATCGGCAACCTCACGGGCGGCGTATTCGGCAGCAACTACCAGGACGTGTTCGCCTTCATCGTGCTGATCGTCGTGCTGGTGTTCCGTCCGTCGGGCCTGCTGGGCGAACGGGTCGCGGATCGCGCGTAACGGAAGGGGAGCAAACAACATGACATCCATTCAACCGATCGAATCGTCGACGTCGCTCGTCGAAGAGCGCAACACCGCCAAGACCGTCGTCATCGGCCTTCTCACCGCGGTCCTCGTGATCGCCGCGCCGATCGTGATCGGCTCGGCCGGCGGCAACTACTGGGTCCGCGTGCTCGACTTCGCGATGCTGTACGTGATGCTCGCGCTGGGCCTGAACGTGGTGGTCGGCTTCGCCGGCCTGCTCGACCTCGGCTACATCGCGTTCTACGCGGTGGGCGCGTACACGGCGGCACTGCTGAGCTCGCCGCACCTGACCTCGCAGTTCGAGTGGATCGCGGCGCTCGCGCCGAACGGCCTGCACGTGCCGTTTCTGATCATCGTGCCGATCGCGATGGCGCTGGCGGCGACCTTCGGGATCCTGCTCGGCGCGCCGACGCTGCGCCTGCGCGGCGACTATCTGGCGATCGTGACGCTCGGCTTCGGTGAAATCGTCCGGATCTTCATGAACAACCTCGACCGTCCGGTGAACATCACCAACGGTCCGAAGGGGATCACGGGCATCGATCCGGTGCACGTCGGCGGCTTCAACCTGTCGCAGACGCATACGCTGTTCGGCTTCCAGCTGCCGTCGGTCTACATGTACTACTACCTGTTCGTGCTCTGCTCGCTGCTGGTGATCTGGGTGTGTACGCGTCTGCAGCACTCGCGTATCGGTCGTGCGTGGGCCGCGATCCGCGAAGACGAGATCGCGGCGAAGGCGATGGGCATCAACACCCGTAACGTGAAGCTGCTCGCGTTCGCGATGGGCGCGTCGTTCGGCGGCCTGTCGGGCTCGATGTTCGGCGCGTTCCAGGGCTTCGTGTCACCCGAGTCGTTCACGTTCTGGGAATCGATCGTCGTGCTCGCCTGCGTGGTGCTCGGCGGCATGGGCCATATCCCGGGCGTGATCCTGGGTGCGGTGCTGCTCGCAATCTTCCCGGAATTCCTGCGCTCGACGATGAGCCCGCTGCAGCATGCGCTGTTCGGTCACGACGTCGTCGATACCGAAGTGATCCGTCAGGCGCTGTACGGCCTCGCGATGGTGATCATCATGCTGTACCGCTCGGAAGGCCTGTGGCCTGCGCCGAAGCATGAGGACAAGATCGCGAAACTGGCGAAGCGCAACGGCAAGAAGCCGGTGCGCGCTTAACCGACGGACAAGGGGATACACACATGAGCGACAAGCAAATCCGACTGTCCGTGCAGGGCGTGAACAAGCGTTTCGGCGGCCTGCAGGCGCTGTCCGACGTCGGGCTGCAGATCAAGGAAGGCGAGATCTACGGCCTGATCGGCCCGAACGGCGCCGGCAAGACGACGTTCTTCAACGTGATCACGGGCCTCTACACGCCGGACTCCGGCGACTTCAAGCTGGACGGCCAGAACTACACGCCGACGGCCGTGCACCAGGTGGCCAAGGCCGGCATCGCGCGCACGTTCCAGAACATCCGCCTGTTCGGCGGGATGACGGCGCTCGAGAACGTGATGGTGGGCCGCCACGTGCGCACCAAGCACGGGCTGCTCGGCGCGGTGTTCCAGACGCCGGCCGAACGTCAGGAAGAGCGCGAGATCAAGGAGCGCGCGATCGAGCTGCTCGAATACGTCGGCGTGCTGCAGTACGCCGACTACACGTCGCGCAACCTGTCGTACGGTCACCAGCGTCGTCTGGAAATCGCACGGGCGCTTGCGACCGACCCGAAGCTGCTCGCGCTCGACGAGCCGGCCGCGGGGATGAACGCGACCGAGAAGGTCGAACTCACGCGCCTGCTCGACAAGATCCGCTCGGACGGCCGCACGATCCTGCTGATCGAGCACGACGTGAAGCTCGTGATGGGGCTGTGCAACCGGATGACGGTGCTCGATTACGGCAAGGTGATCGCCGAGGGTCTGCCGCAGGACGTGCAGAAGAATCCGAAGGTGATTGAGGCATATCTCGGCGCAGGGGTGCACTGATGGCAGCGGCAATGTTGAAAATCAAGGGCTTGCAGGTCAACTACGGCGGCATTCAGGCCGTCAAGGGCGTTGACATGGAAGTCCGTCAGGGCGAGCTCGTGACGCTGATCGGTGCGAACGGCGCCGGCAAGACCACGACGATGAAGGCAATCACCGGCCTGAAGCCGTACTCGGCGGGCGACATCGAGTACGACGGCAAGTCGATCAAGGGCGTGCCGTCGCACGAACTGCTCAAGCGCGGCCTCGCGATGGTGCCGGAAGGCCGCGGGATCTTCGCGCGGATGTCGATCATCGAGAACATGCAGATGGGCGCGTACCTGCGCAACGACAACGAGCAGATCAAGAAGGACGTCGACCGGATGTTCGGCTTCTTCCCGCGCCTGAAGGAACGGGCGACGCAGCTCGCGGGCACGCTGTCGGGCGGCGAGCAGCAGATGCTGGCGATGTCGCGCGCGATTCTCTCCAAGCCGAAGCTGCTGCTGCTCGACGAGCCGTCGATGGGCCTGTCGCCGATCATGGTCGAGAAGATCTTCGAAGTGGTGCGCGAGATCTCGAAGGAAGGCATCACGGTGCTGCTGGTCGAGCAGAATGCACGCCTCGCGCTGCAGGCGGCCGACCGCGGCTACGTGATGGATTCGGGCACGGTCACGATGGAAGGCGACGCGAAGCAGATGCTCGACGATCCGAAGGTGCGGGCCGCGTATCTCGGTGAATGAATGAGCGGGCCCGGTGCGGCGGCGGATGCTGGCGCGTCGCGCAAGGGCTGTCGAAAGGCTGTCACGGGATGCCGTGACGGCCTTTTTTTCGTCCGGTGTGTCCGGCGGCGAACTGTGCTCGCGGATGCGACTCCATTCATCGGGTAGCGAGGTCGGCGACGCGGTGCGGGACACGGCAGCGTGTCGGTTTGCCGGCAGCCGTCCGCGACCGGCCGTCCGCGACCGGCCGTCCGCGACCGGCCGTCCGCGACCGGCCGTCCGCGACCGGCCGTCCGCAACCGGCCGTCCGCTACCGGCCGTCCGCAAACCGACACGCGGGCGGCGTAGCATGGTCGATCCATCGCGATACGGAGAGCACGCATGAGTCTGGACTACGGTTTCGTGAAGGCGAAGGTGACGTCGGTGGCGCAGCTGAAGGGCTCGCCGCACGGCAGCGAGATCCAGTATCACATCCACCTGACGCTCGCGTTGCCGAGCGGCGACTGGGATGTCGCGATCAACGTCGGCACCAACGATGCGGACGACCTGCTGAACTACAAGCTCGTCTACGATTTCCATCATCCGATCACGGCGACGCTGGCGGCCGCAGCCGAAGGCTATACGGACCTCACCGGGCACACCGCGCTACCTGCGCTCGACTATCTGCGCAGCGACATCCTGAACGAGACGGGGGCATGGCGCGCGAGCGCCGTGATGGACGGCACCGAGCACGCGGAGCCGATCCCGTCGCTGCTGCGGCTCGTCAATGCCGCCCAGTCGCACGGGCTCGACGTGGTCGTGTTCGGCCGCACGTATGCGCAAGGCAACGGCATCCACGACACGCACATGAACCAGGGCTCGACCGGCTCGAACTACCTGCACCGTGCGGGCGACGACCGCAACGACCACAACGACGTGTGGCAGGACGGCGCGCTGATCGTGCGCGTGAGCGATACGCAGTGGGCCGCGTATTTTGCGGCGTTCGAGCAGCAGGCCGTGCCGACCGACGCGCTCGGCAATCCGCTGCCGGGCGCGGGGCCGATCACGCGCTGAGCCGTGCCGCGGCCGGCGGCCGCGTTACGCGGCGGGCAGCGTTTTGCCGAACGAGATGCGCTCCTCGACGCGATAGCCGAGCGCCGCGTAGAAGCGGCATGCATCGTCGTTGCCGGGCAGCACCTGCAGGTTGATCTTCAGGCAGCCGCGCGCGGCGAGCGCGCGTTCCGCATGTGCGATCAGCGCGCGGCCGACACCGAGCCGGCGTACGTCGTTCGCGACGCCGAACGAATAGAGCCAGCCGCGATGTCCGTCGAACCCGGCCATCAGCGTGCCGACGACGCGCGCCCCGCTGGTCGCGACGAAGAACAGCTCCGGCTGCGTCGCGAGCTTCAGCTCGATCGATCGCAGCGGATCGCGGTGCGGCGGCGCACCGGCTTCGTCGTACTGCGGGAACGCGTCGCGCCATACCGCGAGGACGGCATCGGTGTCGGCGCGTTCGAACGGGCGGATCACGACGGCATCGGCGGCGGCATCCATCGCGGCGGTCTCCTTACAGCGTGTCGAGGATCGACCGCAGCATCGCCATCATCCGGTCGATTTCTTCGGTCGTCACGTTCAGCGCGGGCATGAAGCGCAGCAGGTTCGGCCGCGCGGCATTCAGCAGCAGGCCGTCGGGCTGCATGTCGCGCGCCTTCTCGACGATCTGCGGGCCGATGTCCTTGCCGAGCAGCAGCGCGCGCAGCAGGCCTTCGCCGCGTTCGCCCTCGAAGCCGCGCTCCTCCGACAGCTCGAGCAGCTTGCGCTTCAGGTATTCGCCGCGCTCGCGCACGCCTTCGAGGAAGCCGGGCGCGACGAGCTGCGAGATGACCGCATAACCGACCGCCGTCATCAGCGGGTTGCCGTTGTACGTGCCGCCCTGGTCGCCGGCCTCGAACACCGCGACATCGGCCTTCGACAGCAGCGCCGCGAGCGGCACGCCGCTGCCGATGCCCTTGCCGAGCGTCATGACGTCCGGCTCGATATCGGCGAGTTCGTACGCGAACAGCGTGCCCGCGCGACCGCAGCCGCTCTGCACTTCGTCGACGATCAGCAGCAGGTTGTGCTGTTTCGTCAGCGCGCGCAGCTCGCGCATGAATTCGCGCGTGGCCGGAATCACGCCGCCTTCGCCCTGGATCGGTTCGAGCATCACCGCGACGGTCTTGTCGGTGATCAGCTTCTCGACCGAGTTGATGTTGTTCAGCTCGGCCTTCGGGAAGCCCGGCACCTGCGGCGCGTAGATCGTGTCCCAGCCCGGCTTGCCGCTGGCCGACATCGTCGCGAGCGTGCGGCCGTGGAAGCTGTGATCGAACGTGATGATCTCGTACGCGCCGTTCCTGAACTTGCGGCCCCACTTGCGCGCGAGCTTGATCGCGCCTTCGTTCGCTTCCGCGCCGCTGTTCGTGAAGAACACCTTGTCGAACACGCTGTGCTGCGTGAGGAGGCCCGCGAGCTTCGCCATCGGCTCGTTGTAGAACGCCGGCGACGGGTTCAGCAGCTTGTCGGCCTGCGTTTTCAGTGCTTCGACGACACCGTCGTTGCAGTGGCCGAGGCTGTTGACGGCCCAGCCCTGGATGAAGTCCAGATAGCGCTTGCCCGTGTGATCGTAGAGCCACGAACCCTTGCCGTGCGTAAACACGATGTCGGGGCGGTTCGTGATGTACATCAGTGAGTCGATCGGATAATCGTTCAGGGGCATGGCGGCAGACTCCAGCGGGCGTTGAAAGGAAACGGGCAATAAAAAAGCCACGGAAGGCCGTGGCTGGTGGGTCGAACAGCTTGTGCGTAACCGGTGAAGCGGAGGAGGGTTACGCGCGAGTCCGTGACGAGCCGGCGGCATCCGGGCGGAGCGGCGAGCGGCGACGTCGGAGAGCGGACAGGAAGCGGTTCATGTGCGCAAGCATAAGGCATCCCGCGCCCCACTGTAAACCGCCGCGATGCCACGAATGTGACACGGGCGGCGCGCAGCGGGGCGAGGGCGCGCCCGGCGCTCAGACCGGATGCGCGAGATCGGCGGCGCTCGTGAACGAGTCCGCGTAGAACTCGTCGGCCGGCAGCGCGTGGTGCTGCGTGAAGTCGCGCTGCGCGGATTCGACCATCACCGGCGCGCCGCACGCGTACACCTGGTGGCCCGACAGATCGGGCAGGTCCTCGATCACCGCGCGATGGACGAAGCCCGTGCGGCCCGTCCACTGGTCGGCATCGTCCGGCTCGGAGAGCACCGGCACGTACTTGAAGTTCGGGATGTCGCGCGCCCACTGCTCGGCGAGTTCGGCGAGGTAGATGTCCTTCTTGCGGCGCGCGCCCCAGTAGAGCGTCATCGGGCGCGTGATGCCCGCGTGCTTCACGTGCTCGATGATCGCCTTGATCGGCGCGAAGCCGGTGCCCGACGCGAGCAGCACGATCGGCTTGTCGGAATCCTCGCGCAGGAAGAACGTGCCGAGCGGGCCTTCGAAGCGCAGGATGTCGCGCTCCTTCATCGCACCGAACACGTGGTCGGTGAACTTGCCGCCCGGCATGTGGCGGATGTGCAGCTCGATCGGGCCTTCCTCGTGCGGCGCGTTCGCCATCGAGTAGCTGCGGCGCGAGCCGTCCTTCAGGATGAATTCGACGTACTGGCCCGCGAGGTACTGCAGGCGTTCGTTGGCCGGCAACTGCAGCTTCACGACCATCACGTCGTCCGCCTTGCGTTCGAGCGCGGCGATCCGGCACGGCAGCTTCTTGACCTGCACGCCGTCGACGCCGGCGATCTCGCGCACGTCGATCTCGAGATCGCATTGCGCCTTCGAGCAGCACAGCAGCGCGAGGCCGCGCGTGCGTTCGTCGTTGGACAGCGCCGACGCGGCATGCGGGCCCTGTTCGATCTGGCCCGACACGATCTGGCCCTTGCAGGAGCCGCACGCGCCGTTCTTGCAGCCGTACGGCAGATGGACGTTCTGGCGCAGCGCGGCCGCCAGCACGGTTTCGTCCGACTCGACCTGGAACTGCCGGCCGCTTTGCTTGAGAGTGACGTTGAATGCCATAGAACCAAACTAGAACAAAATGGGGGGACCGTGCGTGTCGCGCACGGCAGCTACAATGCAAAACCGTTGCGCGTCGCGCAACGGCGGCTACTGATTTCGCAACCAACATGATCGCGACACGAATCCTGCGCCGGCCGCGCGTACTGATCGTCGGCTGCGGCGACGTCGGCATGCGCTGCGTCGCGCAATGGCGTGACGCGCGCCGCAATCTGCGCATCTTCGCGCTGACGAGCCACCCGGCTCGCCGCGACGAACTGCGCGCCGTAGGCGCGACGCCGATCGTCGGCGATCTCGATCGCCCGGCGACGCTCGGCCGCCTCGCGGGCCTCGCCCGCACGATCCTGCATCTCGCGCCGCCGCAATCCGACGGCCGCGACGACCGGCGCACGCGTGCGCTGATCGCCGCAACGTCCATGCCCGCGCGTCGGCCGGCGGCGCCGCCGGCACCGGCGGCCGGCCGGCTCCGAACGCTGCGCAGCGCGGCGCGACAGGCCGGCGCGCCCGTTCGGGCAGCGCGTATTGTACCCGACGGTCTTCGCGCGCCGAGGCTCGTCTACGCCAGTACGACGGGCGTCTACGGCGATTGCGGCGGCGCGCGCATCGACGAGACGCAACCCCTGCGCCCCGCGAACCCGCGCGCGTTCCGGCGCGTGTCGGCCGAGCGGCAACTGCGCGCGGCGACGGTGCGCGGCGCGTTGTCGGCGCGCATCGTGCGCATTCCCGGCATCTATGCGGCGAACCGCCTGCCGCTCGCGCGGCTCGAGCGCGGCACGCCGGCGCTCGAGCCGGCCGACGACGTGTACACGAACCACATCCACGCGGACGATCTCGCGGCGATCTTGCGCCGTGCGGCCGAGCGCGGCAAGCCGGCGCGCGTCGTGCACGCGTCGGACGACACCGAACTGCGGATGGGGGAGTATTTCGACCGGGTCGCGCAGGCGCTCGGCCTGCCGAGGCCGCCGCGCGTCAGCCGCGCGGACGCGGAGCGCCTGCTCGAGCCGATGCTGCTGTCGTTCATGCGCGAGTCGCGGCGCCTGTCCAACGCACGGCTCAAGGCCGAATTGTGCGTGACGTTGCGCTATCCGACCGTAGACGATTTCCTTCAAACGCTCGCGCCGGGCAGCGCGTCAGGTGAGCGCCGGTAACGCCTCGATCAGCAGGAAGCACAGCAGCGCACCGATCAGCGCACCGATCAGGTTCGGATGATATTTGTGCTTCAGATGCATCGTGACCAGCAGGCCGCCGATCGCGATGACGCCGACGACCGCGAACGCGATCATCACCGACGACAGTTCGAAAGAATGGTTGATGTTCATGACGTCCCCCCTGCATCGCTGCTCTTGCAGCTTGTGATTTCAGTATAGCGGGGGAACCTGCGGCGCAGGGGCGGCCGGATGCCGAACGGTCGTGCGGATTTTCCCTTACAGGGTTTGGACGGGATTGCGCAGCGCGGCAAGGTCGGCTTCGTCGAGCCACCGCCATGCGCCGGGTGCGAGATCGTCCGGCAGCGCGAAGCCGCCGATGCTTTCGCGATGCAGCGACTCGACGCGGTTGCTCGCCGCCGCAACCATCCGCTTGACCTGGTGGTACTTGCCTTCGAGCACGGTCAGCGCGAGCGCGTGCGTGTCGCGGGCGGCGGCGGCGACGGCCGCGATCGGCTTCGGCTCGCCATGCAATTGCACGCCGGTGCGCAGTGCCTGCAGTTGCGTGTCGTCGAGCGGGTGGCGTACGGTCGCGACGTAGGTCTTCGGCACCTTGCGCTTCGGCGACGTGTACGCGTGCACGAACTGGCCGTCGTCGGACAGCAGCAGCAGGCCGGTCGTGTCCTGGTCGAGCCGGCCGACGCACTGCACGCCGCGTGCGACGAGCGGCGCGGGCAACAGGCTGAACACGCTCGCATGGTGCTGCGGATCGCGCGAACACTCGTAGCCGGCCGGCTTGTTGAGCGCGAGATACGCGCGCGCATGGAACGGCCATGCCGTATCGTCGACCGAGAACACGAGGCCGTCGGTATCGAAGGTGGCGTCCGGGGCGGTCGCGGCCGCGCCGGCGACGGCGACGCGGCCTGCTTCGATCAGGCCGCGGCACTGGCGGCGCGAGCCGAAGCCTTGGGTGTAGAGAATGCTTTCGAGATCCATAGCGCGCGCATTCTATCAAGCGCCGGCGCAGGGCCGGCATGGACGCGCATGCGCTGGTAAGCTGCCGGAACGCTGCGCGGCGCGCGGCGCTCGTTCATTCTTCACGGAAAGCCCATGCCTTTCGATTCATTCCCGTTCGGCCGCCATGCTGCCGCGGCCATCGTCGTCGCGACCGTTTCGTCGACCGTGTTCGCGCATGCGCATCTCGCGAAGAGCGATCCGCCGGCGGGCGCCGCGCTGGCAGCCGCACCGGCGGCCGTCACGATCGACTTCACCGAGCCGCTGGAGCCGGCATTCAGTTCGATCGTCGTCGTCGACGGCGACGGCAAGACGGTGTCGAACGGCCGCTCGCGCATCGACGCGTCGAACCGCAAGCGGATGACGGTGCCGCTCGCGGCGCTCGGCGCGGGCGCGTACACGGTGAAGTGGGTGGCCGTCGCGACCGACGGGCATCGCACGCAGGGCGCGTACGGCTTCGGCGTGAAGTGACGCAACGGCGGCGGCAAGCCCGTGCCAGGATTGCCCCCGCCTTTATCCGACAGGAGTCTCCGGCATGAATCCGACGACGCTCGACGCACTCGCCGATTTCCCCCGCCAGCTCGAAGCGCATTTCGCGGCCGTCCCCGACGGCTATGCGCGCTGGACACCCGACGACTGGGCCGGCATTCCGAGCGAGCATTTCTCGCCGCTCGGGCAGCTCTGCCATGTGCGCGACATCGAGATCGACGGCTATCACGTGCGGCTGCGCCGCATGCTCGACGAAGACCGGCCGCTGCTCGTCTCGATCGACGGCGACGCGCTCGCGATCGAGCGGCGCTACAACGACGCGTATGCGTCCGACGTGCTCGCGGCGATTCGCGACGCGCGGCGCGAGACGCTGGAGCTGCTGTCGCGCCTCACGCCCGAACAGTTCGAGCGTACCGGCGAGTTCGAGGGCTACGGTGCGCTGACCGTGCGTGGGCTCGTCCATTACCTGTGCAGCCACGATCAGCAGCATCTGGCGGGCATGCAGTGGCTGCTCGGCAAGATCGACGCGGCGCTGTACGCACGCTGAGCCGGCCGGCGGCCGTGCGATCGACCGCGCAATCCGGCGCTCTTGTCGGTGCGGCAGGCCGCCTTGCATTGCTTCGATTGGATCGATTTTCTGGATAATCCATCCAGCCGCGGCCGGCTGACCGGCGGCTCGCGCATGCCTACACTCCTAGCTTCGTTCACCGAAAAAAGGAGTCAACCGTGGCAACTCATACGCTCGCAGACAAGGTCGTCCTGATCGCAGGCGGCGCAAAGAATCTCGGCGGCCTGATCGCCCGGGACCTGGCTGGCCACGGCGCGAAGGCGGTGGCGATTCACTACAACAGCACGGCATCGCAGGCGCAGGCCGAGGAGACGGCCGCCGCGGTGCGCGCGGCCGGCGCGCAAGCCGCGACGTTCCAGGCGGACCTGACGACGGCTGCCGCGGTCGAGAAGCTGTTCGACGACGCGAAGCAGCGCTTCGGCAAGATCGACATCGCGATCAACACGGTCGGCAAGGTGCTGAAGAAGCCGTTCACCGAGATCAGCGAGGCCGAGTACGACGAGATGTTCGCGGTCAACAGCAAGTCGGCGTTCTTCTTCATCAAGGAAGCCGGGCGGCACCTCGAGGATCACGGCAAGCTCGTCACGCTCGTGACGTCGCTGCTCGGCGCGTTCACGCCGTTCTACGCGGCGTACGAAGGGTCGAAGGCGCCGGTCGAGCACTTCACGCGCGCGGCGTCGAAGGAATACGGCGCGCGCGGCATCTCGGTGACGGCCGTCGGGCCGGGCCCGATGGACACGCCGTTCTTCTATCCGGCCGAAGGCGCCGATGCGGTCGCGTACCACAAGACGGCCGCCGCGCTGTCGCCGTTCAGCAAGACGGGGCTGACCGACATCGAGGACGTCGTGCCGTTCATCCGCCATCTCGTGACCGACGGCTGGTGGATCACGGGCCAGACGATCCTGATCAACGGCGGCTATACGACCAAGTAACCGGGCCGCTCACGGGCAGCTCACGGGCCGCGCCGGCGGCCGTTGCGGCCGCGCGGCGCACCGCAATGGCGCGTTTGCGTGGACAATGGACGGGCGCGCGGTCACGAGGCCGCGCGCCCGTTTTTCTTTGTGTCGCCGAAGCCGGCCGCGATGCGCGGCAGCCGGCGGCCGCGACCGTTCGAACCCGGGTTTCCCGCCGATGGACAAGCTGGATCAGGTCAGGATCTTCCTGCAGGTTGCCGAGATGGGCAGCTTCATCAAGGCCGCGCATGCGCTCGACGTGCCGCGCGCGACCGTGTCGGCGGCCGTCCAGCAGCTCGAGACGGCGCTCGGCACGCGCCTGTTGCATCGCACGACGCGCCAGGTGCAGCTGACCGCCGACGGCGCGCTGCTGCTCGAACGCGGCCGGCGCCTGCTCGCGGAAGCCGACGAACTCGACCGCCTGTTTCGGCGCCGCGACCGCGACGTGGTCGGGCGGCTGAACGTCGACGTGCCGAGCCGGATCGCGCGCCGCGTCGTGGCGCCCGCGCTGCCGTCGCTGTTTCGCCGCCACCCGAAGCTGCAACTGTCCCTCGGCTCGACGGACCGCACGATCGACCTCGTGCAGGAGGGGGTCGATTGCGCGATCCGCGTCGGGCGGCTCGCGGACAGCAGCCTCGTCGTGCGGCCGCTCGGGCAGTTCGCGCTGATCAACTGCGCGAGCCCCGACTACCTGCGCGAATGCGGCGTGCCCGAGCATCCGGATGCGCTCGCGCACGGGCACTGGGCGATCGGCTATGCGTCGCCGACGACGGGGCGCGAGCTCGGCTGGGAATACTGCGCGGACGGACAGCGGCACGAACTGACGCTGCCGAGCCGCGTGATCGTCAACAACGCCGAGACCTATATCGCCAGCTGCATCGCGGGAATGGGGCTGATCCAGATTCCGCGCTTCGACGTCGAGCATCTGCTGGCAAGCGGCGCACTCGTCGACGTGATGCCCGGCCACCGCTCCGAGCCGATGGACGTGGCGGCCGTGTATCCGCACCGCCGGCATCGCTCGAGGCGGCTCAACGCGTTCATCGAGTGGTTCGGCGAGTTGATGGCCGATGCGTTGAACGACGCGGGCGCGAGCGGCAGCGGCGACTGAAGGCGGCATCGTGCCGGTATCCGCGGGCCGTTCCGCCGTTCGCCGGCTCGGGATGCGGCCGATCGGCACCGGTGCGCTGCGGCCGTGCGGCGACCGCGCCGCGCATGCTCAAGCGGCGAACTGCCGGGTGCGCCCGGTGGCGCGTACCGCGTCGATCAGCGCGGCGCCGACGCCCGCGGGTTTCGACGCGAATGCGTAAAAGCGTGCGGCCGGCAGCGCCGGCAGGCCGTCGTGCGGCCCGCACTCGCGCAGGCCGTCGCGCAACTGGCTGCGCGCGAGCGCCGTGACCGCGAAACCGGCGAGCGCGGCCGACATGCAGCCGGCCATGCTCCCGCTTTCGAACAGCACGCGAAACGGCCGCAGCGCTGCGGCGAGCGCGGACACCGCGGCTTGCCGATACACGCACGGCTCCGGAAACAGCGCGAGCGGCACGCCTTCGTCGGCATCGAGCGCCGTATCGGCCGCGAATGCCCACACGAGCGGCTCCTCCCACAGCAGTTCGCCGGGCGTGTCGACCTGTCGGCACTGCTTGCCGAATACGACGTCGAGCCGGCCCAGCGATTGCTCCCGCAACAGCGACGCGGTGATGCCGACCTTCAGTTCGATCGAGGTGCGCGGATGGCTGTCGCGGAACGTGCGCAGCACCTGCGGCAGCCACGTGCCCGCGAAATCCTCCGACGCGCCGACCCGCAGCGGCCCGTGCGCCGGCGCGCCGCGCAGCCGCGCGCGCACTTCGCGCTCCATGTCGACGATGTTGCGCGCGTACGCGTACAGCGTGTCGCCGGCCGGCGTCAGCGCGATACGGCGTGTCGTGCGCGCGAGCAGCACGGTGCCGGCCGCCTGTTCCAGCCGCTTGATGTGGCCGCTGACGGCGGACGGCGTCAGCGCGAGGCGCTCGGCGGCCGGCGCGAACCCGCGACTGTCGACCACTTCGAGAAAAGTGCGCAGCAGCGCGATGTCGAGCGCGGTCGATGCGGGGTCGGTCGATGGTTCCATGGATCGATTCAACGCAATATTTGAAGAGTAAGTCATGATATTCCGCGAATCGTGATGAAAAGCCGGCCTACCATCGTACGTTCATGCTGACCTCGACCTGATGGAGGACCCGATGACGCCCTATGCGTATGCGACGACCGCGTCGCTCGACATTGCCTATCTCGAATGGAACCCGCGCGGCGAACGCGTCGCCGTGCTGCTGCACGGCTGGCCGGACAGTCCGGTCGGCTGGGAAGCGGTGGCAGCGGCACTCGTTGCGCGCGGCTACCGCGTGCTCGCGCCCGCATTGCGCGGTTTTGCGCCGACGCGCTTTCGCGATGCGTCCGTGCCGCGCAGCGGCCAGCTCGCGGCGCTCGGGCGCGACCTGCTCGAATTCGTCGACGCGCTCGGTATCGCGCGGCCCGTGCTGGTCGGGCACGACTGGGGCGCCCGCGCGGCCGCGAACGCCTGCGGGCTGCGCGGCGGGGCCGCATCGCATCTCGTGATGCTGTCGGTCGGGTACGGCACCAACGATCCCGCTCAGCCGCTGTCGCTGCAGCAGGCGCGCAACTACTGGTACCACTGGTTCATGGCGACGCCGCGCGGCGAGCAGGCGCTGCGCGACGACCGCCGTGCGTTCGCGCGCCTGATGTGGGATACGTGGTCGCCGCCGGGCTGGTATCGCGACGGCGATTTCGACGCGGCGGCCGTCGCGTTCGACGGACCCGACTGGATCGACGTCGTGCTGCATTCGTACCGGCAGCGCTGGGGCTTCGCGCCGGGCACGCCGGCCTATGCGGACGACGACGCGCGGCTGAACCCGGCGCCCGTGCTGGCGGTGCCGACGCTCGTGCTGCATGGCGGCGCGGACACCTGCAATCATCCGGACAGCTCGGCCGGGCGCGAGCGGTTCTTCGCCGGACGGTACGAGCGGCAGGTGCTCGACGGCGTCGGGCACTTCCCGCAGCGCGAATCCGCGGCGGCGGTCGCGGACGCGATTCTCGGGTTCTGCGAGCGGGGGTGACCCGCGCCGGCCGGCCCGGCGCGGGAAGGGTCAACCGTGCACGCGCGGCGCGAGCAGGTCGGCGAGCCCGATGTTTCTGAACATCTCGCGGCGGATGCGATCGCCGACGCGGAACACTTCCTCGGCGCCGTCCTGCGACGGGTCGACGAACACGCGGTAAGGGCGCTTGCCGGCCGGCGCCGCGACGAGCGCGGCAATCGCCGTGGCGACGGCGCCTGCATCGGCGTTAGCCGGCTCGAGCGCGGCGAGGCCCTTCAATGCCTGATCGGCGACGCCCGCGTACGGTCCGCTGTCGTAGGCGGCCTGCACGACGGTATCGGCCGGCTTGCCCGCATGGAGGAAGTGATTCGTGCCCCGGGTGAACGCGCCCGGCACGACGATCGACGTTTCGATGCCCCAGCGCGCGAGTTCGGCCGCGTAGGACACCGCGAGCGAGTCCATCGCGGCTTTCGCGGCGAAGTAGGGCGCGAGGAACGGCGGGGTGCCGCCGCGCGCCGACGAGGACGACACCCAGACGAGCAGGCCGCGGCCTTGGCGGCGCAGGTGCGGCAGCGCCGCGCGGTTCACGCGCTGGGTCGACACGACGTTGACGTCGTAGAGCTGCGCGAGCTGTTCGGGCGTGAACGCTTCGGCCGGCCCGAACACCATGTGGCCGGCGTTGTGGACGACGACGTCCAGACGGCCGTCGTCGGCGATCACGCGATCGATTGCGGCGTCGACCGATGCATCGTCGCCGACGTCGAGCTCGAGGCTGCGCAGGTCGACGCCGTGTTCTTGCGCATAGGTGGCGACGGCGGCGACGCGCGGCGCGTTGCGCCCGGCGCTCTCGCGCATCGATGCGTAGACCGTGTGACCGGCGCGGGCGAGCGCCTGGGCCGTCAGCAGGCCGAAGCCGCTGGACGCGCCGGTGACGAGGATGACTTCCTTCATGAGCGATCTCCTGGCGGAAAGACGAGTGGGTAGCGGGCGGTCCGTCAGCACATGCCGCCGTTGGCGCGCAGGATCTGGCCGTTGATCCACGCGCCGTCCGGGCCGGCGAGGAACGCGACGACGCGCGCGATGTCGTCGGGCTGGCCGAGCCGCTCGAGCGGGTTCAACTTCGCGAGCCGATCGACGAGTTCGGCGCTCTTGCCCTGCAGGAACAACTCGGTCGCGACCGGTCCCGGCGCGACGGCGTTCACGCGGACGCCGCGCCCGCGCATTTCCTGCGCGAGCACCTGCGTGAGGCTTTCGACCGCCGACTTGCTCGCGACGTACACGCCGTAAGTCGGCATGCGCATGCCGATCACGCTGGTCGACAGGTTGATGATGCGTCCGCCGTCGCGCACCCGTTTTGCCGCTTCGCGGCATACGTTGAACGTGCCTTTCACGTTGATGGCGATCGTTTCGTCGAACAGCGCGTCGTCGCAGTCGGCGATCGCGGCCAGCTTCATCACGCCCGCCGAATTGACCACCACGTCGATGCCGCCGAATGCGTCGCGGGCGGCGTCGAACAGCGCGGCCACGGCCGCGGGGTCGGCGACGTTCGCCTGCACCGCGACGGCATGGCCGCCGTCGGCGACGATCGCATCGACCACGTCGCGGGCCGGGCCGGCGCTGCCGGCATAGTTGACGACGACCCGGAAACCGTCCCGGGCGAGCTGACGGGCGATTTCCGCGCCGATGCCGCGCGACGAACCCGTGACGAGGGCGACCTGTTCCGATGTGCTCATGTCCTGCTCCTTGGTGAAGGGATGAATGCCGTTCGATCCGGCGACAGGACTACTGTAGGCTTCCTCAATCAATAAAAATAATGAATAATGATCAGTCAATGAATGACTGAAAGTATGTCTCATGGGGTTCGACAGCAGGCTGCTCAGCGGTATCGGGGTGCTCTCCGCGGTGATCGAGGCCGGCACCTTCGCGCGCGCGGGCGAGGCGATGGGGCTGACTCAACCGGCGGTGAGCCGCGCCGTCGCCCGGCTGGAACAGCGCGTCGGCATCCGGATCTTCAACCGGACGGCGCGCGCGATCACGCTGACCGACGAAGGGCGGCGCTTTT
This sequence comes from Burkholderia sp. MSMB1826, assembly GCF_001526325.1. Lineage (NCBI taxonomy): Bacteria > Pseudomonadati > Pseudomonadota > Betaproteobacteria > Burkholderiales > Burkholderiaceae > Burkholderia > Burkholderia sp. MSMB1826. Next base: position 136,330 of record NZ_LOYN01000029.1, read on the forward strand.
ACGAGGCGGTCGCGCCGCTGCTGGCCGGCATCGAGGAGGCGGCGCTCGACGCCGGCCAGTCGAAGGCGCGCGTGAGGGGGCGGCTGCGCGTGAACGTGGACGGCACGTTCGGTCACTACGTGCTCGCGCCGCGGATGGCGGAATTTCTCGACCGCTTTCCCGACCTGTCCGTCGAGATCAGCGTGCGCGACCGGATGGGCGACCTCGTCGCCGACGGCTTCGACGTGGCCGTGCGCTTCGGCATCCCGGAGCCGTCGTCATATCGTGCGCGCCTGCTGGTCGAGACGCGCGTGCTGACCTGCGCGTCGGCGGCCTATGTCGCGCGTCATGGCGAACCGCGGCACCCGCGGGATCTCGCGGACGGTCACCGGTGCGTGCTGATCCGCAATCCGGTAACGGGGCGGCCGTACGAATGGGAATTTCATCGCGGCAAGGAAGTCGTGCCGGTCGACGCCGCCGGCAGGCTGACGGTCAACGATACGGGCGGGCTGCTCGGCGCGTGCCTGGGCGGCGTCGGCATTGCGCAACTGCTGGAACTCTATGCGCGGGACGTCCTGGCCGACGGTCGGTTGGTGCAGTTGTTGCCCGAGTGGGCGGACGAGACTTTCCCGCTTTACGCGTATCACCACGCGTCGAATCTCGTGTCGGCGAAGGTGAGGGTGTTTCTCGACTTCGTCCGCGAGCTGATGGCCTGAGTCAAGTGGCTGCACGACGAAGGCTGCCGTCAGGTCATTCGGTGCGATGGGGAAGGGTGTCCGGGAATGGATACGGCGCATGCGGCCCGGGCCAGTCGGGTACGGGCGGCGCGCTTAGTATGTCGCAACCGCCGAGCGCGAGCGCCAGCACGGTGGCGAGCACGGCGCGGCAGACCCGGCATGAAATCCTGCGCATGGACATGGGCGGCCTCCGTGGTCGGCATCTCCCCGATGCTTGGACTGCCGGGCGGGACGTCCGTCGCGGCGATGCGGCGCAAAAACAAAAAACCCGCGAAGCGGCGAGCTTGCGCGGGTTTCGAGCGTTGCAGCGGATGACGCTGCGAAAGACTGGTGCCCAGGGCCGGAATCGAACCGGCACGCCTTGCGGCGGGGGATTTTGAGTCCCCTGCGTCTACCAATTTCACCACCTGGGCTTGATCGTGGCCGCGCATGCGGTTGTGCGCGGCGAAACGCGGATTATGGCGGAAATCCGGACGGCGGGCAAGCTACCCGGCATCCGGCGTACGAGTCACTGGCTCAGATAGACGAAGCGACCCTGTTTCACGATCCCCATCACGCTCGCGCGCTGGTCGAGCCCCACGTGATCCTTGTCGCTCGTGTTGACGACGCCGTTCGGCACGACGAGCTCGTGCGCGCGCTCGAGTTCGCGCCGCAGCGCCGCGCGGAACGCGGGCGTGCCGGGCTGCGCGGCCTTCAGCGCGCGGCCGACCGCGTCGGCGAGGCGCGGATAGACGCCCGCCGCATCGCCCGCGAACTGCGTGACGGTGCCGGCGCCGTATTTCGTTTCATACGCGTCGACGAATGCCAACGCGGCCTTGCGCGCCGGATGGTCGGCAGGCAGCGTGCGCGCGACGACCACCGGCTGGGTCGGGAACAGCGTGCCGTCGACGTCCTTGCCGCCGAGCTTGATGAATTCCGGCGTCGCGATCCCGTGGGTCTGGTAGATCGCGCCCTTGTAGCCGCGCTCGATCAGCGTGCGCTGCGGCAGCACGGCCGGCGTGCCTGAGCCCGCGATCAGGATCGCATCGGGTTTCGCCGCGATCAGCTTCAGCGCCTGGCCGGTGACGCTCGCGTCGGTGCGATTGAAGCGCTCGGTCGCGACCACGCGGATCTTGCGCAGGTCCGCGAAGCGCGTGAATTCGTTGAGCCAGCTGTCGCCGTAGCTGTCCGCGAAGCCGATGAAGCCGACCGTCTTCACGCCGTGGTTGGCCATGTAGCGCGTCATCACGTCGGCCATCGCGCGGTCGCTCTGCGCCATCTTGAACGCCCAGGTCCGCGCGCCTTCCTGCGGCTCGACGATCGCGCCCGAGCCGACCAGCGTGATCATCGGCGTCTGCGCGGCGGCCACCGCGTCGAGCGCCGCGAGCGCGGCCGGCGTGATGTTCGGCCCGACCACGACGTCGACGTGATCCTCGTCGACCAGCTTGCGAATGTTGCGCACCGCGGTGCCCGGATCGGACGCGTCGTCGAGTACCGTCACCTGCACCGGCTGCCCGGCGATCGTCTTCGGCCACATCAGGATCGCGTTCTTGCTCGTGATGCCGATCGCGGCGGCCGGGCCGGTCGACGACAGATCGACGCCGATCTTCAGGTCGGCATGCGCGACCGCGCAGGCGAACACGAGGGCGGCGCCGGCGGCGCGGCGCAACAAGGCGGGAAGCGTCATGCGGGAATCTCCATGTCCGTCGGGCAACGAAAAGGGGCGCAATGTGCGCCCCCCGGTTCATACCTGTCCGTCAAAGCTCGTACGATTCGGCTTCGCCCTTGAGCGCCTGCTCGATCAGCTTGCGGTTCAGCGTCGGCGACAGCAGCTCGACGAGCGTATACACATAGCTGCGCAGGTAGGCGCCCTGCTTGAGCGCGACGCGCGTCACGTTGCTGCCGAACAGATGGCCGACCGGGATCAGCCGCAAGCCGCGATCGCGCTCGGGATTGAACGCGATGTCGGCCATGATGCCGACGCCCAGGCCGAGTTCGACATAGGTCTTGATCACGTCGGCGTCGATCGCCTCGAGCACGATGTCCGGCGACAGTCCGCGCAGCGCGAACGCATGATTGATCTTCTTGCGGCCCGCGAACGCGTCGTCGTACGTGATCAGCGGGTATTGCGCGAGATCGTCCAGCGTGACCGGCTTGCGTTCGAGCAGCGGATGGTCGGCCGGCACGACGGCCGCGTGATGCCACTGGAAGCAGGGCAGCGACACGAGTTCCTTGTAGTCGGAGATCGCCTCGGTCGCGATCGCGAGATCGGCCTGGTCGTGGATCACCATCTCGGCCACCTGCGTCGGGCTGCCCTGCAGGATCGACAGGTGCACCTTCGGGAAGCGCTTCTTGAACTCGGCGATCGCCGCCGGCAGCGAGTAGCGGGCCTGCGTGTGGGTCGCCGCGATGGTCAGGTTGCCCTGGTCCTGCGCCGCATAATCTTTCCCGACCCTCTTTAAACTTTCAACTTCCTGAAGAATCCGCTCGACCGAGGCGAGGATGATCCGGCCCGGTTCGGTGAGCGAGCGCACGCGCTTGCCGTGCCGCGTGAAGATCTCGACGCCCAGCTCGTCCTCGAGCTCGATGATCGCCTTCGATACCCCCGGTTGCGACGTGTAGAGCGCCTTGGCGGCCTCGGTGAGGTTGAAATTCTGCCGGACGGCCTCGCGCACGAAGCGAAATTGGTGCAGGTTCATTTATAACCCTTCCGCATATCAACAGAATTTTTTAGTCGTTTGAAATATAAGGCGAGTTTATTACGATTCACCGGAGTTTTTCAAATATGGATATCTGTTTTCGTCATTAGCAATCCAGCCGGCAGCGGATGGCGGCGGTGACGACGGAACGGAGATTCGGGCGCGACGTGGCTAGGACGTCGCGCGGTCAACACGAAAACCCTGGGGTCCCCGAATGTATCAGTACGACCAATACGACCAGACGATCGTCGACGAGCGAGTCGCGCAGTACCGCGATCAGGTGCGCCGCCGGCTGTCGGGCGAGTTGAGCGAAGACGAATTCCGTCCGCTGCGTCTGCAGAACGGCCTGTACATGCAGCGCCACGCGTACATGCACCGCATCGCGATTCCGTACGGCAACCTGCGCAGCGACCAGCTCCGGATGCTGGCGCGCATCGCGCGCGAACACGACCGCGGCTACGGCCATTTCTCGACCCGCTCGAACATCCAGTTCAACTGGATCGAACTGGAAGAGACGCCCGAGATTCTCGCGAAGCTCGCGTCGGTGCAGATGCATGGCATCCAGACGTCGGGCAACTGCATCCGCAACATCACGGCCGACCAGTTCGCCGGCGTCGCGCAGGACGAAGAGATCGATCCGCGCCCGTGGGCCGAGATCCTGCGCCAGTGGTCGACGTTCCATCCCGAATTCGCGTGGCTGCCGCGCAAGTTCAAGATCGCGGTGTCGGGCTCGAAGCACGACCGCGCGGCCGTGCAGATCCACGACCTCGGCGTGTACCTGAAGAAGAACGCGCAGGGCGAGGTGGTCGCGAGCATCCTCGCGGGCGGCGGCCTCGGCCGTACGCCGATCGTCGGCGCGGTGATCAAGGAAGACCTGCCGTGGCAGCACCTGCTCACGTACTGCGAGGCCGTGCTGCGCGTGTACAACCGCTACGGCCGCCGCGACAACCTGTACAAGGCGCGGATCAAGATCCTCGTGAAGGCGCTGTCGCCGGCGAAGTTCGCGCAGCAGGTCGAGGAAGAATGGCAGCACCTGAAGGACGGCCCGTCGACGCTCACGCAGGCCGAAATCGACCGCGTGTCGCAGTACTTCCAGCCGCCGGTCTACGAAAAGCTTGCCGACACCGACGCGTCGTTCGAACAGCATCTGCTCGAGAACAAGGCGTTCGCGCGCTGGGTCGAGCGTAACGTCGCGCCGCACAAGGTGCCGGGCTATGCCGCCGTCACGCTGTCGCTGAAGGATCACCGCGTGGCCCCGGGCGACGCGACCGACGCGCAGATGGACCTGGTCGCCGACTGGGCCGACGCCTACTCGCTCGGCGAACTGCGCGTGTCGCACGAGCAGAACCTGATTCTCGCGAACGTGAAGAAGCGCGACCTGTTCGCGTTGTGGGAAAAGGCCAAGGCGGCCGGTTTCGCGACGCCGAACGTCGGCCTGCTGACCGACATCATCGCGTGCCCGGGCGGCGACTTCTGCTCGCTCGCGAACGCGAAGTCGATCCCGATCGCGCTCGCGATCCAGCAGCGTTTCGACGATCTGGACTACGTGTACGACCTCGGCGACCTGTCGCTGAACATTTCCGGTTGCATGAACTCGTGCGGCCATCACCACGTCGGCAATATCGGCATCCTCGGCGTCGACAAGGATGGCGCCGAGTGGTATCAGGTGTCGCTCGGCGGCGAGCAGGGCACGGGCCGCAACGGCGCGCGCCTCGGCCGCGTGATCGGCCCGTCGTTCTCCGCGCAAGAAGTGCCGGACGTGATCGCGACGCTGATCGACACGTTCGTCGAAGCGCGCATCGACGGCGAGCGCTTCATCGACACGTACGACCGCATCGGCATCGCGCCGTTCAAGGAGCGCGTGTATGCGGCGCGCCAGGCCGTGAACGCGTAATCAACCGGGTAGAAGGAATTTGCAGATGGCTTCGATTATCAAGAACCGCGCAGTGATCGACGATGCATGGCAGGTCGTGCGCGCGGCGGAAGACGGCGCGCTGCCCGCGGTCGACGCGTTGCCGGCCGGCAAGGTGCTGGTGCCGTTCGCGTTGTGGCAGGCCGAGCGTGCGGCGCTCGTCGCCGCGAAGACGAAGGACGAACTCGGCGTGTGGCTCGCGCCGGACAGCGAACCGGCCGATCTCGTGGCCGATTTCGGCGCGATCTCGCTGGTCGCCGTCGATTTCCCGCGCTTCGCGGACGGCCGCGGCTACAGCATCGCGCGCCTGCTGCGCGAACGCCACGGCTGGACGGGCGAGCTGCGCGCGATCGGCGACGTGCTGCGCGATCAACTGCTGTACATGTCGCGCTGCGGCTTCGACGCGTTCGCGGTGCGCGCCGACAAGGACATCCACGACGCGCTGAATGCGTTCACGGAATTCACGCAGCGTTACCAGGGCGCATTCGACGAGCCGGCGCCGCTGTTCCGCCGCCGCGAGGCCGCGGCCGACACCAAGGTGACCGCATGAGCACCGCGACCGCCACCGAGCTGACGCCGGAACTCGCCGCGAAGGTCGAGCGCCTCGACGCGCTGCTTGCGCGGATCGGCGCCCGTCACGACAAGGTGAAATTCGCGAGCAGCCTTGCGGCGGAGGACATGCTGCTCACGCACGCGATCCTGTCGAAGGGCGTGCCGATCGGCATCTTCTCGCTGAACACGGGCCGCCTGCATGCGGAAACGCTCGGCATGATCGACCGCGTGCGCGAGCGCTACGGCTACGAGATCGAGCAGTTCCACCCGCAGCAGGACGCGGTGGACCAGTACGTCGCCGAGCACGGCCTGAACGCGTTCTACGAGAGCGTCGAGCTGCGCAAGGCGTGCTGCCACATCCGCAAGGTCGAGCCGCTGAACCGCGCGCTGGCCGACGTCGGCGCGTGGGTGACGGGCCAGCGCCGCGAGCAGTCGGTCACGCGCGCGGAGCTGCACGAGGAAGAACAGGACGAAGCGCGCGGGATCGCGAAGTACAACCCGCTCGCCGACTGGACGGAAGCCGACGTGTGGGCGTACCTTAACGCGTTCGACGTGCCGGTGAACCCGCTGCACGCGCGCGGCTACCCGAGCATCGGCTGCGAGCCGTGCACGCGCGCGATCCGTCCCGGCGAGGACAGCCGCGCGGGCCGCTGGTGGTGGGAGTCGCGCGACACGAAGGAGTGCGGGCTGCACATCACGACGATCACGCCGATTCCCGCGAATGCCGACGCCGGCGCCGCGCACTGAAAACCGACAAGAAACTGAATATTGCGCCGCCTGCGACAGCGGGCGGCACGAACCCGGAAGAGAAGGACTGAAATCATGAGCACGACGCTCGAGCAATCCGCCTTTGCCCCGCCCACCGGCGCCGACAGCCGCATGGGCCACCTCGACTGGCTCGAAGCCGAGTCGATCCACATCCTGCGCGAACTCGTCGCCGAATGCAGCAAGCCGGCGCTGTTGTTCTCGGGCGGCAAGGATTCGGTCGTCGTGCTGCATCTGGCGCTGAAGGCGTTCGGCCTCGGCGCGAACCGCAAGACGACGCTGCCGTTCCCGCTCGTGCACATCGACACGGGCCACAACTACGAGGAAGTGATCGACTTCCGCGACCGCCGCGCGCAGGAGCTCGGCGCCGAGCTGGTGGTCGGCCACGTCGAGGATTCGATCAAGCGCGGCACGGTCGTGCTGCGCCGCGAAACCGATTCGCGTAACGCCGCGCAGGCCGTCACGCTGCTCGAGACGATCGAACAGCACGGCTATACGGCGCTGATCGGCGGCGCGCGCCGCGACGAAGAGAAGGCGCGCGCGAAGGAGCGCATCTTCTCGTTCCGCGACGAATTCGGCCAGTGGGACCCGAAGGCGCAGCGCCCGGAACTGTGGAGTCTGTACAACGCCCGCCTGCACAAGGGCGAGCATCTGCGTGTGTTCCCGATCTCGAACTGGACCGAGCTCGACGTGTGGCAGTACATCGCGCGCGAGAACCTCGAGCTGCCGTCGATCTATTACGCGCACCAGCGCGAGATCGTGCGCCGCAACGGGCTGCTCGTGCCGGTCACGCCGCTCACGCCGATGCGTGACGGCGAGACGAGCGAGCTGGCGCAGGTGCGCTTCCGCACGGTCGGCGACATCAGCTGCACGTGCCCGGTCGAAAGCGACGCGGACGACGTCGAGAAGATCATCGCCGAGACGGCGGTGACCGAGATCACCGAGCGCGGCGCGACCCGGATGGACGACCAGGCGTCCGAAGCCGCGATGGAACAGCGCAAGAAGCAAGGTTATTTCTGAAGCACACGAGGACATTCACATCATGAGCATCATCGAGAACACCGAAGACCTCGGCGTGTTGCGCTTCATCACCGCGGGCAGCGTCGACGACGGCAAGAGCACACTGATCGGCCGCCTGCTGTACGACAGCAAGGCCGTGCTGTCCGACCAGCTGTCCGCGCTGTCGCGCGCGAAGAACAAGCGCACGGTCGGCGACGAGCTCGATCTCGCGCTGCTGACGGACGGGCTGGAGGCCGAGCGCGAGCAGGGCATCACGATCGACGTCGCGTACCGCTATTTCGCGACCGCGAAGCGCAAGTTCATCATCGCCGACACGCCGGGCCACGAGCAGTACACGCGCAACATGGTGACGGGCGCGTCGACCGCGCACGCGGCGATCATCCTGATCGACGCGACACGCATCACGGTCGAGAACGGCGTCGTGCAACTCCTGCCGCAGACCAAGCGCCACAGCGCGATCGTCAAGCTGCTCGGGCTGCAGCACGTGATCGTCGCGATCAACAAGATGGACCTCGTCGACTACAGCGAGGCGCGCTTCAACGAGATCCGCGACGCGTACGTCGCGCTCGCGAAGCAGCTCGGCCTGACCGACGTGCGCTTCGTGCCGGTGTCGGCGCTGAAGGGCGACAACATCGTCGGCGCGAGCGAGCGCATGCCGTGGTACGCGGGCGAGCCGCTGCTCGACGTGCTCGAGTCGCTGCCGGTCGAGACGCAGGCGCACGACGCGCTGCGCTTCCCGGTGCAGTGGGTCGCGCGCCAGGACGGCAGCTCGGCCGACGATTTCCGCGGCTACATGGGCCGGATCGAGTCGGGCGAAGTGAAGGTCGGCGACGCGATCGTCGTGCTGCCGTCGAACCGCACCGCGACGGTCGCCGAGATCGTCGCGCCGGTGCCGGGCGGCACCGCATCGGTCGCGCACGCGTTCGCGGGCCAGACGGTGACGATCCGTCTCGAAGAGGATGTCGACGTGTCGCGGGGCGACATGTTCGTCACGGCCGCCGAGCCGGTCGAGCCGGCGAAGAAGCTCGAGGCGGACCTGTGCTGGTTCGACGAGACGCCGCTGTCGCCGCAGCGCAAGTACCTGCTGAAGCAGACCACCAGTACGGTGTTCGCGAAGATCGGCGGCGTCAAGCAGGTGCTCGACGTGCATACGCTGTCGCACGCGACCGATCGCCAGGACCTGAAGATGAACGATATCGGCCGCGTGGCGCTGACGCTGCAGAAGCCGATCGTGTGCGACACCTACGATGCGCACCCCGGCACGGGCGCGTTCGTGCTGATCGACGAGGCGACGCACCACACGGTCGCCGCCGGGATGATCCGCGCGTTCTCGGCGTAATCGTCAATCTGCGCGGCGGCGAACCGGCCGCCGCTGCAGGACCCTAGCGAAGCGACAAACATGGGCAAGGTATATCTGATCGGAGCAGGACCGGGCGCCGCGGACCTCATCACGGTGCGCGGCATGCGGCTGCTCGAGCAGGCCGACGTCGTGCTGCACGACGCGCTCGTCGAGCCTGCGATGCTCGACTATGCGCCGAACGCGCGGAAGATCGCGGTCGGCAAGCGCTGCGGGCAGCGCTCGACCGCGCAGCATTTCATCAACAAGCAGATCGTCGACGCGGCGCGCGAGCACGCGTGCGTCGTGCGGTTGAAGGGCGGCGATCCGATGCTGTTCGGTCGCGCCGAAGAGGAAATGCGCGCACTCGACGCGGCCGGCATCGACTACGAGATCGTGCCGGGCATCACCGCGGCGCTGGCCGGCGCGGCGACGCTGAAGCGTTCGCTCACGTTGCGCGGCGTATCGCGCAGCGTCGCGTTCGCGACGCACAGTCGCGCACCGGGCAGCGACGAGATTCGCGAAGCCGCACGCGCCGATTCGATCGTCTACTACATGGGCCGCGACAGCGCGCCCGGCATCGCGCAGGAATTGATCGACGCCGGCCGTGCGCCGGCGACGCCGGTGGCGATCGTCGAGGCATGCAGCACCGCGCGCGAACGCACGCTGACGCTGACGCTCGCCCGGATGGCGGCCGGCGATGCGCAGGCGTGGCTCGACCCCGCGGAACCGAGCCTGCTGATGATCGGCGATGCATTCGCCGAACGCACACGGCAGGCGCAGGCGGGCGATCCGGTGCGCAATGCCGCCTGAGCGCGGCTCGCGCGCGGTCCCAAACGCAAAAAGCGCCGGCAGATGCCGGCGCTTTTTCTTTGGGCGCGGCGAAGACGTGGCCTACGCGTCGTCGCCGAGCTGGTCGACGCAATAGCGCGCGACCGCGTCGAGCACGCCGTCGTCTTCGCCGACGGCCGTCGCGCAGCGGATCTCGACGCCCGGATGCGCGGCGCGGCATGCGTCGACGAGCTGCGGCAGGTCGCGGCGGACATGGCCGCCCTGGCCGAAGAACACGGGCACCACGGTGATGCGCGCGCAGCCGACCGCGACTTGCGCGGCCACGGCCTCGGCGAGCGACGGCGGCATCAGTTCGAGGAACGCGAGCGACACCTGCGCGGCAGGGGAGCCGGCGCCGCGCAGCCGCGCGGCGAGCCGCTCGAACGGCTCGGCCCAGCGCGGGTCGCGGGCGCCGTGGCCGAACAGGACGATACCGTGCGAATGCATGTCGAAGCCTCCGTCGCGCGCGGCGCTCAGTGCCGGTCGACCCACTTGAGCGCGAACAGGCCGAGCGCGAGATAGATGAGACCCGGCGTCGCGGCGGTGAGCGGCGCGGGCCACGTGTTCAGCGTGCCGATGTGCGAGAACAGCGTGTTGAGCAGCTGGAAGCTCATGCCGAGCATGATGCCGCCGAACACCTTCACGCCGACCACGCCCGCCCGCGTGTGCAGGTAGGCGAACGGCAGCGACAGCACGAGCATCACGAATACCGCGAACGGATACAGCAGCTTGCGCCACAGCGCGATGTCGTAGCGCTGCGTGTCCTGCTGGTTCTCGCGCAAGTGCTGGATGTAGCGGAACAGGTTGATGATCGACATGCGCTCCGGCGACACGAGCAGCACCGACAGGATCTGCGGCGTCAGGTCGGAGCGCAGCCGGTATTCGGGCAGCGACACCTGCTGCGACCGGTACACGGGGTTCAGCGCATCGGCCGGCTGGCCGCTGACCGGCTTGATCGGCGTCAGCTCCGTTTCGGTGACGCCTTTCAGCAGCCAGTGGCCGGGGGGCTCGTAGCGGCCGGTTTGCGCGATCCGCACGTTCTGCAGCTGGAACTTGGAGTCGAACTCGTAGATGCGCACGTTGCTGATCGTCGAGTCGGGCGACAGGCTGCCGACGTTGACGAAGCGCGTGACCTGCTCGCCGTTCTCGCGGGCCGCGAGCGTGTCCTTCACCCATACGCCCGACTGGAAGTTCGACGACACCGATGCGCCGAGCGCCTGCAGCCGCACGCGTTCGGACAGCTGGTCGGCGTACGGGCCGACGAATTCGCCGATCAGATAGGTGACGATCACGAGCGGCACGCCGATCTTCAGCAGCGAACGCAGCGCCTGGTTGGTCGCGAGGCCCGACACGCGGAAGATCGTGAATTCCGAGTTCGCGGCCATCTGTGCGAACACGTAGATCGCGCTGATCAGCGCGGCGACCGGGATGATCTCGTAGAAGCGCGACGGCGTCTGTAGCGCGACGCGCAGCACCGCGTAGCCGAACTTGTAGTTGCCGTGCCCGACCGAGTTCAGTTCGCTGATCAGGTCGAAGAAGAAGAACAGACCGGAGAACGCGAACAGGATGAAGATGAACGTGATGTAGATCTGCCGCGCGAAGTACTTTTCATAGAGCCGCATCGATCATGCTCCCGAGCGGCCGAACAGCGCGCGTGACAACAACGGACGATTGCGCACGCGCAACCAGAAAATGAACGCGACGATCGCCGCGACGAGCACGTGCAGCCCGACGAGACCGACGCCGAACGACATCTTGCCCTGCTCGATCTGCGCTTGCACGACGTTCAGCAGGTTCGAATACGTGAGGTAGATCAGCACGGCCATCACGAGGTTGATCGTGCGGCTGCGGCGCGGGTTCTGGTACGCGAGCGGGATGCCGAGCACCATCAGGTTCAGCGCGATCAGCGGCAGCCCCGCGCGCCACGCGAATTCCGCGAGATTGTCGCGCGTCGGGTTGCGCAGCAGGTCGGGCGTGGGCGTGCTGTTGGTGGTCTGCACGTTGACGACCGGCTTGCTGGTGATCTTCACGCCGTAGCGCTCGAATTCCATGATCTTGAAGTTCGGCTGGCCGGGCGTGCCGTCGTAGCGGCGGCCGTCTTCGAGGACGACGAAACGATCGCCGTCCTTCGCGGTTTCCGTATGGCCCGTCTGCGACACGACCACGTTGAGCTTGCCGTTTTCCGTCGACGTGACGAACACGTTCTGGACCTTGCTCTGGTCGGGCGACATCTTCTCGATGAAGAACACGCGATGGTTCGCGGCCGATTCGCGGAACTGGCCGGGCGCGAGCAGCGAGATTTCGTCGCGCTGCTGGAAACGTGCCTTGATCATCTTGCTCTGCTGGTTCGACCACGGCCAGCCGACGAACGCGAAGAACGCGATCAGCAGGACGATCGGCGTGGCGAACACGCCGATCGGCTTGATGAGGCGCGTGAGGCTCACGCCGGACGCGAGCCACACCACCATTTCGGAGTCCCGGTACCACCGGGTCAGCACGAACAGGATCGACACGAACAGCGTGACGACGAGCATCACGGCGAGGTAGCCGATCACGGTCAGGCCGATCAGCACGAGCACGTCCCGCGGATCGATTTCGCCGGACGCGGCGTAGCCGACGATGCGAATCATCATCGTCGTGAGCATGATCGTGAGCAGCACCATGAACACGGCGCCAGCCGTATACGCAAGCTCGCGCTGGAGGGAGCGTTCGAAGATCATTCTTGATGAGAAGAGGGCGGGAGGCTGCGCACGCGTGGTGGAGCGCTCGCGCCGCCACGGGAAAAATAGCGGATAATTGCGGCTTTCATCCTTAGCCCAGATTTTATCCGAGGACAAGCGCGATGGACTTTAGCATAAAAGGCTGTGATTGGAGCAAAGGCGAGGCCAAGGGGTTCCTGACCGGGAAGTCCGACTGCATCGTGCTCGGCATCTTCGAGGCGCAGACCCTGTCGGGCGCGGCGCTCGACATCGACACGGCCACCAAGGGGCTGATCTCGCGCGTGGTGAAGGCCGGCGACATGGACGGCAAGCGCGGCAAGACGCTGTTCCTGCACGAAGTGTCGGGCATCGGCGCGTCGCGCGTGCTGCTCGTCGGGCTCGGCAAGCAGGATGCTTTCAATCAGAAAGCCTATAACGACGCGGTGACCGCCGCCTGGCGCGCGCTGCTGGCGACCAAGGTCGTCCAGGTCACGTTCTCGCTCGCGCAACTGCCGGTCGACGAGCGCAGCTCCGACTGGGGCGTGCGCGCCGCGATCCTCGCGCTGCGCAACGAGACCTACCGCTTCACGCAGATGAAGAGCAAGCCGGAACCGGCGTCGCACACGCTCAAGCGTGTCGTGTTCAGCGTCGATCCGGCGGACGAAAAGGCCGCGAAGGTCGCGATCAAGCAGGCCGTCGCGCTCGCGAACGGGATGGATCTGACCCGCGACCTCGGCAACCTGCCGGGCAACGTCTGCACGCCGACCTATCTCGGCAACACCGCGAAGAAGATCGCGAAGGATTGGGGCCTGAAGGCCGAGGTCCTCGGGCTCAAGCAGATCCAGGCGCTGAAGATGGGGTCGTTCCTGTCGGTCGCCCGCGCGTCGGTCGAGCCGCCGCAGTTCATCGTGCTGCGCTACCAGGGCGCCGCCGCGAAGGCCGCGCCGGTCGTGCTGGTCGGCAAGGGCATCACGTTCGATACGGGCGGCATCTCGCTGAAGCCGGGCGAAGGCATGGACGAGATGAAGTACGACATGTGCGGCGCGGGCTCGGTGCTCGGCACGATCCGCGCGGTCGCCGAGATGGGCCTGAAGATCAACGTCGTCGCGATCGTGCCGACCTGCGAGAACATGCCGGGCGGCAATGCGACGAAGCCGGGCGACATCGTCACCAGCATGAAGGGGCTGACGATCGAGGTGCTGAACACCGACGCCGAAGGCCGCCTGATCCTGTGCGACGCGCTCACGTATGCCGAGCGCTTCAAGCCGGCCGCCGTGATCGACGTCGCGACGTTGACGGGTGCGTGCGTGATCGCGCTGGGCGGCCACAACAGCGGGCTGTTCTCGACGAACGACGCGCTCGCCGGCGAGTTGCTCGACGCGTCGCGCGAGGCGAACGACCCGGCATGGCGCATGCCGCTCGACGACGAGTACCAGGAACAGCTGAAGTCGAATTTCGCGGATCTCGCGAACATCGGCGGGCGTCCGGCCGGCGCCGTGACGGCCGCGTGCTTCCTGTCGCGCTTCACCGAGAGCTATCCGTGGGCTCACCTCGACATCGCGGGCACCGCATGGAAGGGTGGCGCGGCGAAGGGCGCGACGGGCCGTCCGGTGCCGTTGCTCGCGCAGTTCCTGATCGACCGCGCCGGCCAGTGATGGCGGCGCCGACGACGCTGCGGGTGCGCGGGCAATGACGCGGATCGATTTCCACTCGAACGTCGGCGATTCGCTTGCGTACGCGTGCCGGCTGCTGCGCAAGGCCTATCAGGCCGGGCAGCCGGTCGTCGTGCTCGCCGAGCCCGCGCGCCTGCGCGCGCTCGACGAGCGGCTCTGGACGTTCTCGCCGCTCGATTTCATCCCGCATTGCGGCATCGACAGCGAGCACGCCGCCGGCACGCCGATCGTGCTGGCCGCCGATCTCGACCGCGCGCCGCATCATCACGTGCTGCTGAACCTCGGCGCGACCGTGCCCGCGCAGTTCGCCCGCTTCGAACGCCTGCTCGAAGTGGTCGGCAACGCGCCGGACGAGCTGGCCGCGGGCCGCGACCGCTACCGGTTCTACCGCGACCGCGGCTATGCGCTGAACAACTACAAGCAGGGCGGCTAGCCGCAACCGTCGACGGAGTGTTCCCGTGACCGAAGCCGATTCATCCTCGATTCCGACGCTGACTGACGTGCTGGTGCCGGGCAAGCCGGCGCCGGCGCGCTCGCCCGCGTCGGCCGCCCCCCGGCCGCACGACGATGCGGCGATTCCGGTGCTCACCGACGTGATCGCGCCACCGGCCGCCGCGGGTGCCGCGTGGGCCGAATCGCGTAAAACCGAGGCCGACCCCGATTCCGTCGTGATCGAACCCGTGCCGACGCCGCACGTGCCGGCGGTCGAGCTGCCGGGCGACGCGGCGACGGCCGCCGCCGCGGGCGAAACCGATGCGCCGGCCGAGCCTGGCGCTGCCGAGCACGTGGTCGCGGAGGATGCGGCGGCGATGACGGCGCCGCTGCGCTCGTCGCTCGTCGATGACGACCTGCCGAAACACACGTTCGCCGCGATGGCGCGCGACGCGGCCGCGCACGCGCCCGAATCGGCGACGCCGGAGGTGGCCCTACCGGGCGCGGTGCCGCCGCAGCCGGATGCGCAGGCCGCAGTCGCGCTGACGCCGGAAGATGCGCAGCACATCGCCGAACGGCTTCGCAATCGCCTGACGAACTATCTGACCGGGGCAGGGCGCGACGCCATCGAAGCGCGTTGTCGCGATGCGCTGCACGAGCATTCGGCCTGGCTGGTCGGCCAGGTCACGCGCGAAGTCGCACTCGCGCTGGAAACCGAGGTGATGGACTGGGTGCGCGAGGCGGTCGATGAAGAGATCGCCCGTCGTCGCGCCGGTCATTCCGGCTGAACGGGCAATCGTTCGCGGCGGCGAAAAAAGAGAATGCGGGTGCAGTAAGCGCAGTAAACGCGTGCGAAGCCGCTGGGGAGGGACAGGTCGGTCAGTACGCGGCCGTCCTCTCGCGACGTCCCGCGCACAAGCGCACAAGGTGGGTACCCGCGCGGGTATTCGCTTTCAGCGTACCGACAGCACCCACTGGGCGAGCGTATGGGCCTCGGTGCTCGTCAGTTGCGTATTGGCGGGCATCGGCACGCTGCCCCATACGCCGACGCTGCCTTTCACGATCGATTGCGCCAGGTAGTCGACGCCGTCGCCGCGCACCGCGTACTTGCCGGCGATGTCGCGGAACGACGGACCCATCAGCGGCTTGCCGATCGCATGGCAGGCCATGCAGTTCTTGCGCTGCGCCAGCGCGAGTCCGTCGGCCTGGTCGGCATGCGCCGCCGCCGCGCTGCCGGTCAGCAGCATGGCGAGCAACACGCGCAATATCGTCTGTTTCATGCGGTTCTCCGCCGGCGGGGACGGCCGGCTTCATGGTCCGCGCATTATAGAAGCAAAGGGAACGCACGTTTTGCGCGTTCCCCGGGCGGCCCGTTTATCGGGGTCGCATGCGATGACGCCTCTGCATCAACCCGTGACCGCCCCCTGGTTCGCCGGCCGGGCGAGCGCCGCGAATTTGGCGAGCACGCCGCGCGTATAGCGGGGTGCCGGCTGCCGCCACGCAGCGCGGCGGCGCGCGAGTTCCGCGTCGTCGACGTTCAGTTGCAGCAGCAGCCGGTGCGCGTCGATCGTGATCGAATCGCCTTCCTGCACCAGCGCGATCGTGCCGCCGACGAACGCCTCAGGCGCGACGTGGCCGACCACCATGCCCCAGGTGCCGCCCGAGAAGCGGCCGTCCGTGATGAAGCCGACCGATTCGCCGAGCCCCTTGCCGATGATCGCGGACGTCGGTGCGAGCATTTCCGGCATGCCGGGGCCGCCCTGCGGGCCGAGGTAGCGCAGCACGAGGATGTCGCCCGCGCGGATCCGGTCGCCGAGGATCGCATCCATCGCGCTCTGCTCGTCGTCGAATACGCGCGCCGGGCCCGTGATCACCGGGTTCTTCAGGCCGGTGATCTTCGCGACCGCGCCGTCCTCCGCGAGATTGCCCTTCAGGATCGCGAGATGGCCCTCGTTGTACAGTGCGCGCTCGATCGGGAAGATCACGTCCTGGTCCGCGCGCGGCACGCTCGGCACGTCCTTCAACTCGTCGGCGATCGTGCGGCCCGTGATCGTCATGCAGTCGCCGTGCAGCAGCCCCGCGTCGAGCAGGATCTTCAGCACCTGCGGAATCCCGCCGGCCCGGTGCAGGTCGGTCGCGACGTACTTCCCCGACGGCTTCAGGTCGCAGATCACCGGCACGCGCTTGCGGATGCGCTCGAAATCGTCGATCGTCCAGTCGACCTCGGCCGCGTGCGCGATCGCGAGATAGTGCAGCACCGCATTGGTCGAGCCGCCGGTGGCCATGATCACCGACACCGCGTTCTCGATCGATTCCTTCGTGATGATGTCGCGCGGCTTCAGGTCGCGCTTCACGGCCTCGACCAGCACACGCGCCGATTCGGCGGCCGAATCGACCTTCTCCTGATCGGGGTTCGCCATCGTCGACGAATACAGCAGCGACATGCCGAGCGCCTCGAACGATGAACTCATCGTGTTCGCGGTGTACATGCCGCCGCACGAACCGGACGTCGGGCACGCGTTTTTCTCGACGCCTTCGAAGTCCTCCTGCGACATCCGGCCCGCGGTGAATTCGCCGACGGCTTCGAACGACGACACGATCGTCAGGTCGCGGCCCTTCCAGTTGCCCGGGCGGATCGTGCCGCCGTAGACGTAGATGCCCGGCACGTTCAGGCGCGCGAGCGCGATCATGCCGCCGGGCATGTTCTTGTCGCAGCCGCCGACCACCACGAC
The DNA here is from genome assembly GCF_001526325.1 of Burkholderia sp. MSMB1826. NCBI lineage: Bacteria > Pseudomonadati > Pseudomonadota > Betaproteobacteria > Burkholderiales > Burkholderiaceae > Burkholderia > Burkholderia sp. MSMB1826. Next base: position 153,676 of record NZ_LOYN01000029.1, read on the forward strand.
GCCGTCCATCCACTGGCCCTGCACGCAGGTCTCGATGCAGTCGGCGATCACTTCGCGCGACACGAGCGAGTACTTCATCCCTTCGGTGCCCATCGACATGCCGTCCGAAATCGTCGGCGTGCCGAAGATCTGCGGGTTCGCGCCGGCGGCCTTGACGGCGTCGACGGCCGCGTCCGACAGGCGCTGCAAGCCGGAATTGCACGGCGTGATCGTCGAATGGCCGTTGGCAATGCCGATCATCGGCTTGTCGAAATCTTCCTTCTGGTAGCCGAGGGCGTAATACATCGAGCGGTTCGGCGAACGGGCCACGCCTTGCGTGATGTGCTTCGAGCGACGGTTGTACGACATGGGGGACTCCATCGTGGTATGGGCGTCGCTCGCGAGGGCGCGCCGGTTCGGATCGACCAAGCATGGGGTGTCCTGATTGGGATGTCCAATATATTATTTGTCGCCTATTAAGTCGTTTTGCGAATGAGTCGAACATGGCCGATCCGATCCCCGACCTGCGCCAGTGGCGCTATTTCGCGACCGTCGCCGACGAGCGCCATTTCGGCCGCGCGGCCGAGCGCCTGTCGATGACGCAGCCGCCGCTGTCGCAGGCGATTCGCGCGCTGGAGGACGCGCTGGGCGTCGCGCTGTTCGTGCGCACCAAGCGCTCGGTGGCGCTGACGGCGGTCGGTGCGGCGCTGCTGCCCGACGTGCGCCGGCTGCTGGCGTCGGCCGATGCGCTGCCGCCGCTGGCGCGCCGGCTCGCGCGCGGCGAGGCCGGTTCGCTGTCGCTCGCGTTCGTGTCGACCGCCGATTACGGGCTGTTGCCGTCGTTGCTGCGTGCGTTCGGCGCGCGCTATCCGCAGGTGCGGCTGCAGCTCGCGGAAGCGACGAGCGACGTGCAGATCGACGAACTCGTCGCCGGGCGCATCGACGCCGGGCTCGTCATTCCGCCCGTGCCGCCGCGTCACGCGGCCGGCTTGTCGTACCTGCCCGTCGTACGCGAGCCGCTGGTGGTCGCGATGCCGAGTACGGCTTCCGACGCGCCCGAGGACGAGCCGGTGCAGCTTGCCGACGTCGCCGCGTTGCCGCTCGTGATCTTTCCGCGTCGTTTGGCGCCCGGCTTTTATGACATCATTACGGGCTGCTACGGCGCGGCGGGGGAAACCCCGCGCATCGGTCAGGAAGCAATCCAGATGCAGACGATCGTCAGCCTCGTGTCGGCCGGCATGGGCGTCGCACTGGTGCCGCAATCGCTGCGTAACCTGCGGCGCACCGGCGTGGTCTACCGGCCGCTCGCCGGCCACGCGCCGCTCGTCGAGACGGGCCTCGTGTGGCGTACCGACGACGTGAGCCCCGTGCTTGCCGGGTTCATCGACGTCGTGCGCGCGCAGGGTCTTGCCGCATGACGTGAACGATGGCGTGCGGGCGCCGTCCAACGCGCGGTGCTGCGCGCGTGCGACGGCCGTACCGTATTCGAAAACTTCTTCGCTAATCCATGATCATTCACCCGAATTTCGACCCCGTTGCGATCCATCTCGGGCCGCTGGCCGTGCGCTGGTACGGCCTCATGTATCTCGTCGGCTTCATCGCGGCGATCGTCGTCGGCCGGATCCGCCTGAAGCTGCCGCATGTCGCGGCGCAGGGCTGGACCGCGAAGGACATCGACGACATGATGTTCTACGGCGTGCTCGGCACCGTGCTCGGCGGCCGGCTCGGCTACGTGCTGTTCTACAAGGCCGGTTTCTACTTCTCGCATCCGCTCGACGTGTTCAAGGTGTGGGAAGGCGGCATGTCGTTTCACGGCGGCTTCCTCGGCGTGACGCTCGCGATGATGCTGTTCGCGTGGCAGCGCAAGCGGCACTGGCTCCAGGTCACCGATTTCGTCGCGCCGATGGTGCCGACGGGGCTGGCGGCCGGGCGTCTCGGCAACTTCATCAACGGCGAACTGTGGGGCCGCGTGACCGATCCGACGGCGCCTTGGGCGATGCTGTTCCCGGGCGCGATGCGCGACGACGCGGCCTGGTTGCCGAAACATCCGGAGCTCGTCGAGAAGTGGCATCTCGCCGACGTGTTCATGCAATACCAGATGCTGCCGCGCCATCCTTCGCAGCTCTATGAAATCGCGCTCGAGGGGATCGCGCTGTTCTTCGTGCTGTTCTTGTTCGCGCGCAAGCCGCGGCCGATGGGCGCGATATCCGCGCTGTTCCTGATCGGTTATGGCCTCGCGCGTTTCACGGTCGAGTTTGCGCGCGAGCCGGACGACTTCCTCGGGCTGCTCGCACTCGGCCTGTCGATGGGGCAGTGGCTGTCGCTGCCGATGATTCTCGCGGGGATCGCGTTGATGGTCTGGGCGTATCGCCGCCGCGCGGCGAACGCGAATGCGGCTGCGTGACGTGGCTGCATGACGCGGTATCGATGCATGCGCGATCGGCGCGTGCATCGATACCCGGACGCGCATAAAAAACGCCGGCCCTCGGGCCGGCGTTTTTCGTTTCCGACAGCCGCGCGATGCGCGTTACTTCATCTGCACGGAGCCGTTGACGGTGACCGACACGGTGGCCTTGCCGCCTTCGACCGCGATCGGCGCGCTCATCTTCGCGCTGTCCATCGGCGCCGCGGCCATCGCCATCATGCGCGGGTACGGCTGCACGTTGCGGCCGCTGCCGACGTTCACGTCGCGGATCGTGTAGCTGCTGTAGCCGAACGCCTTCGCGGCTTCGTCCGCGCGGGCGCGGAACGACTTGATCGCTTCGGTCGTGAGCTTCTGCTCGGCCGTGCGCTGCGCTTCCGGCGACAGCGAGAACTCGACGTTCGCGACCTGCATCAGGTTCGACAACTGGCCCGCCAGCTTCGACGCCGCGGCGAAATCGCGCGATTCGAGCGCGACCTCGGTGCGGCCGCGCCATGCGGAGATCTTCCCGTCGCGATCGGTGCTCGGATACACGGAGAACGCGCCCGTGTGCGCGGTGACGCCCGACACGCCCTTCACCTGCGACAGGGCCGCGTCCGCGCGCTGGTTCAGCTGCGCGGTGAGGCTGCCCGGATCCTTGGCCTGCTGCTCATAGAACAGCGTGATGTGGATGATGTCCTGCGGCACGTCGGCACTGGCCTGCGACGAAAGCGACAGCACGCCGGCCGGCTCCGGAAAGTGCGGGTTCGCCGCCTGCGCGTGTGCGGCGGGCGACGCGAGCGTCAGCGCAACCGGAACGGCGGCGGCGAGGGCGAGCGACAGCGCGAGTGCGGATTTCTTGGTCATTGTTGGATTCCTTGTGCGAGGGCGCGCACGCGGGTCACGCGTGCGCGACGCGGGCGTACCGCGCAACGAAAAAACGACGGCCGGCCCGTTCGGCCGGCAGTGGTTGCTTAGGCTGCGCGACAGTGCCGCGAGTTCCGTTACGGTCGCGCGTACTGACCGGATTTGACCTTTGGCGCGCGCCTACTTCATCAGCTTTTCGGTGATGAATCGCCATTCCGCACGCGTGACGGGCGTGATCGACAGCCGGTTACCGCGCGCGAGCACGCGCATGTCGGCGAGTTCGTCGTGCTCGCGCAGCGTGGCGAGCGGCACGAGCGGCGACTTCTTCACGAAGCGCACGTCGACGAGCAGCCAGCGTGGCGCTTCCTGCGTCGATTTCGGGTCGTAATAGGGGCTTTTCGGATCGAACTGCGTGGGATCGGGGTAGGGCGTCGACGAGACTTCGGCGAGCCCGGCGATGCCCGGCTCGGGGCAGCTCGAGTGATAGAACAGCACGCCGTCGCCGATCTTCATCGTGTCGCGCATGAAATTGCGCGCCTGATAGTTGCGCACACCCGTCCACGGCAGCGAGCGCTGCGGTGCGTCGGCGAGATCGTCGATGCTTGCTTCGTCCGGTTCGGACTTCATCAGCCAGTATTGCATGGTCGTGGTCGACGCAGAAAAGGCTGCTACAAAAGAAAACGGCACCGGGACTTGCCCGATGCCGTTGGATAGGCCCCCACCTTGGCCGCTAGGCCGGCATCCTGAACCTGAGGTTCAGAATTGGTCGCAGTTAGCAGCACTTCGGGTACATCAGACAGAGTGACGCGCGCGCCCGTGCTACAAATTTCCGCAACCGTGCACATGGCATTGGTTCAAGGAATATATGACCTTGGCGAACCAGGCAGGGAAGCTGACTGAACTGTGATTCGATGCGCCAATTTGACCACCGTTGACCGTCGAGATCAAGGGGAATCGACGCATCGTTTGAAACGTTACTGCGTCTCGTGCTGTGCGAGCACCGCGCCGAGCTGTTCGTTCATCTGGTGCATTGTACGACGGATTTCCTCCGCCGGAAATGCTTCACCATGCCGCACGCTCGTTTGCAGCCGCAGCAATTCCGATGCGAGCGACAGCGCCGCCATCACCGCGATGCGATCGGTGCCGCGCACCGAGCTGTTCGAGCGGATTTTCGACATTTCGGCGTCGACGCGCGCGACCGCTTCGAGCAGCGCCGCTTCGGTCTCGGCCGAACAGGCGAGCCGATAGGGCTGACCGAGAATCGAGACTTCGATCTGCTTGGTGCTCATGCATGTTCTCCGTGGCTGGCCGTGTCATCGCCATCCGTGCGCGCCTGCGCATCCAGCAGGTCGAGCTGGTTGTCGGCTTGCTCCGCGCCCTTCGAGCGCGGCAGCTTTTCGAGAATCGCGTTCAGTTTCACCTGGGCGTCGTCGATCTTCGCCGACAACGTGTCGCGCTCGGCCGCGAGCGCATTGCGTTCGTCGCGCAGCTGCGCGAGCTCCGCGCGGACCGTGTCCGCTTCCGCGCGCAATTGCGCGACCTGCTCCTCGAGCGCGAGCCGTTCCGAGTGATAGCGCTTGTTCAGCGAAATCAGACGGCCAATATTTTGAGATAGGGTTTCGAGTTCGTTGAGCATTTGCTGCGTCCTCTAAAGACCCAGCATTTTAGCGCGGAATAACGCGCAATCCGACATCTGTAACGTTTCCAGTCGTAACACCCCTGCTTCTTGCCGCGAATAGGCGCGTCCCGCGCGGGTCCGGACGCTTCCTTGACGCTCGCGCGACCGGCTCCTAAACTGGCGCCGCCTCGGTGCTCGCGCGCAGGACGCGCGGTTAAACGGGAAGCAGGGTGCGGGCTCCAGGAGCGCGCCGACCTGCGCTGCCCCCGCAACGGTAAGCGGCCGCGTCGCGTGACGCAGGCCGGCTCGGGCGCGTTTCGCATGCAGTCGCATGCGGGCGCGGGCCACTGCGCGTCATCGCGCGGGAAGGCGAGCCGGACCGCCGCCAGCCCGGATACCGGCCGAGACGGGGAGCCCGCACGGGCTCCATGACGCGCGGCCTGCGGGGAAGCGGGGCGCGCAATGTTTCACGGAACGTTTCTTCGATGCCGACCCCAATCGTCCGCCACGCGCCGCTGTCGCGCCCGGCCGGCTCCCGCAAGCGGATGTGCCGCGCGTCGTGCGCGCGGCCGGGCGCGGCATGAGCGCCGCGCGCGCCGCCGCGATCTGGGCCGCGCTGGCCGCCGTGGTCGCGCTGCTGTTCGTCGCGTCGCTGTCGATCGGCAGCGTGCCGATGTCGCCGTGGCAGGCGCTCGCGTCGCTCGTGCCGCACGGCGGCGATACCCTGTTCGCCGATATCGTCCGGACGCTGCGCCTGCCGCGCGCGCTCGCGGGTTTCGCGTGCGGCGCGCTGCTCGCGCTGGCCGGTGCGCTGTTGCAGGTGCTGCTGCGCAACCCGCTCGCGGAGCCGTATGTGCTCGGCGTGTCCGGCGGCGCGGCCGGCTTCGCGCTCGTCGCGATGATCGCGGGCGGCGCGTGGTGGCTCGTCGACGCGTCGGCGTTCGCCGGTTCGCTCGTCTCGGTCGCGCTCGTGCTCGGGCTCGCGAGGCGCGAGCTGTGGCGCGGCGAATCGCGCGACGCCTCGCCGCGGCTGCTGCTCACGGGCGTCGTGATCGCGGCGGGGTGGGGCGCGCTCGTCACGCTGTTGCTGTCGCTCGCGCCCGACGCGCGGCTGCGCGGCATCATCTTCTGGCTGACGGGCGACCTGAACGGCGCGACGGCGCCGTGGTTCGCGTGGGGCGCGCTGTTGCTGAGCGCATGCGTCGCGCTGCCGGCCGCGCCGCAACTGAACGTGCTGCTGCGCGGCGACGCGACCGCGCTCGCGCTCGGCGTGCCGGTCGCACGCCTGCGCGTGCGGATCTATCTCGTCGCGTCGCTGGCCGCCGCGGCCGCCGTGACGACGGCCGGTACGATCGGCTTCGTCGGGCTCGTCGTGCCGCATGGGTTGCGGCTCGCGTTCGGCAACGACCAGCGGATGCTGCTGCCGGCCGCGATGATTGCGGGTGGCGGCGGCGTGATGGCGGCCGACCTGCTGGCGCGCACCGCGATCGCGCCCGCGCAATTGCCGGTGGGCGCGATGACCGCGTTGATCGGCGTGCCGGTGTTCCTGTGGATGTTGCTGAGGAGACCGATGCGATGACGGGCGCCGCCGCACCGCACGCCGCTGCCGGCGACATGCGCTACAGGGCCGTCGAGCTGACGCTGAAGGCCGGCGCGCGCACGCTGCTCGAGCGCTTCACGCAGGCGTTCCGCCCCGGCGAGATCTGGTGTGTCGCCGGACCGAACGGCGCGGGCAAGACGACGCTGCTCGCCACGCTCGCGGGATTGCAGCCGCCGGCCGGCGGACACGTCGAGATCGACGGCCGGCCGCTTGCCGCGTGGCGTCCCGGGCAACTCGCGCAGCGCCGCGCGCTGATGCCGCAGCAATTGCACGATGCGTTCAGCGCGACCGTGTTCGACACGGTGCTGCTGAACCGCTTTCCGTATCTCGGCGGCTGGGGCTGGGAGCGCGACGGCGACCGCACGGCCGCGCGCGATGCGCTCGCGACGTTCGACCTGAGCGCGCTCGCGTCGCGCGACGTGATGTCGCTGTCGGGCGGCGAGCGGCAGCGGGTCGCACTAGCCGCGACGCTGTGCCAGGATGCGCCGCTGATGCTGCTCGACGAGCCGCTCGCGCATCTCGACCTGCATCACCAGATCGACTGCCTGACCGCGTTGGCCGCGTGGCTCGCGGCAGGCCCGCGCACGGTGATGTTTTCGTGTCACGACCTGAACCTCGCGCGGCGTTTCGCGACGCATGCGCTGTTGCTCGACGGCCGCGGCCATGCGTGGGCCGGCCCCGTGCACGACGTGCTGACGCCCGAGCGCGCGAGCGACGCGTTCGGCTATCCGCTCGTGCTGATCCGCGAGAACGGCCGCGATGCGCTGCTGCCGGCATGGCCTGCGCGACAATGACCCTTTCCGTTCCGATTTTTCCGATGCGCGGCGCCTGCCGCGCCCACGACACGGCTCCCCGATGACGACTCCGACCTGTTTCCCGCCCGCGATCGCGCCGCTCGACGACGCGCTGCGCACGCGCCTGCAACATGTGATCGACCACAAGACCAAGCCGCCCGGCAGCCTCGGCCAGCTCGAGGCGCTCGCGCTGCAGATCGGGCTAATCCAGCGCACCGAGCGGCCGGTCGTGCAGCGTCCCGTGACGATCGTGTTCGCGGGCGACCACGGCATCGCGGCCGAAGGCGTCAGTCCTTATCCGCAAGCGGTGACCGCGCAGATGGTCGCGAACTTCCTGGCCGGCGGCGCGGCGATCAACGCGTTCTCGGGCGTCGCGCAGAGCACGCTCGAGATCGTCGATGCGGGCGTCGCGTCGCCGCTGCCGCCGTCGGAGCGGCTCGTGTCGCTGCCGGTCGCGCGCGGTACGCGCAACTTCGCGACGGAACCGGCGATGACGCGCGAAGAAGCGATGACGGCGCTGGCCGCCGGCGCGGCGCGCGTGCGTCTGCACGCGTCGCTCGGCACGAACGCGATCGGCTTCGGCGAGATGGGGATCGCGAACACGTCGTCGGCCGCGTGCCTGATGAGCCGCCTGCTCGACGTGCCGATCGATGCATGCGTCGGTCGCGGCACGGGGCTCGACGACCAGGGCCTCGCGCACAAGCGCGCGGTGCTCGGCCGCGCGCTCGTCAAGCACGCGCATGCGATCGCGCCGCTCGACGTGCTCGCGACGTTCGGCGGCTTCGAGATCGCGATGATGGCGGGCGCGTACCTCGCGGCCGCGAGCGAGCGGATGACGATCCTCGTCGACGGCTTCATCGCGAGCGCCGCGCTGCTCGTCGCCGAGCGCATCGCGCCCGGCGTGCGCGACTACTGCGTGTTCTCGCATACGTCGCACGAGGCCGGCCACCGGCGCATGCTCGAGCATTTCGGCGCGAAGCCGCTGCTCGCGCTCGACCTGCGGCTCGGCGAAGGCACGGGCGCCGCGCTCGCGCTGCCGCTCGTGCGCGCGGCGGCCGCGTTCCTCGCCGAGATGGCGAGCTTCGAGTCCGCCGGCGTCGACGATCGTGACGCCTGAGCGCGCGCGCGGCATGCGGGCCGAACTGCGCTACTTCTTCGTCGCGCTCGGCTATTTCACGCGCGTGCCCGTGCCGCGCTCGATCGGCTACGCGGCTGGCGATCTCGATCAGGCCGCGCGTTATTTCCCGCTCGTCGGCGCGTGCGTGGGCGCATGGGGCGCGCTGGTCTATCTCGTCGCACTGCGCGCGCTGCCCGTGTCGATCGCGGTCGGGCTGTCGATGGCCGCGACGCTGCTCGCGACCGGCGCATTCCACGAAGACGGCCTGGCCGACAGTTGCGATGCGTTCGGCGGCGGTTACACGCGCGACGACGTGCTGCGTATCATGCACGATTCGCGGATCGGCACGTTCGGCGCGGTCGCGCTCGTGATCGCGCTCGGACTGAAATGGCAGGCGCTGATGTCGATGCTGCCGTTGCGCGCCGCATGGACGATGATCGCCGCGCATGCGGCGAGCCGCGCGATGGCCGTGAGCCTGCTGATGTCGCTCGACTACGTGCGGCCCGAAGGCAAGGCGAAGCCGGTTGCGCAACGCATGGGAGCACGCGCGGCGTGCATCGCGGCGGCGTTCGGGATGCCGTGGCTGTTCTGGCCGGACTGGCGCATGGGCGTCGCCGCGTGCGTGGTGCTCGTGCTCGTGCGTGCGTGGCTCGCGCGCTATTTCGTGAAGCGGATCGGCGGCTATACGGGCGACGGTCTCGGTTTCGCGCAGCAACTGGGCGAACTGGCGATCTATCTCGTGGTGCTCGGATGGACGTCGTTCTGATCCGTCATCCGGCCGTCGGCATCGAGCCGGGCATCTGCTACGGACGCAGCGACGTGCCGCTCGCCGAATCGGCCGACGACGGCGCGCAGGCCGTGCGTGCGCATCTGTCGGCACTCGGCGCGCCGTCACCCGAACGGGTCTGGACGAGCCCGCTCGCACGTTGCGCGTCGATTGCCGAACGGCTCGCGCGGGCATTCGACGTGCCGCTGCGGTGCGATGCCGACTGGCAGGAAATGGATTTCGGCGCATGGGAAATGCAGCGCTGGGACGACATCGACCGCGCGGCCCTCGATGCGTGGGCGGCCGACCTGATGCATGCATGCGCGCACGGCGGAGAAAGCGTGGCGCGATTCGTCGCGCGGGTCGCGCGGCAGGCCGATACGATGGCGACGCTCGACGGCTCGCAATGGGTCGTCACGCATGCGGGCGTGATCCGCGCGTTCGCGTCGCATGTGTTGCGCGTGCCGCTCGACACGCTGCTGTCGCGGCCCGTGCCGACGGGCGGGGTCGTCTGGCTGCGCACGAACGACGACGCGCAAGCATGGGAAATCGTGCACTGGGACGCATGGGCGCACGTGCGTCCGCAATGAACGACGCCGCGCACGTTCGATCCGTCTCGGGCGCCGCACGCATCCGGCATCGGTGCACGACAATGCGCCAGCCGCCGGCAATCAGCGCGCCGGCCGCCGCGCACGCGCGGCATCCAGATCCTCGCACAGCGCGGCCGCGCCCTGCACGATCCGCGGCGACGGCCGCGTCAGCAGATCGCCGTCGATCGCGAACAGGTTGTGGCGCGCGACGGCCATCAGCGCGGGCCACGCACGCCACCGCGCGAGGCTCGGCAGCGGTTCGGTCGAACGCGTCGCCCCCGCGCTCGTCGTCACGATCGCTTCCGGATTCGCCGCGAGCACGGCCTCGTCGGTCACGGTCGGCGCGAGCGGCTTGAGCGAGGCGAACACGTTGCGGCCGCCGCATAGTTCGAATACTTCGTCGATCAGGTGCGTGCCGTTGAGCGTCGTCAGCGGGCGGTCCCACACCTGGAAGAACAGCGTGACGGGCGGGCGTGCCGCGTAGCGTGCGCGTAGCGCCGCGAGGTCCCGCGTGAACGCAGCGGCGGCGGCATCGGCGGTCGGTTGCGTGCCGAGCAGCGTGCCGAGCCGGCGCAGCGACGACGACACGTCGTCGAGATGCTTCGGTTCGCTGAAGAACAGCGGGATGTGCAGCGCGCGCAGCGCATCGGTCTGCCGCTCGGCGTTGCCGTGCCGCCAGACGACGATCAGGTCGGGCTTCAATGCGGCGATGCGTTCGAGATCGAGCGCCTTGTTGTCGCCGACGCGCGGCACCGCTTGCGCGGCGGCCGGATAGTCGCTGTACGTGACGGTGCCGACGAGCTTCGCGCCGCCGCCGGCCGCGTAGACGAGCTCGGTCGCGTGCGGCGCGAGGCTGATCACGCGCTGCGCGGGCGCGGGCAGCGTGACCGTGTCGCCGGCGTCGTCGCGCGTCGCGACATCGGCGTGGACGAGCGGCGCATGAGCGAGCGCCGCGAGCAGTGCGGCCGGCGCGAGCCGGCGGAACGGGCGCGGCCTCATGCCGGGACTCGCTGCAGCAACGGCACGCAATGCGCGAGCGCATCGCCGAGGCGCCGCCATTCGGCTTCGCTGCCCGGCAGGCCGACGCGCACGCTCGACGGGGTCGGGAAGTGCCGCGTCCAGATCCCGCGCGTCGCGAGCGCCGCATGCAGCGCCGCGGCCCGCGGGTCGTCGGTCCAACTGAAGAGCGGCGTCGCGCGAACCGCGAAGCCGTGCGTGCGCAGCAGCGCGGCCAGTCGTTCGCCGTCGGCCGCGAGCCGCTCGCGGGCGGCCGCTTGCCACGCGCGATCGGCGAATGCCGCGGCGACCGCGTGGCGTGCGGGGCCGCCGACCGTCCACGCGCCGAGCCGGTCGCGCAACGCGACGACGCGGTCGGGGCATGCGAGCACGAAGCCCGCGCGGATCCCGGCGAGCCCGAAGAACTTGCCGACCGAGCGCAGCACGACGAGGCCGGGACGATCGACCTGCGGCGCGAGCGATGGCGTGGCGCCCGTATCGGCGAACGCTTCGTCGACGATCAGCGTTCCGCCGCGTGCCGCCAGTTGCGCATGCCAGCCGAGCAGGCGCGCGGTCGGCACGAACTCGGCGGTCGGATTGTTCGGATTCCCGACGATGACGTGGCGCAGCGTCGCGGGCAGCGTATCGGCGCGGATGTCCAGCGCGACGACACGATGGCCGTGGCGCGCGAACGCGGGCGCATATTCGCCGTACGCGAGCGCCGCGACGCCGGCGTCGCCGGCCGGCAGCAAGCCGGGCAACGCGCGGATCGCGGCCTGGCTGCCGGCGACCGGCAGCACGTGCGCGGCATCGGGCGCGCGGTAGTACTGCGCGGCGCAGGCCGCGAGGCCGTCGCCGTCGTCGGGTAGTCGGCGCCATGCGTCGGCCGGGACGGGCGGCACCGGGAAGCCCGCCGGATTGATGCCGGTCGACAGGTCGAGCCACGCGTCGTACGGAATGCCGTGGCGGCGGGCGGCTTCGTGCAGGTTGCCGCCGTGCGCGATGGATGAATCAGACATGATGGGTGGCCATGACGAGTGCGCCGCTCGCGACCAGCAGCGCGAGCCACAGGGCGAGCGTGCGCGTGACGAGCGACAGCGCGGCGACGATGTGGACGGCAGTTGCCGTGGCGCCGGTGCCGAGCGCCGGGCGATCCTCGATCTCGCCGTGATAGACGGCCGGGCCGCCGAGCTGCACGTTCAGGCTGCCGGCACCCGCGGCCATGACGGGGCCCGCGTTCGGGCTGTCCCAGTGGCGCGCCTGCGTGCGCCAGCAGCGCCACGCGGCGGCCGTGTCGCCGAGCAGCGCGTAGCTCGCGGCGGTGAGGCGTGCGGGCATCCAGTTCAGCGCGTCGTCGATGCGTGCGGCAGCCCAGCCGAAGGTCAGGAAGCGGGGCGTGCGATAGCCCCACATCGCGTCGAGCGTGTTTGCGAGCCGGAACAGCAACGCGCCGGGACCGCCCGCGACGACGAACCAGAAGAGCGCGCCGAAGATCGCGTCGTTGCCGTTCTCGAGCGCCGATTCGACGGCCGCGCGCGACAGCGCGCCTTCGTCCGCGCTGCCGGTGTCGCGCGACACGATGCGTGCGGTCAGCGTGCGCGCCGCGTCGAGGTCGCGCCGCAGCAGCGCGGCGGCGATCGGCGCGACGTGGTCGGCGAGGCTCTTCGCGCCGAGCGCGAACCACAGCAGCGCGACGTGCAGCGCAGCCGCGAACGGCCACGGCAGCGCGCAGACGAGCCATGCCGCGACGGCCACCGGCGGCACGACCGCCGCGAGCCATGCGGCGACGCCGACCAGGCGGCCGCGCCGGCCCGTGTTCAGCGCGGCTTCGATGCGCGCGGCGACGCGGCCGAACGCGACGAGCGGATGCCAGCCGGCCGGCTCGCCGATGGCGCGGTCGACGAGCGCGGCCGCGACCGCGAGCATCGCGACGACGGGCAGCGACAGCATCAGCATGGCTGCGCGCTCGCCTTGAGGTCGAGCGGCAGCCCGGCAACCAGCAGCGTGACGCGCGTCGCGAGCGCGGCGACGCGCTGGTTCAGGCGCCCGAGCTCGTCGACGTAGCGGCGCGTGACCGACCCGAGCGGCACGACGCCGAGCCCGATCTCGTTGCTGACGACGATCACCTTCGCGCGCGCGCCGCGCAACGCGTGCTCGAGCCGCTCGACGTGCGTCGCGTACTGCGCGTCGTCGAGCGGGTCGCCTTCTGCGGGGCACAGCAGGTTCGTGAGCCACAGCGTCAGGCAGTCGACGAGCAGGCACGCGTGCGGATCGTCGAGCCGCGCGAGCGTGCCCGCGAGATCGACGGGCGCGTCGGCGAACCCCCAGTCGGCCGGCCGGCGCGCGCGATGATGCGCGATGCGTTGCGCGAATTCGGCATCGGCGGCGGTCGCGGTCGCGATGTAGGTGACGGGACGGCCGCTGTCGGCGGCGAGCCGCTCGGCATGCGCGCTCTTGCCCGAGCGTGCGCCGCCGAGGACGAAGGTGAGGTCGTGCGGAATCATCGCGTGATTGTAACGGCGCGCGCGCCGCGCCGCGGGCGATAATGCCGCCTTTGCTTCGCGACGACCTTTTACACGATGAATGCACCCGAGCCGCGGCCGCGCGGCACGCTGATGATCCAGGGCACGACGTCCGACGCGGGCAAGAGCACGCTCGTCGCGGGCCTGTGCCGCCTCGCGCGCCGCGGCGGCGCACGCGTGGCGCCGTTCAAGCCGCAGAACATGGCGCTCAACAGCGCGGTGACGGTCGACGGCGGCGAGATCGGCCGCGCACAGGCGTTGCAGGCGCTGGCCGCCGGCGTCGCGCCGCATACGGATTTCAATCCGGTCCTGCTGAAGCCGACGAGCGACCGCGGCGCGCAGGTGATCATTCACGGCAAGGCGCGCATGAACCTCGACGCGCGGGCGTATCACGACTACAAGCCGGTCGCGTTCGATGCGGTGCTCGAATCGTATGCGCGCCTGCGCGCCGGGTACGACACGGTGATCGTCGAAGGCGCGGGCAGCCCGGCCGAGATCAACCTGCGCGACGGCGACATCGCGAACATGGGGTTTGCCGAGCGCGTCGACTGCCCGGTCGTGCTCGTCGCCGACATCGATCGCGGCGGCGTGTTCGCGCATCTGGTCGGCACGCTCGCATGCCTGTCGGACAGCGAGCGCGCGCGCGTGCGCGGCTTCGTGATCAACCGCTTCCGCGGCGACCTCGCGCTGCTCGAACCCGGGCTCGACTGGCTGCGCGCCCGGACGGGCAAGCCGGTGTTCGGCGTGCTGCCGTACCTGCACGGGTTGCTGCTCGACGCGGAGGACATGCTGCCCGCACAGGCGCGCAGCGCCGCCGCACGCGGCGATGCCGGCGTGTTGCGCGTCGTCGTGCCCGCGCTGCCGCGCATCAGCAACCACACCGATTTCGACCCGCTGCGCGCGCATCCGCAGGTCGAATTCACGTACTGGAAGAGCGGCCCCGTGCCCGACGCGGACCTGCTGATCCTGCCCGGTTCGAAGAGCGTGCAGCGCGACCTCGCGTGGCTGCGCGACACGGGCTGGGACGCGCGGATCCGGCGTCATCTGCGCTACGGCGGCAAGGTGATCGGCATCTGCGGCGGCATGCAGATGCTCGGCCGCACGCTCGACGATCCGCTCGGCCTCGAAGGTGCGCCCGGCAGCGTGCCGGGGTTCGGGCTGCTCGGTTTCGACACGACGCTGCAACCCGACAAGACGCTGAAGAACGTGACCGGGCAACTCGCGCTGCCGGGCGAGGCAGCCGTGCGCGGTTACGAGATCCACATGGGCGACACGCGCGGGCCGGCGCTCGCGACGCCCGCGCTGACGCTGGCCGCCGATGCCGCGCAGGATGGCGTGCGTCCCGACGGCGCGATGTCGGCCGACGGCCAGATCCTCGCGACCTATGTGCACGGGCTGTTCGACGCGCCCGACGCGTGCGCGGCGCTGCTCGCGTGGGCGGGGCTCGACGGGGCGGCGCGCATCGACTACCCGGCGCTGCGCGAGGCTTCGCTCGAGCGGCTGGCCGACACGTTCGCCGCGCATCTCGACCTCGACGCGCTGTACGCCGAGTTTCGGTGACGGCGGGCCGGTCCGCCCTCGCTTTTTCCGCCCGATCGCGTACAACGAAGGAGGGCGGAGGTCCGCCCGAAGGAGGGCGACGATGAGGGCTCGATGGTGGTGGAGCGTGCTGCTTGCGGCGCTGCTGGGCGCGTCGGCGGCGCATGCGTGCGATTCGTATGCGCCGGGCGGCGGCCAGTCCGGCGGCGACGCAACGCAAGGCAAGAGCGGTTACTGAGCAGGACGGAGGGCATGTTCGGTCATGCCCTTTTTTCGCTTCGATTCGTTCTGGATAAGAATCAATTTAATCGTCATGGCGTGTTTATCGGCCGAATCGATTCGAATAGAGTGCGATCCATTCCCATCCACTCCCGAAGGAAGCCGTCATGAACGCCAACCGCCTGAACGATTTCGCCGCGACGTTGCTGCGCGTCGCCCTCGGCGTGCTGTACCTCGCGCACGTCGCGCAGAAAGTATTCGTCTTCACGCTGCCCGGCACCGCACAGTTCTTCGCGTCGATCGGCCTGCCGGGCTGGCTCGCGTACCTGACCACGTTCGTCGAACTGGCGGGCGGGCTGGCGCTGCTCGCGGGGTTCCGCGTGCGCATCGCCGCGCTGGTGCTGCTGCCGTTCATGCTCGGCGCGCTCGCCGCGCATCTGCCGAACGGCTGGAGCTTCTCGTCGCCGCACGGCGGCTGGGAATATCCGGCGTTCTGGGCCGTCACGCTGGCCGTGCAGGCCCTGCTGGGCGGCGGCGCGTTCGCGATCGGCGCGGCGGAGGCCGCGGCCGGGCGCGCGTAATGTGAAGGAACGCGCACGAAAGCGGCCCGCGGGTCGCCGCGACCGGTTCCGGTGACACCCCGTTTGCCGATATCATCGCTCCCTGTATCCGCAATCGAGCGGCGCCTGCCATGCGGCCGGCGCCGCGCGGCTTTATCGGGGGAATTCATGACGGTCATCGTGGTGGCGAATCCGAAGGGCGGCGTGGGGAAGAGCACGCTGTCCACCAATCTAGCCGGCTATTTCGCGGCGCAGGGCGCGTGGGTCGCGCTGGCCGACCTGGACCGGCAGCAGTCCGCGCATGCGTGGCTCGACCTGCGGCCGGCCGGCTTGCCGACGATCGAGGCGTGGGATCTCGATCCGGACGCGCCGTCGAAGCCGCCGCGCGGCCTCGAATATGCGGTGATCGATACGCCGGCCGGCCTGCACGGCACGCGGCTGAACGTCGCGCTGCAACTGGCCGACAAGGTGATCGTGCCGCTGCAGCCGTCGATGTTCGATATTCTCGCAACCCAGCAGTTTCTGGAGCGCCTCGCCGGCGAGAAGGCCGTGCGCAAGGGCGGCGTCGAGGTCGGGATCGTCGGGATGCGGGTCGATGCGCGCACGCGCTCGTCCGATCAACTGCACCGGTTCGTCGAAGGGCTCGGCCTGCCGGTGCTCGGCTACGTGCGCGACACGCAGAACTACGTGCAGATCGCCGCGCACGGCCTGACGCTGTGGGACGTCGCGAAAAGCCGCGTCGAGAAGGATCTCGAACAGTGGCGGCCGATCGTCGAATGGGCCGAGCGCCGCATGCCGAAGGCCGACAAGGCCGCGAAAGCGTCCTGACCCGCCCGCGCGCGGGCCGCGCTGCAAGCGGCGAGCGCGGCGGATTCCGTCAAAAGGACAAAGGGCCCGATCCGGCATCGCGCCGAATCAGGCCCTCCGTCCGTATGTGGCGGCTCGGTGTTGGCCGCCGGGCGCCCGTCGCATCGCGGCGACACCCGGCGTGTCGCGACACCCCGGCGGCCGCGCGGATCAGCTCCAGCTCTGCGTCGGCACGTGGTCCCGGTGGCCCTTGATCTTGTTGCCGTCGTCGATGAACACGAGCTTCGGCTTCCAGCCGGCCTGCAGTTCGGCTTCGTCGACCATCGCGAACGCCGCGATGATCACGAGGTCGCCGAGCTGCGCGCGGCGCGCGGCCGAGCCGTTCAGCGAGATCATCCCGCTGCCGCGCTCGCCCTTGATCGCGTACGTCGAGAAGCGTTCGCCGTTGTTGATGTTCCAGATGTCGATCCGTTCGTTTTCGATCAGGCCCGCCGCTTCGAGCAGGTCTTCGTCGATCGCGCACGAACCTTCGTAATGCAGTTCGCAGTGCGTGACCGCCGCACGGTGGATCTTCGATTTGAGCATGTGGCGCTGCATGGTGTCTCCGGTGAGGCGTCGTGAGAGGCGCGGGCGGGCGCCCGTCAGATTTCCAGGTTGTCGATGAGGCGCGTCGCGCCGAGCTTCGCGGCCGCGAGCACGACGAGCGGCTCGCCGGCTTCGAGTTCGGCGGCGCTCGGTGCGATCAGGTTCGCGCGGCGGCGGATCGCGATGTAGTCGGGCACCCAGCCGCGTTCGGCCAGGTGCGTGTGCGCGTGCCGCTCGAGCTTGCCGAGATCGCGTTCGCCGCCGAGCACGCTGTCGCGCACGCGCTGCAGCGTTTTCGCCAGTTCGGGCGCTTCCTTGCGCTCGTCGGTGGTCAGGTAGCGGTTGCGCGACGACAGTGCGAGGCCGTCCTCGTCGCGCACGGTTTCGGCTGCGACGATGTCGACCGGCAGCGCGAGCTGCTGGCACATCCGGCGCACGATCATCAACTGCTGGTAGTCCTTCTTGCCGAACACGGCGACGCGCGGCTGCACGCAGGACATCAGCTTCGTGACCACCGTGCACACGCCGGCGAAGAAGCCCGGACGGAATTCGCCTTCGAGAATCCCGCCGAGATCGTCCGGCGGCAGCACGCGGTATTCCTGCGGCTCGGGGTACATGTCGCGCTCGGTCGGCGCGAACAGCACGTACACGTTTTCCTGCTGCAGCTTCTCGATATCGTCCTGGAGCGTGCGCGGATACTTGTCGAAATCCTCGTTCGGGCCGAATTGCAGCCGGTTGACGAAGATGCTCGCCACGACCGGGTCGCCGTGCTGGCGCGCGAGGCGCATCAGCGACAGGTGCCCTTCGTGCAGGTTGCCCATCGTCGGCACGAACGCCGTGCGGTTCTGTCCGCGCAGCTGGTCGCGCAGTTCCTGGATCGAGCTGATGACTTTCATGATTCGGGTAGCGGGTTCCTCGCGCAGGCGCGCGTTGACGCCGCGGCAGCGGCGTCGGGGTCGAAGCGGAGAACGCCGGCGCGCGGGCGGCGCATCGGGCGTCGGCGGATTGTAGAGGATTTGGCCGCGGCACGCACCGATAAAAGAACGATCGTTCACTTTTTATCGGAGCGTGCCGGACACCCGCCGGATGGCCACTCGCCGCGGCTCAGCGGCGAGCGTCGGAACGAACCGGGAACGGGAAGCGGCGGGGGCGGCCCTTACGCGGGCAGGTACGCGAGGCGCACGTAGATCGGCGCGAACGGCTCGGCCTGCGTGATCTCGAGCAGCGATTCGCGCGCGAGTTCGAGCATCGCGATGAAGTTCACGACGACGACCGGCACGCCGCGCGACGTGTCGAACAGGTCGGCGAACTCCATGAAGCGCGCGTTCTGCAGCCGGCGCAGGATCAGGCTCATGTGTTCGCGTACCGACAGCTCCTCGCGGGAGATCTTGTGATGCTGGACGAGCTTCGCGCGCTTGAGCACGTCGGCCCACGCGGCGCGCAGATCGTCCGAATTCACGTCGGGAAAGCGCGGCGTGACGCTTTGCTCGATATACACCTCGGCGCGCAGGAAATCGCGGCCGAGCTGCGGCAACTGGTCGAGCCGCTGCGCGGCGAGCTTCATCTGCTCGTACTCGAGCAGTCGGCGCACGAGTTCGGCGCGCGGATCCTCGGCTTCCTCGCCGGTGTCGGCCTTCTTGACCGGCAGCAGCATCCGCGACTTGATTTCGATCAGCATCGCGGCCATCAGCAGGTATTCGGCCGCCAGCTCGAGATTCGACGTGCGGATCTGGTCGACGTAGCCCAGATACTGCGCGGTGACCTGCGCCATCGGGATGTCGAGCACGTTGAAGTTCTGCTTGCGGATCAGGTACAGCAGCAGGTCGAGCGGGCCTTCGAACGTCTCGAGGAACACCTCGAGCGCGTCGGGCGGGATGTAGAGATCCTGCGGCAGCTTGAAGAGCGGCTCGCCGTACAGGCGAGCGAAGGCCGCGACACCGTCGACCGTGTCGGGCGTCGAATCGGCGCCCGCGGGCGCGGCGATCGCGTCGTCCTGCCGGGCGGCGCTGGCCTCGTCGGCGGCGCTCACGTCGTCAGAAGTTCTGGTAGTAGACGTACGGCGTTTGCTTCACGCGCGATTCCTGCTGCTCGGCGCGCTCGTCGAGATCGATCGGCTGCTTGTCCCACAACAGGGAACGGCCCTTGCGTTGCTCTTCCTCGAGCGTCGGCTTCTGCTGCTTGAGCTGGTTCAGGAACTGCGTGACGTCGGACTGGTACGGCATGGCTGGATCTTCCGTTTCGGGCGGCGCACGATGCGCCGGATTCGCGATGGCGGGATTTTACCGCATCGCGGGGAACAGCCGGCGCCAATCGCGCGTCGAAACCGCGGGCGGTGCCGGCGGGCCGACGGCCATTGGGCGGCGGCCCTGTCGGGCGCTGGCACTCTTTCACAATCGTTTGGCTGCGACGCCCGCGCCCTGTGGTCAAATACAGGGTTTTCCACGAAACCGTAACGATCCAGGACGGCGAGGTCATATTTGGCGGGGCAGTCGAACCAGCAAGCACACACGGCACATGACGCGGGCCCGCGCGCGGCACGCGATCGCGCCGGCGCCGCGGCCCGCGTCGCGCGGGCGGCCCTCGCGGGTTGCCTGGCCGCGTGCTTCGCGCTGCCGGCCCACGCGAAGTACGACGTCGACATCGACGCGCCGCGCTCGATCCGCAAGCTCCTCAAGACCCATCTCGATATCGCCCGCTTCGCCAAGCGCGACGACATCAGCGACGACCAGTTCGACTTCCTCGTGACCGCCACGCCGCAGCAGGTGCGCGACCTGGCCGCGACGGCCGGCTATTTCTCGCCGGTCGTGCGTACCGACGTGCGCACTCGCGACGGCAAGCGCGACGTGCGCATCGCGGTCGATCCGGGGAAGCAGACCGTCGTGTCGACGGTCGACCTGGCGTTCAAGGGGCCCGTCGAAACCGAGGATCCGGCGCAGGAGACGGCCACCCGTTTCGCGTTCTCGATGAAGCCGGGCGACCCGTTCACGCAGTCCGACTGGGACGACGCGAAGGGGGCGGCGCTCCGGCAGTTGCAGGCGCGCCGCTATCTCGGCGCGAAGATCGCGTCGTCCGAGGCGCGCATCGATCCGCGCACGCAGCGCGCGACGCTCGCGGTCACGTTCGACAGCGGCCCGACGTTTACGATCGGCAAGGTCGACGTCGACGGCGTGCGCCGTTATCCGGAAAAGATCGTCACGAACGTCAATCCGCTGTCGGAAGGCGAGATCTACGACGTGCGGCGGATCAACGAATTGCAGCGGCAGTTGCAGAACACGCCGTACTACGCGAGCGTCGCGATCGACGTCGGCGACGACACGTCGAAGCCCGAGCGCACGCCCGTGCACGTGAAGGTCAGCGAGTTCCCGTACAACAACATCCGCGGCGGCGTCGGCTTCGCCACCGATACCGGGCCGCACGTGCAAGGCTCCTATACGTATCTCGACACCTTCGGCGCCGCGTGGCCGCTGACCGTATCGGGCCGGCTCGACCAGATCCAGCAGTACGGGCAGGTCCAGCTGTCGATGCCGCCGGGCGAGAAGGGCTGGACCAACAGCGTGCTCGCGTCGTACACGAACACCAACGTGTCCGACACGCGTATCTACAGCGCGCGGGTCGGCGTGCAGCGCACGCGCACCGGCCAGTTCATCGACTATTCGTATTCGCTGATGTATTACCAGGACCGGCTCGACCAGAACGGCGCGGGGCCGACCACGAGCCGCGCGCTCGTGCCGCAATGGGCGTGGACCCGCCGCAACGTCGACGATCCGCTGTTTCCGCGTTCGGGCAACCTGATTCACGCGGAGGCGGGCTTTGCGGTCAAGCACGTGCTGGCCGACGAAACCTTCATCCGCGGCTACGCGCGCGGGCAGCAGTACCTGCCAATCGGCAAGCGCGACCTGTTCGTGTTCCGCGCGGAGCTCGGCGGCGTGTTTACGAGCGGCAGCTCGACCGGCGTGCCGGCGTCGCTGCTGTTCCGCGCCGGCGGCTCGAATTCGGTGCGCGGCTACGGCTACCAGAGCATCGGCAACAGCGTCGACGGCTCCGTTCTGCCGACCAAGTATCTGGTGACGGGCACGGCCGAATACCAGCACTGGTTCAACCGCGACTGGGGCGCCGCGACGTTCTTCGACATCGGCACCGCGACCGATGCGTGGGGCGAGCGCGTGTTTTACCCGGGCGTGGGCGTCGGGGCGCGCTGGCGCAGCCCGGTCGGCCCGATCAACGTCGACGTCGCGTACGGGTTGCGCAATCACAGCGTGCGCCCGTACCTGACGCTCGGCATCGCTTTCTGAACCTGTCGCCCTATTGACGACGACCCGCACGACGAACCGCATGACGAAGGACCCGAACGACACGCCGCCGCCTCACGATCCGGATTCGCCCGACGGCGCGTCCGACACGCCGCCGCGCGCGCCGCGCCGCGGCCGCGCGTGGCGTGTCGTCGCGTGGACGCTCGCGACGGTCGTGCTGCTCGTCGTGCTGGCGGCGGGGCTCGTGCTGGGCGCGGTGACGACCGAACGCGGGACGCGGCTCGCGTGGCAGGCGGCCGGCAAGGT
The DNA here is from genome assembly GCF_001526325.1 of Burkholderia sp. MSMB1826. Classification (NCBI taxonomy): domain Bacteria; kingdom Pseudomonadati; phylum Pseudomonadota; class Betaproteobacteria; order Burkholderiales; family Burkholderiaceae; genus Burkholderia; species Burkholderia sp. MSMB1826. The sequence goes on from NZ_LOYN01000029.1 coordinate 175,192, forward strand.
GCTCGGCACGCGGCTCGCGGGCACGCTCGAAGGGGGCGCGCTCGCGACCGGCGTGCGCCTGCGCGGGTTCGCGTGGACCAGCCCCGACGGCACCGGCACCGAGGTGCGCATCGACCGCCTCGACGGCCGCTGGGCGCTGACGCGTGCGCCGTGGCGGCTGTCCGTCGCGTATCTGCGCGCCGGCACGATCGACGTGCGGATCGCGCCGGGGCCGTCGACGCCGAGTACGATGCCGCAGGACCTGAGCCTGCCGCTGCAGGTGCGGATCGACGACCTGCGCGTCGACCGCCTCGCCATTCACGAAGGCGGTTCGACGACGCAGCTCGACCATCTCGCGCTGAACGGCCGCAGCGACGGCCGTCACCATGAACTCGTGCTCGACGGCGTCGACACGCCGTACGGCGCGCTGACCGCGCGTGCGAAGCTCGACGGCGTGAAGCCGTTCGCGCTGACGGGCGAAGCTACTTATGCAGGCAAGCTGTCCGACGAAGCGGTCGACGCGCGGGCCCGCGTGTCGGGCTCGCTCGAGGCGCTCGTCGCCGAGGTCGATGCGAGCGGGATGAAGCTGAACGGGCGCGCGCACGTCGAGGCCGCGCCGTTCGGCGCCGTGCCGCTCACGCGCGCGACGCTCGCGTTCGATCACGTGAACCCGCAAGCGCTTTCGCCCGGCGCGCCGGCGGCCGATCTCGCGGTGCGCGCGGAGCTCGCGCCGGTGACCGCGCCGGCAGGTTCGGCGCCGGCGAAGGGGTTCGCGGTGACGGGCCCGGTGTCGATCGTCAATGCGAAGCCGGGCACGCTCGGCGACCATCTGCTGCCGCTGATCGACGCGCATGCGAACGTGCATCTCGACGCGCACGCGCAACGGATCGACGGCCTCGCGCTGAAGCTGATCCGCGACGGCAGCGTGACGGGCGGCGGCACGCTCGCGGGCGGCAAGGGCCGCTTCGACCTGAAGGTCGCGAACCTCGACCTGAACGCGTTCGTCGCCGAGCTGCGGCCGATGCGCCTTGGCGGCCCGCTCGGCGTCACGCTCGCGGGCGACGCGACGACCGTCGATTTCGACCTGAACGACCCGAAGCTCGCGCTCGGCGCGCGCGCCAAGGTCGCGCTGACGCAGAAGCAGACCGTGCTGACCGACACGCGCGTGACGGCGGCCAAGGGGCGCATCGACCTGACCGGCGTATTCCGCCACGACGCGCATTCGAGCTACGACGCGAAGGCGACGCTCACCGCGTTCGATCCGCTGCTGCTCGCCGCGACGAGCGCACCGAAGGCGAGCGGCGGCAAGGCGCCGGCGAAGGCCGGCAGGGCGCCGGCCAAGCGCGGCGAGACGCGCGTGTCGGGCACGCTGACCGCGTCGGGCGCATTCGCGCCGCAGGTCTCGACGAAGGCGACCTTCAAGCTCGCCGACAGCCTGTACGACGGCGTGCCGCTGACCGGCGCCGGCGTCGTGCAGCTCGCCGGCTCGCGGATCCTGCCGAGCAACGCGACCCTGTCGATCGCCGGCAACCACGTCGACCTGCGCGGCAGCTTCGGCGCGCCCGGCGACCGGCTGCGCTTCGTCGTCGACGCGCCGCAGCTCGACCGGCTCGGCTTCGGCGTCGAAGGGCTCGTGCAGGCGCAGGGCGACCTGACCGGCAGCTTCGCGCATCCGAACGTGACGGCCACCTACAAGGCCGAGCACGTCGTCGTCGGGTCGAACCGGATCGGCACCGCACAGGGCCGCGCGGACATCCGCGACGGCGCGCACGGCGCACTCGTGTTCACGGCGGACGCGGCCGACATCGCGCTCGGCTCGTTCAAGCTGAAGTCGTTGCGCGCGAACCTCGACGGCACGCGCGCGAAGCACACGTTGGACGCGTCGGCGCTCGGAGCGGCCGGCGGCCGCGTGATCGACCTGACGCTCGCGGCGAACGGCGGCGTGGTCGAGAACCGCGACGGCATGCGCTGGGACGGCACCGTCACGCGTCTCGTGAATCGCGGCACGCCGGCGCTCGCGCTGCAGGCGCCGCTGACGATATCGGCCGGCGCCGGCCGCGTGACGCTCGGCGCGACGCGGCTCACGCTCGAAGGCGCGGCGATCGACCTGAAGTCGTTCGTGTTCGATCGCGGCCAGATGCGTTCGGCCGGTTCGGTGAGCGGCGCGTCGGTTGCGCGTTTCCTCGAGGTCCGCCAGGAACTGACGGGGCAGCGGCCGCCGGTGCGCACCGACGTCGTGCTCGATGCCGACTGGGATTTCTCGCTCGGCGCGAACGCGACGGGTTACGTGCAGGTGAAGCGCCGCGGCGGCGACGTGACGATCGAGACCGGGCGCGGCATCGCGTCGCTCGGCCTGACCGATCTGTCCGCACGCGCGAGCTTCGCGCCCGGCAACCGCCTCAACGTGACGGCGCTCGCGAAGGCGAGCCGGATCGGCACGCTCGATGCGAACGTCGCGGTGCCGTTCGCGCTGCGCGACGGCGTGTTCGGGGTCGTCGACGACGGTCCGCTGTCGGGCCGCATCGATGCCGACATCCCGGCGCTGAAGACCACCGGCAACCTGTTCGGGCCGAGCTACCTGCTCGGCGGACGCGCGGCGCTGAAGCTGACGGTCTCCGGCACGCCGGTGAAACCGAACCTGTCGGGGACGCTGACGGGCGACGACCTGTCCGCGACGCTCATCGACCAGGGCGTGCAGCTGAAGGACGGCATCGTGCGCGTGAAGCTGTCGGACAACCTCGTCGAATTCCAGCAGGTCGAATTTCACGGCGGCGACGGCACGCTGCGCGCGCTCGGCCGCGTGCGCCTCGACGGCGAGGCGCCCGACCTGACCGCCAGCATCGTCGCGGACAAGCTCGAACTGTTCGCGGCGCCGGACCGCAAGCTGTCGCTGTCGGGCAAGGCCACCGTCGCGAACGACGGGCCGCGCGGCGCGTTGTCGATCGACGGCAAGTTCGTGGTCGATCGCGCGCTGTTCGACCTGCCGGAGCAATCGGCGCCGCACCTGTCCGACGACGTCGTGATCGTGCAGCCGGACGGCACGGTGCGCGGCGAGACGCCGACCGGCACTGCGGCCGCGAAGCCGAAGCCGGTCGAAAACAAGCCGGCGCCGTCGCTGGCGCCGCGCGCGAACATCGACGTCGGCCTCGGCAACAACTTCCGTTTCAAGGGGCACGGCGCCGATCTCGGGCTGCGCGGCACGATCACCGTGATGAGCGCGCCGGGCGTGCCGCTGCGAGCGGTCGGCAACGTGCGCGTGACCGAAGGCTCGACGTACACGACGTTCGGCCGCAAGCTCGCGGTCGAGAACGGCTTCTTCACGTTCAACGGCCCCGTGTCGAACCCGGGCGTCAACATCCTCGCGATGCGGCGCAACCAGGAGGTCGAGGCCGGCGTGCAGGTGACGGGCACGATCCAGTCGCCGACGGCCAAGCTGGTGTCGGAGCCGAACGTCACGGACAACGAAAAGCTGTCGTGGCTGCTGTTCGGGCACGGCACCGATCAGGGCAACAACGTCGGCCAGCAGGGGGCGATGACGGCGGCGCTCGGGCTGCTCGGCAGCGTGACCGGCAAGCGGGTCGCGCAGACCTTCGGTCTCGACGAGGTCTCGGTCGGCCGCAGCGAAGTCGGCCTGACCGATCCGCAGGTCGTGCTGGTGTCGAAGGCGATCAACGAGCGGTTCGTGCTCGGCTTCGAGCAGGGGCTGCAATCGGCGAGCAACGCGTTCAAGGCGACGATCAACCTGACGCGCTTCTGGTCGGTGTCCGCGTACGGCGGCACGTTCCAGGGCGTCGACTTGAACTACACGCGGCGTTTCGACCGCTGGTTCGGGCAGCGCTGAGCGCGGGCGCGGCGTAGCGGGCGGCAATGAAAAAGCCCCGCACGATGTCGAATCGTGCGGGGCTTTTTGGCGCCGGCAGCAGCGCGTTCGGCTTACTTCACGCGCATGCCGGGCTTCGCGCCGCTGTGCGGCTCGAGGATGTAGAGACCCGGTTCCGCCTTTTCGTCGGCGGCCGACGCGGCGAGCACCATCCCTTCGGACAGGCCGAACTTCATCTTGCGCGGCGCGAGGTTCGCGACCATCACCGTCAGCTTGCCGACGAGCTGCTCCGGCTGGTACGCGGACTTGATGCCCGAAAACACGTTGCGGGTCTTTTCCTCGCCGACGTCGAGCGTGAGCTGCAGCAGCTTGTCCGAGCCTTCGACGGCCTGGCACGCGACGATCTTCGCGATGCGCAGGTCGATCTTCGCGAAATCGTCGATCGAGATCGGCGCGTCGTCGGCGCCGTTCGCGGCGGCCGGCTTCGCGTTCGCGTTGGCATCGCGCTTCGCATGCTTCGCGGCGTTCGCGCTCGCGGCCGCTGCACCCGTTGCTTCGGCCTGCAGCGAATCGCGGTTCGCGGCCAGCAGCGCTTCGATCTGCTTCGCATCGACGCGCGTCATCAGGTGCTGGTACGCCTTGATCGGCTGCGCCGACGACAGCGGCTTCGCGGCATCGGCCCACACGAGCGGCGCGATCCCGAAGAACGCCTCGACCGCTTCGGCGACGCGCGGGATCACCGGCTTCAGTGCGAGCGACAGCAGGCGGAAGGCTTCGAGGCTCACGCTGCAGGTTTCGTGCAGCGCGACCGCGTTGGCCGGATCCTTCGCGAGATCCCACGGCTTCGCGCCGTCGACGTACGCATTCACTTCGTCCGCGAGCTCCATCGTGTGGCGCAGCGCGCGGCCGTATTCGCGTGCTTCGTAGTTCGCGGCGATCTGCGCGATCGCATCGCGCAGCTTCGCGACGAGCGGATGATTCATCGCGCTGTCCTGCACGCGGCCGTCGAAACGCTTGATCAGGAAGCCGGCCGCGCGACTCGCGATGTTCACGTACTTGCCGACGAGATCGCTGTTCACGCGCGCCTGGAAGTCGTCGAGGTTCAGGTCGATGTCTTCCATCGTCGCGTTCAGCTTCGCGGCGAAGTAGTAGCGCAGCCACTCGGGGTTCAGGCCCGTGTCGATGTAGCTCCGCGCGGTGATGAACGTGCCGCGCGATTTCGACATCTTCGCGCCGTCGACCGTCAGGAAGCCGTGCGCGAACACGTTGGTCGGCGTGCGGTGGCCCGAGAACTCGAGCATCGCCGGCCAGAACAGCGTGTGGAAGTACAGGATGTCCTTGCCGATGAAGTGATATTGCTCGGCCTTCGAGCCCGGGCGGATCCACGCGTCGAAATCGATGCCGTTGCGGTCGCACAGGTTCTTGAAGCTCGCGTAGTAGCCGACCGGCGCGTCGAGCCACACGTAGAAATACTTGCCGGGCGCGCCGGGGATCTCGAAGCCGAAGTACGGCGCGTCGCGCGAGATGTCCCAGTCGGCGAGCTTGGCTTCGCCGGCGTCGCCGAGCCATTCGCGCATCTTGTTGGTCGCTTCGGGCTGCGCGAGGCCGCTCACCCATTCGCGCAGGAACGATTCGCAGCGCGGGTCGGACAGGCGGAAGAAGTAGTGCTTCGAGGTCTTGCGCACCGGCGTCGCGCCCGACACGACCGAATACGGGTTCAGCAGATCGGTCGGCAGGTACGTCGAGCCGCACACTTCGCAGCTGTCGCCGTACTGGTCCTTCGCGTGGCACTTCGGGCACTCGCCCTTGATGAAGCGGTCCGGCAGGAACATTTCCTTGACCGGATCGTACGCTTGCTCGATTTCGCGTTCGGCGATCAGGCCGGCTTCCTGCAGCGCGAGATAGATCTTCTCGCTCAGCACGCGGTTCTCGTCCGAATCGGTCGAGTAGAAGTTGTCGAACGACACGCCGAAGCTGTCGAAGTCGCGCTTGTGCTCGGTCCACACGCGGTCGATCAGCTGCTTCGGGGTCAGGCCTTCCTGCTCCGCGCGCAGCATGATCGGCGTGCCGTGCGTATCGTCGGCGCCGATGTAGTAGACCTCGTGGCCATGCATTCGCAGCGCCCGCACCCAGATGTCGGTCTGGATGTACTCGACCAGGTGGCCGATGTGGATCTGCCCGTTGGCGTAGGGCAGTGCGGACGTAACGAGGATCTGGCGGCCGCCTTGCGGCGCCGCAGCCTGCACGGAAGTGAGGTCGGATGCGGACATAGGGTCTGGAGAAGAACAGCGGGAAAAACGACGGGAAACCGCGATTCTAGCAGGGGCAAGGGCCAGCGCGGCGGGCACGCGCCGCGGACCGGGCGGCAGAAGGGGCGAGGCCGCGCAGGTGGCGCGCCCGACAGCGCCATGCTGCATTGCAACACGAATTTCGCGGGCAAAAAAAACCGGGGCGGATACGGCCCCGGAGCAACAACGACAAGAGGAGAATGGTGACGCGCCGGCAACACCAGCCGCGTACCGTAAATACTGACCACGGCCTGCGACAGAAGTTCGAAAAATTTTTCGATTTGTTACCGGCCCCGCCGAAAGCCTTGTGAGGCGGGGCTGTGCGGGCAGGACGCCCGCACGTTTCCTCTCGTGGTCGCGCTTACTGATGCTGTTGCGGCGCGCGCAGGTAGATCTCGACGCGGCGGTTTTGTGCGCGGCCGGCTTCGGTCGCGTTGTCCGCGATCGGGTTCGATGCGCCCATGCCTTGCGCCGACAGACGGCCGCCGTTCACGCCGCGCTGCACGAGCGCGTTCACGACGCTTTGCGCGCGGTTCTGCGACAGCGTCTGGTTCAGCTGCGCCGAGCCCGTGCTGTCCGTGTAGCCGACGATCGACGCCGTCACTTGCGGGTTCTGGTTCAGCGTCGTCGCCAGGTCGTTCAGCAGCGGCGTGAACGCCGGCGTGATCGCGTACTGGTTCGTCGCGAACGTGACCGAGCTCGGCACGTTCAGCTTCAGCGAGCCGTCCGGCTGTTCGGTGACCTGCGTACCCGTCTGCGCTGCCGACGGTGCGAGCTTGTTCTTGATCGCTTGCCAGTTGTAACCCGTCACGCCGCCGACCAGTGCGCCGACGCCCGCGCCGATCGCCGCGCCCTTGCCGCCGCCGGCCAGTGCGCCGATCCCTGCGCCCAGCGCCGCGCCCGTGCCGGTGCCGACGGCCGTATTGTTGCCCTGCTGCGTGGCGCAGCCTGCCAGCAGCGCGCCGGCGAGTGCGAAGACGGACAGGCGAGTCGCGATTTTCATGTTCATGTTGGATTCCTCTCTTGGTTGAACGAGTCGACAACGACGACAAACAACAGCTACGGCTCCCTGCGCGGGCCGGCCGAAAAAGGAAGGCCGGCCCGCGCTCGCGGCAGCCGCCGAGGCGATCGCATGCCCTGTCCGTCAGCGTGGCTGTTCGGACAGCGCGACGCGTCAGCCTCTACAATATAGGCGGTAAGCGGCCGATTTGGCCCTATAGCGTGCCGCACGCGAAGAGTGCGCCGGGTCGCGCGTTCGCGCAATGGCGTGCAACAGATTCTTTCACTTTTCCCGATTTTCGCAGCGTAATTTGATATTTTTTGACGTTTGCGTGCGAGAAAAACGTTTTCACGGAGTTTCGATGAGCATTGACCGGGCACAAGTCGACGCCGCGCTGGCGGCAGTCGTCGACCCCAATACCGGCCGGCCGTACGCGGCGAACAAGGGCGTGCGCAACGTCGCGATCGACGGCGATGTCGTGGCGCTCGACGTGGTGCTCGGTTATCCGGCGCGCAGCCAGCACGACGACGTGCGCGCGCGCGTCGCCGCGGCGCTGCAGGCCGTGCCGGGCGTGCGCGACGCGCGCGTCGCCGTGTCGCAGGAGATCGTCGCGCATACGGTGCAGCGCGGCGTGAAGCTGTTGCCGAATGTGAAGAACATCGTCGCGGTCGCGTCGGGCAAGGGCGGCGTCGGCAAGAGCACGACGGCCGTGAACCTCGCGCTCGCGCTCGCCGCGGAAGGCGCGTCGGTCGGCATCCTCGACGCCGACATCTACGGCCCGTCGCTGCCGACGATGCTCGGCATCCACGGCCAGCGCCCCGAGTCGCCGGACAACCAGTCGATGAACCCGCTCGTCGGCCATGGGCTGCAGGCGAACTCGATCGGCTTCCTGATCGAGGAGGACAACCCGATGGTGTGGCGCGGCCCGATGGCGACGTCCGCGCTCGAACAACTGCTGCGCCAGACCAACTGGCGCGAGCTCGACTACCTGATCGTCGACATGCCGCCCGGTACGGGCGACATCCAGCTCACGCTCGCGCAGCGCGTGCCCGTCACCGGCGCGGTGATCGTCACGACGCCGCAGGACATCGCGCTGCTCGACGCGAAGAAGGGGCTGAAGATGTTCGAGAAGGTCGGCATCCCGATCCTCGGCATCGTCGAGAACATGAGCATCCACATCTGCTCGAATTGCGGCCACGAGGAGCACATCTTCGGCGCGGGCGGCGCGGAGCGGATGGCGAAGGATTACGGCGTGAACGTGCTGGGCAGCCTGCCGCTCGACATCGCGATTCGCGAGCGTGCCGACGGCGGCACGCCGACGGTTGCGGCCGAGCCGGACGGCGCGCTCGCGCGGCGCTACCGCGATATCGCGCGCGGCGTCGCGCTGGCGATTGCCGAGCGATCGCGCGACATGACGTCGAAGTTCCCGTCGATCGTTGTTCAAAATACGTAAAACCCTTGCGGGGCGGGGCCTCACGCTGTTTACGGCGCCGCGAGGCGCGGTATCATTGCGACTTTTCCCGGGTCCCTTTACCCACCCGGCGCGGCCGTCGTCTCGAACGGCCGCCAGCCGGTATGAGGATCGAATGAAACAACGACATCACGGCGTGCGCGCCGGCCGCGCGCGGCGCGCGCTGCTGGCCGCCGCCGCGCTGGGCCTGCTGGCCGGCTGTACCTCCTTTTCCTCGTCGCACGAAAAACGGGCCGACGCGCAACTGCAGCCGACGGTCGGCTCGCAGGCGCGCGGCGCGGTGACGTTCGTCGAGCGCCCGGACGGCGTGCAGGTCACCTACAACCTGGTCGGCCTGCCGCCGAACAGCGATCACGCGCTGCAGGTGCACGAACGCGGCGACTGCAACGCGGGCGACGGCTCGAGCGCCGGCCAGGTGTTCGCGCCGGCCGCCGACCGGCTGCGCGCGGGCGCGCGCGTCGCCGGCGATCTCGGCAACATCCATGCGGATGCGAACGGCGTCGCGGCCGGCTTCATCGTCGCGCCCGATCTGGCCCTCGACGGCGTGCGCTCGGCGATGAACCGCGCGGCGCTGGTGCACCGCGACTCGAGCGACCCGGCGTTTCCGCAGCATGGCGCGGGGCCCGCGCTGGCTTGCGGCGTGATCCGTTGACGGCCGCCGCGTGCGTGAGCCGATGATCGCGTAAAATGTGCGCCTTTCCCGGCCGCCGCCTGGCGCGAGCGGCCCTTCCCGACTGTCACGCAGCGTTTCCTGGCGCCCCGATATGAAACGACCCCAACGCTCACTTCGTTCGCTGTCCCACGAGGGGACGGTCAGCCCCTCCGGGACGGCCCTGCGGAGGCTGGCATGAGCATCAAGTCCGACAAATGGATTCGGCGCATGGCCGAAGAGCACAAGATGATCGAGCCGTTCGTGCCCGATCAGGTCCGCGCGTCCGAGGACGGCCGCCGGATCGTCAGCTACGGCACGTCGAGCTACGGCTACGATATCCGCTGCGCGGACGAATTCAAGATCTTCACGAACATCAACTCGACGATCGTCGATCCGAAGAACTTCGACGAGGGCTCGTTTGTCGATTTCAAGGGCGACGTGTGCATCATCCCGCCGAATTCGTTCGCGCTGGCCCGCACCGTCGAATATTTCCGCATCCCGCGCACCGTGCTGACGGTCTGCCTCGGCAAGTCGACCTACGCGCGCTGCGGGATCATCGTCAACGTGACGCCGTTCGAACCCGAGTGGGAAGGCTACGTCACGCTGGAATTCTCGAATACCACGCCGCTGCCTGCGAAGATCTACGCGAACGAAGGCGTCGCGCAGGTCTTGTTCTTCGAGAGCGACGAGGTGTGCGACGTGTCGTACGCCGATCGCGGCGGCAAGTATCAGGGTCAGCGCGGTGTCACGCTGCCGAAAACCTGATCTGGTTGCATAACGTCTCACCAGTTTCCGGGTGACCGCTGCGCGTGACGCGCCGCGGTCGTTCTTTTTGGAGAATCGCCCATGAAGTTTCGTTTTCCCGTCGTCATCATCGACGAAGATTTCCGCTCCGAGAACATCTCGGGCTCCGGCATCCGGGCGTTGGCCGAAGCGATCGAGAAGGAGGGCGTCGAAGTCCTCGGCCTCACGAGCTATGGCGATCTGACGTCGTTCGCGCAGCAATCGAGCCGCGCGTCGTGCTTCATCCTGTCGATCGACGACGACGAACTCATGCTCGGCGAAACCGGCGCGGACGGCGAGCTGCCCGAGCTCGCGACCGCGATCATCGAGCTGCGCGCGTTCGTCGCCGAAGTGCGCCGCCGCAACGCGGACATCCCGATCTTCCTGTACGGCGAGACGCGCACGTCGCGGCATCTGCCGAACGACATCCTGCGCGAACTGCACGGCTTCATCCACATGTTCGAGGACACGCCGGAGTTCGTCGCGCGCCACATCATCCGCGAAGCGAAGGTCTATCTCGATTCGCTCGCGCCGCCGTTCTTCAAGGAGCTCGTCAAGTATGCGGACGAAGGCTCGTACTCGTGGCACTGCCCCGGTCACTCGGGCGGCGTCGCGTTCCTGAAGAATCCGCTCGGCCAGATGTTCCATCAGTTCTTCGGCGAGAACATGCTGCGCGCGGACGTCTGCAACGCGGTGGACGAACTCGGCCAGTTGCTCGATCACACGGGCCCCGTCGCGGCGTCCGAGCGCAATGCGGCGCGCATCTTCAGTGCCGACCACCTGTTCTTCGTGACCAACGGCACGTCGACGTCGAACAAGATCGTCTGGCACGCGACGGTCGCGCCCGGCGATATCGTGCTGGTCGACCGCAACTGCCACAAGTCGATCCTGCACGCGATCACGATGACGGGCGCGATCCCGGTGTTCCTCACGCCGACGCGCAATCATTTCGGCATCATCGGGCCGATCCCGCGCGACGAATTCAAGCCGGAGAACATCCGCAAGAAGATCGAGGCGAACCCGTTCGCGCGCGAGGCGATGCGCCAGAACCCGGACATGAAGCCGCGCATCCTGACGATCACGCAGAGCACGTACGACGGCGTCGTCTACAACGTCGAGATGATCAAGGACCTGCTCGGCGACCTGCTCGACACGCTGCACTTCGACGAAGCGTGGCTGCCGCACGCGACGTTCCACGATTTCTACCGCGACATGCACGCGATCGGCGACGGCCGTCCGCGCACGGGCGCGCTCGTGTTCGCGACGCACTCGACGCACAAGCTGCTCGCCGGCATCTCGCAGGCCTCGCAGATCGTCGTGCAGGATTCGGAGAACCGCACGTTCGACAAGCATCGCTTCAACGAGGCGTACCTGATGCACACGTCGACGAGCCCGCAGTACGCGATCATCGCGTCGTGCGACGTCGCGGCCGCGATGATGGAGCCGCCGGGCGGCACCGCGCTCGTCGAGGAATCGATCGCCGAGGCGATCGACTTCCGCCGCGCGATGCGCAAGGTCGACGCCGAATACGGCGACGACTGGTTCTTCAGCGTGTGGGGGCCGGACAACCTGTCCGAGGAAGGCATCGGTTCGCGCGAAGACTGGATGCTGAAGCCGAACGACCACTGGCACGGCTTCGGCCCGCTCGCGGAAGGCTTCAACATGCTCGACCCGATCAAGGCGACGATCATCACGCCGGGGCTCGACGTCGACGGCGAATTTGGCGAGACCGGCATTCCGGCCGCGATCGTCACGAAGTACCTGGCCGAGCACGGGATCATCGTCGAGAAGACCGGCCTGTACTCGTTCTTCATCATGTTCACGATCGGCATCACGAAGGGCCGCTGGAACTCGATGGTGACCGAGCTGCAGCAGTTCAAGGACGACTACGACAACAACCAGCCGCTGTGGCGCGTGCTGCCGGAATTCGTCGCGCAGCATCCGCGCTACGAGCGCGTCGGCCTGCGCGACCTGTGCACGCAGATCCACGACGTGTACCGCGCGAACGACATCGCCCGCCTGACGACCGAGATGTACCTGTCGGACATGGAGCCGGCGATGAAGCCGTCGGACGCGTTCGCGAAGCTCGCGCACCGCAAGATCGACCGCGTGCCGCTCGACGAGCTCGAAGGCCGCGTGACGAGCATCCTGCTCACGCCGTACCCGCCGGGCATTCCGCTGCTGATCCCGGGCGAGCGCTTCAACAAGACGATCGTGAACTACCTGCGGTTCGCGCGCGACTTCAACGAGCGTTTCCCGGGCTTCCACACCGACATCCACGGCCTCGTCGCGGAAGAGGTGAACGGCCGCGTCGAGTACTTCGTCGACTGCGTGCGCGACTGATGGCGACGCACGGACGACTCCGGACGATGCGCGCGGCGCTGGCCGCGCTCGTCGTCTGGGCGGCAGGATTGATGGGGCTCGCAGGCGCGGGTGTCGTGCATGCGGAAGTCGCGGCGGCCGACCCGATCGACGTCGCGATGCGGCAGTGCCTCGCGCGGCGCGACCGGTCGTCGCCGGCCGGCCAGATCCAGTGCATGGGCGAAGCGCAGCAGCAGTGGCAGGCAGTGATGGACGGCGCGTACCAGCGCCTGTCGAAGGATGCGCCGGCCGACGCGAAGCGCGGCTGGCAGGAGAGTCAGCGTCGCTGGCTCACGTGGCGCAAGGACGAAGTGCAACTGCTGAAGGCCGTGTACGACACCACGCGCGGCACCGCGTATGCGATGTCGAGCGCCGACCTGCAACTGCAGCCGGTGCGCGATCGCGCGCTGGCGCTGCGCGGGGCGGCCGACCGCTATGCACCGCCGCCCGCCGCCGTGCCGGTCGCGGCGACGAGCGGCGCGCAGGGCGGTGCGGCTGCACCGGCCGGCGCCAAGCCGGCGAACGCGCCGCGCGATCCGGCGATCCGCCGCGTGCGGCCGTGCGCGCAGGACGCCGCGTGCGAACACGCGCTGTTCGACCTGAACCGCTATTACCAGAAGCTGCGCCGCAAGATGCCCGCGCATTCGGCCGCGACGCTCGTGCGCGCGCAGCGCGCGTGGGTGGCGTTCCGCGATGCGACGGCGCCGCTCGTCGGCGAGGACGGCCGCGTCGACCTGATCGGTGCGCGCATCGCGACGATGAAGCGGCTGTCGGAGACGGCCGGCAACCGGTAGGCCTCGCCGCGATGCCGACGATCCGGCACGGTAACGCAAACGGGCACCCTCGGGTGCCCGTTTGCGTTGGCGGGGCCGGGTGCGGCGCTTACGCGGGCTGCTGCGTGTCCAGCCGGCCGAACCAGGTCGGCACGAGCGAGACCGCGTCGTCGAGCGACGCGAGCACGTGCAGGCTCAGCGCGACGATGTCGGGCGTCGGCGCCTTCAGGTCGGGCACGGTGACGACCGCGGCGCCCGCGCCGGCGGCCGACAGCGCGCCGAAGTCGCTGTCCTCGAACGCGACGCACGCGTGGGCCGGCACGCCGAGGCGCTCGGCCGCGAGCCGGTAGACGGCCGGGTCGGGTTTGCCGCGCGCGACTTCGTCGCCGCCCGCGATCGCGCGGAAGAACGGCAGCACGCCGACGGCGTCGAGCCGCGCGCGGATCACGTCGCGCGCGGACGACGACGCGACCGCGCACGGAATGCCGGCCTGCGCGAGCGTGTCGAGCAGCGCACGCGCGCCCGACTTCAGCGGAAACTTCGGATGGGGCTCAGGCGCGGCGAGTTGCTCGCGCACGCGGATGCGCACCGCGTCGAACGTGTCGGGGTCGCCGATCAGTCGCGCGAGGATCACCTGGCCTTCGGCGAACGAGCGGCCGACGATCTGCAGGTAATCGAGCTCGGTCAACACGACGCCGTGCGCATTCGACACGTCGATCCACGTGTTCATGATGGTCCGCTCGGAATCGACGAGCAGGCCGTCCATGTCGAAGAGCGCGGCGGAAAAGGTCATCGGAGGCATCCGTGAAGCGGGGAAGGCGGCGGGCGGCGCGTCGGCCGCCCGAATGAAAAACGGACGCCGAAGGCGTCCGTCGGGGGCTGCAGCTCGTTACTTGCCCAGCGCGGCGCGGGCGGCGTTGACGGCCGCACGCACCTGGTCGGGCGCGGTGCCGCCCGGATGGTTGCGGCTTGCGACCGACCCTTCGAGCGTCAGGTAGCCGAACACGTCGTCGCCGATCAGGTGCGCGACGTTCGGCAGTTCCCGCTTCATCTCGTCGAGCGTCAGGTCGGCGAGGTCGATGCCGCGGTCGTCGCAGATCTTGACCGCGTGCGCGACGGCTTCGTGCGCGTCGCGGAACGGCAGGCCGCGCTTCACGAGGTAGTCGGCGAGGTCGGTGGCGGTCGAGAAGCCCTGCAGCGCGGCCGCGCGCATCGCGTCCGGCTTCACGGTGATGCCGGCGACCATCTCGGCGAAGATCCGCAGCGTGTCGGCGACGGTGTCGACCGTGTCGAACAGCGGTTCCTTGTCTTCCTGGTTGTCCTTGTTGTACGCGAGCGGCTGGCCCTTCATCAGCGTGAGCAGCGCCATCAGGTGGCCGTTCACGCGGCCGGTCTTGCCGCGCGCGAGCTCGGGCACGTCCGGGTTCTTCTTCTGCGGCATGATCGAGCTGCCGGTGCAGAAGCGATCGGCGATGTCGATGAAGCCGACGCGCGGGCTCATCCACAGCACGAGCTCTTCGGAGAAGCGCGACACGTGCGTCATCACGAGCGCGGCCGCGGCGGTGAATTCGATCGCGAAGTCGCGATCCGACACCGCGTCGAGCGAGTTCGCGCAGATGCCGTCGAAGCCGAGCGTCTTCGCGACCGCGTGACGGTCGATCGGGTAGCTCGTGCCCGCGAGCGCGGCCGCGCCGAGCGGCAGGCGGTTCACGCGGGTGCGGCAGTCGCGCATGCGTTCGGCGTCGCGCGTGAACATCTCGACGTACGCGAGCAGGTGATGGCCGAACGTGACCGGCTGCGCGACCTGCAGATGCGTGAAGCCCGGCATGATCGTGTCGGCGTTCCGTTCCGCGAGGTCGATCAGCGCGCCGCGCAGGTCGTTCAGCAGGCCGCCGATGCGGTCGATCTCGCCGCGCAGCCACAGGCGGATGTCGGTCGCGACCTGGTCGTTGCGCGAGCGGCCCGTGTGCAGGCGCTTGCCGGCGTCGCCGATCAGCGCGGTCAGGCGCGCCTCGATGTTCAGGTGGACGTCTTCGAGGTCGAGCTGCCATTCGAATTCGCCGCGCTCGATCTCGCCCTTGATCTGCGCCATCCCGCGTTCGATCGCGGCCAGGTCGTCGGCGCTGATGATCCGCTGCGCGGCGAGCATGTTCGCGTGCGCGAGCGAGCCGGCGATGTCGACGAGCGCGAGGCGCTTGTCGAAAAACACCGACGACGTGTAGCGCTTGACCAGCTCCGACATCGGTTCCGAGAAGCGGGCCGACCAGGCCTCGCCCTTTTTGTGCAGTTGGGACGTCATGGCGTTTCTTCGAAGGGGAGTTGGGCGGCGTGCGCCGCCGAGGGAATCCCGCGATTCTAACATTCGCGGGCCGGCCCGCCGGCCGTTGCCGGCGCGGCCGGCGGTACTCAGTCGCGCACCAGCACGACGAGCTTCAGGTCCTCGCGGTGCGCGGGCTTCAGCGTGATCTGCTGGTACACGAGGCGGCCGTCGGCCGGGTGGTCGAATTCGCGCAACCCGCCTTCGCGCTCGAACACGTCCTGGGATGCCCAGTACTGCGCGAACGCGTCGCTGCCGGCCGTCAGCGCGTCGATCAGCGCGCGCGTCGGCGCATCGGTCAGGTGGCGGATCGCATCGGCGCGGAATTCGGCCGCGAGCCGCCGCGCGCGGGTTTCCCAGTCGACGATCAGCGTGCGGGCGGCCGGCGACATGAACGTGAAGCGCAGCAGGTTGCGGTCGTGCTCGCCGTCGAGCCAGCCGGAAAACAGTGCGGCGGCCGGCGCATTCCACGCGAGCGCATTCCATTGGCGGTCGAGCACGTAGGCGGGCGTCGCGATCGCCGCGACGGTCGCGGCGAGCGTCGGCGGCAGGTCGCCGCCCGCGACATCGGGCTCGGCCGGGTCGCGCTGCGCGGCCAGCTCGAACAGGTACGCGCGCTCGGCCTTCGACAGTTGCAGCGCGACGGCGATCCGGGCGAGCGCGTCGGCCGACGCCGATACGGGCCGGCCCTGTTCGATCCACGTGTACCAGGTCGGGCTGACGCCGCACAGCTGCGCGACTTCCTCGCGCCGCAGCCCCGGCGTGCGGCGGCGCGGGCCGGGCGGCAGGCCGACCGCCTGCGGCGACAGCCGCTCGCGATGGGCGCGGATGAATTCGCCGAGCGCGCGAGCGGGCGTGGCGTCGAGCGGCGGGACGGGAGCGGAGGACGGCTGGTTCATGCGGAAACGGCGAAATGGAGACGAAGGTGCGGCAACGATCCGGCAGCAACGATCAGACAGGTGGATCGAATACCAGAATAACTGCTTAACTTGTACTGGTACATGTGCGGGCCTATTGTAGCGGCTCGCGCGCCGGCAGGACACGGCGTGCGTCCCACGAGACGTTGCACGGGGCCGGATCGCGCGCGGGCGCGCCGGGTTCGGCCGGCTGCATCAAGAAAAGGAGCGAACGATGAAACACCACGACCAGGTCGCCGACGCATTCGGCACGACGGCCGCCGCCTATCTGACGAGCACGGTTCATGCGACGGGCGCCGACCTGCAGACGCTCGCCGACGCGGTGCGTGCGACGCCCGATGCGGCGGTGCTCGACCTCGGTTGCGGCGCCGGCCACGCGAGCTTCGCGGTCGCGCCGCACGTGCGCGACGTGGTCGCGTACGATCTCGCCGCGCCGATGCTCGCGACCGTCGACGCGGCCGCGCGCGAGCGCGGGCTCGCGAACATCCGCACGCAGCAGGGCCCGGCCGAGCGGCTGCCGTTCGACGCCGCGACGTTCGACTGGGTCGTGAGCCGGATGAGCGCGCACCACTGGCACGACATGCGCGCGGCGCTGGCCGAGGTGCGCCGCGTGCTGAAGCCGGGCGGCCGTGTGTTGATGATCGACATCGCCGGCAACGACCATCCGCTCCTCGATACGTACCTGCAGGCCGCGGAAGTGCTGCGCGACGCGTCGCACGTGCGCGACTACCGTGCGGACGAATGGCTCGCGATGTTTCGCGTGGCCGGTTTCGACGCGCAGGTGCACAGCCGCTGGCGGTTGCCGATCGATTTCGACACGTGGGTCGCGCGCATCCGCACGTCGGCCGACAGCGTCGCCGGCATTCGCGCGCTGTGGGCGCATGCGCCGGACGAGGTGCGCGGCTATTACGCGGTGCAGCCCGACGGTTCGTTCGAGCACGATGCGTTGCTGATCGACGCGCGCTGAGCGTGCGGCGCACGCCGCGCCGTTTCTCGTCGCATGAAAAAAGCCGCGATACGCATGGGCGCGTATCGCGGCTTTCGTTGTCCCGGGCGGCGCGGAATGCACCCGCGCCGCGCGCGGATCAGCCGGTGTTGCGCAGGCCGGCCGCGATCCCGTTGATCGTCAGGTGAATCCCGCGGCGCAGCCGCGCGTTCGTGTCGCCCGCGCGGTGACGCTTGATCAGTTCGACCTGCAGGTGGTTCAGCGGATCGAGATACGGGAAGCGGTTCTTGATCGAGCGCGCGAGCAGCGGGTTGGTCGCGAGGCGGCCTTCGTGCCCGGTGATTTCCGCGAGCGCCTGCGACGTGCGCTCCCATTCCGCGACGATCCGCTCGAACACGTGCTTGCGCAGCTTGCGGTCGGGCACGAGTTGCGCATAGCGCGACGCGACCGCGAGATCGGTCTTCGCGAGCACCATGTCCATGTTCGACAGCAGGTTCGAGAAGAACGGCCAGGTCTTGTTCATCTTCTTGAGCAGCGCGACGCGTTTCGCGCGTTCGGCGTCGTCGGACGCGCCGTCGAGATACGCGCTCACCGCGCTGCCGAAGCCGTACCAGCCGGTCAGCAGCAGCCGGCACTGACCCCACGAGAAGCCCCACGGAATCGCGCGCAGATCCTCGATCTTGCGCTGCTTCGGATCCTGCAGCTTGCGCGACGCCGGGCGGCTGCCGATGTTCAGCTCGGCGATCTCGGTGATCGGCGTCGACGAGAAGAAGTAGTCGGTGAAGCCCGGGGTTTCGTAGACGAGCGCGCGATACGCGGCCATCGCCGCGTCGGACAGCGTCTGCATCGCGGCTTCGAACGCCGGCAATTGCGCCGGCGCGTTCGACTGCGGCAGCAGCGACGCCTCGAGCGTCGCGGCGACGACCGTCTCGAGGTTGCGCCGGCCGATCGACGGGTTCGAGAACTTGCTCGCGATCACCTCGCCCTGTTCGGTCAGGCGGATCTGGCCGTTCACGGTGCCCGGCGGCTGCGACAGGATCGCCTGGTAGGTCGGGCCGCCCCCGCGGCCGACCGTGCCGCCGCGGCCGTGGAACAGCCGCAGCGTGATCTTGCGCTCGCGGAACAGGTCGACGAGCGCGAGCTCCGCGCGATACAGCTCCCAGTTCGACGTGAGGAAGCCGCCGTCCTTGTTGCTGTCGGAGTAGCCGAGCATCACTTCCTGTTCCGCGCCCTGGTGCGCGATCAACGCGTCGATGCCCGGCAGCGCGAAGTATTCGCGCATGATGCGCGACGCGTCGCGCAGGTCGGGGATCGTCTCGAACAGCGGGATCACCATCAGGCTGTTGCGCGCGTCGCCGCCCGGCACGCCGAGCGTGCCTTCGAGCAGGCCCGTCTCCTTCTGCAGCAGCAATACCTCGACGAGGTCGCTGACGGTTTCCGTGTGCGAAATGATGTAGTTACGCACCGCGCGCGCGCCGAATTGCGCGCGGACCTCGCGCGCCTTCTCGAACACGCCGAGCTCGCTCTGCGCGAGCGCCGAGTATTCGAGGTACGGCGAGCGCAGCGGGCGCGGATCGGCGAGCGCGGCGAGCAGCACGCGCAGCTTGTCTTCCTCGGCGAGCGCCGCATAGTCGGCCTCGACGCCCGCGCGCGCGAACAGCTCGGCGACCACCGCCTCGTGGATGTCGGAACTCTGGCGCAGGTCGATGCTCGCCAGATGGAAGCCGAACACTTCGGCCGCGCGCACGAGCGGCGCGAGGCGCGGCGCGGCGAGCGACGTGCCGTGGTGTTCGTCGAGCGACGCGGTCAGCACCTTCAGATCGGCGACGAACGCTTCGGAATCCTCGTACGGAATCGCGCGCACCGGCGGCGCGCCGCGGCCCGCGCTGCGCACGGGTACCGTGCCTTCGCCGACGCGCACGCGCGCGCTCGCGGCGAGCCGCGTGTAGATGCCGATCAGCGCGCGGCGATACGGTTCGTCGACACGGTGCGGCGACTGGTCGGGCGACGCTGCCGCGAGCGCCTTCACCGCGTCGCTCGCGCCGACCAGCAGGTTCGACACCGACAGCTCGGCGCCGAGCTTGTGCACCTGCTCCAGATAGTGTTCGAGGATCACCGCGGCCTGGCGGTTGATCGCCTCGTCGAGCGTCGCAGCGGTCACGTTCGGGTTGCCGTCGCGGTCGCCGCCGATCCAGCTGCCCATCTGGAAGAACGCGGGCACGCGGGCCGACAGGCCGTGCTCGGCGAGCGCGGCCTCGATGTCGCCGTACAGCGCGGGCAACTCGTCGAGGAAGGTCGCGCGGTAGTACGACAGCGCGTTCTCGATTTCGTCGCCGACCGTCAGGCGCGAGTCGCGCAGCATGCGCGTCTGCCACAGCGCGGTCACGCGCGCGCGCAGCATTGCTTCGTTGTACTGGCGCTCGCGCGCGGTCAGTTCCTGGTCGCGCTCGGCGAGCAGGCGCGCGATGTCGTGCTGCGCGTCGAGGATGCTCTTGCGCTGCACTTCGGTCGGGTGCGCGGTCAGCACCGGCACGATCAGCGCATCGTCGAAGAAGCGTTGCAGCAGGCGCTTCGACGCGTTGCCGGTGGTTTTCAATTGATCGAGCGCGTACGCGACCGTGCCGGGCTGCGGCGCGGAGCCGGCCAGCGCGTGGATGCGGCGGCGGCGGTTGTGATGGCGGTCTTCCGCGATGTTCGCGAGGTGCGAGAAATAGCTGAACGCGCGCACGACGCTCACCGTCTGCTCCGGCGTCAGCTTGCGCAGCTTCTTCTCGAGCGCCTGCGCGGCTTCGCTGTCGTCCTCGCGGCGGAACTTGACCGCGGTCTGGCGGATCGTCTCGACCACGTCGAACACGGTATCGCCTTCCTGTTCGCGCACGACGTCGCCGAGCAGGCGGCCGAGGAAGCGGATGTCTTCGAACAGCGGGCGGTCCTTGTCGTCGCGCGCGCGGGTGCCGGCCTTCGTCGCGACGGCCTGGCGGGCGACTGCGCCGGCGGCTTTCGTCGCCGTTTTTGTCTGACGTATCGGGTCTTTCGGTTTCGTTGCCGTGGGTTTCGTCGCCGTTTTCGCACGGCCGTTCGCGGCGGTGGCGAGCGTGCCCGTCGGGGCGTCGGAGGAGGGCAAGGCAGCATTGCGGCGCGCCGTACGCGCCGATCCGGAAGACTTCACGATGGGTTTCCTTGGGAAAGCTCGAGTCAAAAGGAACTGCGGAAACTGCGGGAACTGCGGTCAAGCAACCAGCTACGTGCGGCACATCCGCACCACGGCGCCGCGACCCGCACGGAGGCAGGCCGGGCGCAGGCTCCGGGCTCGGGCGGCCGGGGCGTGCGTGCTACCATTGTTCGGTCTTCAATCCCGTCCTTCGATGTTCCAGCAATGAATTCCGAGACCCCCGCGGCCGGGCCGCACCAGGCACGGTTGCCCGCGACGTTGACGATCGCTTCGCGCGAGAGCCGCCTGGCGATGTGGCAAGCCGAACATGTGCGTGATGCGCTGCGCAAATTATATCCAGCTTGTGACGTGAAAATCCTCGGGATGACGACGCGCGGCGATCAGATTCTCGATCGCACGCTGTCGAAGGTCGGCGGCAAGGGCCTGTTCGTGAAGGAACTGGAGAGCGCGCTGGCCGACGGCCGCGCCGATCTCGCGGTGCACTCGCTGAAGGACGTGCCGATGGCGCTGCCCGACGGCTTCTCGCTCGCCGCGATCATGGAACGCGAAGACCCGCGCGACGCATTCGTGTCGAACGACTACGCGTCGCTCGACGCGCTGCCGGCCGGCGCGGTCGTCGGCACATCGAGCCTGCGTCGCGAAGCGATGCTGCGTTCGCGTTATCCGCATCTCGAGGTCCTGCCGCTGCGCGGCAACCTCGACACGCGTCTCGCGAAACTCGATCGCGGCGACTACGCGGCGATCATCCTGGCGGCGGCCGGCCTGAAACGCCTCGGCCTCGACGCGCGGATCCGCACGCTGCTCGACGTCGAGGCCAGCCCGCCTGCGGCCGGCCAGGGCGCGCTCGGCATCGAGATCGCCGCGCGCCGCGACGACGTCGCCGCGTGGCTCGCGCCGCTGCACGACCCGCAGACCGCGCTCGCGGTCGAGGCCGAGCGGATGGTGTCGCGCGCGCTCGGCGGCAGTTGCGAGGTGCCACTCGCCGCGCACGCGGTGTGGCGTGCGGGCGAGCTGTACCTGACGGGCCGCGTGTCGACCACCGACGGCAAGCGCGTGCTGACGGCCGAGGAGTGCGGGGCCGTCGTGACCGTCGCCGATGCGCTCGCGCTCGGCCGCGCGGTGTCCGACGAGCTCGAGGCGCAAGGCGCGCTCGACATCGTCCAGGCGCTGCTCGCGGGCTCGCAGGCCGCGGGCAAGGGCGACGCCTGATGGCGGGCGGCGCGCGCGCGTTCACCGCTGTTCTGACGCGTCCGGACGGCCAGTCCGACGCGCTTGCGTCGCAACTGGCCGATGCCGGTTGCGACGTGCTCGAATTCCCGCTGATCGACATCGCGCCGGTCAACGATCCGGCGCCGCTCGACGCCGCGTTCGCGGCGCTGGCCGACTACGCGCTGGTGATTTTCGTGTCGCCGAACGCGATCGACCGCGCGCTCGCGCGCTACGGCGCGATCTGGCCGAACGCGCTGCCGGTCGGCGTGGTCGGGCCCGGCAGCGTCGCGGCGCTCGAACGTCACGGCATCGCGGCGCCCGCGCATCGCGTGATCGCGCCGCAGGCGCCGCCCGACGGCGGCGTGCCCCATTACGATTCGGAAAGCCTGTTCGCGAGCATCGAGGCCGCGTTCGGCGGCGCGCAGGCGCTGGCGGGCAAGCGCGTGCTGATCGTGCGCGGCGACGGCGGGCGCGAGTGGCTCGCCGACCGCCTGCGCGAGGCCGGGGCGGACGTCACGCTCGTCGCCGCGTACCGGCGCGTCGTGCCCGAGCCGCGCGTCGGCGCGTGGGAGCGCGTGCATGCGCTGCTCGACGGCCAGCCGCACGCATGGCTCGTCACGAGCTCGGAAGGCGTGCGCAACCTGCACGAGCTCGCGCGCGCCCACCTGAACGACGCCGAGATCGACGCGCTGAAGCATGCGCCGCTCGTGACGCCGCACCCGCGGATCGAGCAGACCGCGCGCGCATTGGGTTTTGATAGGATTACGCTGACCGGCGCGGGCGATGAGCGCATCGTCCGCGCGTTTCGAACGATGGCCGACGAGGCCGTCCAACCGGCGACAGCCGCACCGGTGACTAAACGCATGACAGATACCAACGATTCCAAAAGCGTCGCTTCCCAGCCGGCCGCTGCATCCGCACCGCCGCCCAACCCTCCTTATCTCGCGCCCGAGCCGCGTGCGCGCCGCGGCGGCAGCGCGGTGCTGTGGTTCGTCGTCGTCGTGCTCGGCTGCGCGGCGGGTGTCGGCGGCTACGCGCTGAACCGCAAGATCGATCGGCTCGACGGTACGTTCGTCGCGCGCCAGAAGGCGCTCGACGCGCAAGCGGCCGAAACGCGGATGAAGACCGAGCAGGCGCTCGCCGGCACGCACCAGGTCGACACGCAGCTCGCGCAGCTCGACGGCAAGCTTGCCGATGCGCAGAGCGCGCAGCAGGCGCTGCAGCAGCAATACCAGGACCTGTCGCGCAATCGCGATGCGTGGATGCTCGAGGAAGTCGACCAGATGCTGTCGAGCGCGAGCCAGCAGCTTCAGCTGACCGGCAACACGCAGCTCGCGCTGATCGCGCTGCAGAACGCCGACGCGCGTCTCGCGACGTCGCAGAGCGCACAGGCCGTCACGGTGCGCAAGGCGCTCGCGCAGGACATCGAGAAGCTGAAGGCCGCGCCGACAGCCGATCTCACCGGCCTCGCGATCAAGCTCGACGACGCGATCGGCAAGATCGACGCGCTGCCGCTGTCGGGCGAGGCGATCGTGCCGCACGCGGCGCCGAAGGCCGCGCCGGCCGACGCCGCTTCGTCGGTCGCCGCCGGCGAGCCGCGCTGGAAGGTGTGGTGGCACGACTTCTCGGCCGGTCTCGGTCAGCAACTGAAGGGCCTCGTGCAGGTGCGCCGGATCGACCACGCGGATGCGATGCTCGCGTCGCCCGACCAGGGCTACTTCGTGCGCGAGAACGTGAAGCTGCGTCTGCTCACCGCGCGGCTGTCGCTGCTGGCGCGCAACGACAGCGCGATGAAGGCCGACCTGCACGCCGCCCAGGCGTCGCTCGGCAAGTATTTCGATCAGGCGTCGAAGGACACGCAGACCGTCGAGGATCTGCTCAAGCAGGTCGACGGCGCATCGCTGAGCGTCGCGGTGCCGAACCTGAACACGAGCCTGAACGCCGTTCAGCAGTTCAAGAGCCGGGGGTAACGATGACGCTTCGAGGAATCGTCTGGCTCGCGATCCTGTTCGCGCTCGCCGCCGCGCTCGCCACCGTCGGCCGTTTCGACGCGGGGCAGGTGCTGCTCGTCTATCCGCCGTACCGGGTCGACGTGTCGCTGAACTTGTTCGTGATCGCCATCGTCGTGCTGTTCATCGTCGTGTATGCGCTGCTGCGCATCGTGCGCAACATCTGGCGCATGCCGCAGCGGGTCGCCGCCTATCGCGCGCGCTCGCGCAACGAGAAGGCGCAGGCGTCGCTGCGCGATGCGATCGCGAACCTGTACGCGGGCCGCTTCTCGCGTGCGGAGAAGGCCGCGCGCGAAGCGCTGTCGGTCGACGCGAACCTGGGCGCCGCGAGTCTCGTCGCGGCCACCGCCGCGCATCGGATGCACGAGTACACGCGTCGCGACGACTGGCTGTCGAAGATCGACGCGCCCGACTGGCAGGATGCACGGCTGCTCGCTGCCGCCGACATGCGCGCGGACGCCCGCGATGCCGACGGTGCGCTCGCCGCGCTGGCCGACATGCAGGCCGGCGGCAAGCGCATCCACGCGCAGCAGGTCGCGTTGCGTGCGCAGCAGCAACTGAAGAACTGGGCCGAGGTGCTGAAGCTCGCGAAGGCGCTCGAAAAGCGCGAGGCGCTGCATCCGGCCGCGGCCGTGCGGCTGCGCCAGCAGGCGGCGGAAAACCTGCTGCGCGAACGCCGGCACGACCCGGACGCGTTGCTCGAAGTGTGGCAGTCGCTGTCGCCGGTCGAGCGCCAGTCGCCGCGTCTGGCCGATCTCGCGGCCGAGTTGCTCGTGCCGCTCGAGCGCCGCAACGAAGCGCGCCGGATCGTCGAGGACGCGCTCGCGCACAACTGGGATGCGCGCCTGCTGCGCCGTTATCCGGACACGGCCGGCGCCGATGCGCTGCCGCTGATCCAGAAGGCCGAAGGCTGGAAGAAGGATCATCCGGAAGATGCCGACCTGCTGTTCGCACTCGGCCGCCTCTGCCAGCAGCAGCAGTTGTGGGGCAAGGCGCAGTCGTTCCTCGAAGCGGCGCTGAAGCTGGCCGACAACGAGGCGCTGAAAGTGCGGGCGCATCGTGCGCTCGCCCGTCTGTTCGAGCATCTCGGCGAAACCGACAAGGCCGCGAAGCACTACCGCGAAAGCGCGCTCGCGATCACCGTGGTCTGACGCGGCGGCGCGCCGCGAGCGTAAAAGCCCCGAACGCCGAACGGCCTTCGGGGCTTTTTTTCGTCCGTCGCGACGCAGTGCGGACGCATCGCGCCGTCATCCGGTCGGCGAAGCATTCGGCCGGCGCGGTCTTGCCTGTCCGGAATCGAAAACGCCCCGGCGGCCGGGCAGTGCCGGGCGTCGGGGCGTTTCGTGGGGCCGGCCGTCGACCGGCGTGTTCGATGCTTGGCGCTTGATGCTCGGTACGTCCGGCGCGCCTTTACGCGCCGCGCGTCACTTGTCGACGAGCCGCTTCGGCACCGACAGCGCGAGCAGCCCGCCGAGCACGAGGAACCCGGCCAGCATGTACATGCCCGCATCGTTGGCGCCCGTCGCCTGCTTGAGCCAGCCCATCAGGTACGGGCTCAGGAAGCCGGCGAGGTTGCCGATCGAGTTGATCATCGCGATGCCGGCCGCGGCGGCCGTGCCGCCGAGGAACGCGGTCGGCAGGCTCCAGAACAGCGGCAGCGTCGTCAGGATGCCGATCGTCGCGAGCGTGAGGCCGAGCATCGCGAGCGCAGTCTGGTGTGCCCAGATCACCGACAGCACGAGGCCGAGCGCGCCGATCGCGGCCGGAATCGCGAGGTGCCAGCGGCGTTCGCGGCGCTTGTCCGCGCTGCGCGCGATCAGGATCATCGCGACCACCGCGGCCGCATACGGAATCGCCGACAGCAGGCCGATCACGATCGTATCGGTCACGCCCGTCGCCTTGATGATCGTCGGCAGCCAGAAGCCGACGCCGTAGAGCCCCATCACGAACGAGAAGTAGATCAGCGCCATCAGCCACACGCGCGGGCTCGACATCACCGCGCCGAGCGGCAGGTCTTCCTTGGTGGCTTCCTCGGCGTCGACGTTGCGGGCGAGCAGCGCCTTTTCTTCATCGGTCAGCCACGTCGCCTTCGCGATCCGCTCGTCGAGCGTGAAGAACACGAGCACGCCGGCGAGCACCGACGGAATGCCTTCGAGCAGGAACAGCCATTGCCAGCCGTGCCAGCCGCTCACGCCGTCGAACGCCTTCAGGATGAAGCCCGAGATCGGCCCGCCGATCACGCCGGACAGCGCGACGGCCGTCATGAAGAACGTCGTCATCCGGCCGCGCCGGTGCGCGGGATACCAGTAGGTGAGGTAGAGGATCACGCCGGGAAAGAAGCCCGCTTCGGCGACGCCGAGCAGAAAGCGCATCACGTAGAACATCGCGGGCGTCGTGACGAACATCGTCAGGATCGAGATCACGCCCCACGTCGCCATGATGCGGGCGATCCAGACGCGTGCGCCCACGCGGTGCAGGATGATGTTGCTCGGCACCTCGAACAGGAAATAGCCGAAGAAGAAGATCCCGGCGCCGAGCCCGTACACGGTATCGCTCAGGTTCAGGTCGCTCGCCATCTGCAGCTTCGCGAACCCGACGTTCACGCGGTCGAGATACGCGACCACGTAGCACAGCAGCAGGAGCGGCACGAGTCGCCGCGACACCTTGCGGTAGGTTGCTTCCTCGAATGCGCCGGACGAGCCCGGCAGCGACTGCGTCGATGTTGCCATGTTGTCTCCTGTCGATCAGGGTGGGCGCTCGAGCGATTGTCCGGATCCCGTGCGCCACTGTCGTTGTCGTTGGCCGGAGCAGACGCAGTCGTGCGTCCGAGCCGGTTTCGTGCGAAGCAAGAGAATGATCGTGATGCCCGGTACGGCTAGATGCAGCGCCCGCCGTCGACTTCGAGGCAGACGCCGGTGATGAATTCGGCTTCGTCGGACGCGAGGTACAGCGCGGCGTTCGCGATGTCCTGCGGCGTCGAGAAGCGGCCGAGCGGGATCGTCGCGAGGAAGCGGCGGCGATTTTCCGGGGTGTCCTCGCAGCCCATGAACTCGGTCATCAACGCGGTTTCGCCGAGTACCGGGTTGATGCAGTTCACGCGGATGCGGTCGGCGCCGAGCTCGGCCGCGAGCGACTTGCTCGCGGTGATCATCGCGCCCTTCGTGCTGTTGTACCAGACGAGGCCCGGGCGCGGCCGCACGCCGGCCGTCGACGCGACGTTCACGAACACGCCGCCGCCCTGGGCGCGGAAGTACGGCACGAAGGTCTGCACGCACCAGAACAGGCTCTTCATGTTGACCGCGTACACGCGGTCGAATTCGGCTTCCGTCACGTCGAGCACGGGCTTGTTGCGGTGCGTGGTGCCGGCGTTGTTCACGACGATCTGCACCGCATGGAAATCGTCGAGCGCCGCCTGCAGCAGCGCGCGCCAGTCGTCCTCTTTCGATACGTCGCCGGCCACCGCGATCGCCTTGCCGCCCGCGAGCGCGATCTCGCTCGCGACGCGCTCGGCCGCCGCGCCGTTCAGGTCGTTGACGACGACGTTCGCGCCTTCGCGCGCATACGTCTTCGCGATGCCTTCGCCGAACCCCGAGCCGCCGCCCGTGACGATGGCCGTCTTGCCGCTCAACCGCATGGTGTGTCTCCTCATATCTTCGATTTGCTTCGAACTTCAGTTGTGGCCCGCCGTGAGGCGGGCTGCCTGACCGGTTGGCGGCCATGGCACGGCGTGTGTCTCATGCGAGCCATCGAGTTCGAATCACGGCTGTGCCGGTCATGAGAGTCGTCGTGCGTCGGCAGGCGCCCGGGCGTTGCCTGCCGACTGTCGCGCGCCGTGCGTTCAGCCGTGCCGGATCGCGATCGTCTTGAGCGCGGTGAAGCCGTAAAGCGCCTCGAAGCCTTTCTCGCGGCCGTGGCCCGAATGGCCGACGCCGCCGAACGGCAACTCGACGCCGCCGCCCGCGCCATAGTTGTTGATGAACACCTGGCCCGCGCGCAGGCGCCGCGCGAGCCGCATCTGGCGTGCGCCGTCGCGTGTCCAGATGCCCGCGACGAGGCCGTACGGCGTGCCGTTCGCGAGCGCGACGGCTTCGTCCTCGTCGACGAAACGCATCGCCGCGAGCACGGGGCCGAACACTTCCTCCTGCGCGAGCCGATGCGCCGGCGGCACGTCGCGCAACAGCGCGGGCGCCTGGTAGAAGCCGCTTTCGGGCGCGTCGGCGACGACCTGCCCGTGCGCGGCCATCGGAATGCCGTCGTGCTGCGCGTCGGACAGGAAATCCCACACGCGTTGCTGCTGCTTCGCGTTGATCAGCGGGCCGCAGTCGAGATCGGCGCGGCTCGGGCCGACGCGCAGCCCGTTGAACGCGGTGGCGAGGCGCTCGACGAGCGGCTCGTATACCGCGCGCTCGATCAGCACGCGGCTGCCGGCCGAGCAGGTCTGCCCGCCGTTCTGCACGATCGCGGACACGAGTACGGGCAGCGCCGCGTCGAGATCGGCATCGGCGAACACGATCTGCGGCGACTTGCCGCCGAGTTCGAGTGTGACCGGCACGTGATTCTCGGCCGCCATCTGCGTGACCAGCTTGCCGGTGGCCGGGGACCCCGTAAACGAGATGTGGTCGATGCCCGGATGGCGGGCGAGCGCGGCGCCCGCTTCATGGCCGTAGCCGGTGACGACGTTGAGCGCGCCGGCCGGCAGTCCGGCTTCGGCGGCCAGTTCGGCGACGCGCAGCACGGACAGGCACGCGTCCTCGGCCGGCTTGACCACGCAGGCGTTGCCGGCCGCGAGCGCCGCGCCGACGCTGCGCCCGAAGATCTGCATCGGGTAGTTCCACGGCACGATATGGCCCGTGACGCCGTGCGGCTCGCGCACCGTCAGCACCGTGTAGCCGGCCTGATAGGGGAGGGTTTCGCCGTGCAGCTTGTCGGCGGCGCCCGCGTAGAACTCGAAGTAGCGCGCGAGCGCGGCTGCATCGGCGCGCGCCTGCTTGAGCGGCTTGCCGGTGTCGCGCGCCTCGATCGCGGCGAGTTCCTCGAGATGGTCGGCCACGCGAGCCGACAGCCGCATCAGCACGCGGCCGCGTTCGGCGGCGCTCGCGGCGCCCCACGGGCCTGCGAATGCGTCGCGGGCCGCGGCGACCGCGCGTTCGACGTCGGGCGCCGTGCCGCGCGCGATCGTCGCGAACGGCTGGCCGTCGGACGGATCGACGACCGCGATGGTTTCCAGTTGCGCGGGCAACGTCCATTCGCCCGCGATGAAGTGCTTCGCCTCTTCCATGCCTGCTCCTGTCGACCCAAGTTAGCGCTTCAGCGCTTACTTGGGTCCCATGCAACGCGGTCGACCCAAGTTAGCGCTTCAGCGCTTACTTGGGTCCCATGCAACGCGGTCGACCCAAGCTGGCGCGTTGGCGCTTGCCCGGATCCCGTGCTTTATCGTCGACGTGCAACGCCGCCGCCGGTTCGACGGCCGGACATCCGGAACGATTATCGCGCCGATCGTCATCCGGACGCCACCGGTCGATTGGCTATAATGGCGCATTCCTTTTGGGGGACGCCTGCGGCGATGCATCGGCCGAGGCGCCCTGTCCCGAATTCCCATCGACCTACAGAGAGTGCTCATGAGCTTCAATCATGTTCCGGCCGGCAAGGACCTGCCGCAAGATTTCAACGTGATCATCGAGATTCCCGCGCAAAGCGATCCGGTGAAGTACGAGGCGGACAAGGAACTGGGCCTTCTCGTCGTCGACCGCTTCATCGGCACGGGCATGCGCTACCCGGTGAACTACGGCTACATCCCGCAGACGCTGTCGGGCGACGGCGATCCGGTCGACGTGCTGGTGATCACGCCGTTCCCGCTGCTGGCCGGTTCGATCGTGCGTTCGCGCGTGCTCGGCATGCTGCAGATGACGGACGAATCGGGCGTCGACGCGAAGCTGATCGCAGTGCCGCACGACAAGATCTGCCCGATGACGGCGAACCTGAAGACGATCGACGACGTGCCCGAGTACCTGAAGGACCAGATCAAGCACTTCTTCGAGCAATACAAGGCGCTCGAGAAGGGCAAGTGGGTGAAGGTCGAAGGCTGGGCCGGCATCGAAGCCGCGCACAAGGAAATCACCGACGGCGCCGCGAACTACAAGAAGTAAGCGGCGTGCCGGCCGACGGCCGGCGCGTACGGAACGAACCGCGCGTGTCTCTTCAGGAGACCGCGCGGTTTTGTTTTGCGCGCACGGTTTTCCTGCGGGTGGACGGGGAGACGGGCGGCAGTGGGGTGGCCGGTGCCGGCTTCGCGCGTTTCGCGCGGGGCGGGGCAACGGCCGGAGCGATCGCCGCGGCGGCTTTCGTGGCCGCCGGTCGGCGCCGGCCCGGTGCGGAAGCGGCGTCTTCGCGTACGTTCCCGGCCGCTGCGGCGGCAGCCGGGGCCCTTCTTTTCGACTGCGTGGAGGAGGGCGAGCGTGCCTTTTTTACCGGTGTGCCACGCGACGCGGTCTTTTTTGCGGCGGCATCACCGTCGGTTTTTGCATGTTTCGCGTCCGGCGCGGCTTTATTTGCCTTCGTCGACTTCGACGCTTGTTTGCCCTTCGCAGGCTTCGCGGCCGTTGCGGATCCGGCACGTTTCCCGGTTTTCGCCCTTTTCGCGGTGGCCGCCTCCGTTGCGGCCGTCTTCTGCGCATCGTCGACGTTTTCCGCCTTCCTTTTCTTCCGCCCGCGCGCCATCGCGTTCGTCCCGGCCGTGTCGCCGCTTTCGTCGAGCGCGATCGCCGCCGGCAACACCGATTCCAGCGTCCGCAAACCGGCCGCCAGCTCGCGCTTTTTCGCGGGCGTGAGCCGCTTCACCCAGTATTCGGCGCGCGACGCGCTCGACCGGTCGGGCAGCGGAAACGACGCGAGCACCGCGCGCGGCTTGCGCGAGCGCGTGTAGCGCGCGCCCTTGCCGGACGCGTGTTCGTCGAAGCGCGCGGCGACATCGGTCGTGATGCCCGTGTAGACGCTGTCGTCGGCGCATTCGATCAGATACAGAAACCAGGACATGGCAGGGCGGCGGGATGCGAAGCCGCCAGTGTCTCAGAAAAAAATGCGCGTCAACGCCACCGGTCGCCATGCCCGTCGCGAAAGCGGCTCGGCGCCGCACCGAGTTCGCGCGTGAAGAAGCGCGTGAACGCGCTCGTCGAACGGAAGCCGACGCGCACGCCGATCTCGCCGATCGGCAACCGCGTGTTGAGCAGCAGGTCGCGTGCCTCGCCGAGCCGCGCCTGCGCGACGAGCGCGTGGAAACCGACCGCTTCGCGATGCAGGCGCCGGCGCAACGTCCAGCGCGACATCGCGAAGCGCGTGCATACGTGCTGCATCAGCGTATCGGTCGGCACGTCGGTGTCGTCGGACGTGCGCAGCCAGTCGCGCACGCATTGCTCGACCGACGCGCCGAACGTCGAACGTGCGCGCACGCGCTCGCGTGCGGCGTCGGCCGCATGACGCTGGATGCCGGCGAGCGGCGCGTTGTAGCGCTCGAACGGCGTGTCGAAGCGCGCGGAGCGCAGCACGATGCGGTTGTGCGCGGCATCGAACGACACCGGCGCGCCGAGCGTGTCGCGCAGCACGGCAACGGGCGCGAACGCGCGGCCGGCGAATGCGGCGTCGTCGACGTGCACGTGCGGATCGTACAGGCGCGCGAGCGCCGCGAGGATCGCGAGATTCGCGAACGCGCTACCCGCGTGCCGGCCGTCGCCTTCGTTCACGTACTCGAGCGCGATCGCGTCGCCGTTCTCGTGCGCGAACACCCAGTCGACGTTGCCGATCAGCTCGCGATAGTGCAGGTAGCCGTGCAGCGCGTCGCGCAGCGTCGCGGCATTGCACGTGATGCCCGCGAGCTCGGGAAACGGCACGAGCCACGGCACGACCTGCGGCGGCGGGCGATGCCACGACAACGGCCAGCCGCTCGTCAGTTGCATCGCGGCCACGTGCCGGTCGCCCGCGATGCGGCGCGTGTCGTCGGCGAGCTCGGCCGGCCCGATGCCGAGCGTTTCGTAAAGCGGTGCGGGATCGATGCCGTTCGCACGCGCGTCTTCGCACAGCCAGCGGTAGATCCGGACGGATACCGATTTCTGTTGCAACTCCATGTCTGTCTCCCTGTCGTCATGCCGTTCGGGTTTGTCCCCGCTGCGAGAGGTCAACGCATGCTCCTGCCGGTCAAGCGTGGTGACCGGTCGATTTTTAGACTTGGACGCTGGAGTGAGACGACAAGTACTAACAGAACGATTCTGGAGGATCAATGAAAACTTCGCTGTTCAGGTATTCGACGATTGCGTGCGCATGCGCGCTCACGGTGTTGCTCGCATCGTGCGGCGGCGACGACATTCACGCCCCGGCCGACCCCGACGCGGCAGCCGACCAGCGCGCGGCGGCCCTCGTCGCGCAACTGACGACCGACGAAAAGCTGCAGCTCGTGCATGGCACCGGCATGCCGGCGCTCGGCCTGGGCGGCCCGTTTCCGGCCGATGCGCTGAATGGCGCGAGCTACATCCCGGGCGTGCCGCGGCTCGGCATTCCGGCGGTCAGCAGCGCCGATTCGGCGGGCGGCGTGAACGTGAAGAACGCACGCGTCACCGCGCTGCCCGCGCCGGTCGCGCTTGCGGCGACGTGGGACCCGGCGCTCGCGGGCGCCTACGGCACGCGCATCGCGCTCGAGCTGCGTGCGCTCGGTTTCGCGGAGGGGCTCGGCGGGGGCGTGAACCTCGCGCGCGAGCCGCGCAACGGCCGCACCTTCGAATACATGGGCGAGGACCCGGTGCTCGCGGGCACGCTGAGCGCCGCGCGCACGCAGGCCACGCAGGCGCAGAAGGTGGTCGCGACGATCAAGCATTTCGCGTTCAACGACCAGGAAACCAACCGGATGACGGTCGATTCGGTCGTCGACGAGCGCACCATGCGCGAGGCGGAACTGCTCGCGTTCGAGATCGGCGTGAAGGACGGCCAGCCGGGCAACGTGATGTGCTCGTACAACAAGCTGAACGGCGTATATGCGTGCGAGAACCCGTATTTGCTGACGACGGTACTGAAGAACGAGTGGGGTTTCAAGGGCGTCGTGCAGTCCGACTGGGGCGCGACGCACTCGACGGTCGCGGCCGTGCAGGCCGGGCTGGACGAGGAACAGCCGGGCGCGGCCGACGACGGCAACGCGCCGCTCGGCTCGTACTTCAATTCGAAGCTGCGCGCGGCGCTGCAGGCCGGCAGCGTGTCGGTCGCGCGGCTGAACGACATGGTGCAGCGCAAGCTGCGCACGCTGATCCGCATCGGCGTGATGGACGCGCCGCCGAAGCCGGGCGGCGCGATCGACGAAGCCGCCGGCAATGCCGATGCGCTCGCGATCGCACGGCAAGCGGCGGTGCTGCTGAAGAACGCGGCCGCGCCGGGCGACACGCAGCCGGTGCTGCCGCTCGCCGCCGGCGCGCTCAAGTCGGTCGTCGTGATTGGCGGCCATGCGGACGCGGGCGTGCTGTCGGGCGGCGGCTCGGGGGCGGTGCCGGCGATCGACGGCAATGCGGTGACGTCCTGCCAACAACCGGCCGGCATGCTGTTCGGCGGCTGCGCGACCTGGTACAAGTCCGCGCCGCTCGCGGCAATTCGCGCGAAGGCGCCGAGCGCGTCGGTCAGCTATCTCGACGGGACCGACGCGAATGCCGCGGCGAGCGCGGCCGCACAGGCCGATGTCGCGATCGTGTTCGCCACGCAGTGGCAGACGGAAGGGCTCGACCTCGCGAGCCTGTCGCTGCCCGATGCGAAGGCGGACCCGTACAACCAGCAATACGACCAGAATGCGCTGATCGCCGCGGTCGCCGCGAAGGCCAAGCGCGTGATCGTCGTGCTCGAGAACGGCAGCCCGGTGCTGATGCCGTGGCTCGCGAACGTGCATGGCGTGCTGGACGTGTGGTATCCGGGCGCGCAAGGCGGCCAGGCGATCGCCGACCTGCTGTTCGGCGACGCGAATCCGTCGGGCCGGCTGCCGCTGACGTTCCCGAAGCAGGAGGCCGACTTGCCGCAGCCGACGATCGATCCGTCGAACCTGCAGAACGTTTATGCGGAAGGGCTCGCGTACGGCTATCGCTGGTTCGACGCGAAGGCGATCGAGCCGCTGTTCCCGTTCGGCTACGGGCTGTCGTATACGACGTATGCGTTGTCGGCGATGTCCGCGCAGGCCGACGCGGCGGGCAACGTGACGGTCGGCGTGACGGTGACGAATACCGGGGCGCGCGCCGGTACGCATACGGTGCAGATCTACGCGGCGCTGCCCGCATCGCTCGGCGAGCCGCCGAAGCGGCTCGTCGGCTGGACCAAGGTCGCGCTGCAGCCGGGCGAGGCGCGCACGGTCAGCGTCGCGGTGCCGGCGCAGCGCTTCGCGGTGTGGGATGCGAGCGCGCACGCGTGGCGGGTCGGCGCGGGCAGCTACGGGCTGTCGGCGGCCGCGTCGTCGCGCGACCCGCAGGCGCTGTCGCAGACGGTGACGCTCGCCGCGCACTGAGCCGGCGGCGGCCGTGCGGCATGCGGCGAGCCCATGCGTGGCTTCGCCGCATGCCGGTGCGCGGGATGACGCTAGCGGGCGCCGCGCCGAAACGGATCGTGCTCGCGCAGTTCGTCGACGTACGCGTGGATATGCTCGGTCTCGCGTTCGAGAAAGCGCGCGACCGCATCGGAAAAAGCCGGATGCGCGAGCCAGTGCGCGGAGTGCGTGACGGTCGGCAGGAAACCGCGTGCGAGCTTGTGCTCGCCCTGCGCGCCGCCCTCGAACGTGTCGAGTCCGGCCTCGATGCAGAACTCGAGCAACTGGTAGTAGGCCGTTTCGAAGTGCAGGCAGGGCACGTGCTCGATCGCACCCCAGTAGCGGCCGTACAGCGTGCCGCCGCCGTGTTCGCCGCGCCGGTACACGGCGAGCGCGCTCGCGATCGGCCGGCCGTCGGCTTCCGCGATCACGAGCAGCAGGTTCTCCGGCATCGTCGCGCCGATCGTGCGGAAGAAGTCGAGGTTCAGGTACGGGCTCGAATAGTGCTCGCGGTAGGTCTGTCGATAGCAGCGCGAGAAGAAGCGCCAGTCGGCGTCGGCGATTCGATCGCCGGTGAGCCGCCGGAAGGTCACGCCCGCGTCGTGCACCTTGCGCCGCTCCGCGCGGATGTTCTTGCGCTTCTTCTGCTCGAGCGTGCCGAGGAAATCGTCGAAGTGCCGGTAGCCGTCGTTGAGCCAGTGGAACTGCACGCCTTCGCGCAGCATCATCCCCATCGATTCGAGCAGCCGCGCTTCGTCGCCGGTCGGAAACAGCACGTGCAGCGACGACACGTCGCTCTGCTCGGCGAACGCGAGCAGCGTGGCCGCGAGCCGGCGGCGCGCGTCGTCGTCGGCCGCGAGCAGCCGCGTGCCCTGCACCGGCGTGAACGGCACCGCGCACAGCAGCTTCGGGTAATAGGGCAGGTCGTTGCGCTGGTACGCGTCGGCCCACGCCCAGTCGAACACGTATTCGCCGTACGAATGCTGTTTCGCGTAGACGGGGGCGGCGGCCGCGAGGCGGCCGGTGCGCGCGTCGGTCAGCGTGACGAAGTGCGGCGACCAGCCGGTGTCGTCCACCGCGCAGCGCGCGACGTGCAGTGCGTCGAGGAATTCGTGGCGCAGGAACGGCGTGGGCTGCGCGTCGCGCGCGAGCAGCGCGTTCCATTCGTCGGCCGGCACCTCGGCGGGGGACGACAGGATGCCCGTGCGATAATCGATGCGTTCGTGTTTCAAGCGTGAATCCGTACCGTTGGATGTTGCCGGGTGCGGGCCGCCATGGCCCGCGCCCGGGTCGATTTCGTCAGCCGCTCGAGGCGCGCCGCCGGGTTGCGCCGATCCCGCCATGAAGACCCGACTCGCTCTCGCCCAGATCAACGTCACCGTCGGCGATTTCGCCGGCAACGTCGCGCGCATCGTCGCGGCTGCGCGTGCCGCGCACAACGATGGTGCGCAGCTGATGGTCGCACCCGAACTCGTGCTGTCCGGCTATCCGCCCGAAGACCTGCTGCTGCGGCCCGCGTTCTACGCGGCCGCCGCCGCCGCGCTCGACGCGCTCGCCGACGCGCTGAAGGCGTTCGACGGGCTCGCGGTGCTGGTCGGTCATCCGATGCGGGGTCCGGGCGGCGGTGCGGGCAGCGCGTCAGCCGTCGATGGTAATGCAAACCGCCCGATCGAGCGCGGCGTGCCGCCCACCGACACCTTCAACGCGGTGTCGCTGATCGTCGGCGGCGAGATCGTCGGCACCTACCGCAAGCAGGATCTGCCGAACGCCGAGGTGTTCGACGAGAAGCGCTATTTCGCGACCGACACCGAGCCGCTCGTGTTCGAGCTGAACGGCGTGAAATACGGCGTGATCATCTGCGAGGACGCGTGGCATGCGTCGGCTGCGCAGATCGCGAAGGCGGCCGGCGCGCAGGTGCTGCTGATCCCGAACGGCTCGCCGTATCACATGAACAAGGAAGCGGTGCGCATCGACATCCTGCGCGCGCGGATTCGCGAGACCGGGCTGCCGATGGTGTACGTGAACCTCGTCGGCGGCCAGGACGAACTCGTGTTCGACGGCGGGTCGTTCGTGCTCGACGCGCAGGGTGCGCTCGTCGCGAAGATGCCGCAGTTCGACGAAGGGCACGCAATCGTCGAATTCGACGGCGCGCGGCCGCTGCCCGGCGCGATCGCGCCTGAGCTGTCGACCGACGCGCAGGTGTATCGCGCGCTCGTCACCGGCGTGCGCGACTACATCGGCAAGAACGGCTTTCCCGGCGTGCTGATCGGGCTGTCGGGCGGCGTCGACTCGGCGCTGGTGCTGGCCGTCGCGTGCGATGCGCTCGGGCCCGAGCGCGTGCGCGCGGTGATGATGCCGTCGCGCTTCACGGCCGACATCTCGACGACGGACGCGGCGGAGATGGCGCGGCGCGTCGGCGTGCGCTACGACGAGATCGCGATCGCGCCGATGTTCGATGCCTTCCGCGGCGCGCTCGCGGGCGAGTTCGCGGGCCGCGCGGAAGATGCGACGGAGGAGAACATCCAGGCACGCATCCGCGGCACGCTGCTGATGGCGCTGTCGAACAAGTTCGGCTCGATCGTGCTGACGACCGGCAACAAGAGCGAGATGGCGGTCGGCTACTGCACGCTGTACGGCGACATGGCCGGCGGGTTCGCGGTGATCAAGGACATCGCGAAGACGCTCGTGTACCGGCTGTGCCGCTATCGCAACGCAACGGCCGATTACGGGCTGCGCGACGTGATTCCCGAGCGGATCCTGACGCGCGCGCCGTCGGCCGAGCTGCGCGAGAACCAGACCGACCAGGACAGCCTGCCGCCGTACGACGTGCTCGACGCGATCATGCGGATGTACATGGAGGAAGACCGGCCGCTCGCCGAGATCGTCGCGGCCGGCTACGCGCGGGCCGACGTCGAGCGCGTAACGCGGCTCATCAAGATCAACGAATACAAGCGCCGGCAGGCGCCGATCGGCATCCGCGTCACGCATCGCGCCTTCGGGCGCGACTGGCGCTACCCGATCACGTCACGCTTTACCGAACGGCTCGATTGAGCGGCGCTGGGCCGGATGCGGCCCGCCGGCTTACAATCGGGAAAGCGATTTTTCATCCAAACGAGCATTGGGGGACAACCACCATGAAACGCATTACCGCCATCATCAAGCCTTTCAAGCTGGACGAAGTCCGCGAAGCGCTCGCCGAAGTGGGGCTCACGGGCCTGACCGTGACGGAAGTGAAGGGCTTCGGTCGCCAGAAGGGCCATACCGAGCTGTATCGCGGCGCCGAATACGTCGTCGACTTCCTGCCGAAGATGAAGATCGAGGTGGTCGTCGCGGAAGCGCAGGTCGATCAGGTGATCGACGCGGTGATCGGTGCGGCGCGTACCGGCAAGATCGGCGACGGCAAGATCTTCGTGTCGGACGTCGAGCGCGTGATCCGCATTCGCACCGGCGAAGAGAACGAAGCGGCCGTCTGAGCGCTGCGTTCGCGCCGTTCGGTCACGCGCGGCCGCTTCGGCCGAGCGCGCGCCGGGTCGCACGAACCCGCCGCCCAAGAAAAAACGGTGCGGATACCCGGTTGGGTACCGCACCGATACGCGCCTCTCGCAGCAGCGTGGAAAGTGTTGTCGAATCGTTCTTTGACGGCGCCTGATCAGAACAGGTGCTGGATGCCGGCGTAGACGCCGGTCTGGCTGCCGCCCGGATGCGGGTTGCCGGTCGACACGGCCGTGCCGGCGTTGTTCGCGTTCAGACCGAAGTTGGCCGTCGAGCTGTTACGCACCGTCGCGACCTGCAGGTCGAACAGCGTGCGCTTCGAGATGTTGTACGAGCCGCCGACCGTGTAGATGTTCGCGTTGCCGCCGCCGTGGTTCGCGTTCACGTGATACACGGCCGCGATCAGCGCCGCTGCCGGCGTTGCTTGCCACGTCACGCCGCCCCACACCTGTTGCGTACCCGTCACGCCGGCGTTCACTGCCGGGCCACCGCTGCCGTCGGCGCGCGATGCCTGGTAGGCCGCCTGAACCTTGAACTGGCCGAGGAACACGTTCACGCCCGCGAAGTATTCACGCGAGTAGTTGAACACGTCCGAGAAGCGGCCGTTGCTGTCGCGCGTTTCGTCGTAGATGCCGCGCAACTGGAACAGCGAGTTCGTGTAGGTGACCTGACCGCCCATTGCACGGCCCGGTTGGCCGGCCGTCGTGTTGCCGTTGAAGCTGGTCGAGTTCGAGAACGAGAACTGGCCGTAGAAGTCGAGGC
Organism: Burkholderia sp. MSMB1826; assembly: GCF_001526325.1. NCBI lineage: Bacteria > Pseudomonadati > Pseudomonadota > Betaproteobacteria > Burkholderiales > Burkholderiaceae > Burkholderia > Burkholderia sp. MSMB1826. The sequence continues at coordinate 213,677 of NZ_LOYN01000029.1, forward strand.
CGTAGAGCGACGGCGACTGGTACGACACGTTGTTGCTGGTCTTGTTCCAGTTACGGCCGCGTACCAGCGAGGCCGTCGACCACGCCGACTGGCCGAACGGGTCGAAGTCCCACACGCCGTTGGCGATCGCGAGTTCGCGACCCAGCAGCAGCGTACCGTAACGGTCGTTGGAGATACCGACGGTCGCGAAACGATCCCAGATCGAGCCGCTGAAGCCGCCCGTCATCGTGTTGAACGCGCCTTCGAGGTGGAACAGGACCTTGTTGCCGCCGCCGATGTCCTCGCTACCCTTCAAGCCCCACAGGCTCGTGCCCCAGTCGCCGCTTTCCGCGCGCACTTGGTGGCCGTTTTGCAGGCCGTTCATGTACTCGATGCCTGCATCCAGGCGGCCATACAGCGTGACGCTGCTCTGCGCGTGCGCCGTCACCACCCCAGCAGCCATCAGCGCGGCCGCGACCAAAGCTTTCTTCATCATCTCCTCCATACCCTGTCAAAAAGTCAACCCAGACTGCACGAGATGCCCGGAGCGCGAGCGCCGGGCAAAAGCGGGATAACCAGGGAGACCTCGTGCAGGGCCGGTAAGCGCGGCACGCGGGCAAGCAGACGGAAAACCGTTGAGCGGTCCCGCGCAGCCGGGTCGGCCTGCGGGGTCTCCTTGTTGTGTCGTGAAGCTAAACTACATTTCACGAACTTCGTTTTGCTACTTTGGTTACTAATTTAGCAAAAATACAATTTTGTGGCGACGGAAATCGTTGTTTGACTAACCGCTGTCGCCAAATTGCCATGCAACACGCTGCGCAACAGGGGGGCCAAGGGTGCTCGATTGCCGGAAAACCCTTGTCCCGCAAGGCAGACATGGATTTCGCGGGCATGGGTCAAGGATTGCCACTATTGACGTTGCCGGGGCGCCGGCGTAAGCGCGAAAGTCGCGAAATTGGTAAGTATTTCGTAATGATTCGGGCGATTGCCGCCATCGTCGATCGACGCCTGAAACGCCTGTCCTGCTTCGCGCGGCGCTTAGTCCGGGCTCGGTCGTGCGTCGAGCAACTGGGCGCGAATCCAGCGATGGGCATCGGTGCGCGCGTGCTTCGCATGCGAGTAGACCTTCACCGTGTAGCGCGGGATCTCGAACGGCGCCGGGAAGATGCGGATCGGCGCCGCGTGGCGCAGCGCCTGCGCGGCGCGGTTCGGTACGGTCATCAGCAGCGCCGACTCCGCGATCACGAACGGCGCGGCCAGCACGGTCGGCAACTGCACGGCCACCTGCCGCGCGAGACCGAGCCGGTCGAGCACGTGGTCGACGACGCCGCGCGCTTCGTTCCACGGCGTGACGACCACGTGGCGGGCCGCCAGATACTGGTCGAGCGTCAGCCGCCGACGGATGTCCGGATGCGTGGCGCTCGCGATCACGACATAGTCGTCGGAGAACCAGTCGAAATCCTCGATGCCGGGCGCGTCGGCCGCCGATTCCTCGTGGTAGCCGAGCGCGAAGTCGATGCGGCCGGCCGCGAGCTCGTCGACGGAAATCTTGCGGTCCGAATGGATGACGCGGATCCGCAGGTGCGGCGCGACGTGCTGGATGCGGGCCAGGAACGCCGGCAGCACCGCGAACGCCGTGTAGTCGGTCGCGGCGAATACGAACGTGCGGTCGCTTTGCGCGGGATCGAAGCGGCGCGCGCGGGCGAGCCCCTTCGACATCGCGTCGAGCGCGTCGCCGGCCCACGTGGCGATGTCGTCGGCGCGCACGGTCGGCTGCATCTCGTTGCCGAGGCGCACGAACAGCGCATCGCCGATCGCGTCGCGCAGCCGCGCGAGTGCATGGCTCAACGCCGACGGGCTCAGCGCGAGTTCATGCGCGGCCGCCGCGACCGACCGGTGGCGGTACAACGCGTCGAACACGAGCAGCAGGTTCAGGTCGAGGCGGCGCAGGTCGGGATGCATCATGTTCAGGTCGGAATGAAAAGACTGCACTTCCTGCAGTTGTGCCGTGAACGTAGCATGTCGATCCGACCGGCGCCAGGTGCGACAGCGCCGGCGCCGTATTCCGTTTTCCGTCCGGGCCGAAGGAGGGCTCCCCACCGTGCAAATCGATATCCGTTCCGCCACCGTCGCCGACGCGCCGCTGATCCTGCGCTTCATCACCGAACTGGCCGTCTACGAGAAGGCGCAACACGAAGTCGTCGCGACGCCGGAATCGCTCGAGCGCAGCCTGTTCGGCGAAGGCTCGCCGGCGCGTGCGCTGATCTGCGAGGTCGACGGCGAGCCGGCCGGCTTCGCCGTGTATTTCTTCTCGTATTCGACGTGGCTCGCGCGGCAGGGGCTGTATCTGGAGGATCTGTACGTATCGCCGCGTTTTCGCGGCGCCGGCGCGGGGCTGCGGCTGCTGAAGGCGCTCGCGCGGATCGCGGTCGAGTCGGGCTGCGGGCGTTTCGAATGGAGCGTGCTCGACTGGAACGAGCCGGCGATCCGCTTCTACGAGCGCGTCGGCGCGGCGCCGCAGAGCGAATGGGTGCGTTACCGGCTGGCGGGCGACGAATTGCGCGCGTTCGCCGACGGCGCGCCGGTGAGCGCCGCGTAAACGCAAAACGGGCGCCGCGCGGCGAACCGCGGGGCGCCCGTTCGGGCGTCGTGCGTGACGGACGCGTTACTTGAGGCTGCCCGACAGGAAGCCGCGCAGGCGCTCGCTCTTCGGATTGGCGAACACCTCGGCCGGCACGCCTTCTTCCTCGACGCGGCCCTGGTGCAGGAACATCACGTGATTCGACACGTTGCGCGCGAAACCCATCTCGTGCGTGACGACGATCATCGTGCGGCCTTCCTCGGCCAGCTTCTGCATCACCTTCAGCACTTCGCCGACCAGTTCCGGATCGAGCGCGGAGGTCGGCTCGTCGAACAGCATCACGTCCGGATGCATCGCCAGCGCCCGCGCGATCGCCACGCGCTGCTGCTGGCCGCCGGACAGATGCGACGGATACTGCTTCTCGACGCGCGGCGCGAGGCCGACCTTCTCGAGGTATTCGCGCGCACGGTCCTCGGCTTCCTTCTTCGGGATGCCGAGCACGTTCACCGGCGCTTCCATCACGTTCTCGAGCACGTTCATGTGCGACCAGAGGTTGAAGTGCTGGAACACCATCGACAGCTTGGTGCGCACGCGCTGAAGCTGCTTCGAATCGGCCGCGCGCAGCGCGCCCGTCTTGTCGAGCGCGGTGCGCACTTCCTCGCCGTCGACGAAGATGCGGCCCGCGTTCGGCTGCTCGAGGAAGTTGATACAGCGCAGCATCGTGCTCTTGCCGGAACCGGACGAGCCGATCACGCTGATCACGTCGCCCGAGTTCGCCTTCAGCGACACGCCCTTGAGCACCTCGTTGTCGCCGTACCGCTTGTGGAGATCGTCGACGAAAAGCTTTTGATTCTGGGAGTTCATCAGTATTCCTGCGGAAACTTACTTGCCTTGCGGGCGCAGATACGCGAGCCAGCGGCGCTCGGCCTGGCGGAACAGCCACACGAGCGTGAACGAGATCACGAGGTAGAGCAGGGCGGCGATGCCGAACGCGTGGAACGACATGTAGGTCGCCGAGTTCACGTCGCGCGCGATCTTCAGGATGTCCGGCACGGTCGCGGTGAACGCCACCGTCGTCGCGTGCAGCATCAGGATCACTTCGTTGCTGTACAGCGGCAGCGCGCGGCGCAGCGCCGACGGCAGGATCACGCGGCGGTACATCGTGAACGTGGACATTCCGTATGCGCGCGCGGCTTCGATCTCGCCGTACGACGTCGCCTTGATCGCGCCCGCGAAGATTTCGGTGGTGTACGCGCAGGTGTTCAGCGTGAACGCGAGCAGCGTGCAGTGCATCCCGTCGCGGAAGAACGCGTCGAGCATCGGCGTGCCGCGCACGACCTGCAGGCTGTAGAGGCCCGTGTAGCAGAGCAGCAGCTGCACGTAGAGCGGCGTGCCGCGGAACACGTACGTGTACAGCCACACGGCGCCCGACAGCCACTTCTTCTTCGACACGCGCGCCACGGCGAGCGGCACCGACAGGCAGAAGCCGAGGCCGATCGACACGACCAGCAGCCACAGCGTGATCGCGACGCCGGTGATGCGATAGCCGTCGGTGTAGAGATAGTTGCGCCAGTATTCTTGGATGAGTTCGATCATAGGTCAGCCTTGCGGACGCCGGTCGAGTAGCGCTTTTCGAGCCACATCAGCACGAAGTTCGAGATCGTCGTGATGGCGAGGTAGACGGCACCCGCGATCAGCGTGAAGAAGAAGAACCGCAGCGTGCCCTTGCCGGCGTCCTGCGACGCCTTCACGACGTCGGCCAGGCCGATGATCGACACGAGCGCGGTCGACTTCACGAGCACCTGCCAGTTGTTGCCGATGCCCGGCAGCGCGAAACGCATCATCTGTGGGAACATGATCCGCGTGAACACCTGCCAGTTCGTCATCCCGTAGGCGCTGCCGGCTTCCAGCTGGCCACGCGGCACCGACAGGAACGCGCCACGGAACGTCTCGGTGAAGTACGCGCCGTAGATGAAGCCGAGCACGAGCACGCCGGCGAGGAACGGATCGATGTCGATCTGGTCCCAGCCGAGCGCGTCGGTCGCCATGTTCAGCCAGATCTGCAGGCTGTAGAACAGCAGCAGCATCAGCACGAGATCGGGTACGCCGCGGATCAGCGTCGTGTAGAGGGTGCCGACGCCGTTCGTCACGCGATTGCGCGACAGTTTCGCGCCGGCGCCGAGCAGCCCCAGCAGGAACGACAGCGCAAGCGAAAGCACCGCCAGTTTGACGGTTTGCCAGGTGCCGGCGAGGATCAGCGGGCCGTAGCCTTGTAGAAACATATGGGGTCCCTGGTGTGGTCCCTGAGGGCGCACGCAGTGCGCCGCGAAAGACGCGCCCGCCAAGCTGCGCGGAACGCCCCGTGCGTATCATGACCGTCCGCCCCGGCAACGGGGCCGGGCCCGCCCGTCGCGCGAGCGGCGGGCAAGGGAGCGGGCGGCGCGTGGTTGACTGCCTGTACTGCCCGGACGCGGGGCCGCCCCCGCATCCGCTGCTGCTGCTCGTCGGCGCTCAGCGAGCCGGCGCCGAATAGACGCTGAACGAGAAGTACTTGTGCGACAGCCGGTCGTACGTGCCGTCCTTGTGCATGTCGGCCAGCGCCTGGTTGATCTTGCGCTTCAGGTCGGTATCTTCCTTGCGCAGGCCGATCGCGGTGCCGTCGCCGATCGTCTTCGGATCCTTCACCTCCGGCCCGGCGAACGCGAAGCCCTTGCCGCGCGGCGTGCGCAGGAAGCCGTAATCGGCCTGCAGTTCGTCCTGCAGCGTCGCGTCGAGGCGGCCCGAGCCGAGGTCGGTATAGACCTGGTCCTGATTCTGGTAAGGAACGATCGTCACGCCCTGCGGTTCCCAGTACGTCTTCGCGTAGGTTTCCTGCGTCGAGCCCTGCTCGACGCCGACGCGTTTGCCTTTCAGCGACGCGACCGTCGGCAGCAGCGGCGAGCCGGTCTTCGCGATCATTCGCGCGGGCGCGTCGTACACCTTGTCGGAGAAGTCGATCTGTTCGCGGCGCTTGTCCGTGACGGTCAGCGACGACACGATGACGTCGTACTTCTTCGCCTTCAGCGCCGGAATGATCCCGTCGAGATCCTGCGCCACCCACACGCATTTCACGTTGATCCGCTTGCAGATTTCCTTGGTGAGATCCACGTCGAAACCGACGATCTCGCCGCTCGGCGCGGTCGACTCGAACGGCGGGTAACTGGCGTCGACACCGATCCGCACGGTCTTCCACTCCTTCGCGAAGGCGCTGCCCGCCACGAGGGCGAGGGCGGCGCACAGGGCGGCCTTCTTCATTTCCATCCTTCTGTTGCTGACTTTCCGGGGGCGCTCGCGGCCGGTCGGACCGGGCGCCGCGGCGTATTCTAGACGGCCAAAAATCGCCGATCGGCGCTCTGGCGTTGGCGGCTGCCGGAACGGCGAACGCCAAAAGGGCGGTATTTTACCCGAACGCGATACCCGGAAAACGGCAATCCGGCACGGTCGACCGATTCCTCGATTCGGCTGTTGCGGCAATCGTGGCATTCGGGGCGGATATTCCGGCAATTGATTGCGCGAATGCAACGATGCGGTGCGCGGGCGACGGATTGTGGCGTGTTCGACCCCACCCTACAGTGGAGGTAAACCCGAACCGACACCCTGCGTCCCGAACGTTCACCCCATGTTCCAGATCCTGCGCGCCGAAGACCGCTGCCACACGCGCCACGGCTGGCTCGAATCGAGTCACAGTTTTTCGTCCGCGTGCCGCTCGGCGCCTGCCCATGCGCCGGTGCGTCCGCCCGTCGGCGCGCTGTGCGTGCTGAGCGAGGACCTGATCGCGCCGACGCGCGGGTTCGGGATGCAGCCGCGCCGCGACGTGGAGATCGTCACTTACGTGCTGGACGGCGCGCTCGCGCACCGCGACAGCCTCGGCTGCGGCGCGATCGTCCGTGCCGGCGGCATCCAGCGGATGAGCGCCGGCACGGGGCTCGTGCATAGTGAAACCAACGCGTCGCGCGATCGGCCGCTGCACCTGTTGCAGATCTGGCTGCAGCCGGCCGAGCGGGGCGGGCGGCCCGGCTACGAGGAACGGCGTTTCGCCGACGACGAGAAGCGCGGCCGGTTGAGGCTCGTCGCGGCGCCCGATGGCGGCGACGGCGCGCTGTCGATGCGGGCGGACGCCCGCATCTTCGCGGGGCTGATCGACGGCGACGAGACGACCGCATTCGACGTGCCGGCCGGGCGCAGCGTCTACGTGCACGTGGCGCGCGGCGAGGTCGAGATCAACGGCCGCGCGCTGGCCGTCGGCGACGGCGCGCGGATCGGCGGCGTGGACGCGGTGGCGTTCGCGCGCGGCCGCACGGCCGAGGTGCTGCTGTTCGACGTCGCCTGAAACGAAAAGGGGAACGCAGGCAGGTGCCTGCGTTCCCCTTCCGCGCCGCTGCGGGCGCGGCCCGCCGGCTTACTGCGCCGGCGCCGACGCGCTCTTGGCGGCCGCGCGATGCTGCTCCCAGCGCTCCTTCATCTTCTCGTGGCGCTGCTCCATCTTCGCGAACTGCTGCTTGAGCGCCGTGCTGACCATCGTCTTCTGCGAGTCGTTCAGCCCGTTGTAGAACGTGAGCCACGCGGCGGACGTCTGCTCGCGCAGTTGCGCGTTCTGCGCCTCCGCCTGCTGGCGTGCCGAATGCATCGCGCTCAGGTCGAGGATCGGCTGGTTCTGCTGCGCCTTGAACTGCTCGCGCATTTGCTCGTGGCTCTTGCGCATCGCGTCACGGTTCTGCTTCATCGTGTTGACGGCCGCCTGCCATTGCTGCTCCTGCGACGCGTTGAGCTTCAACTGATCGTGCAGTTTCATGATCGCGCCGAACGGGCCGCCTTCGTGGCCGTCATGCATCCGGTGCATGCCGGGGCCGCCCGGCGGCGGCATGTCGTTGGGCTGCGCGGCATGCGCGGTGCCGAATGCGAGAGCGAGCACGGTGGCGGCCGCGATGGCCACGCGGGAAGTCTTCTTATACATTTCAGAAACTCCTTGTATCCAAAGGGTCCGGCGATGCGGTGCCGGGAAAGCCGGGTACCGCATCCGGTAAGACGCAGGTTAGCGATCCGGGCCCCGACGGGTGTTACGCGGGGTGGCGGCCCGGTTACCGTGCATTACAGTTCCCTTGCGCGGTAACCCGCAGTAACCCTTTCGCCCCTTTGTTTCGTTCTTCCACTCCGCCCTCGCGCGATAAACTTCGAGCCATGACTACCCAGATCCTCATCGTCGACGACGACCAAGAACTCCGAGACCTGCTGCGCGACTATCTCGTGCGCCAGGGGATGGAAGTGTCCGTGCTGCACGACGCGGCGACGCTCGAGAAACGCCTCGAGCGCGAACGGCCCGACCTGATCGTGCTGGACCTGATGATGCCGGGCGTGGACGGCCTGACCGCGCTGCGCCAGTTGCGCGCGGCCGGCGACGACATCCCCGTGATCATGCTGACCGCGCGGGCGGACGACGTCGACCGCATCGTCGGGCTCGAGCTCGGCGCGGACGACTACCTCGGCAAGCCGTTCAACCCGCGCGAGCTGCTCGCACGCGTGCAGGCCGTGTTGCGCCGCCGCCGCGCGACGCCGTCGGCGGCCGCGCCCGAGCAGCGCGAGCCGTTCGCGTTCGGCCGTTTCCTGCTCGACTTCCAGGCGCGCACGCTGTCGGTCGACGGCAAGCCGGCCACGCTGTCGAGCAGCGAATTCGCGCTGCTGAAGATCTTCGTGAACCACGCGCTGCGCACGCTCACGCGCGAGCGGCTGCTCGAGTTGCTGCACGGGCCCGAGTACGACGGCACCGACCGCGGCATCGACGTCCAGGTGTGGCGCCTGCGCCGCATCCTCGAAACGGATCCGTCGACGCCGCGCTTCATCCAGACGGTCCGCGGGCGCGGCTACGTGTTCGTGCCCGATGGCGAGGCCCATGCGCAAACCCATTGATTCGCTGTTCGGGCGGCTGGCGCTGCTCGTCGTCGGCGTCCTGCTCCTGTCGCACTTCGCGTGGTTCTTCGCGATGCGGCTCGAGCGCAACCAGATGCAGACGCGTTATGCGGTCGAGGAGGCGGCGTTCCTCGTCGATGCGGTGCGACAGCACGTGGCGCGCACGCCCGACCAGCCGCTGCCGTCGCGCGTGCGGCTCGTGTCGCCGGACAGCGCCGACGTGCCGAAGGGCGGCGATGCGGGGCTGCCGCCGCCGCTGAAGCGGTTCCGCGACGACGTGAGCGACCGCATGCCGCCCGGCACGCAGGTCGAGATCGGCACGCCCGGCCATCCGCCGGTGCTGTGGGTGAAGGAGCCGGCCGACCGCAACTGGATCGTGGTGCCCGTGCAGCCGCTGCGGCCGCCGCGCTCGCTCGACCGGATGCTGCTGTGGCTCGGTACGATCTTCTCGGCCGGCGTGATCGCCGCGCTGTTCGCGGCCTGGCAGTTGCAGCAGCCGCTGCGCTCGCTCGCGCGCGCGGTCGCGCGTTTCGGCCGCGGGCAGCCGGTGCCGCCGCTGCGCGAACGCGGGCCGCGCGAGCTGCGCCAGCTCACGCGCGGCTTCAACCAGATGGTGGAGCAGGTGTCGCAGGCCGAGAGCGATCGCGCGGTGATGCTGGCCGGCGTCGCGCACGACCTGCGCACGCCGCTCGCCCGGATGCGCCTGCGGGCGGAAATGATGGACGACGCGCGGCTGCGCGACGGCGTCGTGCGCGACGTCGACTCGATGTCGCACATCGTCGACCAGTTCCTGGTATTTGCACATGGCGGGGCCGATCGCAGCGAGCCGGTGCCGGTCGACCAGGCGTGCGAGCGGATCGCGCGCAGCTACCGCGCGGTCGCGCCGAACGCGCCGACGGTCCAGACGCGGCTGGAGGCCGATCCCGGCTTCCGGCTGCCGACGGCGACGCTCGACCGGATCCTGTCGAACCTGCTGGACAACGCGCATGCGTACGGCGCACCGCCCGTGCTCGTCGAGACGGCGCGCACGCCGACCGGCTACGTGCTGTCGGTCAGCGACAGCGGCGGCGGCATCGCGCCGCGCGACCTCGCGGCCGCCACGCGGCCGTTCGTGCGGCTCGATCCCGCGCGCGGCGGGAACGGCCACAGCGGGCTCGGGCTCGCGATCGTCGAGCGGCTCGTGCTCAGGCTCGGGGGCGCGTGCGACATCGGCAATCGCCCCGAAGGCGGTCTGCGCGTGTCGATGACGTTCCCGTTCGAGGTCGTGCCGAAGGACGACGAACGTCACGCACAGGCCGCATGAGCGGCCGCGGCGCCTGCCCCACCGGGCAGGCGCCGCGCGGCGTCATTCGCCGAACAGCGTGCCGAGCGTCTCGGCCGCGTTGCTGTCTATCGTGTTGTAGGTCACCGTGGTGGCCTCGAAGATGTAGACGGTCGTATACCGGCCGAGACGCTCCAGGATTTCCTCCTGCAGCGATTCCGGCACGACGTTCATGTTCAGGTACCACGCCGTGGACGACAGCCGCGTCTGGAACGACCCGTACTCCTGCATGAGTTCATAGAACGCATCGGCATCCTGATCGCGACAGACGATCACCAAGTTTCCTGCCATTCCCTTCCTCCCGCTCGTCGGTCGATCCCCGGGGCCTGTCGACACGAAGCGCGTGCGCATTGCCGCGACACGGCCGAAACGACCCCCGGGGGCTAGCCCCGATCATACCTGCTTCGTCGTCTCCGGCTGCTGATGCCGGACACGGTTTGTGCCCGCGTGCGGGTGGCGGGTTCACGGCCGGCCCGGATCGCGGCATAATTCGGGCCTGCGTGCCGGCCGCGGGATTGCGGCCAGGCCGTTCCGTACCGCGCGCCCGCCATCCGCCCACGCGCCGGGCACGATCCCTGCGCTGCCTGCGCCGTCCGGGGACGGTTGTACCTGAAATACAGGTTGGTGTAGTGTCGTGCCGTCGCGGCCCGGCTCGACCGGTCGCGGCTGCGCATGCGTGCGTGCACGGCGCGCCGCGCGTGCACGAGATCGCCAGTCAATCGAATTACCGCGCCCGTGCGCTTTGCCATGAATCAACATCGACTGCCGGCTTCGATCGGCCTTACCGGGGAGGGCGCCTGATGAACGTCGGATTCTTCAATCCGAACCGGACCGCCAACGCATCCGCGTGGCGCGTGCTGCCGAACCGGTGGGACTTCATCGCATTTCCGCTGATCATCTGCCTGATCGCGATGGCGGTGGTCGGCTTTCACGAAACGATGGCGCCGATCGGCGTGCTGCAGACGCAGAAGATCTCGCTCGATCCGTCGAACCTGCCCGAATATGCACTGCGCACCACGCTGCGGATGCTCGCCGCGATGGTCGCGTCGCTCGTGTTTACGCTCGTCTACGGCACGCTCGCCGCGAAAAGCCGCCGCGCGGGCATGGTGCTGATCCCGATCCTCGACATCCTGCAGTCGGTGCCGGTGCTCGGCTTCATCTCGTTTACGGTCACGTTCTTTCTCGCGCTGTTTCCGAGCCGCGTGCTCGGCGCCGAGCTGGCCGCGATCTTCGCGATCTTCACGAGCCAGGCGTGGAACATGACGTTCAGCTTCTACCAGTCGCTGCGCACGGTGCCGCGCGATCTGGACGAAGTGTCGCGCGGCTTCCACCTGACGTCCTGGCAGCGCTTCTGGAAGCTCGAAGTGCCGTTCTCGATGCCGGGCCTGATCTGGAACATGATGATGTCGATGTCGGGCGGCTGGTTCTTCGTCGTCGCGTCGGAGGCGATCACGGTCGGCAACCAGACGATCACGCTGCCGGGCATCGGCGCGTATCTCGCGCAGGCGATCTCGGACAAGAACTTCGGCGCGATCGGCTGGGTGATCCTGACGATGACGGTCGTGATCCTCGCGTATGACCAGTTCCTGTTCCGCCCGCTCATCGCGTGGGCCGACAAGTTCCGGATGGAGAACACCGCGTCGGGCGACGCGCCGCAATCGTGGCTGCTCGACCTCGTGCGCCGCACGCGGCTGATCCATCAGCTGCTCGTACCGGCCGGCTGGTTTTTCGCGAAGGCCGCGCGGATCCCGCTGCGCCTGCCGCTGTCCGGTGCGATGCGCTTCACGTTGCCGAAAGTCGAGAAGAAGGCGTCGCGCACGGTCGACATCGCGTGGGCGGGGCTCGTGCTGATCGGCACCGCCTATATCGTATGGCGCGTCGTCAGTTTCGTCGCGACCGGCGTGACGATGGCCGAGGTCGGCCACGTGCTCGTGCTCGGGCTCATCACGCTGCTGCGCGTGGTCGTGCTGATCTCGATCGCGTCCGTGATCTGGGTGCCGATCGGCGTGTGGGTCGGGCTGCGCCCGAAGCTGGCCGAGAAGCTGCAGCCGCTCGCGCAGTTCCTCGCCGCGTTCCCGGCGAACCTGCTGTTCCCGGTGTTCGTGATCGTGATCGCGCGCTTCCACCTGAACGCGGATATCTGGCTGTCGCCGCTGATCGTGCTCGGCACGCAGTGGTATATCCTGTTCAACGTGATCGCCGGCGCAACGTCCTACCCGAACGACTATCGCGAAGCGGCGACCAACTTCCGCATTCGCGGCTGGCAGTGGTGGCGCCAGGCGATTCTGCCCGGCATCTTCCCGTACTACGTGACGGGCGCGATCACCGCATCGGGCGGCGCGTGGAACGCGAGCATCGTGTCGGAAGCCGTGCAGTGGGGCAGCACCAGGATCGAGGCGCACGGTCTCGGCGCCTACATCGCGCAGACCACCGCCGCCGGCGATTTTCCGAAGATCATCCTGGGCATCGCCGTGATGTCCTTGTTCGTCACCTTGTTCAACCGCCTGCTGTGGCGCCCGCTGTATGCCTTCGCCGAAGCGAAGCTGCGGCTCGACTGAGACCGATTGAGAGCGAAACGCGATGCACAATCCGAATGCTGTAAACGCCCCCGTCCAGACGTCCCAGCCGCCGCGCCTCGGTGAAGAGATCCTGCGCGTCGATCACGTCTGCCGCGGCTTCAACAAGACACAGGGCGAGCTGCTCGTGCTCGACGACGCGAACCTGTCGCTGCGCGAAGGCGAGATCGTCGGCTTGCTCGGCCGATCGGGCTCGGGCAAGTCGACGCTGCTGCGCATCATCGCCGGTCTGATCGAGCCGACCGACGGCGAAGTGACCTATCTCGGCAAGCCGTTGCGCGGCCCGGCCGAGGGCGTCGCGATGGTGTTCCAGACCTTCGCGCTGTTCCCGTGGCTCACCGTGCTGCAGAACGTGGAAGCCGGGCTCGAGGCGCTCGGCGTCGGCGCGCGCGAGCGGCGCGAACGCGCGCTGGCCGCGATCGACCTGATCGGCCTCGACGGCTTCGAGAACGCGTATCCGCGCGAGCTGTCGGGCGGGATGCGCCAGCGCGTCGGGTTTGCGCGCGCGCTCGTCGTCGATCCGACCATCCTGCTGATGGACGAACCGTTCTCCGCGCTCGACGTGCTGACCGCCGAAACGCTGCGCACCGACCTGCTCGATCTGTGGACGCAGGGCCGCATGCCGATCAAGTCGGTGCTGATCGTCACGCACAACATCGAGGAAGCGGTGTTCATGTGCGACCGGATTCTCGTGCTGTCGTCGAACCCGGGCCGCGTGATCGCCGAGATCAAGGTGCCGTTCAAGCATCCGCGCAATCGTCTCGATCCGGCGTTCCGCAAGCTGGTCGACGACATCTACGCGAAGATGACCGCGCGCCAGACCGGCGAGGCGACGAAGAAGGGGCTCGAGCTTGGCAGCTGGCTGCCGCAGGTGTCGACCAACCTGATGGCCGGCCTGATCGAGACGCTCGCGATGGCGCCGTACCACGGTCGCGCCGACATGCCGGAAATCGCGCGCACGCTGCATCTGGAGGTCGACGACCTGTTCCCGATTGCGGAAGTGCTGCAGTACCTCGGCTTCGCGGACGTGCGCGAAGGCGACGTGTTCCTGACGCCGCCGGGGCGCGTGTTCGCGGAATTCGGTACGCAGGAGCGCAAGCTGATGTTCGCGGATCACCTGCTGAAGCACGTGCCGCTCGCCGCGCGGATCAAGAAGGTGCTGAACGAGCGTCCGGGCCACCGCGCGCCGCGTGTGCGCTTCGAGCAGGAGCTCGAGGATTTCCTGTCGGACGGCGCGGCCGAGGAGACGCTCGACGCGGTGATCGACTGGGGCCGTTACGGCGAGATCTTCTCGTACAACGACCAGACCGAAATCTTCAGCCTCGAGGACGTCGAGTCCTGATGCTGGCGGGGCGATTCCGGCGCATTCGCCAGGATCGTCCGGATGCTCGCTCGCTGTGGCTGGATTCGGCCGCAATGAGTAGCCAACGGCCTGCGGCCCGACCCTGGCGGTCGCAACGGGCGCCGGGTCATGGATCACCTGATGGTCGGATTGTGCCCCTGCCGGGGGGCGCGGCGGACGTGGCGTTCGCCGAGCATGCCGCGCCCGGCTTCACGCATCGACGGCGACGCTTCGTTCACTTCTCCCGCCGTCTTCCCCGTTACCACGCATTGAATGCCCGCCGCATTGGTGCGGTGCGCTTGCATCGGCGCGCGATCGCGCCCGTCATCGGCGATAGATATTGGGGATCGATCGGGTAGTTGTCGGCGCAGAATATTAGATGCTGACAAGTGGTTATGAATTTCCCTACGGTTTGATATATTTGGCGCCTTCAAGGTGGCTGAGAGCGCCTTGTTGGTGCGATAGCGTCCGGATCGTGGCGGGTTCGCCCGACGACAAGAACGAGGTTAAAAATGAGTTTCGCAGCAAACGGAAACCCCGCCGGGATGGGAGGGGGCGGTGCGGCCTTGGCCGGCGGCTTGAGCAACCTGGGTTCGCTCGCCGGCATGGCGGGCCAACTGGGGGCGCTGACCGGGATGCCGGGCGCGGGGCTATTGGGCGGCGCCGCGAGCGCGGTGCAACTGGCGCAAACCGGCTTGTCGCTGATGGGCAAGGCCCCGGAGTCGATCGCCGACGCCATCAACAGCCTGACGGGCGCGGTTCCGCGCCTGACCCAGGACAATCGCTTCATCACGATCGAAACGCCGCTCGGCCCCGACGTGCTGCTGGTCAGCGCGGCGGTCATCGACGAACACGTCAATCAGCTGACCGAAACGCATCTCGACCTGCTTTCCCACCGCAACAATATCGAGCCCCAGGAAATCGTCGGGCAGCGGGTCAAGCTCACGCTCGAGCCGCAGAGCCGCAATTTCAGCCTGACGCGCGTCGTGACGTCGGCGGCGGATACCGAGACGAAGCGATATTTCGACGGTTACGTCGCGTCGTTCGGCCGCGTCGGAAAATCCGGTTCGGTGACCCGCTACGAAATGTCGGTCGTGCCGTGGTTCTGGTTTCTCACGCGCTCGACCGATTGCCGGATCTTCCAGAACCAGACGCCGCAGGACATCCTGAGCGACATTTTCCGCGAGATGGGCTTTTCGGATTTCGCGTTCGCGATGCAGGGCGAACGTCCGAAGCTCGAATACATCGTCATGTACGACGAGTCGTACTACAGTTTCTGCTCGCGCCTGATGGAGCAGGAAGGGCTGATCTGGACGATCCGCTACGAACAGGATAAACACATCCTCGTGATCGGCGACACCAACGCGGTGTTCCAGCCGATTCCGAACCTGAAGACCATTCCGTACCAGGCCAACAGCGCCGCCAGCGAGCAGAACGGCATCGACCGATGGGACGAGGCGTTCAGTTTCCGGGTCGGCAAGATCACGTACCGGGATTTCAACTACAACCAGCCGTCGTCGCAGTTGATGCACGTCGAGGTGCCGACCGTCAATCTGAAGCATCCCAACATCCAGACGACCGAGCGCTACCAGTTCCATTCGCTGTATGACCACGGCGACGACGGGCAGCGTTACGCGTGCTACGCGATGGAAGCGGAAGAAGCGCTCGCGCATCGTTTCAACGGCGCCGGTCATGCGCACGGGATGACGACGAGCGGGCGCTTCACGCTGGTCAATCACGACACGTCCGCATACAACAACAAGGATTTCGTGATCCTGCGCGTGCGTCACCAGGTGGCGAACGACTATACCCAGCAGACCTCGAAACTGCCGTACCACAACACGTTTACGTGCCTGCCGATCGACATTCCGTTCAGGCCGGAACGGCGTACGCCCAAGCCGCACATGCAGGGCACGCAGTCCGCGATCGTCGTCGGGCCGAAGGGCGAGGAAATTCACACTGACGGCAGCCGCGTCAAGCTGCATTTCATGTGGGACCGGCGCGGCAAGCTCGACGGTTCGGATTCGATGTGGGTGCGCGTGTCGCAACCGTGGGCAGGCAAGGGCTGGGGCGGCTCGGCGATCCCGCGAATCGGCCAGGAGGTGCTCGTCTCGTTCAATCAGGGCGATCCGGACAACCCGATCGTCGTCGGCCGCGTGTTCAACGGCGAATCGGGCAACCCGTATCACGGCAGCGGCGGCCAGACGATGGGGATGCGCAGCCAGACGCACAAGGGCGAAGGCTTCAACGAACTGCGGTTCTCTGACGTGAACGGCGCCCAGGAAGTCTTTCTGCATGCGCAGAAGGACATGAAGACGATCGTCAAGGACAGCGAATCGCACACGGTCGAATCCGGCGCGCGGAACGTGTCGGTGCTGAAAGGCGACGAGAACAAGCATGTCGCGCAAGGCAGCCTGTCGGAAAAGATCGCGAAGGCGCGCTTCACGACGGCCAACACCGTCGGCGTGCAGGCGCTCGCGGGCGACGCCGGGCCGGGCAAGCAGAGTTATCAGGCGACGGACGAGATCGAGCACCGGGTCGGCGCGAGCGTCGTGACGCTGAAGCCGGACAGCATCAAGCTGTCTCACGGCGCGTCGAGCATCCTGATCAATCAGAGCGGCATTTTCCTCGATGGCCCGGTGATCCACCTAAACCAGGGGCTGTTCGTGACGCCCGAGCAGGCGATGGCGATCGAGTGGGCCAATCAGCAGGCGATCATCGCGGCGGGTCTCGCGTCGGCCGATCCGAAAGTGCAGGCCGCCGCACGCAAGCTTCAGGCGACGGTGAAGGCGCAGCAACTGGCCAAGCTCGCGGAGGCGGTGTACACGCCGGGCACGGCGCCGCCGGGATGGAAGAACGTGTCGAACGATCCGGAAGCGTTGAAGAAATTCGGCATGCGGCCGCAGGACCTGCAGATTCCCGGCAGCAATTTCGGTGCGCAAGTCTATGCGCCCGATCCGGCTGTGTTCGGCGACAGCATGAAGCCGACGCTCGCCTTCAAGGGCACGCAGCCGACGGTCAAGGAGGACTGGTCGAACAACCTCAGCCAGGGGCTCGGCGACAATTCGCCGTACTACGATCGCGCCGTGACCCTCGGCAAGAAGATCTACGGCTCCGGCAATGCGGGCGGCCTCGACCTTACCGGTCATTCGCTGGGCGGCGGGTTGGCGGCGGCGGCGTCGCAGGCGAGCGGCGCCGGGGCGACGACCTTCAACGCGGCGGGCCTCAATCCTGAAACGCTGCCGCTATACGGGGCCACGCCGCGCGCGTCGTCGATCGCGAATTATCGCGTCGACGGCGACATCCTGACGGGCTCGCAGGAGGGCGGGCTGGGCCCGATCAGCGATGTGACGTCGCTCCTGATGCCCAAGGCGGTCGGCGAGCAGATCACCATTCCGGGCACCAGCGTGACGACGGTCCAGCGGCACATGATGGGCCAGGTGACGAGCGGGCTGAATACGACCGTCGCCGAGCAGCAATCGTCGCTGCTGAGTCAACTGCAGGGACATTGATGAAATACAACAAGGTCATCGCCGCGGGCGCGGTTGTCGCGGTCATCGGTTTGTCGTCGCCGTTCTGGTGGCCGACTCATGCACAGGAAACGAAAATGGCAGACTTCAAACGTTACCCGCCCGAAGATTTTTTCACGGGGCAGCAACTCGAGCTGGCGCGTGCCATTCGCGACGGCAATCTGGAGCGGGTCAAGGCGCTTGCGACGCATACCGATCTCGCCGCGCTGGGCAACAAGAAGGCCAGCCTGCTGTCGTTCGCGGTGCAGGAAGCCGTGCCGGTGAAGACGGACGCCGGCAACGTGCGCCTTCAGATCGTCAGCGAACTGGTCCGGGACGGCGCCAGGCCTGAACAGCCGTTCGGCGAGAATGGCGCGAACGTCGCATATCTGGCCGCGCGTGCCGACACGCCGAACCTGCTGCGGGCGTTGCTGGCCGGCGGCATGAACCCGGATCTCAAGTACGACGGCGATACGCCGCTGCTCTTCGCGACCTGCAAGGATTCGCTGCTGCCGCACATGCGCGTGCTGGTCGAGCACAAGGCGAACGTCAATCTGCGGGACTCGATGAAGGAAACCGCGCTCTACGAAGCGACGCGCCTGCGGCAGTGGGACGTCGTCGATTATCTGCTCGAGCATGGCGCCGATCCGTCGGTGAAGAACGACAACGGTCTCGCGTACGCGAAAGTCCTCGGCGACGAACTGCAACAGACGCCGAAAGGCTCGCCGCAACTGGGTCGCATCGAAGCCATTCACAAGCGCCTGGTCGCGGCCGGCGTGCGGTAACGCCGCCGCCTGACGGATGTGCCGGCGGCGCGTGCGCCGCCGGCGAACAGTTTCAATCCGGCGCCCACTCCGACGGGCTGGCCGAACCGAGAAGAGCATGTCCGAATATCAGATGAACGATGCCGTCATTGAGTTGCCGGCGCACTTCAAAGACAAGACGATTCACCTGTTCACGGTCGACGAGGCAGGTAGCAGCGGCTTCACCTTCGTGGTGTCGCGCGCGCCGATGGAGCCGGACGACACGGTCGATACGTTCGTGACCCGACTGGTCTCGGAGATGCGCAAGTCGCTGCCGCGTTTCGAATTGAAGCATCTGGAAAACCGGGAAATCGACGGCGAAACCGCGCGCGAAATCGACTACCGGTGGGTGTCGGAAGGCGCGCCGCTGCATCAGCGCCAGACGGTCGTGATGTCGCCGAAGGCGGGGCGCGAGCGCATGGCGATCAGCTTCATTGGTACCTGTCCGAAGTCGTTCACCGAGGACAAGAGCAAGGAATACAAGAACCTGCTCGCGAGCGTCGTGCTGGCGCGGCCCGATCAGGCAGCCTTCGCGCCGCGGGCGCTCGGCCAGGACGAGGCCGGCATCGTGTTCGTGCTGCATGAGCCGAGCGCGACGCTGTATGCGCTTACCGGCATCGCCGAACTGTACCGGCACGACGTCACGGAAATGTTCGACGACACCGCGTTCTTCGGCCCGGGCGGCGAGCCGCTGGCGTTGCAGCCTGCGCCGCACGGGCAGCCGGCGTGGCGAGCCGTGGATGGCCGTCAATTCGCGCTGTGGACGACGGATTCGCACGCGCACGCGTCGCTGGGCGATCGGCTCGGTGACGTGACGGCGGTGAAGGGCATGGTCGGCATGCAGAACGTCGAGGCCGTGCGGGCTTATCTGACCGCGGTGGCGAACGCAGGCTGACGGGGAGCGCGCGTGGATACATTGCTTGCTGCTGCGCGGTTCGGCGATCCGATCGCGCATACGGCGTCCAAGGGATGGATGATCGCCGGGATGATTGCCGGCGCGGTGATCGGCGCCGTGGCGGTGGTCGCGACCGGCGGCGCGGCGTTGACGGTGATTGCCGCGGTCGCCGCGGGGGCTGCCGCCGGCGGCGGACTGGGCGAAGTGCTGGGCACGATGTCGTGGGCGCCGCGGCACGTCACCGGAAGCCTGATAAAGGGCTCGCCGAACGTCTTCATCAACAGTCGCCCCGCGATACGGGCCATTTTTAGCCTCGGGCTGTGCAGCGACCACGCAGGCCCGCCGCAGGTGGTCGCGCAGGGGTCGTCGACGGTGTTCATCAACAGCCAGCCGGCGAGCCGCAAGGAAGACCGGATGATGTGCGGCGCGTTGATCAACGACGGATCGCCGAACGTGTTCATCGGTGGCCCGGCAGTCGGGGAGTTCAATCCCGAGATCCCGGCGTGGGTGAACTGGACGATGGCCGCGGTGGGCATTGCCGGCGCGGCCGTTCTTGCGGGGCCGGCGCTGGCGTTTCTCGGCGCGGCCGGCGGCTTTCTCGGCGGTGAAGTCGGCGGGTGGCTGGGCGGAAAGATTTTCGGCGAGGGGTCGGACGGGCAGAAGTGGTCGATGCTTGGAGGAAGCTTGCTGGGCGGGTATGCTGGAACAAAGGGGGGCGTTGGTCTTTTGGGCCGAGCGACTCCGGAAGTTCCGGTGACAGTCAATCCAGGAGAACTATCTGCGGCGCCGGACTATCTCAGCGCGGTATCAAAATTTACCGGGAAGTCGCCCACGGAAATCGAAGGGTTCTACAAGCAAATGAACGATCAAGGTGCAACGTATCAGGATCTTATCGGCAAGGCAGTCGATAAGCATGGTCTGACGCCAGATGAAGCGCACGGGATATTCGGTTACACGACGAAGCTATTCTATCGGGACCTGAATGAGACACTGTTGGCGGGGGGTAGCCCGGAAGCGGAGGGATTGAGCTCTATCATTCGGTCGGGTCTCGACAAGATGCCAAATTCGTCTCCGACGCAATTTCGAGGATGGCGTCTTGGAGATCCTGATGCGGTGGCGGAATTCGATGCAAGGTTTGCTGAGGGGAAAACGGTTGAGTCAAATTTCTGGTCGACTGCACCGTCCGAAGGCGACGCTTATGTTGGAGACCGGAATGTTGTTATTCATACAGATAAGGCAAAAGATATTTCGGATCTTGCGTTCGGAGTGCACTACCACGGCCTGATCGGAAAGCCGGTTTATTCATCGGAAACGGTGATACCCCCAGGTGTGAAGTTTGAAGTAGTAGGGGTAGATGAATTCGGGCGAATTATTTTGGAGCAATTGTGATGTTAAAGCGGGACAGACTACCTTACTCCTCGCTACCTCCAGCATTGAGAGCGTTGATTCCCGATGCCATTTTTTTGAAGGCGTTCGAGAATGCCGAGTCTCAAACGATCGTCGTTTGGTATTCCGACTCGAAAATCGGCAGCCAGCATGAGGTCGAGTTTTCACCAAAGTTGGGGCGTTTGCTGTCACGCAGCGAGCGTGAAGCGCGATTTCCTGCGGAGCGGGAGATTGTTCTGCCGGACGGAATCCGAGTAAGGGTAGGCAATAGACTTGGAGTCCATACTGACGTTCGCTATGAGACCTATACGGCATACGATCCAATTACGTCGTCGAAGCTTGCAGTTGGGGAGCAAATGTTCTTTATGCGGTTTCTTGCAGAACCCGAGACCGTTGTCCGGCAAGCAATCGAAAAAGCGAAGTTTCCGAGTACTTACGCTGGGTGGAATCCACTCGAGCGTATTCGCTATTGGGTTGGCGTGCTTTACCGTGCGCGGCGCCAGACGGGGGAGTCGGGCATTAATGAGGATGAGGCCTTCCAGCCTTCATTGTTGAAGCAGATGAGAGCTGTGGATCCTGGTGTCGATGCCATTCTCGCGGCGGTCCTTGCCGAGTTGAGCCGCATGGAAATGATCAGCCCAGACGTCATGCGGGCCGCGTTCAATCAACGTACGGGCGCATCGATTTGATCGCTCAACGGACGAGCATGTTGGATGGTCGGCATACTCAGGTTCGTCCGCGAAATTTTCTATGGTTAAATTGAATGACCGGCAAGAACCCCGATTTTTCACCGATGCGCATGCGGGCACGCGGATTCGTGTCGCAGGGCCGCATCGAGGACGCGCTCGGGTTGTACGGCGACATCCTGAAAGTGGCGCCGGACGATGCGGCGACGTATGCCGATCGCGGCACGACGTTCGCGATGATCAAGAAGACCGATCTCGCGCTGAACGATCTGAACCGGGCCATCGAACTGGGCTATACGGACCCGTCGGCGTATTGCACGCTCGCGACCATTTACCTCGAGGGCGGCGCGTACCAGAAGTCGCTCGATTACTTCGATCGGGCGCTGAAGCTCAATCCCGACCAGCCTTTCGTCTATTTCAATCGCGCGCGGGCATACGAGACGCTGGGTGACATCAAGGCGTCGATCGCCGATCTGGAGCGGTGCCTGACTTACGGCCCGGACGATGCGTTGTCCGCGAAGATCAAGGAACGGGTGGCGCAGCTTCGCACGCGTCTGTGACGACCGCTCCCGGATGTGAAGGTGCGGTCTCGACCCGGAAGAATCCGGGCGAATGGCTTGGGGAGTCGTGATGTTGAAGCGGGACAGGTTGCCGTATGCCGCGCTGCCTTCATCGTTGGCGGCGTTGGTCCCCGAGACTGTTTTTCTGGAGGCGTTCGAGCATGCCGAGTCGCAAACGGTCATCGTTTGGTACGTCGACGCGCAAATCGGTCGTCAGCATGAAATCGAGTTTTCGCCGAGGCTCGGACGTCCGCTGTCGCGCAGCGAGCGCGAAGCGCAATTCCCGCCGGAGCGGCAGCGCATCCTGCAAGACGGAATTCGGGTGCACATAGGCAACAGACTCGAGGCCGATACCGACGTTCGCTACGAAACCTATACCGCATACGATCCGGTGACGTCGTCGAAGCTTGCCGTCGGCGAACAAATGTTCTTCGTGCGGTTTCTGGACGATCCCGAGGCAGTCGTTCGGCAGGCGATCGAACGAACGACGTTTCCGAACACGTATGCGGGATGGAGCGCAATCGAGCGCACGCGTTATTGGGTGGGCGTACTGTATCGTGCGCGACGCCAGACGGGGGAGTCGGGTATCAACGAAGACGAAGCCTTCCGGCCTGCATTGTTGAAGCAGATGAGGGCGGTGGATCCGGATGTCGATGGCATGCTTGCGGCGGTGCTGGCCGAGCTGGGTCGAATGGAAATGGTCGACCCGGACGACATGCGCGCTGCATTCAATCGACGTACAGGCGCATCGGTTTGATTGCGCGGCGCATCGCCCCCGTTACTGCAAATTCCCCCACCGATCGACTGCCGGTTCCGCCGACGCCCACTTCCAGTGCGTGCCTTGCTGGCACGCATTCGCGAAATACCAGTCGGCCTTGTCGCCGTCCTTCACCGAGAACGCGAATTCCTTGCACAGCGCGAGCGCCGACGAGTACGCGCGCGTGACCCGCACCTCGCCTTCGCCGTTTTCGAGCGGCAGTGTGTTCTTCACCTTCCACGGCTTCACTTCGCCGACGGCGAGACTGCCGGCCGTCTTCGCGATCGCGTCCTGCTGGTTCTGATGGAGCTGCTTCATCGTGCGGTTGACGGCTTCGTCGGTCGCGGCCTGCACGGCGATCCCGACACCGACGCCGACCGCCGGGTTCGCGGTGACGAGGCCCGTCGCCGCACCGGCCAGCGCGCCGCTCGCCGCGCCGACCGACCCGCAGCCCGACAGCGCGACCGTCGCCGCGCACAGCGCACCGATCGCCGCGATACGAATCGCGACGCTCATTGCAGCGCGCCCCAGCGTTCGGTCGCCGGTTCGGCCGACGCCCATTTCCACACGGGCCCGTCGCGGCAGATGGTGGCGACGTAGAACGCCGATTGCGCGGCCTTGTCGGCCTTCGCCGGCGTGTCGACCGCGAACACGATTTCCTTGCAGTCGAGCGGACCGATGCTGATCATGCGGCTGACCGTCACGCGGCCCTGCTCGTCGTCCTCGATCGGGAACGAATGGTGCGTCGACCACGGCGCGACGCCGCCGACGTCGAGCGGGCCGGCCGCCTTCGCGATCTGCTCCTGCGTGTAGCGGTGCGCGACGCGTTGCGTGTACTGGACGCCGGCCCGCGCGCCGGCGACGGCGCCGAGGCCGATGCCCGTCGCGACGGCGGCATTGTTGGTGACCTTGGAGGCGATCGCGGCGCCCGCGATACCGGCGCCGGCCGTCGCGCCTTCGCTGTACAACGAATTGCAGCCGGACAGCAGTGCGGCCGTGGCGATCGCGGCCAGCACGACGCGCGCCGGCGTGGCCCGGCGCGGCGATTCGAAACGAATGTTCATCCCTGAGTGCAAGTCCTGTCTGGGTGAGCGGCGACGCGTGCACGCCTGATGCCGCGTCATTGTTTCGCAATTGTCATGGGAAAACTGCAAAGCTTTGACAAATCGCCGCGCGGCAGGCCGCGTGCGCGCGGGCGGCGTTATTGTCGGATAGATGATCGACGAAGGGTCGAAACGTTACAAATTGAAGGTAATTGTTACCATCGGCCGCGCTGACGCGACCTAGACTGTTTTGCTATGGAATGTTTCTACGACGGCCTCGAGCCGCGCCGCAGATGAGACACCCAGCCATGCGCCGTTCGAAACGGTTGTCACACCGGCCGCCTGACGCGGCGGCCGGCCATTCGGAAGACCGCCCGCGTCCGCAGACCGACGCGCCATCGGCGCCGCCTGCGGGCGCGCCGGACGAGACGCCGTCGGACGGCGATCACAACCAGGGTGGTGCTCGCCCGGAAGGGCTCGACTATCAACGCGACCTCGGTCAGGAGCAGGACGCTTGATACGGTCGTCGCCGCATTCCACAGCCGTATTTCATTGCAATTCTCGGAACTGAGTCGCCGCGCGGCCGCCTTCGGGCCGCCGCGCCCGCTTCGGCGTGCGTTGCGCGCCAGCCAATCGAATCGAGGAGGGGAAGTCGCATGAGCAGATTGATCGTGGTATCGAATCGTGTCGCCGCCGGCGAGGACACGCGCCCGAGCGCGGGCGGCCTGGCCGTCGGCGTGATGGACGCGCTGAAGGAAACGGGCGGCGTCTGGTTCGGCTGGAACGGCGAGATCGTCGGTGCGCCGGATGCCGAGCCCGCGATCCAGCGGGACGGCAACGTGACGTATGCGACGGTCGGGCTGACCCGGCGCGACTACGACCAGTACTACCGCGGCTTCTCGAACGCGACGCTGTGGCCGGTGTTCCATTACCGCGGCGATCTCGCGCGCTTCGATCGGCAGGAGTACGCCGGTTACCTGCGCGTGAACGCGATGCTCGCGAAGCAGCTCGCCGCGCTGCTGCGGCCGGACGACCTGATCTGGGTGCACGACTACCACCTGTTGCCGTTCGCGCACTGTTTGCGCGAACTCGGCGTGAAGAACCCGATCGGCTTCTTCCTGCACATCCCGTTTCCGTCGCCCGACATGCTGCGCCTCGTGCCGCCGCACGAGGAGCTCGTGAAGTTCATGTGCGCGTACGACGTCGCGGGTTTCCAGACCGAGGCCGACAAGCAGGCCTTCACCGACTACATCGAGCGGCGCGGCATCGGCGCGGCGAGCGACGACGGGATGCTGCACGCGCATGGCCGCGTCGTGAAGGTCGCGGCCTATCCGATCGGCGTGCATCCGGACGCGATCGCGCAGGCGGCCGTCCAGTACGGCACGCGCAAGCCGGTGAAGATGCTGCGCGAGGCGCTGGGCGACCGCAAGCTGGTGATGAGCGTCGACCGTCTCGATTACTCGAAGGGGCTCGTCGAGCGCTTCCAGTCGTTCGAGCGGATGCTCGCGAATGCGCCGGGCTGGCAGGGGCGCGTGTCGCTCCTGCAGATCGCGCCGCCGACGCGTTCCGACGTGCAGACCTATCAGCACATCCGCGAAACGCTCGAAGGCGAGGCCGGCCGCATCAACGGCCGCTTCTCGCAGCTCGACTGGACGCCGATCCAGTACCTGAACCGCAAGTACGAGCGCAACCTGCTGATGGCGTTCTTCCGGATGTCGCAGGTCGGCTACGTGACGCCGCTGCGCGACGGGATGAATCTCGTCGCGAAGGAATACGTCGCGTCGCAGGATCCGGCCGATCCGGGTGTGCTCGTGCTGTCGGAGTTCGCGGGCGCGGCGGCCGAGCTGACCGGCGCGCTGCTCGTCAATCCGTACGACCTGTCGCAGATGGCCGAGGCGCTCGAGCGCGCGCTGTCGATGCCGCTCGCGGAGCGCCAGGCGCGTCACGAGGAGAACCTCGCGCGGCTGCGCGAGAACGACCTGTCGGTCTGGCGCGACACCTTCGTCGCCGACTTGCGCAGCGTCGCTGCCGCGGCGTCGGTCACGCGGCGGGCAGGCCGGCGGGTCGCGCATGCGTGAATTCGCGTCGGGCGCCGCCGCGCCGGGCGCCACCGCGTCGGGCAATGCGCCGAGCGCCGCCGATCGCGACGACGAAGCGGTCGACGACTCGACCGGCCGCTTCTTCGTCGTGACGGGCGGCCCGGGTTCGGGCAAGAGCACGTTGCTCGATGCGCTCGAGCGCGCCGGGTTCGCGCGCTCGCAGGAGGCCGGGCGCGGCGTGATCCGCGACCAGATGGCCGTCGACGGCCCGGCGCTGCCGTGGCGCGACCCGGCCGCGTTCGCCGAGCTGATGCTGAGCTGGGAGATGCGGTCCTACCATCTCGCGCGGCAGGCGCGCGGGCCGGTGTTCTTCGACCGCGGCGTGCCGGACGTGATCGGCTATCTGACGCTGACCGGGTTGGCGGTGCCCGCGCACGCGGAAGCCGCGGCGCGGCGTTTCCGCTATCACCGGCGCGTGTTCATCGCGCCGCCGTGGCCAGACATCTATGCGCAGGACACCGAGCGCCGGCAGGATTTCGCGGAGGCGGTGCGGACCTATGACGCGATGGTCGATTGCTATACGTCGTATGGCTATCGGCTGATCGAGTTGCCGCGCGTGAGCGTGAAGGCGCGCGTGCGCTTCGTGATGGATACGCTCGACGCCGCATGACGTCCGCCGCCCGTGCGGCGCGCGATGGTGTCAGGCCGCCGTGTCCGGCCGCGGCGACGCGATGCGCAGCAGGCTCACGACCGCGGCCACCGCCGCGAACGCCGTGGCGACATAGAGTGCGATCGTCGGCCCGCGGTCCGGCGCGAGCCCGAAAATCAGCGCGACGAGCGCGGCGCCGAGCGTCTGGCCCGTCAGGCGCGCGGTGCTCAGCATGCCGCCGGCGCCGCCGCTGCGCTCGCGCGGCGCCGACGACAGCATCGCGCGGTTGTTCGGCGACTGGAACAACCCGAAGCCTGCGCCGCACAGCGCCATCCGCCACACGATGTCGAGCGTGCCCGGATGCGCGCCGATCGTCGCGAGCGACAGCAGCCCGGCGGCGAACAGCGCGAGCCCGATCCCGCCGAGCATGCCGGCCGAATAGCGGTCCGACAGCACGCCCGCGAGCGGCGCGGCGAACACGATCACGAGCGGCCACGGCGTCATGTAGAGGCCCGTCTCGACCTGCGAGAACCCCAGCGAATTCTGCAGCCAGAACGGCAGCGCGACGAACGCGAGCATCTGCGACGTGAACGACGCCATCGACGTGTAGATCGACAGCGCGAACATCGGGATGCGCATCAGGTCGACCGGCAGGAGCGGCGCCGGCTGCGACAACTGACGCTTCACGAAGAAATAGCCGACCACGAACGCGACGGCCAGTTCGGTCGCGACGTATGCATGACCTTCGCCGTGACCGAGCCCGTCGACGGCCGTGATCAGCAGGCCGAACACGCATGCGTTCATCAGCGCGCTCGGAAAGTCGTACGGCGCATCGTGCAGCGGGTTGGCCGGCAGCGCGCGCAGGCTGCCGAGCACGGCCGCGATGCCGATCGGCACGTTGACCGCGAAGAGCCACGGCCACGACGCGAACGACAGGATCGCCGACGCGACCGTCGGCCCGATCGCCGACGACAGCGCGACCACCATCGCGTTGATCGACAGCCCGCGCCCGAGCATCGAAGACGGGTAGATCATCCGCACGAGCGCCGCGTTGACGCTCATGATGCCCGCCGCGCCGAACCCCTGGATCACGCGCATCACGGCCAGCACCGGCAGCGAGCCGGCGAGTGCGCAGCCGAGCGATGCCGCGGTGAACAGCGCGAGCCCGGCGATGTAGATGCGGCGATAGCCGATACGTTCGCCGAGCGACGCGAGCGGCAGCAGCGTGATCGTGACCGCGAGCTGATACGCGTTGACGATCCAGATCGACGCGGCGTCGGACGCGCGCAGGTCGCGCGCGATGGTCGGCAGCGCGACGTTCGCGATGGCGCCGTCGAGCACGGCGAGCGTGATGCCCAGGGCGACGCAGACGATCGCCCAGTAGCGTTGCGGAAGCGGCAGGCCGGTATCGGCGTTCATGACGGGAGCGAGAGCATGGTTGTCCGCGCGCCCGCTTGCCGGTTGCGTGCGCAACCATGTGCAGGGGTGGAGGCGGCGATGAACGGCCCGGCCGGCGTGGCTGCACCGGGACGGGGCCGGTCGAGTGTATCACCGGGCCGCATCGCGGGACGCCGAGCCGTACGGCCGCCGGCCGACGCGCGCATTCAGCCTTCGAAGTCGAGACCGCCGAGCCGCACGAGCGGGTCGGCCTGCGTGCGCGATGCGAGATCGATGTCGCGCGCGCCCTGCCACGCGCCCAGCTTTCTCGGCAGCGCGGCGAGGTAGTGCTCGAAGCGCTGCGGGCCGTCGGGTTCCATCAGTCGCTCGATCTCGTCGGTGTCCCATGTCAGTTCGAGATTCAGCGGATGCACGAAGCCGCTCACGTGCTCGTGCGGCGCGCTGCGGATCTGCACGCGCGTCGGATGCCCGTGCCCGCCATAGGGGACGACGTCGGTCTGCACGTGATCGGCGAAGAACGCGGCGATGGCCTGCGCGATGCGCGGTGCGAATTCGGTATCGAAACGGCGGGCGGTTTCGGGCTGCATGACGTCGTCTCCTGTATGCCGAAAATCGTAGCACGGCGACGGCGCGTTTCGCCGGGGGCGATGCCGGTAATCGCGCGTTACCACTTGCTGCATCTATTACGGCCGCGTACCGCCACAATGCATCGCATCCAGTACCACTTCGCGTGGGAGTCCATCATGAAAAAGATTGCCGCAGTATGTGTCCTTGCCGGTTCGCTCGCGGTCGCGGGCCCGGCGTCCGCGCATGGCCGCGACGGCGGCGCCGTCATCGGCGCATTGATCGGCGGCGCGGTGCTGGGTGCGATCGTGACGTCGGCGATGAATCCGCCCGTCGCATATCAGGCGCCCGCGTACCAGGCGCCGGCCTATCAGCCGCCGACCTACTATCAGGCGCCCGCGTACCAGCAGCCTGCCTACCCGACCTATCAGCAGGCGCAGTACCAGGACGACGGCCCGAACTATTGCTACGACCGCTACCAGCGTGCGTACGTGTGCGGGGCGCCGGTGCAGCAGGGCGGCTACGTGCAACCGGCCGGCTGGTAAGCGGCGGCGCGCGAGCGGGTTCGGTGCCGGGCGGCCACGCCCTCGCCGACGCTTGCTTCGTCCGGCCGGACGACGAAAGGCCCTCGCTCGATGCGAGGGCCTTCGTCTTTGGCGTGGCCGTCCGTTCGCCGGTGTGATGCGCCGCCGGTCATCGGCGGGCCGTGCGTGGATACAAACGGTTGCAATTGCGTCAGTGGCGATGACCGCCGCCGTCGCCGCGACCGTGTCCGCCGCCACCGCCGCCTTCGTTCCAGTCGCCGCGGCGTCCGCCGCCGCGCCACCAGCCGTTGCCGCGGTTGCCGCGATCGCCGTCCCAGTGATGGTAGTCGCGCCGGCCGCGATCCCAGTCGCGTCCGCCGCCACCGCCCCAGATGTTGACCGTGCCGTACACGGGAGACGGGGCGTACGCATAGCCGGGATCGGAATAGTAGGGCTGCCCGTAGCCGTATCCGGTGTCCGGGGCGACGACGCAGCCGGCCAGCAGGGTGGCGACGCCGGCGGCGGCAATGAGCTTCAGCATGATGTTCTCCGTTGGTTCCGCTATAAGTACCGCGCCCGGGGATTGCCGGCTGTTTGCAATTGTGTCGCCAAATTACAGCCTCGTAAGGTCTTGCGACGAAAGTGTTAGCATCCGGGGCTCATTTGTTTTTCAGGAGCACATCGATGAAATTCGCGATCCGGGCCGCACTGGCCGCCTGCTGCGTGACGACGGCCGCCGCATGCGTGGCCGCGCCGGCATCCGCACCCGCCGTGCCGGCCGAGTCGATCAAGATGTTTCCGCAGGCAGCCGCCGGCCAGCAGCGCGTCGTGATCGCGCTGCCCGCGCTCGAGAACGAGGGCGATGCGCGCGTCGAGCTGATGATCGGCAAGACGCTGGAGACCGACTGCAACCAGCAGTGGTTCGGCGGCGAGCTGACCGCCGAGGACGTGAAGGGCTGGGGCTACACGTATTACCGGCTCACCGACGTGAAGGGGCCGGCATCGACGCTGATGGCGTGCCCGGGCCAGGCGCCGCAGCGGCGGTTCGTGCAGGTGCGCGGCGACGGTCAGCTGCTGCGCTACAACAGCCGTCTGCCGCTCGTCGTGTATGTACCGGATGGTTTCGACGTGCGCTATCGCGTGTGGCATGCGTCGAAGGACGTGCAGCAAGCCGCGAAACAGTAATCTCCCGGCGGCGTCCTGCCGCTATCCGCCGGCCGCGCCGGCCGCGCCGCGCGCGCCGACGAGCGCCGGCCATGCGGCCAGCGCGGCCTGCGCGACGGCCTCCAGATCGCGGCGGCTCGCGCCGTCGCGCGCCTGGATCGACATCCCCTGCTGAACCGTCACGTAGTAGCGCGCGATCGCATCGAGGTTCGCGTGCGCCGATATTTCGCCTGTCGCGACGCCTTGCGCGAGGCGTTCCCGCAGCGCGTCGACCGTGCCCTCGCGCATCGCGATCAACGTCTGCCGGACCATGTCGGAACGTTCGGCCGGATGCAGCGCCGACAACACGATCAGACAGCCGGCCGGCTTCGAACGCCGCGTGAACACGCGTGCGGTATCCATCAGGTAGTTCCGCACGGCGTCGTATGCACTGGCCGCCCGTTCGACGCCTCCCCAAATTTCTCGCCCCTCGGTTGCGCGGTAATGCTCGAGGGCTTGCCGGAACAACGCTTCCTTGCTGCCGAAGGCCGCATACAGGCTCGGCGACGCGATGCCCATCGCGGCCGTCAGGTCCGTCATCGACGCCCCTTCGTAGCCGAGACGCCAGAACACCTCCATCGCGCGATCCAGCGCCGCTTCCTTGTTGAAGCTTCTCGGTCGGCCTCGTTCAGCCATTGCGTCCGTCCCTTCGTCGATATCTGTATCGATCGATAAAATAAATCAATTGACTGTGCGACGCAACTTGCCACATTCTGTGTCGGTCGTTACATAAATGAGGAAAGGAACCGACATGAACCGACTTCAGGGCAAGCGTGCACTCATCACCGGCGGCAGCCGCGGCATCGGCGCGGCGATCGCCAAACGGCTGGCGGCCGACGGCGCCGACGTGGCGATCACGTATGAAAAATCGGCCGAGCGGGCGCAGGCCGTCGTCGCCGGCATCGAAGCGCTGGGCCGTCGCGCCGTGGCGATCCAGGCCGACAGCGCCGATCCGGTGGCCGTGCGCAACGCGGTCGATCGTGCCGCGCACGCGTTCGGCGGCCTCGACATCCTCGTCAACAACGCGGGGATTTTCCGGGCCGGCGCGCTGGACGAGCTCACGCTCGACGATATCGACGCGACGCTGAACGTGAACGTGCGTGCGGTGATCGTCGCGTCGCAGGCGGCGGCGCGTCATCTCGGGGAGGGCGGGCGCATCGTGTCGACCGGCAGTTGCCTCGCGACGCGCGTGCCCGATGCGGGGATGAGCCTCTATGCGGCGAGCAAGGCCGCGTTGATCGGCTGGACGCAGGGGCTCGCGCGCGATCTCGGCTCGCGCGGCATCACGGTGAACATCGTGCATCCGGGCTCCACCGATACCGATATGAATCCGGCCGATGGCGAGCACGCCGATGCGCAACGTTCGCGGATGGCGATTCAGCAGTACGGCAAGGCCGACGACGTAGCCGCGCTCGTGGCGTTCATCGTCGGGCCGGAAGGGCGATCGATCACCGGGACCGGGTTGACGATCGACGGCGGCGCGAATGCATGAACGCCGATGCGCGGCGTGAGCGGGCCGGGTGACGGCGGGTTCGTCGTCGTTCGCTATCGGCAGCCGACGCGCTGGTGCTCGGCTTCCAGGTCGGCCCGTTTGTCGTAGGCCCGCAGTTCGTTGCGCGGTTTGCCGTCCGGGCCCATCCCGCGCACGACCTTCTGGCCGCGGTCGGGCGAGTGCGTGACCGCGTCGATGCCGGCGGCCAGTTCCCGGCAGCGGGTGTCGGGGGACGTGTTGTCCGGACGCGGGGCTGCCGACGCAGTGACGTTGGCGACGCCCGGGCTGACGTAGCGCTGTTCGGCAGAGGCCGTGTTGGTGTCGGCGGCGTTGGCCGTGCCGGTCATCGCTGAAAGCGCGGCGAGCGCCGCGATCGTCCGAAGCATGGGCGGAGTCCGTGTGCTGAACTGAAGAAGGTTCGGAATTCTACGCAATGTTCAGTGCATGTCGGCGGCGAACGGGCGAGGTGCGCGCGCGTGTCGCATATCGTGGTGAATGCCCGATTGCACACGTCATTCGTGTGCCGCCTGCGCGCGTCAGCAATATCGCGGACCGCTGAATGGCAAAAAGCCCGCTTGCTTTCGCAAAGCGGGCTTTTTTTCGGTATTTGGTTGCGGGGGTAGGATTTGAACCTACGACCTTCGGGTTATGAGCCCGACGAGCTGCCAGACTGCTCCACCCCGCGGCGCGAAGTGTACTTGGGTCGGTGCGCGGAGTCAAACGATTCGTGCGAAGACGGCCCGAGCTCATATCGGGCCTGTTCCTTGAAACGACTGCCGCGCGCGGAAACCGACGCGTACGGCCGGAAAATTTTCACCTTCGCCACAATATTCGCGCGCCTGAAACGTCTTCAGACGCATGGAACCGCCACCCACTTCGCAAACGATGACCGACCCAGACCGCGACATCACTGCGACGGTGATGCGTGAACGAACGAGGCTAGGGAACTTCATTCGGCGCCGGATACGCGACCCGGACGATGCCGAGGACGTTCTGCAGGATGTGCTTCACGAATTCGTCCAGGCTTATCGACTTCCTGCGCCGATCGAACAGGCGAGTGCGTGGCTGTTCCGTGCCGCGCGCAACCGCATCATCGATCGTTTCCGCAAAAAGAAGGAGCAGCCGCTGACCGATCTGCTCGATGCCGACGACGAAGCGGACAGCGAGTATCGCCTGGATCTCGCGTTACCGGCGCACGACGCCGGCCCTGAAGCGCGCTATGCACGCACACTGTTGCTGAAGGCGTTGCAGGATGCGCTCGACGAGTTGCCGGCGAATCAGCGCGAGGTTTTCATCGCACACGAACTGGAGGGGCTGTCCTTCAAGGAGATGGCCACGCAAAGCGGCGTCACGCTCAATACGCTGCTGGCGCGCAAACGCTACGCGGTCCTGCATCTGCGTGCTCGACTGCAACCCATTTATGACGAACTGGATAACTAGAGGAGTCGACGGATGAATTTTCGGATCAGATGTGCGGGCAAGGCATTGCTCGTGGTGGTCGCCATAGGCGTGCTCGGATGGATCGTCATGATGCTGTGGAACTGGGTGATGCCGGCGTTGTTCGTCGGCGCCCGGACGATCGACTTCGCGCATTCGCTGGGCCTGCTCGTGTTGAGCCGCATCCTGTTCGGCGGATTTCGCGGACACCGCGGCTGGCACGGCCGGCGCCACTGGCGCAAGTGGGAAGCCATGACGCCGGAAGAACGCGAGCAGTTCCGGGCCGCATGGCGGTCGCGCGGCAAGCGGCCCACGGAGGAGTGATCATGCGCGAGAAATCAGCGGCCGACTGCAAGCAGAAGGCGGGCGTGATTGCGCCGGTCGTCGATCTGAAGCGTTGCGAAGGCAAGGGCGATTGCGTTGCCGTTTGCCCTGAAAACGTGTTCGAGGTGCGGCGCATCGATCAGGCCGATTATCTCGACCTCGGGCTGATGCATCGCTTGAAACTGCGCGTGCATGGAATGAAAGTCGCCTATACGCCGAATGCGCAAGCCTGCCGGTCGTGCGGGCTTTGCGTGACGGCGTGTCCCGAACGGGCGATCACGCTTGCCAGAAGGGCATAGCGTCGTCCGGGCTCGCCGATGACGGCGCGGTATCGCACGCAGTCCGACGGATGGCAGCCGCTGGATACGCCGTTCACGTGATCAATCTCGTCAAGGAATGCACTTGGCTTCAACCATCGACGTTCTTTTGCAACGGCTGCATGAAGAAAGCCGGCGCGAAATCATCGCCCGGGCCCGCGCGCAGTTCCAGGGGCCGAATGAGGCGTTTCCGACGCTCGTCGACGAATACGAAACGCTCGCCCCCCGGCTGCGAGGGCGCTTTCTCGAAACGTTCGGCCTCTTCAGCGACGATTTCGAATCGTCGGAAAGCGGTGCGCTGTCGTTGGCCGTGTCGGCGGAGACGGGGCGATTCCTGCGCAACATCGTGCTGTCGCAACGGTCGGCCAGAATCCTCGAGCTCGGGAGTTCCTGCGGCGTGTCGACCCTGTATTTGGCCGACGCGCTGCGTACGTTGGGCCGTGGCGTGGTCATCGCGACCGAACGTGATGCGCTCAAATGCGCGCACCTGCGGGCACACGTCGAAACAGCGGGGCTGAACGCCTATGTCGACGTGCGGGAGGGTGATGTATTCGAGACGGTTGCCGAACTGGACGGGACCGTCGACATGGTGTTTATCGACGTATGGGCTGACGCCTATCTGAAGCTGTTCAGGCAGATCGAGCGCGTGCTGCGGCCGGGGTCGATCGTGCTCGCCGACAATATGTACACGGCCGAGGACGCCGTTCGACCGTATAAGGATTACCTCGACGAGGATCCGCGGTTTTCGACCACGACGCTGGATTTCGAGTCGGGGGTCGAGTTTACGGTGGTCGTTGGTTGAGCGGGGGCTGTGAATCTTGGGGGCGGTTTGGGGCTTGACTGGTCCTCGACAGAATTCACGGTGATATAGCGGGCGCGCCTTCCGGTTGAATTCGCGCGGCATATGCCCCCCAAAAATGCCCCTAAAGGACGGGCGTGGAGAAGCGGATCTGACCGATTGTGATCGGTATCGACCCCTTATACTAGGTAAACACGCATACCTAGAATTGCCCAATACGGTATGTTTCTGGCAAACCAACAAACGGCATAGACCAACGAGGGGTATGAACTCGAGAGACCAAGGCGCGACGGCAGCGCAGATTAAGAAGGAATTGATCCAGTACTTGGAAGCACTGCGCGCGCGTTCAGATTGCTATCCAGTAAGGTTTGTTACTGCTCGGCTGCGTGCTGCGGCAATGCCGACCGCTCAAGGTTGGCCGCCGCTCTTGGCCAAGTACAACGACGTGGTCATGTCACGGGACAGCCTTATCGCGTGTCGGGATCTGGTTAAGGAAATATATCTAGATTCGCTGCTTGTCGGTGAACGCGCTGTTTCGGTATTTAAGATTTCGCCCGCGGAGGCGGTAGAGGCTGGGAAGCGCGTTGTTGCGCTTGTCGATTCCGATTCCGAGTATGCCGAACGCTTTCCTCTGCCGCTGTCGGAATCAAAACTTCGCCGCGCATCGTTTAACGGCGTATTCTGCCATGCGGTAACGCAGGCGGACAAATCGGTACGTGTGTTCGCTTGCTGTAAGCGCGCGTTCCGCATGCGTGAGCCGATTGACTTGACCGAGCTTGATGGTGACGCTCGATCTGCACTGGATGGGTATGACGAGGTGATCGGGGTGCGTAGCGGGTTCGTCCAAGCATTCGATTCGATCATATTTCGACCATCCGGTAGTGTCGAGGTCCAAATCGACATCTCCTGCCGTCTGACAAGGGACGATTTCGCGAAAGCGCGCAATTTCTATACCGAACGGCTGAATAGCTTTTTTGGGGAACGCTTTCAGAATGAGAAGTGGCTGCTACATGCTGAGAACTTTTTTCCGTTGATCGCTAAGCTCTATGCTCAGAACGATGGATTTGTGAACAGTCTTGGTCACGCGACAACTACGCAATCGATCAAAGAGGAGCGTATGCGAGGACGAAAGTCCGATCTCCGTCGAGAACAGTTTCATGAAGAGGGGATGAAAGCGATCAGCGGAGACACGGATGAGTATTCGATCCGAAAAGCGTGGCTTTCGAACGATGGCGCGAGGGCACCAACGGTATCGATTTCCGGGCACTTCTCGATAGCCGGGGGGCGGATGCACACGTGAGCTATGCTATCGTAGATGGGTGCGCGAATGAGGATGACTTCGCGCTGGTCATGGGCAAACTTGAGTGAATAGGGTTGTGGAAAAGGACATTGCTATCGCACGCATCGAAGAGGATCTCGGGCGCTTGCCCGAGGTTCGTCGCGCGTGCCTTGCGATAGTCGAATATTTTTCACTGCAGAATAAAAATTACCTTGAACGGATTACATTTGGTCAGCTTAGTAAGATCGCTGGCCTAGCAGATGTGGCGGATATCCTTCCATCTGTCGAGTATCTTTCTGGCGGACGACTGCACCTGCTTGATCCTCGGTTTGAATTCATTGATCAGAAGAGCGATTACATTGAGGAATTGTCGATAGAGGACGTGGCGCAAGCCCGGGATGAATCAATTTTTTACCATCCTAAAACGGGAGAGCCGGTGCCGGATTTCGAACATTCACTGTTCATGTTCTTCGTGCTTAGCGACGACGCGCGATCATTGGGGCGTGTGTCGTGAGTCTTGACTCAATGTCGCTTGCGGATATTCAGAAATTTGGTGCTATCCGGCCAGACTGGGCGTTGTTTGCCGAGCGGTTGCTTGTTAAGTCTTATGGTGATTTTGTACGGGTTCTGTACAAGGATATCGATCAATGTATCGCAAAGATTGAAGAGGATCCGGGTGTGCGCGCGGATGACGGCGAAGATCGATTGACGGCTGAACTGATCGGAATGCTGTGTTCTCGCACATACGATGCGTCACACGACGAGAAGATCGGTGGTCATTCAGATATCGTCATTCGGCATCTCAATGGATATATCTGGGTTGGTGAGGCAAAAATTCACAAAGATTATGCGTACGCCGAGAAAGGATTCAATCAGCTCACTACTAGATATTGTCCGGGCACGCCGAACGCGGACGAGGGGGCATTGATTCTGTATGTGCGAGGCGCAAACTGTTCCGGCGTTCTTGCTAAGTGGCGTGAGCGACTGCAGGGACTAAAGCTGCCGGCATATGAAGAGGCTGAATGCTCTAGCCGTGCCGAGTTGGCCTTCTTCTCGACGCATACTCACGAGGGGTCCGGACGTCCAGTGCGAGTGCGCCACATCGTGGTAAAGCAGTATTTTGACCCGAAGGACAGGAAACCTGTTGCTGACGCCGCATAACGCGGACCATACCCCAACCCGTTGGATCAAGAACGACGTGAAGAAACTCGCAGTCGCTCTCGTTGCATCGATGTTCGTTACAGCCGTATTTGCGCAGGCGATGACGCCCGCTGCGGCACCCGCGAAGACCGGCGCCAAGGCGAAGAAGCACAAGGGTCATAGCAGCTAGCCGTTCACCTTGGACAAGTCGAAGCTCGACAGCGGCGACAAGCTGCCGTGAGTGCGATCTGGCCGAAATGAAGCCCCGCCCCGAGCTGGCCTTTCATTTCTGATCGGGCATGGTTCATGAGCGTGCTACGATCCCTCGGCGGAAAGAGGAGCGAAAGTGACAATCGCGGACGTGGCCGCCCTCGTGCAGGCGGTCGGATCGATTGCAGCGATCATTGCTGCCTTCTGGATCGGAGGAGCCCAAGGGCGCCTGGCCGTGCAGATGCGCCAAGCCGACCGAGCGGAGCGGTTCGATGCGATCGAGAAGATTTTAGCCATGACGCATCAGCGCGCCGAATCATTGCAAGCAGTGATTTTGCGGCTTCCAGCAATCAATGGAGTGAAGCATCCGGACATGCATCTAGTTGACCGACTGCGGATCGTAATGTCGGCAATTGATGAGCTATCTATCGACGGAGTCGCGTCGGCCGATGTTGCAGAAGCACTGATCGAGGCCAAGACCGCGAACGTGCGAGTAGACAGTCACTTGCCCAATACTAATGTCAGGAACCCAGGCGCATACTTTGTCACATCCGACGGAGAGATCGCGGCCTACGTTACGGCGATCGACGGAGCCGCAAAGAAGGTTCGGCATGAGGTCCGGCGGTTAATGTCTACTTTCCCCAAGTCATAACATCAGCTTCATACAACGAGTGCTGAGGCATCCGGTTTCACCTTGGCAGTACACAAGTTGAACGCAGCGGCGTTGGTGAGCGACAGTGTGTCGATCCCAACGGCCGCCGCATGCGGTTTTTATGTCTGTTCGTTTCAGGGGCACGGAATGATTGCAACCGAGTTTCTAGAGAAAGCACGGGATCCGATCGCATGGCGCAAACATTCGCGTGCACTCCGCCGCTCGGCAATTGCTCTTTGGAACGTGTTCGAAAGAACGGTCGTCGACGAGGTCGAAGCCGCGGCCGAATCCAAAACCGAGCCGACCTTTGCTGCTGCACTTGAGGCTCTAGAAACGACGAAGCTTCTTTACGGACTCGCTCTCGAGACTGCTCTAAAGGCCTGGATTGTCGAACATCATCCGGCCAAAATCGAGGTGCGAGTTGTGATGGATGGGAAAGGCGAGGCCACCGGGGCTGAACTGAGAGCCTTAGGAGTTCCGACGTCAAACGGACACAATTTGCTTGCGCTTGCCGAGGCCGCCGAGCTTTTTGGCGATCGATTTCGTACCGTCATCCGAACCGATGGTGACGTCCGAACCGTCAAGAATATTTGTAGAGACCTTGGAGAGGTCGTCGTTTGGCGGGGGCGGTATCCGGTACCGCTCACGTCGTCTCAGCCGCAACGATTGGATCCGAATGCGCCGGTAAGGGTGTTGGCGCACTATATGCTTGATTGGCTAGATCCCGTCTTAGATGCGCTCTTGGTTGATGATTCTGAGGTCGGCCGACAGGGCCGCACGAACGACTGACCAAACTATACGACGGCGACAATGAGAAAAATTACTGCATCGATTGCAGCCATGTCCGGTGCGGGCCTCGTGGGATGCTTGCTGTTCCCGCCTTTTGCAGCCCAAGCTGCTCCAATGATGGGGCGGCAACTGGAAAGCTGGATCAATTCGAACGACGGCGCTCTTCATTTGGCCGCCAGTATGTATGTCATGGGAGTCGTAGATGACGACGCGGTGCTGCAGGCCGGCGAGAATCAAAGGCTGACGGAACGATCAAGCGTCGTGCATATGTGCGCCGCTGGCAAAGCAAACGCGACCAAGTTACGACAGATTGTCGGCATGGCGCTCCAGCGAGATCGAGAATTCGGTGCTCAGCCCGCAGTCATTGTCATTCGAAAGGCCGTCGCGGAAGCTTACCCCTGCGACTAGGTCCCTAGTCGTGCGCACAGGAAGCGGTCACATGAACGGCCTGATCAAATTTTGATGGTTTTCAATTTAAGAGTACTGCTCCCACGAAAGTTGTGTAATGCTTTTATCTGTCATACGAATAATCTAGCATCGCCCGATGCACCCTAGATCGAGTACCGGGCACTGCGCCCGGCTATCGTTGCCGAGGAATTTCTGCGCTGCCGATGCGGTAGCGGGTAAGACGTCCCCGGCTGGTCGGGAGGGCCTTTGAACCGGGCCTTTGCATTCTTCCAGCGAGTCATCGGCCTAATTCGCAAGCAGCTCGAGCGGATCGCTGGATCGTCCCAGGGCGATCACTCCGTGGAGGATCTGACGAACGAGGCTTGGCTGATCGTTGACGAATTGCATGTTGAGCCGGATGCAAACCCTGACCCTGAAGACGAAGGTGTGCGTGAACTGATCGTCACGCGCCTACAGCGAGAGTTCGGCAGGTTCGTCAACCGTCAGGAGCGCTTCGCCACACGTATCGACCGAGATGATGTCGACGACGACGGCGACTTCATGCCAAACGCCATCGCTGCCCGGCTCTCGGCGCCGGAAAAATATGAGCCGTTGGCGTCGATGGAGATGCGCGAGGAGGCCGCCGCAGCGGCGCGCATAATCGGGGAGCGGTTTTCCGAAGCAGTCGCGTATCTGCGGACGTTCGAGCGATTTGACGGCGATAAGGTCGGTGTGGCCCGGCACCTCGCCATTGGCTTGCGGGCGCTTGACCGTCGCGTGTCCCGAGCATCACACGTCGAATGGACACAGCCGTCAATGTTCGATGGCATCGAGGCGATTCCAGCTGATTTCATGCCACACCCTGGCCGTTGGAATGCGCCGCCGCTCGCGCGACAGTATCGGGGTGCGTGTGCGATTGCGTGGCCTGTGCAACCGCAGTTGTTCGTGCGTTCGTGCAAGCTGTTCTTCAGTCGACGATGGAAGGGGTGATGACAAGCAGCGATGGATATGACGAACTGATTCGAGGTTTGCGTGCGCGGATGCCCCCTTGGCTTGTATTGGGTAACCTTAGGCAATGATGGCAGCGAAAGTCCAGACAACACAAGGATGTGCGCGACTTTTTGGACAAACTTGGGAAGTGTTGGAAACTTAGATGGTCCCCCCGACAGGAATCGAACCTGTATCTAGCGCTTAGGAGGCGCTTGTTCTATCCATTGAACTACGGGGAGAGCCAAGTCCGGGCATTCGCGCAAGAGATGGCGAACCGGACGGCGGTGTGGACAGCGCGCAGAGTATAGCAAACGCGCGGCGCGTCGGCGGCTCGGAATGCACACCGACGCGCGTATCGCGTAATCGACCGCGATCGGAACGGAAAATCAGAAATCGACGACGACGAAATCTTCCTTGCCCACGTCGCACAACGGGCAGCGCCAATCGGCGGGAATGTCGGCGAAACGGGTGCCGGCGGCGATGCCTTCGTCGGGCAGGCCTTCCGCTTCGTTGTAGACCCACCCGCAAATCAGGCAGACCCAGCTCTGGTATTCGGTTACTTCGCTCATGTTGCGCTCGGGACAATGAAAATTCGGCGATGCCGTCCGCAGCCTCGCCGGCGGACGAAAGGCGCAATGGTACCGGAATTTCGCCGAACACCTGCGCAACGTCGTTTTAAACGTACGCATCGCGAACAACCGACGCCGACGCGTCGGCCGTGCACGCGGTGTATGCTTCGTGGGCCTGTCAATCAGAAGGAGGTAACGATGCTCAACAGAAAGTGGATCGCGGGTGCAGTCTGTGTCGCGGCGCTGGCCGTGTCGACGCTCGCGCGCGCCGAAGCGCGTGTGTTCTTCGTCGAGCCGCAGGACGGCGCGACGGTGTCGAGCCCCGTGCACGTGAAATTCGGTCTCGAAGGCATGGCGCTCAAGCCGGCCGGCGACATGACCCCGGATACCGGTCACCATCACCTGTTGATCGACGGCAAGCCGGTGCCGAAGGGCGACGTGATCCCGGCGACCGAGCATTCGCTGCATTTCGGCAAGGCCCAGACCGAAACCGACGTGAAGCTGCCGCCCGGCCAGCACACGTTGACGCTGCAGCTCGGCGACGGTGCGCACCGTTCGTACGGCCCCGAAATGAGCTCGACGATCACGGTCAACGTGAAATAACGAAATAACCGCGCATCCCGCGCAGGCGCCCGATGTGCCGCGCGCGGGATCTGCCGATCGGCCGGCCGCGCGGGCATCCGGCCGGCATTCGGTCGTTTTCGCGGGGACGCAAACCGCGGCCGGCATCCGCACCGGAAACCGGCCGCAATCCGCTCGCGGTGCCGCGCCGGCGCGCGTCGAGCGCCACCCGCGGCCTTCGTCCGTCCGGCCGAGCCGATACCGGCCTCCGCGACCGGTACAATGGGCGCTTCCGATTTCTCTCATCGCCGTCTCCCCATGTCGCTCTATTCCATTACCGGCGCGCAGCTCGCGTTCGGTCACGTCGCGTTGCTCGATCACGCGGATTTCTCGCTGGAGGCCGGCGAGCGCGTCGGCCTGATCGGCCGCAACGGCGCGGGCAAGTCGTCGCTGCTGAAGATCGTCGCCGGTCTCGCGAAGGCCGACGACGGGCTGGTCACGCGCCAGCAGGAGCTCGTGACCGTCTACGTGCCGCAAGAGCCCGAATTCGAGCCGGGTGCGACGGTGTTCGACGCGGTCGCGTCGGGGCTGGCGCACACGCGCGAACTGCTCGAAGAATACGATTCGATCGCGCACCGCCTCGCGGAGATACCGGAAGGCGCCGAGCACGATGCGCTGCTCGCGCGGATGAACGCACTGCAGTCGTCGCTGGACGCGCACGACGCATGGAACTGGCGCACGCGCGTATCGATGACGCTCGCGCAGATCGGCCTGCAGGACGGCGACGCCCGTGTCGACGCGCTGTCGGGCGGGATGCAGAAGCGCGTCGCGCTGGCGCGCGCGCTGGTGCTGCAGCCCGACGTGCTGCTGCTCGACGAACCGACCAACCACCTCGACTTCGACGGCATCCGCTGGCTCGAAGAGCTGCTCGTCGCGCAGCGCGCGGGCCTGCTGTTCATCACCCACGATCGCGCGTTCCTCGACCGCGTCGCGACGCGCATCGTCGAGCTCGATCGCGGCCGGCTGCTGTCGTATCCGGGCAATTTCTCCGCGTACCAGACGCGCAAGGCGCAGCAGCTCGAAGTCGAGCGCGTGGAGAACGAGAAATTCGACAAGCTGCTCGCGCAGGAAGAAGTGTGGATCCGCAAGGGCGTC
The DNA here is from genome assembly GCF_001526325.1 of Burkholderia sp. MSMB1826. NCBI lineage: Bacteria > Pseudomonadati > Pseudomonadota > Betaproteobacteria > Burkholderiales > Burkholderiaceae > Burkholderia > Burkholderia sp. MSMB1826. Next base: position 255,536 of record NZ_LOYN01000029.1, read on the forward strand.
GAAGCGCGCCGTACGCGCAGCGTCGGCCGCATCGCGCGGCTCGTGCAGATGCGTAACGAGCGCGCCGAGCGCCGCAATGCGCAGGGCAACGTGAAGCTCGACGTCGCGCAGGGCGAGAAGTCCGGCAAGATCGTCGCGGAGCTGACCGACGTGACGAAGCGTTACGGCGGCCGCACGGTGGTCGACCGTTTCTCGACGACGGTCATGCGCGGCGACAAGATCGGCTTCGTCGGCCCGAACGGCGCCGGCAAGACGACGTTGCTGAAGCTGATCCTCGGCGACCTGAAGCCCGACGAAGGCACGGTGCGCACCGGCACGAACCTGCAGGTCGCGTATTTCGACCAGATGCGCGCGCAGCTCGACCAGGAGAAGAGCCTCGCGGATACGATCAGCCCCGGCAGCGAATGGGTCGAGATCGGCGGCGTGCGCAAGCACGTGATGAGCTATCTCGGCGATTTCCTGTTCGCGCCGGAGCGCGCGCGCTCGCCGGTGAAGTCGCTGTCGGGCGGCGAGCGCAACCGGCTGCTGCTCGCGCGTCTGTTCGCGCGTCCGGCCAACGTGCTGGTGCTCGACGAGCCGACCAACGACCTCGACATCCCGACGCTCGAACTGCTCGAAGAGCTGCTGGCCGACTACGACGGCACGGTGCTGCTCGTCAGCCACGATCGCGCGTTTCTCGACAACGTCGTGACGTCGGTGATCGCGGCCGAGGGCGACGGCAAGTGGCGCGAATACGTCGGCGGCTTCACCGACTGGCAGATCCAGAGCGCCCGCTCGGAGCAGCTCGCGCAGCAGGAGGCGGCGAAGCGCGCGATCAAGGAAGCGGCGCCCGCGAAGGACGAGCCGGCGAAGAGCGCGGCGGGCCGCAACGCGCAGCGCACGGTGAAGCTCTCGTTCAACGAGCAGCGCGAACTCGATTCGCTGCCGGAGAAGATCGCCGCGCTCGAAGCGGAGCAGAAGACGATCAATGCGCAGCTCGAGGACGGCTCGATTTTCGCGAAGGATCCGCAGGAGGGCACGCGCCTGACCGAGCGGTTCGCGGCGATCGACGACGAACTGCTCGCCGCGCTCGAACGGTGGGAAACGCTCGAGGCGAAGCGCAAGCCGGCGTGACGCGTGCGGCGCGCGCCGATCCCGCGATTGGCGCGCCACGCGGAACCAGTAAAATACCGCGCGTTCAGGAGCGCGCCGCGCAAGCCGCGCGCCCGCTTTCGGAGCAGTCCAAGCACACCGTTGTTTCGATTCGCTTTTTTACGGAACTCAACGTTTTGTCCACGACGTTATCCACACGAGGTGTGGACAACGTCCCGATGAATGACGAAATTCAGCGCCTATGTCAACGAAGAAACCCAGCGCGGCCTATAGCGAAGCATCGATCAAGGTGCTCAAGGGTCTCGAGCCGGTCAAGCAGCGGCCCGGCATGTACACCCGTACCGAAAATCCGCTGCACATCATCCAGGAAGTCATCGACAACGCGTCCGACGAGGCGCTCGGCGGCTACGGCAAGCAGATCACGGTCACGCTGCACGCCGATCAGTCGGTGTCGGTCGAAGACGACGGCCGCGGCATCCCGTTCGGCATGCACCCGGAAGAAGGCGTGCCGGTCGTCGAGATCGTGTTCACGCGCCTGCATGCGGGCGGCAAGTTCGACAAGGCCGCCGGCGGCGCGTATACGTTCTCGGGCGGCCTGCATGGCGTCGGCGTGTCGGTGACGAACGCACTCGCGACGCGTCTGGACGTGACGGTCTGGCGCGACGGCAAGATCGCCGAGCTCGGCTTCGCCGACGGCGACGTCGTGAAGCCGCTCGCGACGCAAGCCGCGGGGCGCAGCGAGAAAAAATCCGGCACGCGCGTGCAGGTGTGGCCGAATCCGAAGTACTTCGATTCGCCGAACCTGCCGCTCGGCGAGCTGCAGCGCCTGCTGCGCTCGAAGGCCGTGCTGCTGCCGGGCGTCGAGGTCGTGCTCGTCAACGAAAAGACCGGCGAGCGTCAGACGTGGAAGTACGAAGACGGTCTGCGCGGCTACCTGCTCGACGAAATGAACGGCAGCGAGCTCTTGATCCCGCTGTTCGAAGGCGAGCGTTTCGCCGATTCGCGTTCGACCGACGAAACCTTCGCCGAGGGCGAGGGCGCGTCGTGGGTCGTCGCATGGAGCGAGGAGGGCTCGCTCGTGCGCGAGTCGTACGTGAACCTGATCCCGACGCCGGCCGGCGGCACGCACGAGTCGGGCCTGCGCGACGGTCTCTATCAGGCGGTGAAGAGCTTCGTCGAGCTGCACAACCTGCAGCCGAAGGGCGTGAAGCTGCTCGCGGAAGACGTGTTCGCGCGCGTGTCGTTCGTGCTGTCCGCGAAGGTGCTCGATCCGCAGTTCCAGGGGCAGATCAAGGAGCGGCTGAACAGCCGCGACGCGGTGAAGCTCGTGTCGTCGTTCTCGCGTCCGGCGCTCGAACTGTGGCTGAACCAGCACGTCGAGCACGGCAAGAAGCTCGCGGAGCTCGTGATCAAGCAGGCGCAGGCGCGCACGCGCGCGGGCCAGAAGGTCGAGAAGCGCAAGAGCTCGGGCGTCGCGGTGCTGCCGGGCAAGCTGACCGATTGCGAGACGGAAGATATCGCGCGCAACGAACTGTTCCTCGTCGAGGGCGACTCGGCGGGCGGCTCCGCGAAGATGGGCCGCGACAAGGAATACCAGGCGATCCTGCCGCTGCGCGGCAAGGTGCTGAACACGTGGGAAACCGAGCGCGACCGCCTGTTCGCGAACAACGAGGTGCACGACATCTCGGTCGCGATCGGCGTCGATCCGCACAGCCCGGACGACTCCGTCGACCTGTCGAACCTGCGCTACGGCAAGATCTGCATCCTGTCGGACGCGGACGTCGACGGCTCGCACATCCAGGTGCTGCTGCTCACGCTGTTCTTCAAGCATTTCCCGCAATTGATCGAGCGCGGCCATGTCTATGTGGCGCGCCCGCCGCTGTTCCGCGTCGACGCGCCCGCGCGCGGCAAGAAACCCGCGCAGAAGCTCTATGCGCTCGACGACGGCGAGCTCGAAGCGATCCTCGACAAGCTGCGCAAGGACGGGGTGCGCGACACGCAGTGGAGCATCAGCCGCTTCAAGGGCCTCGGCGAAATGAGCGCCGAGCAGCTGTGGGATACGACGATGAACCCGGATACGCGCCGCCTGATGCCGGTGAAGCTCGGCGAGCTCGACTACGAGGCGACCGTCGCGCGGATGACGATGCTGATGGGCAAGGGCGAGGCAGCCGCGCGGCGCGGCTGGCTCGAGGAAAAGGGCAACGACGTCGAAGCGGACATTTAAGCGGACCTGCCGCGCGGCCGGGCATGACGCCCGGCCCGGCCTCACGCCACTTACGAATACGGAATTCAGATGGACGACAATACTTCCGATCTCTTTGCCAGCCCCGACGCGCCGGAGAGCGACGCGCTGACGCTCGGCAACTACGCGGAGCAGGCGTATCTCAGCTACGCGGTCAGCGTCGTGAAGAGCCGCGCGCTGCCCGACGTGTGCGACGGCCAGAAGCCGGTGCAGCGCCGGATTCTCTACGCCATGAACGAAATGGGCCTTGGCCCCGACGCGAAGCCGGTGAAGTCGGCGCGCGTGGTCGGCGACGTGCTCGGTAAATACCATCCGCACGGCGATCAGTCGGCGTACGACGCGCTCGTGCGTCTCGCGCAGGATTTCTCGTTGCGCTATCCGCTGATCGACGGGCAGGGCAACTTCGGCTCGCGCGACGGCGACGGCGCGGCGGCGATGCGTTACACGGAAGCGCGCCTCACGCCGATCGCGAAGCTGCTGCTCGACGAGATCGACCAGGGCACGGTCGACTTCATGCCGAACTACGACGGCTCGTTCGAGGAGCCGAAGACGCTGCCGAGCCGCATGCCGTTCGTGCTGCTGAACGGCGCGTCGGGCATCGCGGTCGGCCTCGCCACCGAAATCCCGTCGCACAACCTGCGCGAAGTGGCGGCCGCGGCGGTCGCGCTGATCCGCAATCCGAAGCTCACGCACGCGGAGCTGATGAACCTGATTCCCGGTCCGGATTTCCCCGGCGGCGGTCAGATCATCTCGAGCGACACCGAAATCTCGGCGGCGTACGAAACGGGCCGCGGCAGCCTGAAGGTGCGGGCGAAGTGGAAGATCGAGGATCTCGCGCGCGGCCAGTGGCAGCTCGTCGTGACCGAGCTGCCGCCGAACACGTCGGGCCAGAAGGTGCTTGAGGAAATCGAGGAGCTGACCAACCCGAAGCTCAAGCTCGGCAAGAAGACGCTGACGCCCGAGCAGCTCAACACGAAGAAGGCGATGCTCGACCTGCTCGACGCGGTGCGCGACGAGTCGGGCAAGGAAGCGGCGGTGCGGCTCGTGTTCGAGCCGAAGTCGCGCACGATCGACCAGACGGAATTCGTGAACACGCTGCTCGCGTACACGAGCCTCGAATCGAACGCGACGCTGAACCTGGTGATGATCGGCGCCGACGGCCGGCCGGGCCAGAAGGGCCTGCTGACGATCCTCGACGAATGGGTGAAGTTCCGCCAGCTGACGATGACGCGTCGTTGCCGCCATCGTCTCGCGAAGGTCGACGACCGCATCCACATCCTCGAAGGGCGGATGATCGTCTTCCTGAACATCGACGAGGTGATCCGCATCATCCGCGAGTCGGACGAGCCGAAGGCCGCGCTGATGAGCGCGTTCGGGCTCAGCGAGCGGCAGGCCGAGGACATCCTCGAAATCCGCCTGCGCCAGCTCGCGCGGCTCGAGAAGATCAAGATCGAGAAGGAGCTCGAAGCGCTGCGCGACGAGAAGGCGAAGCTCGAGGAACTGCTCGCGAACGAAAGCGCGATGAAGCGGCTGATGATCAAGGAGATCGAGGCCGACGCGAAGCAGTACGGCGACGATCGCCGCACGCTGATCCAGCAGGAAAAGCGCGCGACGTTCGAGGCGAAGGTGGTCGACGAGCCGGTCACGGTCGTCGTATCGCAGAAGGGCTGGGTGCGTGCGCTGAAGGGCCACGGGCTCGACCCGGCCGGCTTCACGTTCAAGGCCGGCGATCACCTGTACGCGGCCTTCCAGTGCCGCACGCCGGATCGGCTGATCGCGTGGGGCAGCAGCGGCCGCGTGTATTCGGTCGACGTGTCGGTGCTGCCGGGCGGGCGCGGTGACGGCGTGCCGGTCACGTCGCTGATCGAGCTCGAGTCGGGCTCGCACCTGATGCACTACTACGCGGCGCCGGCCGACCAGCAACTGCTGCTCGCGTCGAGCAATGGCTTCGGCTTCCTCGCGAAGGTCGGCGACATGGTGAGCCGCGTGAAGGCCGGCAAGTCGTTCATGACCATCGACGCGGGCGCGGTGCCGCTCGCGCCGATGCCGGTGCTGCCGAACGCGACGCAGGTCGCGTGCCTGTCGAGCGGCGGTCGCTTGCTCGTGTTCGGGATGGACGAGATGAAGACGTTGTCCGGCGGCGGGCGCGGCGTGATCCTGATGGCGCTCGACGACAAGGAAACGCTCGTGCAGGCGCTGGCGATCGATCCGGCGGGCGTCGTGCTGATCGGCACCGGCCGCGGCGGCAAGGCGCAGGACGACACGCTGTCGTACGCCGGGCTCGCGCCGCACATCGGCAAGCGTGCACGCAAGGGCCGCGCGCCGGAGACGAAGCTCAAGGTCGTCAACGAGCTGCGTCCGCTGCTCGGCTGACGCCGCGCGCGGTCGCCCGGTTCAGCTGCGATCGAAGGCCGCACGTCCGCTTCGGCGGGCGTGCGGCTTTTTCTTTTCGGCGCGGGGATGCGGGTAAGCAAGCGTGGCGTTGTCACGCGGAACTTGCAAAATAATGTGAAATCGCGCCGAGGGCCTGAACCGCGACGCGGCTAGCGGGTCGAACGTCGCTTGATGCCGCGTGCGACGCGGCCGTTCGTTGCACCTCACTCATCACAGGATCGTCCTCATGTCCCACGCCGTTGCCGTCGCGCTGTTTCTTCACCTGCTGGCCGTCGCCGTGTGGGTGGGCGGGATGGTCTTCGCCAACTTCTGCCTGCGCCCGGCGCTGTCCGACCTGTCGCCGCAGCTCCGGTTGCCGCTGATCGAAGGCGTGTTCGGCCGCTTCTTCAACTGGGTGTCGGGGGCCGTGATCGTGATCCTGCTGTCCGGCGGGTTCCTGTTGACGAGCTTCGGCGGGGCGCACGCGACGTGGTCGCTGCATGCGATGGCCGGGCTCGGCGTCGTGATGATGCTGATCTTCGGGCACATCCGCTTCGCGCTGTTCCCGCGCATTCGCCGTGCGGTGCAGGCGCAGAACTGGCCCGACGGCGCGCGCGCGGTGAACGCGGTGCGCCTGCTCGTCGTCGTGAACCTCGTGCTCGGCGTCGTCACGATCGGCGCGGCCGTGCTGTCGCGCGGCTTCTGAGCAGCCGGCGCCCGCCGCGGCCGCAGGCCGCTGGCCTGGCCGCACGCGCCGCTACGCGGCCAGCATCGCGTCGAGCAGCCACGAACCGGCCGGCCCGAGCGGCCGGTTGCGCGACCAGACCGCGTCCACCCGCACGCGGCGCGGCCAGCCGCGCGAGCGTAGCTCGCACAGGCGGTCGCGCGCGAAGTGCTCGACCATCCAGCGCGGCAGTTCCGCCCAACCGAACCCCAGTACGGCCATCTCCAGCAGCATCAGGTAGCTCGGCGCCAGCCAGTGCTGCGTGCCGACGACGATCCGGTCGTCGGTGCCGCGGCCTTCCGCCTTCACGTACGTATTGAGGCGCAGTTCGCGCACGTCGCGCAGCGCCGCGTGCGGCACCTCGGCGTCGCCGTATTCGGCGAGCGCGTGCGTGCGGCCCACGAACAGCCCGATCTCCGATTCCTCCGCCACCGTCGCCGCGCCGATATCGGCCGGGTAAGCCGCGCGCGCGGCCATCAGCCCGAGTTGCGCGCGGCCCTGCTGGATCAGGTCGAGCACGTCGTCGTGCTCGGCGATCTGGCATTCGAGCTCGAGGGCCGGAAAGCGCCGCTCGAGCGCCATCAACGTCTCTTCGTAGCGCTTCGACTGGTACGTATCGGACACGACGAGCGTGAGCCGCGCTTCCTCGCCGTGCGCGAGCCGCGCGGCCGTGCGGTCGATCGCCGCGCTGGCTTCGAGCGCGCGCTGCACCTGCGGCAACAGGGCGCGCCCGGCGTCGGTGAGCGTCGGCGTGCGCGTCGAGCGATCGAACAACTGCACGCCGAGATCGATCTCGAGGTTCGCGATCGCCTCCGATACGGTCGACTGACGCTTGCCGAGCTTGCGTGCGGCGGCCGTAAACGAGCCGAGCAGCGCCGCTTCGGCGAAGGCGAGCAGGGCTTCCGGGGCGTGGTGCATGCAGTGCTCCTGGCATCGATATATCGGTGAAACCGATGATATCAAACTGGATTCGCCCGGTATCGCCGATCAAAATGGCCACCATGGATCAGGTCATGCCTTGGAGGACTCATGAAACAGACGAATAAAACGGTGACGGAACGCCTGCTGCACGCGCTGACGTTCGAACTGGTGGCGATCGCCTTGTGCGCGCCGATCGGCGCGTGGCTGCTCGACATGCCGGTGTCGCACGTCGGTGTGCTGACGGTGATGGTGTCGCTGATCGCGATGGCGTGGAACATGACCTTCAACGCGCTGTTCGACTGCTTCGAGCGGCGGGCCGGGTTGTCGCGCACGCTCGGCATGCGGATCGCGCACGCGGTGACGTTCGAGCTCGGCCTCGTCGCGATGGTGGTGCCGGTTGCCGCGTGGTGGCTGAACGTGAGCCTCGTCGAGGCGCTGCTGCTCGACCTCGGCATCGTGCTGTTCTTCCTGCCTTACACGTTCTGCTTCAACCTCGCCTACGACGCGCTGCGCGCGCGCTGGATGGCGCGCCGGGTCGCGGTGCAGGCCGGTTGACGGCGCCGGGCACGCCGGGCGTCCGCGGGTTGGAGGCCGCCGCCGGTCAGTGCGCGGCGGCCCACAGCCACACGCTGCACGCGACGGCGACCGTGCCGTACACGGCATAGACGGGCACCTTGAAGCGCGTGAAGCACAGCGTCGCGAAGGCGCCCGTCAGCCAGTAGACCGGGTCGGCGGGCTCGCGATGCAGGATCTTCACGACGGCGACCACGAGAAAGCCCGTCGTCGCCGCGCGCAGCAGGCGCATCCCGTGCTCGAAGCGCGAATGGCGCTTGAGCCGGAACAGGTGGTTGTGCGCGAACACGACGAGGCATCCCGACGGGATGAACAGCGCGGCAGTGGCGAGCAGCGCGCCGACCCAGCCGTCGGTCAGGTAGCCGAGAAACGGCACCACGTTCAGCAACGGCCCCGGCGCGACCGGCGACAGCGCGAACGCCAGCGTGAAGTCGTGATCGGAGATGCCCGTTGCCGGCGAGACGAACAGCGTCTTGAGCACCGGCAGCGCGGAGAAGCCGCCGCCGAACAGCGTCATGCCGGCGCCCGCGAGGCGCGGCCACAGCAGCTCCGCCTGGTAATCGCCGGGCAGCGGCACCGCGAACAGCAGGACGAGCACGCCGAGCAGCACGAGCAGGCCGCGGTCGCGCTTCGACAGCGTGAAATCGACCGCGTCGCGTTGCGGCGGCCCCGTCAGCCAGCCCGCTGCAAACGCGGCGAACAGAATCCCGACGAAAGCGGCCGGACTATGCGCGAAAGCGAGCAGAATCGTCGACAGCGCGGCGATCGATTGTTCGAGCCGCGTGCGCGCGAGCGAGCGCAACTGCTTGACCCACGTCACGCCGATCAACGCCGCGAGCACCATCCCGAAGTGATTGATCAGCATCGGCGCGGCGAGCGAGCGCACAAGCGGCGTCTGATAGAAGATCGCGAACAGCGTCATCAGGATCGAGAACGGCAGCACGCTCGCAATACCGGCGACCCATGCGCCGGCGCGGCCGTGCAGCGTTTGGCCGACCTGCACGGCGACGTTGCAGCCGACGGGGCCCGGGACGAGCCACGCGAGCGCGACGAGATCGCCGAAGACGTGCGGCTCGATCCGCTGCAGCCGCTCGACGTAATGGCGTTCGAGTTGCGCCATCATCGAAAGCCCGCCCCACGAGACGGCCGAAATGCCGGCGACGACCTTGAACAAGGCCCAGAGGGATGCCGGTGCCTCTTCGACACGAGCGGGCGCTTCGACTTCGACGGTTGTCATGATTGTGTAGTTGGCGCGGGGCCGGATCTCTCGCGTATGGCCATGCCGGCGGCCAGCCGACACGTAGGCCCTCCCAATTGTCCGCCGCGCATCATGACACTGCCATGCGCGAAAACGCTAGTTAATGAACTCGACGATCGGATCGGAAAACGCAACAATTGCGAGGACGCGCCGCGCGTGCCTCGGCGGCGGTAGCGGCGCGGCGCTCAGGCGCCCGTGCTGCCGGTCGCGCGATGCGCGACGACGTTCGGATGATCGCCGCGCACGCCGAAGCGTGCGATCAGCGCGGGAATCGCATCGGCTGGCACCGGGCGCGAGAACAGGAAGCCCTGCGCCTCGATTTCGCCGAGCGTGGACAGCCACGTGATCTGCTCCTCGGTCTCCGTGCCCTCGACGACGACGGTCAGCCCGAGCGAGCGCGCGAGATGCACGATCGACGACACCATCACGCACACGCTGCGATCGGTCGGAATCGCCTGCACGAACGAGCGGTCGACCTTCAGCGTGTCGACGGAGAAGCGATGCAGGTACGACAGCGACGAATAGCCGGTGCCGAAATCGTCGAGCGCGATCCGGATGCCGAGCTTCTTCAGCGCGACGATCTTCTCGGATACGAGTTCCGGATATTCCATCATCGCGGTTTCGGTGATCTCGATCTCGAGCCGGTTCGCGTCGATGCCGGTGTCCTGCAGCGCCTGCGAGATCGTCTCGATCAGGTCGCCGCGCCAGAACTGCACCGGCGAGATGTTGACCGCGAGCGTCAGCGTGTCGTGGCCCTCGTCGCGCCAGCGCGCGATCTGCTCGCACGCGGTGCGGATCACGAAGTCGCCGATCGGCACGATCAGGCCGGTCGATTCGGCGATCGAGATGAACTCGTTCGCGGAGATGACGCCGTGTTCCGGATGATCCCAGCGCGCGAGCGCCTCGAAGCCGGTGATGTAGCGGTGCGTGAGGTCGATCTTCGGCTGGTACGCGAGGAACAGTTGCCCTTCGGCGAGCGCCACGCGCAACTGCTGTTCCCAGCGCATCAGGTGGTCGGCGCGGTGCGACAGGTGCGGCGCATAGAACTGGTAGCAGTTCTTGCCGGCGTCCTTCGCGCTGTACATCGCGAGGTCGGCCTTTTTCAGCAGGTCGATCTCGCTTTCGTTCGCGACGGTGTGCAGCGCGATGCCGATGCTCGCATGCAGCACGAACGAACTGCCGCGTACGTCGAACGGCTCGCTGAACATCCGGATGATCGCTTCCGCGAGCCGCACCGCACGCCGCTCGACGTCGTCGCCCTTCATCACGACGACGAATTCGTCGCCGCCGATGCGGGCGAGCGAGCCTTCGTCGTCGACCGCATCGGCCAGGCGCGACGCGGTCATCTGCAGCACGATGTCGCCGGCGTTGTGGCCGAGCGTGTCGTTGACGGTCTTGAAGTTGTCGAGATCGATGAACAGCAGGCCGAGCCGCGACAGGCTCGCGGGCATCGACACGTCGTTGCGCAGCCCGCGCAGCGTCGCATAGCGGTTCGCGAGGCCGGTGAGCAGGTCGTATTCGGCGAGCTGCGTCATTTCGCGCTCGCGGCCGAGCAGCTTGCCGATCAGGCCCGTCGCGACGCCGAAGAACGCGAGCATCGCGAGCGTGATGAAGCTCGTCATCAGCAGGTAGACGTTGCGCGTGTGGTAGTAGTCCGCGAACTCTTCCGTCTGCGACAGCCCGACCATCACCGCGAGCGGGTAGCCGTCGAGGTGGCGGTACGACACGATGCGCGTCACGCCGTCGATCGGATCGATGATCGTGCCCGTCACGCGTTCCGCGATCGGGTAGACGCCCGACGCCGAAAACGCGCCTGGCGCGTTGCTCACCGAACCCGTGCGCCGCGCGAGCACCGCGCCCGTGTCGGACACGACCGCGATCACGCCTTCCTTGCCGATGGCCGCGTTGTTGTAGAAATCGTTCGTGAAGTAGCTCGGGTCTTCCGACACCACGACGATGCCCGCGAAGCTGCCGTCGGGGTTGTTCAGGCGCCGCGTCATCTGCAGCGTCCAGTGGCTCGACACGCGGCCGAGCACGGGCTTGCTGATGAAGAGGCGGTCGTCGTTGTGCGCGAGATGGACCTTGAAGTGCTCGCGATCGGACAGGTTGATCGGCTGCGGATGGAGTTCGGCGGTGTTCGCGAACAGGATGCCCTTCGCGTTGACGAGCGATACCTGGATCAGCGTGTCGCTCGGCACGACGCCTTTTTCGACGGCGCTCGCGAGATTGAAGCGCGCCGGCGATTTCTCGAATTCGAACTTGACGAAGCGGGTGATCTGGTCGACCTGGTGGATCGCCTTGACCGTATGCTGCTCGAGCGCGGACGACAGGATCGCAGCGGAGGCCGCCGCTTCCTTGTAGGCACTGTCCTTTTCGACGGACAGGCGCGCGATGATCACGGCCCACAGCAGCGCGAGCGCCAGCATCCCGAGCAGCGGGATGGCGAACAGCGCACGCCGGCGCGATTTGCGCGGTGCGCGCAGCGGCCGGTTCGGCGGCGTGTGGTTGGACCGGGCGGAGCTCATCGAAGAGGGCGGCGTCCTGCTCGCGTGCGCCATCCGTCTGGATGGCCGGCTATGGTTCGGATTGTCCCGACGTCTGTTCGTTCGCGGGACGCGCAACCATGGACAGACCTCCGAAACAACGGATTAGGCCCGATATTACTGGCTGGAACGTTTTTGCGATAGTTGGGCAAAGCGTAGGGCGCCGGACGAGCCGGCGCCATCGCACATCGCGAAATGTCAGGCGGGCGACCGGAACGTGCCGTCGACGACCGTGACGACATGGCCGCCGATCCAGGTCGTGCCGTCTTCGTCGTAGCTGACGAAGATGCGGCCGTCGCGACCGATCGCCGTACCCTGGCGGGCCGTGTACGACGGGCCGGGGCGGCGTTCCTGCCGCGTCAGCAGCCCGGCCAGCGCGGCGTTCGCGCTCCCGGTGACGGGATCCTCGCCGGGGGTGCCGAACTGGCCGCCCGTCATCAGGCAGCGGATCTCGAACGTCGCGGGGCCGCCTTCGGCGTGCGGCGCGTACGCCGCCACGCCGTGTACGCCGTAGCGGTGGGTAAGCGCCGCGAGCGCGGCCGGATCGGGCGACAGGCCGATGCACGCGTCGGCCGACTTCAGCCGCACGACCAGCCACGGCGCGCCGTTGTCCACCGCGCACGGCTCGGCGTCCAGGTCGAGCGCGTCGCTGTGCAGCGCGGCGGCCAGTGCCGGGTAGTCCGAACGGTCGAGCGGCGTGACGCGTGCCGGCGGCGCGGCGAACGCCCAGCCGCCGGCCTGCTCGCGCAGCGCGACCCGGCCGACCCCGCATTGCTGGATCAGCCGGCCCGGCGTGCGCGGCCGCGCACCGCTTTCCAGGAACGCGTGCGCGGTGCCGAGCGTCGGGTGGCCGGCGAACGGCAGTTCGCCGCCCGTCGTGAAGATCCGCACGCGATAGTCGGCTTGCGGATCGGTCGGCGTGCAGAGGAACGTCGTTTCCGACAGGTTCGTCCAGCGGGCGATCTCGAGCATGGCGTCGTCGCCGAGCGCATCGGCGTCGAACACCACGGCAAGCGGATTGCCCTTGAACGGCACCGACGTGAACACGTCGACCTGCTTGAAGCGAACGAGACGGGCAGGCATCGCGATGCGCCCGTTACGCGACTTCGGCGATCAGTTCGATCTCGACGCACGCGCCGAGCGGGATCTGCGCGACGCCGAACGCCGAGCGCGCATGCTTGCCCGCATCGCCGAACACTTCGGCGATCAGCTCCGACGCGCCATTCGTCACGATGTGCTGTTCGGTGAAGTCGAGCGTCGAGTTGACGAGGCTCATCAGCTTGACGATGCGCGTGACCTTGTTCAGGTCGCCGGTGTGCGCGTGCAGCGTCGCGAGCAGGTCGATCGCGATCGAGCGGGCGGCCGCCTTGCCGTCTTCCGTTTGCAGATCCGCACCGAGCTTGCCGGCCCAGACCTTGCCGTCCTTCTTCGCGATATGGCCCGACAGGTAGACCGTGTTACCGCTTTGCGCGCTCATCACGTAGGCGGCGGCCGGTGCGCCGGCGGTCGGGAGCTCGATGCCGAGCGACTTCAGTTTGTCGTAGACGTTAGCCATGCGTTCGATTCCTCGTAGAGAGTCGTGACAGGGAAAAGGGGATCAGAGGCGCTCGCGCAGCAGCTTGCCGAGGCGCGCGACGCCTTCCTCGATCTTCTCGGGCGGCACCGTCACGAACGACAGGCGCAGCGTGTTCTGCTGCGCGTTCTCCGCGAAGAACGGCGCGCCCGGCACGAAGGCGACGTGGTTGTCGACGGCCGCGGCGAGCAGCTTCATGCTGTCGATCTGCGCGGGCAGGTTCACCCAGATGAACATCCCGCCTTCCGGGCGGTTCCACGTGACGCCTTCCGGCATGTGGCGCGCGAGCGTGCCGAGCATCGCGTCGCACTGCGCGCTGTACAGCGCGCGGATCGTCGGGATGTGCTCGTCGAGGAAGCCGTCCTTGATCACTTCGTGCGCGATGCGCTGCGTGAGCGTCGGCGTGTGCAGGTCGGTGGCCTGCTTGGCCTGCACGAGCTTGAAGTGGAGCTCTTCGGGCGCAATGATGTAGCCGATCCGCAGGCCCGGCGCGAGCACCTTCGAGAACGTGCCGAGGTGCACGACGTGATCGGGCGCCATCGACAGCATCGTCGGCAGCGGCTCGCCCTGATAGTTCAGCGCGCCGTACGGATCGTCCTCCAGTACCGGGAACGGGCTCGACTGCGCGAACGCGGCGAGCGCGCGACGGCGCTCGACGGGCAGGCGGCGGCCGGTCGGGTTCTGGAAGTTCGGCTGCGCGTACAGCAGCCGCGCGCCTTGCGTGAGTTCGGGCGTGAGACCTTCCGGCAGCAGGCCCTGCTCGTCGGTGGGCACCTGCACGTAGCGCGGCTCGTACAGCGAGAACGACTGCAGCGCGCCGAGGTAGGTCGGCGTTTCGACGAGGATCGGGCTGCCCGGGTCGACCAGCGCCTTGCCGAGCAGGTCGAGCGCCTGCTGCGAGCCGGTCGTGATCAGCACCTGCGACACGCGCACGCTGTAGCGTGCGGCGATCCACTCGCGCAGCGGCAGGTAGCCTTCGGTCGCGCTGTACTGGAGCGCGGCGGCCGGCGCGTCGCGCAGCACGCGGTCGGCGGCGGCGCGCATGCGTTCCGCCGGGAACGTCGCGGGGGCGGGCAGGCCGCCGGCGAACGAGATGACCTCGGGGCGCTCCGTGACCTTCAGGATTTCGCGGATCGCCGAGCTCGTCAGCTTGCGGGCGCGTTCGGAAAGCAGCCAGTGCGGCGGATGCAGGTCGCTCGGATTCATAGTCTCCTCGTTCGGGTATCGTGGTCAGTCAAGAAAGGTCGCTCGGGCGGATCGTTTCGACGCTGCCGGGTGGGCGAACGCGAGCGCGATCGAGCCTTCGCGGCTGGGTGGGCAACACCGATCAGGCAAAGCAGCCATTATGGCGTACCTGTTCAGCCGGCGCGAGCGGGATGCGGCGCCGTGGCGACCGCCGAGCGGCGCCCGAGCACCACGGTCGCGATCACGGCGGCGGCGAACAGCCACGTCGACGACGTGACCGTTTCGCCGAACAGCAGTGCGGAAAACGCGATCGTGAAGAAAATCTGCAGCAGTTGCACCTGGCCGACGCGCGCGGTGCCGCCCATCGCGAGCCCCGCGTACCACGCGAAAAAGCCGATGAACTGCGAAAAAAGGGTCACGTAGCCGAACGCGAGCCACGTGCGCAGCGCGAGCGGGCCCGGATGCGCGGCGTGTTGCATCCACGCGAGCCAGCCGACCGGCAGCACGAGGAACGGCGCCGACACGACGAGCGCCCAGCAGATCACCTGCCAGCCGCCGATCTGGCGCGCGAGGCGCGCGCCTTCCGCATAGCCGAGCGCGCCGATGCCGACCGCGACGAGCATCAGCGCGTCGCCGGCCTGCACGGCGCCGCCGCCGTCGCGCAGCGCGAACGCGATCACGAGCGCGCTGCCGGCCACCGCGCTGGCCCAGAACGCCCTGGACGGCCGTTCGTGCGACAGCCATGCCGCGTACAGCGCGACGAACAACGGCTGCAACCCGTTGACCACCGCGCCGTGCGACGCCGGCACCGATTTCATCGCCCAGGCCGAGAACACCGGATACGCGACGATCACGCCGGCCGACGTGATCGCGAGGCTTTTCAGTTGCGCGCGCGTCGGCAGCGGCTCGCGGCGCCACCACAGCAGCAGGCCGGCCGGCACGGCGGCGGCGAGCGCGCGGCCGAGCCCATTGAGCAGCGGATTGAGTTCGGATACGACGATCCGCGTCATCGGCAGCGTCAGGCTGAAAATCATCACGCCGATGAGGCCGAGCAGCATGCCCCGGGTTTCGCGCGAATTCATGTCGTGGGTGTCTCCGTCTTGCAGGGTGATGACGATCGGGCGGGCGTTCAGCGCAGCGTGCGCGGGCCCTGCGGCGTGTCGAATTCGGCGACGAGCGCCGGCGGGCCGTCGGTCGATTCGATGTCGAGCAGGTGAGCGGCGCCGAGCCAGTCGAGCTGCGCGCGGATCGCATCCGCGCGCGGGTGGGCGCCCTTGAGCGCTTTCAGCGCGATGCCGTCGCCGGGCAGCGATTCGGACGGGTGGCGCGGGCTGTCCCACTGGATCAGCGACGGCACGAGGCCGTCGCCTGCGCCTTGCCAGGCGGGGAAGCTGCCGTCGTCGGGCACCGTGAGGCCCCAGCTCAGGTCGCCGCGCCGCATCGCCACGACGGGCGCGATACGGGCCGGATACTGGCGCTGCCACAGCGCAAGCTGGCGCGGGCGGTCGACGCGCGCGACCCAGTGTGCGAGAAACGGACCCTGCGCGAGCCGCGCGTGGAGCGCCGGATCGTCGAGGGCGAACAGCCGCGCGCGCGGCGGCTTCGCGTCGTCGTCCGGCGCGAGCGCGTCGGGGTCGATCGCGATCACTTCGAGGTAGAGCCCGCCCCATGCGCCGAACAGCGCATTGTGGGTCCGCATCAGCGGGTGGCGGCCGCCGCCGGCCGGTTCGATGCCGAGTGCGTCGGCGACGTGGCGCACGCCTTCGTCGAGGGTGCGCGCGGCAATCACGAGGTGGTCGAGTGTCAGGGAGCGAGCTGGCATGAGCGTCGGGCGGGAAGCGAAAGTGTCATGGTAAGCGGGCGAGGCGCCGGGCGGGGGCCGGACCGGCCGGTGCCTGGCCGCGATGCGGGCCGGCAGGCGCGGCGCCACGTGCGGCGGGGCCGAACCGGCGGCCGCACGATCGCCATTCCGGTCAACTGTAATCGTCGCTACCGGCACAGTAACGGTACAATCGGCGCGATAGCCTTCGGTACAGTTGGAGTCGCCGCCCATGTCCACCGTCCCCCTCGCCCAGATTCCCGCGCCGCACGACACGGCCACGCTCACGCTCGTCGACCAGTTGGTCCAGTGGGCGCGGCGGCGCATCGACGAACGCGTGTTCCGTCCCGGCATGCGCATGCCGTCGATCCGCAAGCTCGCGCTCGACAAGAGCGTGTCGCGCTTCACCGTCGTCGAGGCCTACGAGCGCCTCGTCGCGCAGGGCTACCTCGACTCGCGGCGCGGCTCCGGCTTCTACGTGCGCGAGCGCACGGGCGCCGGCCCGCAGCCGGCCGACGGCGCCGCGCGCGTGGCCGAGGCCGCGCCCGTGCACAACACGATCGACGTCGTCTGGCTGCTGCGCAACATGCTGCACACCGTCAGCCCGGAGAAGGGCCCGGGCCTCGGCTACCTGCCGGGCCGCTGGCTCGACGGCGAGCTGATCACCGGCGCGCTGCGCGCGCTCGGGCGCCAGTCGGGCGCGCAGATGCTCGGCTTCGGCACCGCGCAGGGCTTCCTGCCGCTGCGGCAGCAACTGCAGACGCGCCTCGCCGAAGTCGAGATCGGCGCGAAGCCCGAGCAGATCGTGCTGGTTTCCGGCATCACGCAGGCAATCGACCTGATTGCGCGGATCTACGTGCGGCCGGGCGATGCGGTGATCGTCGGCGACCCCGCGTGGTTCCAGATGTTCGGCCGTTTCGCGGCGCAGGGCGCGCAACTCGTCGGGATGCCGTATACGCCCGACGGCCCCGACCTCGACGCGCTCGAAACCCTGGTGCAGATGTGGCGGCCGAAGATGCTCGTGATCAACTCGGTGCTGCAGAACC
This sequence comes from Burkholderia sp. MSMB1826, assembly GCF_001526325.1. Taxonomy (NCBI): domain Bacteria; kingdom Pseudomonadati; phylum Pseudomonadota; class Betaproteobacteria; order Burkholderiales; family Burkholderiaceae; genus Burkholderia; species Burkholderia sp. MSMB1826. The sequence goes on from NZ_LOYN01000029.1 coordinate 272,885, forward strand.
CGACCGGCACGTCGCTGTCGGCCGCGCAGGCGTTCCGGATTCTGAAGCTCGCGGAGGCCTACGACTTCCTCGTCGTCGAGGACAACGTGTATGGCGACCTGTGCCCGCCGAGCTATCCGGCCACGCGCCTCGCGAGCCTCGACCAGTTGAAGCGGGTGATCTACCTCGGCAGCTACTCGAAGACGCTCGCGGCGAACTTGCGGGTCGGGTACGTGGCCTGCGCGCCGGAGATCGCGAAGGCGGTCACCGACCAGAAGATGCTGGTCGGGATGACGACGCCCGAGCTCAACGAGCGCGTGCTGTACAAGATCCTGACCGAAGGGCATTACCGGCGCCATGTCGAGCGGCTGCGCGCGCGGCTCGACGGCGTGCGCGACAAGACCGCCCGGATGCTCGAGCGCACGGGGCTCGGGCTCTTCACGATGCCGGCGGCCGGGATGTTCCTGTGGGCCGACACGGGCGTCGATTCGGACGCGCTCGCGGCGGTCGCGCACGAGGCCGGCTTCCTGCTGACGCCGGGCAGCCTGTTCTCGCCGCAGCAGTCGCCGTCCACGTGGATGCGCTTCAACGTCGCGAACTGCGGCGACCCGGCGCTGCCGGGGCTGCTGGCGCGCTATATCGATTCGGCGGTGCGGCGCGCGTCGTGACGCGGCGGGCCGGCTCTTGAAATGCCGCGCACCGTCCCCAGATACGCGCGCAAACCGCCGGCGCCCGGCGGTCGTCCTTCGTGGGGCCGCCGGCATCGCGCGCCGGGCGCCGGCGTCACCCCTGTTCAGTTCAAGTAAGAGGAAACAGTATCCATGGCACACGAAACGATGAGCTTTCAGGCAGAGGTCAAGCAACTCCTCCACCTGATGATCCATTCGCTCTACAGCAACAAGGAAATCTTCCTGCGCGAACTGGTGTCGAATGCGTCCGACGCAGCCGACAAGCTGCGTTTCGAAGGGCTCGCGGACAACGCGCTGTACGAGAACGATCCGAACCTGCGCATCCGCATCGGCTACGACAAGGCCGCGCGCACGATCACGATCGACGACAACGGCATCGGCATGAGCCGCGACGAGGCGATCGCGAACCTCGGCACGATCGCGCGTTCGGGCACCAAGGAATTCTTCACGAAGCTGTCCGGCGACCAGCAGAAGGACGCGGCGCTGATCGGACAGTTCGGCGTGGGCTTCTACTCGGGTTTCATCGTCGCGGACAAGATCACCGTCGAAACGCGCCGCGCGGGCCTGCCCGCGAATGAAGCCGTGCGCTGGGAAAGCGCCGGCGAGGGCGATTTCACGATCGACGCGATCGAGCGCGCGCAGCGCGGCACGACGATCACGCTGCACCTGCGCGAAGGCGAGGACGACCTGCTGTCGTCGCATCGCCTGAAATCGATCATCCAGAAGTACTCCGACCACATCGCGCTGCCGATCCTGATGAAGAAGGAAGAGTGGGATCAGGAGAAGGGCGAGATGGTCCTGAAGGACGAGGACGAGACCGTCAACCAGGCGAGCGCGCTGTGGACGCGTTCGAAGAGCGACGTCACCGACGAGCAGTACACGCAGTTCTACCAGCACATCGCGCACGATCACCAGGATCCGCTCACGTGGACGCACAACCGCGTCGAGGGCCGCAGCGAATACACGCAGCTGCTGTTCGTGCCGGCGCGCGCGCCGTTCGATCTGTGGAATCGCGACTATCGCGGCGGGCTGAAGCTGTACGTGAAGCGCGTGTTCATCATGGACGACGCCGAGCAACTGCTGCCGCAATACCTGCGCTTCGTGAAGGGCGTCGTCGATTCGGCCGACCTGCCGCTGAACGTGTCGCGTGAAATCCTGCAGGAAAGCCGCGACGTGAAGGCGATCCGCGAAGGCGTGACGAAGCGCGCGCTGTCGATGCTCGAAGAACTCGCGAACGCGGAAGACGACGCCGGCAAGGAGAAGTACAAGACGTTCTGGAGCGCGTTCGGCCAGGTGCTGAAGGAAGGCGTCGGCGAGGATCACGCGAACCGCGAGCGCATCGCGAAGCTGCTGCGCTTCGCGTCGACGCACGGCGACACCGACGCGCAGGATGTGTCGCTCGCCGACTACGTGTCGCGGATGAAGCCCGAGCAGAGCAAGATCTACTACGTGACCGCCGACACGTGGCAGGCCGCGAAGAACAGCCCGCATCTGGAAGTGTTCCGCAAGAAGGGCGTCGAGGTGCTGCTGCTGACCGATCGCGTCGACGAATGGATGCTGTCGTTCCTGCACGAATTCGACGGCAAGCCGCTCGCGAGCGTGGCCCGCGGCGATCTCGATCTCGGCGAGCTGAACGACGAGGAAAAGAAGGCGCAGGAGCAGGCGGGCGAGGCGATCAAGCCGATCGTCGAGAAGATGAAGGAAGCGCTCGGCGACAAGGTGAAGGAAGTGCGCGTCACGTTCCGCCTGACCGATTCGCCGTCGTGCCTCGTCGCGGACGACAACGACATGAGCGGCTACCTGCAGCGGATGCTGAAGGCGGCCGGCCAGAATGCGCCGGCGATGCAGCCGATCCTCGAGATCAATCCCGAGCACGCGCTCGTGAAGCAGCTGAAGGCCGACAGCGCCGATTTCGGCGACTGGTGCCATCTGCTGTTCGATCAGGCGCTGCTGGCCGAAGGCGGCATGCTCGACGATCCGGCGAGCTTCGTGAAGCGGACCAACGCGCTGCTGCTGTCGCGCGCCGCGTGAACGCGCGCATGCGATTCGACGGCGCTCGGGCCGGCTGGCGCGAGACGCCGCGGCCTGGCTGCACGCTCGACCAGCGCGACTGGCTGACGCGCGGCGGATCGCTGACCGCGCATCTCGCGCGGCTCGGCCGCGTGAACGTGCGCGTGACGCGCGAGGCCGTCGACTCGCCGTGGTTCGACGAGCCGGACGCGCTCGCCAGTTCGCCGCGCGCGCCGATGTGGGTGCGCGAGGTGATTTTGTCGGTCGACGGCACGCCGTACGTCGCCGCGCACAGCATTGCGCCGCTCGCCGCCAGCAAGGGCGTGTGGCAGGCGATGCGGCGGCTGCGCACGCGGCCGCTCGCCGAGCTGCTGTACAGCGATCCGCAGGTCGAGCGCTCGGCGCTCGTGAGCCGGCGCGTGATCGCCGGTCATCCGCTGTATGCGCTCGCGAGCCATGCGTTGCAGGGCGTGCGAGCGCCGCATGCGTTTGCCGCGCGGCGTTCGGTGTTCCAGCGTCACGGCAAGCCGTTGATGGTCACCGAATGCATGCTGCCGGCGCTGTGGCGCCATCTCGATGCGTACGGCGACGGGCCGCGATCGGTCGGGCCGCACGGAGGCGTGTGATGTTGCAGGGCTTTCCGCCGGTCGTCGCGCCGAATACGCACACGATGATCCTCGGCAGCTTTCCGGGCGAGGCGTCGCTCGACGCCGTGCAGTACTACGCGCATCCGCGCAACCAGTTCTGGCGGCTGCTCGGCGCGGTGCTCGGCGAGCCGATGCTGCACGAATTGCCGTACGACGCGCGGCTCGAGCGCGTGCTGTCGCACGGCATCGGCATCTGGGATGTGCTCGATGCGTGCCATCGCCAGGGCAGCCTCGATTCCGCGATCCGGAATGCGAAGCCGAACGACTTCGATTCGCTGCGCGCGCATGCGCCGTTGCTCAAGCGCGTGTGCTTCAACGGCAAGACGGCGGGGCGGTTTGCCGACGTGATCGGCCGGGCTGGGTACGAGACGCTCGTGCTGCCTTCGTCGAGCCCCGCGAATGCGATGCTGTCGTTCGAGCAGAAGCTCGAGCACTGGCGCGAGATTCTTCCCAGCCGACTTCCATAGCAATCGCTTTCCTGCTGATGGCTCACCGCAAGAATCGTTACCGTTCGATGGCCGTCGATCTCGAACAGCGCTACATATTCCGACGTACCGAACGGAATGATCGGCTCCCGCGGAAACGGCACGGGACAACCGCAGGTCGACGTGAGCCATTGCCGCTTGTCAAGTCCAGCAAATTCGATGCTTTCGTTTGAACAGACGCAGGTGATATGGCGCGGACTGCGCTTCCGAGACTCGCCGAATTTCGAGTGTTCGGTGAAGCAGTATCAGGTGGGCGGTAGCAGATGTTTGAGTCGGGATACGGTTTCAACGAGTTCGGTCGTAAGCCCAACCAACTCGGCGGTCAAACTCGCTGGAAGATCTATGTTGCCCTCGTATTCGGCCGCGTTACGCCGGCGATGGCAGGTATCGAGCACGCGCCACTTTTCGGTTGGCCATCCGATCGTGTGTTCGAGGCACTGAAAAACCAGGTATCTGTCGTCACTCCGATATCCGTGGGCCCGCAACGCGGCGCGTGATGCGGCGTGAGCAGCGTCGTAGGCGAGAATGAACTGGCTTTCTGTTGCCATTGCGCTGCTGCTTGTGACGGTGTCGAGCAAGGTTCGAGCGAGGCCAAGCAGATGCTCGAATTCGCTGCGGTTCGCCGGGAAAGGTTTTAGTTTTCCAATGCGTACGAGGTTATCCAATCTGTTCGATGTCATCCTCGATTCCTATAACCATAAGCTTCGGCTGGCGCAGCACTTCCGCAAGAAATGGATGATTGTTGCGCTTCCGTTCGAGAAACTCGCCCGGAGTGTACTGGGTAATCTGGACCGCGCGGCCGAGTTGCCGTTCGGCCGGCTCGAGTGCGGCCATGATTTGTCCATAGCTGAGGGTCTCACTGACCAACATGATGTCGACATCACTGCCTGCGTGGTCGCTGCCTTGGGCAACCGAGCCGTACACAAAGGCGAGTTTTATCTCTGAAGCCAGCAATGACAGCGCTTCGCGGAGTACCTCGACGGTCCCGAAAGTTTTGAGGACGATGAGACGCAGCTCGCTGAAAATGGGGCTGCCTGCGAAGGCCCGTACCTGTTTGAGATTGGCGATGCGTCGGGTTTCGATGAGCCCGCCTTTTTCGAGGCGATTCAATTCCCGCTGGACGCTGGCGCTGCCCAGATTCGTCAGCCGAATCAACTCCTTGACGTGAAACCACTGTTCGGGCCGTCCAAAGAGGCAGGCCAGAATGGGTTGCTGTGCATTGGAGAAAAGGGCGTCGCCGAGCTTGGTCATAGGTTGCGATGTTAGCACGATCGAGCCAAAAATTAGCACGATCGAGCCGGATTTTGGCTCGGGCGATGCGTGCTTGATGCCGATGTCGGCCGTACATTGGCCGCGGCGTTCAATCGTCCTTGCCCCGTCTCCACGCGGGTTTCTCGCCCTTGATCCAGCACACCACGCTCAGCAGTGCGACCAGCACCACGATGCAGGCGCCGTACGCGATCGGCGACCGATTCGGCGGCGCCAACCATGCGCTCGCGATGATCCCGATCGCGAACAGCAGTAGCACGACCCAGCCTTGCCATGCCACCGGCAAACCCCATCCCCATCCGTAGCGTTTCGCCGGAAACCAGATATTCCTGTCGTTCGACGTCATGGTGTCCCTCATCGTCTGGCGGTTGTGGCGAGGATGGTCCCGTGAGCCAGAGTGGCCCTGACGATAGCGCATCGCTTCGTTGCCTACCGTGTGGTTGCCTTGCATTATCGTGCACGCTGCTCACGGCCGCGTGCGAATCCATCACGGGCGCGCAACGGCCGGGCTGGCTCCGATCGTTCATCCTTCCGCCGATGCTATCCTCTCGTCCGCTCATCCAGCGTCACCCAGCGAGATTCAACCATCATGACCCGACTGATCAAGCGCGCGTCCGCCGAGGCGCGCGCGTTCAAGCAACGCAAGCCGTCCGTCTACAACGGCTCCGAAAAGCTCCAGCCGCCGCGCGTGAAACGCCGCCCGGACATCGACGAACACGACGACGTGCCGGTGCTCGAAGCGCCGCGCAAGCCGCGCTTCGCGCCCGTTACGTTCTCCGAAGAAGGCGGCGTGCGCTTCCTGCACTTCGGTACCGAGTGGGTGCAGGGCGCGATGCGGATCTCGAAGCCGCTGCATATCGAGCTCGAATACGCGCAGCAGATGATGGCGTGGCTGCTGTTCCTCGAAACGCCCGCGCGGATCGTCCAGCTCGGGCTCGGCACCGGCGCGCTGACCAAGTTCGCGCATCGTTTCCTGCCGCACGCGAAGGTCGAGGCCGTCGAGCTGAACCCGGCCGTGATCGTCGCCGCGCGCACGATGTTCGCGCTGCCGCCCGACGACGCGCGCCTCGTCGTGCACGAAGCCGACGCGTGGGACTTCGTCAACGACCCGGCCAACCGCGGCACGACCGGCGCGATTCAGATCGACCTGTACGACGCGACCGCGCGCGGCCCCGTGCTCGACAGCGTCGCGTTCTACCGCGCGGTGCGCGGCTGCCTCGCCGACGCCGGCATCGCGACGATCAACCTGTTCGGCGATCATCCGAGCTTCGTGCGCAACATGAAGCACCTGAACGCGGCGTTCGATCACCGCGTGATCGCGCTGCCCGAAGTGCACGACGGCAACCGGATCGCGATCGCGTTCTCGGGGCCCGAGCTCGACGTGCCGTTCGCGCAGCTCGACGCCCGCGCGAAGCTGATCGAGGACACGCTGAAGCTGCCCGCGCGCAAGTGGGTGAAAGCTTTGAAAGAAACGACGGGCGCACGCGACACCGCGTTCGCGATCTGACGCCGGATGCATCGGCGGTCGGCCGGTGCAACCGCGCGACAAGGGGCGGATCACCTCGGGTTCGCCCCTGCTTGACCGCGTGCTCGCGGCTCCTATACTGGCGCGAAGCTAGGGGAGCCGTAGCCTACCCGTTTTGCTGCTCCTCTCGGTGCCGTACCCGCTCAACAAGATCGATAACCGGGATAGAAGAGGAGACGTCATGGCTCACGATGCCGACGCCAACCGGGCCGCCAAGCGCTGGCTCTGGCTGCTGGTACTGCCGCTGATCGCGATGGTCTGGGTGCCGTCGTACAGCAAGATCGAACCGCAATGGCTCGGTTTTCCGTTTTTCTACTGGTACCAGTTGCTGTGGGTCTTCATCAGCGCGGTGATTACCGCGTTCGTGTATTTCAAGACCAAGAACGCATGGAAGGCGGGCGGCACGCAAGGAGGTGCGCAATGAATCTCGGCGCGACCTTCGTCTTCGTCCTGCTGTTCATCGGCGTCACGATCATCGGCTTCCTGGCGGCGAACTGGCGGCGCGGCGATCTTGCCCATCTCGACGAATGGGGCCTCGGCGGCCGCCGCTTCGGCACGATCGTCACGTGGTTCCTGCTCGGCGGCGATCTCTACACGGCCTACACGTTCGTCGCGGTGCCCGCGCTGGTGTTCGGCGCCGGCGCGATGGGCTTCTTCGCGCTGCCGTATACGATCCTGATCTATCCGTTCGCGTTCGTCGTGTTCCCGAAGCTGTGGAGCATCGCGAAGCGGCACGGCTACGTGACGGCCGCCGATTTCGTCAACGCACGCTACGGCAGCCGGATGCTCGCGCTGGCGATCGCGGTGACGGGCATCGTCGCGACGATGCCGTACATCGCGCTGCAGCTCGTCGGCATCGAGGTGGTGATCGGCGCGCTCGGCTTCGACACGACCGGCTTCGTCGGCGACTTGCCGCTGATCATCGCGTTCGCGATCCTCGCCGCGTATACGTACACGTCGGGGCTGCGCGCGCCGGCGATGATCGCGATCGTGAAGGACGTGCTGATCTACGTCACGATCGCCGCCGCGATCATCGTGATCCCCGCGAAGCTCGGCGGCTTCGGGCACATCTTCTCAGCGGTGCCGCCCGCGAAGCTGCTGCTGAAGGCGCCCGACGCGACGAGCCTGAACGGCTACAGCGCGTATGCGACGCTCGCGATCGGTTCGGCGCTCGCGCTGTTCCTGTATCCGCACTCGGTCACGGCGATCCTGTCGTCGTCGTCGGGCAACTCGATCCGCCGCAACATGGCGATGCTGCCCGCGTACTCGTTCGTGCTCGGCCTGCTGGCGCTGCTCGGCTACATGGCGCTCGCCTCCGGCGTGAAGGACATGCCGCAGTACGCGCCGTACTTCAAGGCGTTCGGCCCGAACTTCGCGGTGCCCGCGCTGTTCCTCGAGTATTTTCCGTCGTGGTTCGTCGGCGTCGCGTTCGCGGCGATCGGCATCGGCGCGCTGGTGCCGGCGGCGATCATGTCGATCGCGGCCGCGAATCTGTACACGCGCAACATCCACCGCGAGTTCGTGAACCGCAACATGTCGCACGACCAGGAGACGCACGTCGCGAAGCTCGTCTCGCTGATCGTGAAGGTCGGTGCGGTGGCGTTCATCCTCGGGTTGCCGCTGACCTACGCGATCCAGTTGCAACTGCTCGGCGGGATCTGGATCATCCAGACGCTGCCGGCGATCGTGCTCGGCCTGTACACGCGCGTGCTCGACCATCGCGGCTTGCTGGCCGGCTGGGCGGCCGGCATCGTCTGCGGCACGTGGATGGCGATCTCGCTGAAGCTGGCCAGCTCGATCTTCACGATCCACCTGTTCGGCCTCGCGATCCCCGGCTACGCGGCCGTGTGGTCGCTGGTCGTGAACCTGGTGGTGTCGGTGGCGGTGAGCGTGCTGGTGCGCGCGATGGGCATGGCGCATGCGGAAGATCGCACGCGGCCGGAGGATTATCTCGACGTCGTCGAGGGTTGAGACTGCGCCGTGCGCGGCACACGTCCGCGCAAGGCGCTTTACTCAAGAGCGAAAACGCCCGCCACCGCAAGGTGGCGGGCGTTTCCTTTACGTCAGCCCTGCGCGCGTTTCGCGAGCTCCTCGCGCTGCGACGGATCCTCGACGTTGACCATCCAGTGCACGCCGAAACGATCCTTCGCCATCCCGAAGCCGAGCGCCCAGAACGTCTTGCCGAACGGCATCGTCACTTCGCCGCCGTCGGCGAGCGCATTGAACAGCTTCTGGCCTTCGTCGACGGTCGCCGGGTTCAGCGACAGCGAATAGCCGGCATGCGCGGCGCCGGCCGGCTGGCTGCAATCGCCGTCCGAGCACATGATCATCGAGTCGCCGATCGTGAAGCTCGCGTGCATCACCTTGTCGCTCATTTCCGGCGACATCGGGTAATCGGGATTCGGCGGTGCGTCCTTGAAGTGCATCTTGAACATCGTCTTCGCGCCGAGTGCCTTTTCGTAGAACTGCAGGGCTTCGTCGGCACGACCGTAGAACGTCAGGTACGGTTGAACTTGCATCGTTGTCTCCTGGGATGAGCCGTACCGGCGCGTCGGCGCTGGCTCGGCGTCGTGCAAGATTGACTGGGGAAAGGGCGCATCGGGAGGCGGCCGTCGCACCCGTGACGTGGATTGTAGTGCGCGCGCTTGACGATGGAATGAAAAATAAAAACGGCCGCGAACATCGCGTTCGCGGCCGTTGCAGCGCACGTACTGACGGCTGTTGTCAGTCTTGCTGACAGCCGCTGACGCGCAGCTCGGCTCAGCGCAGCGCGTCGATCAGCTTCTCGAGCTTGACCGCGTCGGCGGCGAACACGCGGATGCCTTCGGCGAGCTTTTCGGTCGCCATCGCTTCGTCGTTCAGCTGGAAGCGGAACGATGCCTCGTCGATCGCGACGCGATCGGCCGGCTTGTCCTGCAGCGTGTCCGGGGACAGCTTGCGTGCGACCGGCTCGTTGCTTTCGTGCAGCTTCTGCAGCAAGTCGGGACTGATCGTCAGCAGGTCGCAGCCGGCGAGCTCGACGATCTGGCTGGTCGTGCGGAAGCTCGCGCCCATCACTTCGGTCTTGTAGCCGAACGTCTTGTAGTACGTGTAGATGCGGCGCACCGATTGCACGCCCGGATCGTTCGCGCCGCCGTCGCGCGCTTCGTTCCATTCCGCGCCGGCCTGCTTCTTGTACCAGTCGTAGATGCGGCCGACGAACGGCGAGATCAGTTGCGCGCCGGCTTCCGCGCACGCGGCCGCCTGCACGAGCGAGAAAAGCAGGGTCATGTTGCACTTGATCCCTTCCTTTTGCAGCACCTCGGCCGCGCGGATGCCTTCCCACGTCGACGCGAGCTTGATCAGGATGCGCTCGCGGCCGACGCCGGCGGCTTCGTACAGCTTGACGAGCTCGCGGCCCTTGTCGATCGAGCGCTGCGTGTCGAACGACAGGCGCGCGTCGACCTCGGTCGACACGCGGCCGGGGATCAGCTTCAGGATTTCGGTGCCGAATGCGATCAGCAGGCGGTCGATGATGAAATCGGTGCTTTCGTTGCGATGATCGCGGACGGTTTTCTCGAGGATCGGCTTGTACGCATCCTTCTGGACGGCCTTCAGGATCAGCGACGGGTTCGTGGTCGCGTCCTGCGGCTTGTATTGCGCAAGCTGCTGGAAGTCGCCCGTATCGGCGACGACGGTCGTGTACTGCTTCAGCTGGTCGAGTGCGGTAGTCATGGCGATTCGGAAGAAGAGCGCGGGGCGCCGGGTTCTCACGGGCCGCGCGAGCGCGGCGGCGAAGCGAAGCGGCGCCGGGCGCCGCTTCCGATCCATCATTTTAGGCCCGATTCGTGTCCGGCACGTTCTGGCGTGCCGGGCGCGCGCCGCGGCGGGCGGCGAGCCCCGTCACGCGGGGCGCCGCGCGTTCAGGATCACCTGCGTGACGACGCCCGCGACGAGCCCCCAGAACGCCGGGCCGATCGACAGCAGCGTGAGGCCCGACGCGGTCACCATGAACGTGACGAGCGCCGCTTCGCGCTGCTTTACGTCCTGCATCGCGTTCGCGAGCCCGCTCATGATCGAGCCGAACAGCGCGAGCGCCGCGACCGACACGACGAGCGCCTTCGGCAGCGCCGCGAACAGCGCGGCGATCGTCGCGCCGAAGATGCCGGCGATCAGGTAGAACGTGCCGCACCACACGGCGGCCGTGTAGCGCTTCGCATGATCCTCGTGCGCTTCGGGGCCGGTGCAGATCGCGGCCGTGATCGCCGCGAGATTCACGCCGTGCGAGCCGAACGGCGCGAGCAGCAGCGACGCGAGGCCGGTCGTCGCGATCAGCGGCGACGACGGCGTCGGATAGCCGTCCGCGCGCAACACCGCGATGCCCGGCACGTTCTGCGATGCCATCGCGACGACGAACAGCGGAATGCCGATGCTGACGATCGACGCGATCGAGAACGCGGGCATCGTGAACACGGGCTGCGCGAGCGCGATGTGGAAGCGGCTGAAATCGAGCAGCCCGAGGCCGCCGGCCACCACGGTGCCGACGATCAGCGTCGTGACGATCGCATAGCGCGGCGCGAGCCGCTTCACGATCAGGTAGGTGAAGAACATCGCGAGCACGAGCGCGGTCTGGAACTGCGCGGCGCGGAAGATCTCGATGCCGATCTCGAACAGGATGCCCGCGAGCAGCGCGGCCGCGATGCCGGCCGGGATGCGCTTCATCAGCGTGTCGAACAGGCCGCTCACGCCGATGGCCGTCAGCAGCAGCGCGCAGACGACGAACGCGCCGATCGCCTCGGGGTAGGGCACGCCGGGCAGCGACGCGATCAGCAGTGCGGCGCCGGGCGTCGACCATGCGACGACGACGGGCGCGCGAAAGCGCAGCGACAGGCCGATCGTCGTCAGCGCCATGCCGATCGACAGCGCCCAGATCCACGACGAGATCTGCGCATCGGTGAGGTGGGCGGCGCGGCCGGCCTGGAACATCAGCACGAGCGAGCTCGTGTAGCCGGTCATCATCGCGACGAAGCCGGCGACGAGCGCGGACACGGACGTATCGGCGAAAAAGCGGCGGCCGCCGGCGCGGCCGGCGCTCGCGGTGGACGAAGGGTTCATGCGCTCTCCGGGGCGGCCGCTCGGACGCGGCCTGTGTATCTGCGGGTGGGTATCGTTACTTGCTGAGTGCGCGCATCGCGGTTTCGAGGCCGGCGAGCGTGAGCGGATACATGCGCTGGCCGAGCACGTCGCGAATGATCGCGATCGACTGCCGGTACTCCCATAGCCGTTCGGGCTCGGGATTCAGCCATGCATGATGGGGGAACTGGTCGGCGAGGCGGCGCAGCCACACGGCGCCGGCTTCCGGGTTGTTGTATTCGACCGAGCCGCCGGGCTGCAGCACTTCGTACGGACTCATCGTCGCGTCGCCGACGAAGATCAGCTTGTAGTCGGGCGTGAACTTGTGCAGCACGTCCCACGTCGCGGTGCGTTCCGAGTGGCGGCGGCGGTTGTTTTTCCACAGGTGGTCGTACACGCAGTTGTGGAAGTAGAAGAATTCGAGGTGCTTGAATTCGGCCTTCGCGGCCGAGAACAGCTCTTCGGTGCGCTTGATGTGGTCGTCCATCGAGCCGCCGACGTCGAGCAGCATCAGCACCTTCACGTTGTTGTGGCGCTCGGGCACCATCCGCAGGTCGAGCCAGCCGGCGTTCGCGGCCGTGCTGCGGATCGTGCCGGGCAGGTCGAGCTCCTCGGCCGCGCCTTCGCGCGCGAAGCGGCGCAGCCGCCGCAGCGCGACCTTGATGTTGCGCGTGCCGATCTCGACCGAATCGTCGTAGTCGCGATAGGCGCGCGCTTCCCACACCTTCACCGCGGTGCGGTTGCCGTTCGACGGGCCGCCGATGCGCACGCCTTCCGGGTTGTAGCCGCCGTGCCCGAACGGCGACGTGCCGCCGGTGCCGATCCATTTGTTGCCGCCTTCGTGGCGTTCCTTCTGTTCGTCGAGCAGCGCCTTCAGGCGCTCCATCAGCTTGTCGAGCCCGCCCATCGCTTCGATCTGCGCTTTTTCCTCCGGCGACAGCTCGCGCTCGAGGCGCTTCTCGAGCCAGTCGAGCGGGATGTCGAACGCCTCGGACGGCAGCGCGGACACGCCGTGGAAATACGCGCCGAACGCCTGGTCGAACTTGTCGAAGTACTGCTCGTCCTTGACGAGCGTCATCCGCGCGAGGAAGTAGAACGCGTCGATCGACGGCGAGATCAGCCCGGCCTTCAGCGATTCGAGCAGCGTCAGGTATTCCTTCACCGAGACGGGCAGCTTGGCTGCGCGCAGCGCGTAGAAGAAATTGAGCAGCATGGCCGGGCCTTCGCGGATGAGGGAGATTACCGGTTGTGCCGGTTCATGTAGACGAGCCGTTCGAGCAGGCTCAGATCCTGCTCGTTCTTCAGCAGCGCACCCGCGAGCGGCGGCACGATCTGTTTCGCGTCCGCGCCGCGCAGCGCGTCGGCCGGAATGTTCTCGGCGAGCAGCAGCTTCAGCCAGTCGAGCAGTTCGGACGTCGACGGCTTCTTCTTCAGGCCCGACACGCCGCGCAATTCGAAGAAACTCTCGAGCGCCGCGCGCAGCAGCTCCTCGCGGATGTCGGGGAAGTGCACCGCGACGATCTTCTGCATCGTCGCCGGGTCCGGAAACTGGATGTAGTGGAAGAAGCAGCGGCGCAGGAACGCGTCGGGCAGTTCCTTCTCGTTGTTCGACGTGATGATGACGAGCGGGCGGTGCTTCGCGCGGACCGTCTCGCGCGTCTCGTACACGTGGAACTCCATCCGGTCGAGCTCGCGCAGCAGGTCGTTCGGGAATTCGATGTCGGCCTTGTCGATCTCGTCGATCAGCAGCACGCTCGGGCGCTCGGCGTCGAACGCCTGCCACAGCACACCCTTGACGATGTAGTTCGCGATGTCCTTCACGCGCTCGTCGCCGAGCTGCGAGTCGCGCAGCCGCGACACCGCGTCGTATTCGTACAGACCCTGCTGCGCCTTGGTGGTCGACTTGATGTGCCACTGCAGCAGCGGCATGTCGAGCGCGGCGGCGACTTCCTCGGCGAGCATGGTCTTGCCGGTGCCGGGCTCGCCCTTGATCAGCAGCGGGCGTTGCAGCGTCAGCGCGGCGTTGACCGCGAGCTTCAGATCGTCGGTGGCGACGTAGTGCGAGGACCCTTCGAAACGCATGGCGGCGCTCTTCTTTCTCGGGAAAAAAACCCAGTATAAGTCAGAAGGGCTGTGCGGTTGAGCCGCGCCCGCGTATCGTAGCGGGGCTGTGGCGGGGCGGACCGGGGCGCCTTATGGACGCGTTCCCCGCCGACGCGGTACAATCTGGCCGTTTTTTTTGGCCTGCGTGGCGATCCGATAAGCAAAACGGCGCGGGCCGTTGCCGCTTAGGCGCCAGTTTCCCCTCAAGCTAGGTTACAAGAGCTATGAACAAATTCGTCGGCAAACACGTCGTTGTCGCAGCGCTCGTGGCGCTCGCGGGCAGCGCGCAGGCGGCCGGTGTGGTCGGCAACCCGAAGGACGGGGCGAGCAAGGCCGCCATGTGCATCGGTTGCCACGGCATCCAGGACTACCGCGCGGCGTACCCGGAGGTCTACCGGGTGCCTGTCCTCGGCGGCCAGAACCAGCAATACCTCGAGAACGCGCTGAAGGCCTACCGCAAGAAGGATCGTCACTTCCCGTCGATGAATGCGATCGCCGGTTCGCTGACCGACCAGGACATCGCGGATCTGTCGGCGTACTACGCCGCCCAGAAGGCCGACACGAAGGACAACCCCTACAAGTAAAGCGCGCGCCGCCGATCTCCCCGGCGGGACAGGAGCATTCATGAACAACGCATTCAAGACGGCGGCGGTGGCACTGGCGGCCGGCCTCGCGATCGGTACCGCGCACGCCGCGGACATCTCGAAGGGCAAGGAACTGGTCGAATCGCACAACTGCGCGGCCTGCCACGGCGCGCAACTGAACAAGCCGATCAACGCCGAGTATCCGCGCCTCGCCGGCCAGCACGCCGACTACCTCGTGTGGGCGATGCGCCAGTACCAGATGGGGCTGACGAACCCGCTGCTCGGCCGCAACAACGCGATCATGCAGGCGCAGGTACAGAACCTGTCGGTCAGCGACATGAAGGACATCGCGTCCTACATCGAGTCGCTGAAGGAAACCGACCTCGTGTTCAAGAAGTAAGCGCGACGGGCCTCACAGGCTCGCGCAGCAAGAATGCCCCGCCTCGGCGGGGTATTTTTTTGTCCGCGGCCCGGCGCAGGTCGACGTGCCGGCCCGCGCTCAGTCGCGCGACGCGCGGCGCAGGATGCGCTGCAGGTACGCGTCGGTATCGGGCGGCGTGTTCGTGCGCTGCGCTTCCCAGATCGTCTCGCCGAGGCATTCCATGATCGCGTGCTGCGCGTCGTGGGTCGAGTCGAGCTTCGCGGCCAGCTTGTCGTGCGCGGCGCGGATGCCGGGCGGCTGGTCGATCGACAACTGCTCGCTGATCGCGAGGTGCATCGACAGGTGCAGGAACGGGTTCGTGCGGCCTTCCTCGGGCGTGTAGTCGCGCGCGGCCGCGCCGTCGGCGTCGGCCAGTTCGTCGTGGTATTCGGGATGCTCGACGATCCAGTCGGCTGCGATCGCTTCCAGCGGCGTCAGGATTTCGCCCGCGCGCTGCTTGCGCCAGGTCTCGGTGAAAAAGCGACGCACGTCGTCGCGGCTTGGATTGAACATGGTGGGGAAACGTCGTGATTCGGGCGGCGTCATGCCGCGTCGCGCATTGTACGCCGGAGCGGCGGACGGCGCTGGCGGCGGCTCCGGGGCGGCTGGAGTCAGGCGTCGCAGGGCGTTGCGGCCGCCCGCTGCGCAACGGGTAAGCGCGGGCTAGGCTCGCCGCTGCCGCACCGCTACACTCCGACGACTCCGTCCCGACGCTGGTTCGCCCGTTTCATCATGACCGACACCGTTCGCCCTTCGCCCGCCGCCCTGCAGGGCGCGCTCTACGTCGCGTTGTCCGCCGCCGCGTTCGGCGCGATGGCGATTTTCGGCTGCTACGCGTATGCGGCCGGCGTCGACGTGCTCGGGTTGCTGATCGTGCGCTTCGCGATCGGCGGCGCGGTGCTCGCCGCGATCGCGCGGCACCGCCGCGTCGCATGGCCGCGCGGGCGAGCGCTCGCGCCGCTGGTGGCGATGGGCGCGCTCGGCTACGTCGGGCAGTCGTTCTGCTATTTCAGCGCGCTGCAGCACGCGCAGGCGAGCCTCGTCGCGCTGTTGCTGTACCTGTATCCGGCGTTCGTCACGCTGCTGGCCGCGTGGTGGCTCGGCGAGCGCCTGACGCGGGCGAAGGCCGTCGC
The DNA here is from genome assembly GCF_001526325.1 of Burkholderia sp. MSMB1826. Lineage (NCBI taxonomy): Bacteria > Pseudomonadati > Pseudomonadota > Betaproteobacteria > Burkholderiales > Burkholderiaceae > Burkholderia > Burkholderia sp. MSMB1826. Next base: position 288,842 of record NZ_LOYN01000029.1, read on the forward strand.
GCTGGTGTTGTGCGTCGCGGGTTCGGCGCTGATGGTCGGCGGCGGGCACGGCGAGCCGCTCGGGATCGCGCTCGCGCTGGCCGCCGCGGTGATCTATTCGCTGTACATCGTCGGCGGCACCAGGGCGACGCGCGGCGTCGACCCGCTCGCGACCACCGCGATCATCTGCCTGTCGGCCACCGCGACGCTCGTCGCGATCGCCATCGTGCGCACGGCGGCGATCGGCGCGCCGCCGCGCTGGCCCGCGACGGCCGGCGGCTGGGCGTCGATGCTCGCGATCGCGCTCGTGTCGACGGTCGCGGCCATGCTCGCGTTCTTCGCCGGGCTCGAGCGGCTCGGGGCCGCACGCACGTCGATGCTGTCGACGCTCGAACCGGTCGTGACGGTCGCGCTCGCGGCGCTGCTGTTCGGGGAGGCGTTGTCGCCGCTGCAGTGGGCGGGCGGCGTCGCGATTCTGGCGGCCGTGCTGGCGCTCGTGCGCGCGGGCGGCGCGGCCGCCGACGACGCGACGGCGACGTCCAACGCGTAGCCGGGAAGGGGCGGAGCGGGCGTCGCGACGGCGCGTGCGGCGCTCGCCCATGCGGCGTGACGCCTATTCGTTGGGCGGCGGCGTCTTCGGCCGGAACTCGCACAGCGGTTCGATCGCGCAGTGCCAGCATTCGGGCCGCCGCGCCTTGCACACGTAGCGCCCGTGCAGGATCAGCCAGTGATGCGCGTCCTGCAGGAATTCCTTCGGCGTGAACTTTTCGAGCGCGGTTTCGACGGCCCGCACGTCCTTGCCCGGCGCGAGCCCGGTGCGATTCGCGACGCGGAAGATATGCGTGTCGACCGCGATCGTCGGCTGGCCGAACGCGGTGTTCAGCACGACGTTCGCGGTCTTGCGGCCGACGCCCGGCAGGCCTTCGAGCGCTTCGCGATCGGCCGGCACCTCGCCGTCGTAGCGCTCGAGCAGGATCCGGCACGTCGCGACCACGTTCTTCGCCTTGGTGCGATAGAGGCCGATCGTCTTGATGTACTCGGTGACGCCTTCCTCGCCAAGCGCGACGATTTGTCGCGGGGTGTTCGCGACCGGAAACATTTTCCGCATCGCCTTGTTGACCGACACGTCGGTGGCCTGCGCGGACAGCATCACGGCGATCAGCAGTTCGAACGGCGTCGAGTATTCGAGTTCGGTGGTCGGATGCGGATTGAGGCTCTGCAGCGTTTCGTAGATCGCGCGTCGTTTGCTGGCGTTCATGGAGCGTTCTGGTCGGGCGGCGCGGACGGGCCGTCCGGATCGTCGCTATCGGTGTCGTTGTCGTGGTCGCGGCTGCCCGATGCCGCTTCGGCATCGCGCTGCGCCTGCTGCTCGGCGAGTCGCTTGCGGCGGGCCTCGGCCGCGTCGATCTGCGCCTGGACGGCCGCGCTCACGCCTTCGGTGTTCTTCGGCCCGGCGCCTTGCCCGGACAGTTCTTCCTTCTTCTTGCGCGCGCGTTCGAGCGCGGCGGCGATGATCGCGCGTTTCTTCGCTTCGGCGTCGTCGGCGGCCGGCGCATCCGGCTGCGCCGCGGCGGGGCCCGCGGCCGGCTTTGCCGCACTGGCCGCGCGGCGGGCGGCGGCGCGCGCTTCGGCGGCCTCGCGCTCGCGGCGCTGGCGCGCGAGCCGCAGGTCGTGGCGTTCGCGCGCGGCGTCTGCCTGTTCCTGCGACCACGCATCCCAGCCCGTGCGATCGCCGGTTACCGGCAGCATCGCGATGCAGTCGACCGGGCACGGCGGCACGCACAGGTCGCAGCCCGTGCACAGCGACGCGACGATCGTATGCATCTGCTTCGGTGCGCCGACGATCGCATCGACCGGACACGCCTGCATGCACAGCGTGCAGCCGATGCACAGGTTTTCGTCGATGAACGCGACCGCGCGCGGATGCTCGCTGCCGTTGACGGGGTTCAGCGGAATCACCGGCTTGCCGAGCAGGCTCGCGAGACGCGCGATGCCTTCGGCGCCGCCGGGCGGGCATTGGTTGTAGTTCGCGTCGCCGGCGGCGATCGCCTCGGCGTACGGACGGCAGCCGTTATAGCCGCACTTCGTGCATTGCGTCTGGGGAAGCAGATCTTCGATGCGATCCGCGAGTGTTTTGGAGTCGGTCACGGTGACAACGGGCGCAACGGCGCCGAATGGCTCTCGGCCGCGTCGGGCGCGGCCGGAAAGGTTTGCCAAACCTTGATTATCGCCGATTTCCCGCATTGCGCTGGACGCCGTCTATGCGCATAATCGAACCGCTTTTTTGCAGGGGCTCAGCAGGAGGGCGGCCGCCCGCGGCGCGCCCGTTCCAGGGCGGCCGGCGCCGAGGCGGTGGGGGTGCCGGTCCGGATCAAGCGGCTCACGTAGCAAAACGCCACCATGAATCAGCCAAAAATCAAAAGAGATCCTGAAGGTACGCGCCGCCGCATCCTGATGGCGGCAGCCGAAGAGTTCGCGAATGGAGGGCTGTTCGGCGCGCGCGTCGATCAGATCGCGCGCCGGGCCGAAACGAACGAGCGCATGCTCTATTACTACTTCGGCAGCAAGGAACAGCTTTTCACGGCGGTGCTCGAACACGCATTCTCCGCGCTGACGGAGGCCGAGCGCGTGCTGGATCTCGACGGCGTCGCGCCGGTCGAGGCCGTCACGCGGCTCGCGCATTTCGTTTGGGACTACTACCGCGACCATCCGGAGCTGCTCAGGCTCATCAACAACGAGAACCTGCACGAAGCGCGCTATCTGCACAAGTCGACGCGGATCCGCGAGATGATGTCGCCGATCGTCGCGAAGCTCGGCAACGTGCTGATGCGCGGCCAGAAGGCCGGGCTGTTCCGCGGCGACGTCGATCCGCTGCGCTTCTACGTGACGCTGTCGGGGCTTGGCTACTACATCGTCTCGAACCGCTTCACGCTCGCGGCGACGCTCGGCCGCGACTTCACCGACACCGACGAACGCGCGGAGATGGTCCGGATGAGCACCGAGGTGCTGCTCGCGTATCTGCTGCGGCGCTGACGCGACGAACGGACGAACTGACGAGCCGCCCGCTCGCGGCCGCCGCATAAAAAAACGCCGCCGTGCGCAAGCAACGGTGGCGTTTTTGCGTCGGAACGCGATGCGTCAGGCGGCCTTGCGGGCCCGCACGGGTTTTGCGCGCGGGCTGCTCGCCGCGCGTTTGGCGGCGGGCGCGGCCTTCGCGGCGGGCGCCTTGGCGGGCGCGACCGTCACGGCCGGCGTCTTCGCGCGCGCGCGTTTCGCGGCGGTGACGCGCGCTGTCGTTTCCGGCTGCGGCTTGGCGGCCGGCACGACGCCGATCGTGGTCGCATCCTGCGCATCGGCGGGCAGCTTCGTCGCGCCGTGCTTCGGTTCCGGCGCATGCTCGCGGATGAAGTCGCGCAGTTGCGGATAGATGATCGTGCGCCAGCGGCGGCCCGAGAAGATCCCGTAGTGGCCGCACTTCTCGGCGGTCAGGCTGCGGCGATCGTCTTGCGGGATGCCGGTGCACAGCTCGTGCGCGACGTGCGTCTGGCCGCTGCCCGAGATGTCGTCGAGTTCGCCCTCGATCGTCATCAGCGCGGTGTGCTTGATGTCCTGCGGCCGCACGCGCTCGCCTTCGACGTCCCACGTGCCTTCCGCAAGCCGGAATTCCTGGAACACGACGCGGATCGTCTCGAGGTAATACTCGGCGGCCATGTCGAGCACCGCGTTGTACTCGTCGTAGAAGCGGCGGTGCGCTTCGGCGTCGTCCTCGTCGCCGCGCAGCAGGCTCTGGTAGAAATCCCAGTGCGATTGCGCGTGCCGCTCCGGGTTCATCGCGACGAAGCCCGTGTGCTGCAGGAAGCCCGGATACACCTGGCGGCCTTCGCCCGGATAGTTCGCCGGCACCGTGTGGATCACGTTGTTCTCGAACCACGCGGTCGAGTGCTGCGTCGCGAGCGAATTCACGGAAGTCGGGCTGCGGCGCGCGTCGATCGGGCCGCCCATCATCGTCATCGTGAGCGGCGTGTCCTCGCCGCGGCTCGCCATCAGCGAAATCGCCGCGAGCACCGGCACCGTCGGCTGGCATACCGAGATCACGTGCAGGTTGCGCGCGCCGATGTGACGGATGAATTCCTGGATGTACGCGATGTAGTCGTGCAGGTGGAACGGGCCGGTCTCGACCGGCACCATCCGCGCGTCGATCCAGTCGGTGATGTAGACCTTGTGATCCTGCAGCAGCGTGCGCACCGTGTCGCGCAGCAGCGTCGAGTGGTGGCCCGACAGCGGCGCGCAGACCAGCACGACCGGCTCGTCCTTCAGTTGCGTGACGGCGTCGGCGTCGTCCGAATAGCGCTTGAAGCGCAGCAGCCGGCAGAACGGCTTCTCGATGATCGTCTGCTCGACGATCGGGATGTTGTGGCCGTCCTTGACGATCTGATGGATGTTGAATTCCGGCTTTTCGTAATCCTTGCCGAGTCGATACATCAACTCATAGGCGGCGGCCATCCGCGGCGCGCCGGGGATCAGCGAGAACGGGCTGGACGGATTCGCGAACGACTTCGACGCGGCCTGGGCCCAGGCCGTGAGCGGGCTCAGCATCGCCCGCTGGAATTCGTGCAGTTGGTAAAGCATGCAGGCTACTCCCGCGTGGGGGGACGGTGCGCAAGGGCGGCGTGGGGCGTCGCGGCGTGCCGTGTGGGTCAGCGGCCGGCCATGTTGCATTGCAGCCGGACAATCTCGTCGATCATATCGGACAACGATCGGTTGTGCAATGCAACATTTCCCGGTTTTTTCATCAAAATTTTGCGATTTGACGATCTATGAACAAGGGCGCGCGCCGCGCCGCTCAGCGCCCGGTCGCGACGGCCGGCGCGGGCTGGCCGGCCGCGCGCGCCATCGCGTCTTCGTGGTGCATCAGGTTCATCGCGGTATGCACGAGCGCCACGTGCGAGAACGCCTGCGGGAAGTTGCCGACGAGCCGCCCGGCCACCGGGTCGTACTCCTCCGCGAGCAGCCCCAGGTCGTTCGACAACGCGAGCAGGCGGCTGAAGAGCCGATGCGCGTCGTCGATCCGGCCGAGCAGCGCATAGCTGTCGACCAGCCAGAAGCTGCATGCGAGAAACGTGCCTTCGCCGGGCGGCAGGCCGTCGTCGTATTCGGTCGTGCGGTAGCGCATCACGAGCCCGTCGTGCAGCAATTCCCGCTCGATCGCGTCGACCGTGCCGACGATGCGCGGGTCTTCCGGCGGCAGGAAGCCGAGCTGCGGCAGCAGCAGCACGCTCGCGTCGAGTTCGTCGCTGCCGTAGCTCTGCGCGAACGCCTGCTTGCCTTCGTGCCACGCGTTGGCGCAGACGTCCGCATGGATCCGCTCGCGCAGCGCGCGCCAGCGGTCGAGCGAGCCGGGCAGCCGGAACATTTCCGCCGACTTGATCGCGCGGTCGAACGCGACCCACGCCATCACTTTCGAGAACGTGAAATGGCGGCGGCCGCCGCGCGTTTCCCAGATGCCTTCGTCGGGCTCCTGCCAGATCTTCTCGAGGTGGTCGAGCAGCGCGCACTGCACGGACCAGACCGTGTCGTCGGCCTGCAGGCCGCCCACGCGCGCGAGGTGCAGCGCGGCCATCACCTCGCCGAACACGTCGAGCTGGAGCTGGTTCGCGGCGCCGTTGCCGACGCGCACCGGCTTCGAATCCTGGTAGCCGGGCAGCCAGTCGAGCTCCATTTCCGGCAGCCGGCGCTCGCCGGCGATCCCGTACATGATCTGGATCTGCTCGGGCGAGCCGGCCATCACGCGGCCGAGCCACGTGCGCCATGCGCGCGCCTCGTCGTAGTAGCCGCCGCGCATCAGCGCGAGCAGCGTGATCGTCGCGTCGCGCAGCCAGCAGTAGCGGTAGTCCCAGTTGCGGTTGCCGCCGATCTTTTCGGGCAGCGACGTGGTCGGCGCGGCGACGATGCCGCCGGTCGGTTCGTACGCGAGCGCCTTCAGCGTGATCAGCGAGCGGCGCACGGCGGCCGCGTAGCGGCCCTGCACCTGGCAGCGGCCCGACCATTCGAGCCAGTAGTTCTCGGTGCGCGCGAGCATCGACAGCGGGTCGCGCGCCGGCGGCAGCCGCATGTGCGACGCCGCGTAGCCGAGCGAGAACGGCACGCGCTCGTCGGCGTTGACCGTGAATTCCGCGAGCGTATGGAGGTTCTTGCCGGTGAGCGGCACCGGCGTACGCAGCACGACGGTATCGGGGCCGGCGATGGCCTTCATGCCGTCCTCGCGGGTCAGTTGCGTGACCCACGGAATCGAGAAACCGTAGTCGAAGCGCAACACGAGCTCCATGCGCATCTTCATCGTGCCGTGGCGGCCGACGACGATCCGCACCAGTTCGGACCAGCCGTTGCCGGGCGGCATGAAGTCGATCACGGTGACGGCGCCGTCGGCGCTTTCGTAATCGGTTTCGAGAATCAGCGTGTCGCCGCGATAGCGGCGGGTCGTGTGCGTGATCGCGGCGTCGGCGGCCGGAGCAAGCAGCCAGCGTCCGTGCTCGGGCGTGCCGAGCAGCGCCGCGAAGCAGGCGCCCGAATCGAAGCGGGGCCAGCACAGCCAGTCGACGGAGCCGTCTTTTGCGATCAGCGCGGCCGTGTGGCCGTCGCCGACGAGGGCGTAGTCTTCGATCAGGGCGGGCATGGGCAGGCGATCCTTGGGTATTCGAGTTCACAATGCGGACGTCGGCGGCCCGGACTTCACGCCCGGGCGTCGCGCCCCGTATACTCGGCCGGGCGGCGGAGCGCATGAACGGCCGGCGTTTCGTCCTATCTCAACACTTGAAGCGACTCGATGCAAGGAGGATTCAATGCCCAACCGTTTACGCGAGCGTGACGCACGCGCTTCGACACGAGGGTTCCCGCTTAGGCTCGCTCACTGGATGAAAGGTTTCGCGATCGTGCTTTCCCTGTCCGCGACCCACGCATTCGCGCAGCAATCGTCCGCCCCGGCCGACGGCGTCTACAACCTGCTCGTCGGCACCTATACGGGCGGCGGCAGCGACGGGATCTACGTTTACCGCTTCGATACGAAGACGGGCAGCGTCGCGCCTGTGTCGTCGGCGAAGACCGAGAATCCGTCGTATCTGTTGCCGAGCCGCGACGGTCGCACCGTGTACGCGGTCAACGAGCTGCCCGGCGACAACGGGCCGGCGACGCAGCGCGGCGGCGTCAGCGCGTTCGGCTTCGACGCGAAGACGGGCGCCCTCACGTTCATCGACCGCGTGTCGTCGGAAGGGAACGATCCTTGCTATCTCGCGCTGTCGCCGGACGGCAAGTACCTCGTCACCGCCAACTACTCGGTGGCGGCCGATCCGGGCGGCAGCTTCGCGGTGTTCCCGATCCGCGACGGCGGCGCCGTCGGCCCGGCCGTGCTGACGGTCCATCACGAAGGCACGGGGCCCGTGAAGGGCCGCCAGGACGGCGCGCACGTGCATTCGACGGTATTTTCGCCGGACGGCCGCTACCTGTTCGTGCAGGATCTCGGCGCGGACAAGATCTACGGCTACCGCTACACGGTGGACGGCAGCCGCGGGCTGATCAGCCCGACCGACACGCGCTATACGCCGGTGAAGGCCGGCTCGGGCCCGCGTCACATGGTGTTCGGCGCCGACGGCCGCTTCGCGTACGTGACGAGCGAGCTCAACGCGTCGGTCGAGGTGTTCGGCTATCGCGACGGCAAGCTGACGCCGATCGAGACGGTGCCGATGACGGCCCCGGGCTTCAAGGGCAAGGTCGGCGGCGGCGCGATCCACCTGTCGCCGGACGGGCGCTTCCTGTACGTGAGCAACCGCGGCGACGCGAACGACCTCGTGATCTACGCGGTGAACAAGGCGGACGGCCGGCTGAAGCTCGTCGGCCGCCAGTCGAGCCTCGGCAAGACGCCGCGCGAGTTCCTGATCGATCCGACCGGCAAGTGGCTGATCGTCGGCAACCAGGACAGCGACACGTTCTACGTGTTCAGTCGCAATGTGGAAACGGGGCAGCTCGGCGCGAATCCGCAGAAGGTCGCGGTCGGCAAGCCGGTCGATTTCAAGCTGGTGCCGGTGCAGTAAACGAGAAAGGCGCTGCCGAGGCAGCGCCTTTTTTTGCGGACGGCCCGTTGCGCGGCGCGCCCGTCGCGATGAATCGCGGCCGGCGGGCCGCCCGCTTCACTCGGCCGCGGCCGGCACGAGCACCTCGCGGCTGCCGTTGATACCCATCGCCGACACGAGGCCGGCCGCTTCCATCTGCTCGACGAGGCGTGCCGCACGGTTGTAGCCGATGCGCAACTGACGCTGCACCGACGAGATCGACGCGCGCCGCGTGCGCACGACGAACGCGACGGCTTCGTCGTACAGCGGATCGGCTTCCGCGTCCGGCGCATCGCCGAACAGGTCCTGCGTCGCGCCGTCGGTGGCCGGGCCGTCGAGAATCCCTTCCTCGTACTGCGGCTCGCCGAACTGCTTCAGATACTCGACGATCCGGTGCACTTCCTCGTCGGCGACGAACGCGCCGTGCACGCGCTGCGGATAACCGGTGCCCGGCGGCAGGAACAGCATGTCGCCCATCCCGAGCAGCGACTCCGCGCCCATCTGGTCGAGGATCGTGCGCGAATCGATCTTCGACGACACCTGGAACGCGACGCGCGTCGGAATGTTCGCCTTGATGAGGCCGGTGATCACGTCGACCGACGGACGCTGGGTCGCGAGGATCAGGTGGATGCCGGCCGCGCGCGCCTTCTGCGCGAGGCGGGCGATCAGCTCCTCGATCTTCTTGCCGGCGACCATCATCAGGTCGGCCAGCTCGTCGATCACGACGACGATCAGCGGCAGCTTCGACAGCGGCTCCGGGTCGTCGGGCGTCAGCGAGAACGGGTTGCCGATCTTCTTTTCCTTCGCTTCCGCGTCGCGGATCTTCTGGTTGAAGCCCGCGAGGTTGCGTACGCCGACGGCCGACATCAGCCGGTAGCGCTTCTCCATTTCGCCGACGCACCAGTTCAGCGCGTTCGCCGCGAGCTTCATGTCGGTGACGACCGGCGCGAGCAGGTGCGGGATGCCTTCGTAGACCGACAGCTCCAGCATCTTCGGATCGATCATGATGAGCCGCACGTCTTCCGGCGTCGCCTTGTACAGCAGCGACAGGATCATCGCGTTGATCGCGACCGACTTGCCCGAACCCGTCGTGCCCGCCACGAGCATGTGCGGGGCCTTCGCGAGATCGGTGACGACCGGGTGGCCGGTGATGTCCTTGCCCATCGCGATCGTCAGTTGCGACGGCGAATGCTGGTACGGGCGCGATTCGAGGATCTCCGACAGGCGGATCATCTGGCGCTTCGCGTTCGGCAGTTCGAGGCCCATGCAGGTCTTGCCGGGGATCGTCTCGACGACGCGGATCGACGTGAGGCCGAGGCCGCGCGACAGGTCCTTCATCAGGCCGACGATCTGGCTGCCGCGCACGCCGAGCGCGGGTTCGATCTCGAAGCGCGTGATCACGGGGCCGGCCGATGCGCCGACCACCGTCACCGGCACCTTGAATTCCTGCAGCCGCTGTTCGATCACCTGCGCGGTTTGCGCGAGGTGTTCCTCGGTGATCGTTTCGACGTCGTCGGAGGCGGGCTCGAGCAGGTCGAGCGTCGGCAGTTCGACGCTGAACGACGCGGGGGCGTGGAATTCGAACGCGTTCGGGCGCGGCGGGCGGGCGGGGGCGACCGGGGCCGGTTCGGCTGCCTCGATGGCTTCGGCGGCTTCGGCGGCCGGTGCGCCGATCGACGGGGTCGCGGGCAATGTCGGCGCGGAAACTGCGGCTGCCGGCGTGGGCGAGAGGTTCGCGGCGGGGAGGGGCGTCGCTTGCGGTGTCGCGGTCGGCGTTGCGCCCGCGTCGTGCGACATCGACCAGCTCGCCGACGATGCGGCAGGGGCGGGCTGTGTCGTCAACGTCTGGGCTGCGACTGCGGCGGGGACGAACGCGATCGACGGAGCCTGCGTCGCAGCGGTCGCGCCCATCGACGTCGGCGATCCGGCGGCAGCGGCAGGCGAGCCCGCGATCGACTGGATCGGCGTGGCGGCGGCCGTGGTCGTCGACGCGATCGTGCTGAAGGACGGCGACGCCGGCGCAGACACGGTGGGCGACGCGGGCAGGCCGCTTGCCGGCTGCGGAGCGACTGCGCTCGATGAGCCCGATGTCGCGAAAGTCGTGGTACCGGTCGACGGGGTTGCCGTGTCGACCGGAAGCGTCGATGCCGGCGCGTAAGACGGTGTGGCGACAGGCGCGGACGCGAAAGTCGCGGGTGTTGCGGGCGTCGCGGTGGCGGGCGCCGGCGTTGTAGGTGTCTGCGCAGTCGAACCGAACGGCGAACCCGATGCGCCGGCGGCCGATGGCGTCACGGCGGGCGCCTCGGTCGATGCGGGCGTCGAAGCGCGCGAAAGCGAACCGTAGGTCAGGCCCGTCACACCGGCCGGCGACGCCGACGCGGCGGAAGTAGCGGGTGGTGCCGATGCGGCAGGTTGCGACGGCGACGCGGACGCCGTGCCGGTTACGCCGACCGACGAAACTGCGGCGGCGACGGGCGCGATGCTCGATGTGGAGGCGAGTGCGGACGCGTGTGCCGTCGAACCGTCAGCCGTGCCGGCCAGCGGCGACGCAGCGGCGGTCGATGCCGTCGATGTTGCGGCAAACGGCTGAGCCGCCGGTGATTTCGGCAATTCGGCGGAGACGGTCGACGGGGCCGCGGCGGGCTGCACCGTCGAAGGTGTCCAATACGTGGCGGCGGGCGTCGCGCGTGGAGCGACAGCCGGCAACGACGCCGCAGGTTCCGTCTCGACCGGCTTGGCAGCGTCCGGCGCGGGATGCGATACGGCCGGTGCGGACGTTGCCGCAATCGACGAAGCGGGCAGCGCAGCGAACGATACGATGCTGTCGGCCGGCGGCTTCACATCGGCGTGCGCATCGGCAGCCGCTTGACGCAAGTGGGCCGGTGCCGCGCGATCGATTGCAGGCGCCGGTCGTGCGTCGTCCTCGTCGTCGACATCGACGGACGCGGTCGGCTTGCTGGCACCGAGGTCGCGAACCGCTGCATTGCCTGCTTGCGCGAACGCCGAATGAGCGGACTCCGATCGCGTGGCGTGCGCGGGCACATCGGCCATCGGGTTTTCGGTCGACCAGTCGCGTGCGGAAACCGGCGGGCTGACGACATCGTCCCAAGGCGCGACGCCGAGGGGGGCGTCGAACGACGGCGCAGCGGCCGCATCGTCGATGCGACGGATTTCGTCGTCGGCGCGATGCGCGTACGCGCGATCGTCGATGCCGGTATCCGGTCGCGTGGACGGTGCAGCGTCGTCGAGCGCCGGGGTGGGCGAATCGACACGCGGGGCCTGCGCGATACCGGATTGCACCGGCATGAACGCGTCGAGCACGATCGGCGCGCCGTCGTCGCGAGCAGGCGCGGCATCGTGTGCGGCCGGGACATCGCCGTCCTGGGCTGCGATGTCCTGCGCCGCGGGGACGAACGCGTTCGACGCGGCCGCGGATGCCGGCGCGGCCACGCTGCCTGCCGTCGCGGCGACGCCGGCCACGGCGGCGGCAGCGGTCGCCGCGCGCGTGGCATCGGCCGATTGCGCGCCGCCCAGCGACGCCCATTGCGCGGTGCTGGCCTCGATCGAACGCAGCGTGTCGTGAACGCTCGGCGCCGGCGTGATCGGCGCGGCCGGCTTCTCGTTCCATGCATAGAGCGGTGCGCGCGCCGGCGCGGGCGGCGCCGGGCGGCGTCGTGCCGCGTCCGACGGGCCGGCGGCCGCCGTGCCCGCGACCGGCCGCACCGGCGGACGCTGCGGCGGCGTACCGGCCGGGCGCGGGGTGACCGTCGCGCGCGGCGCCGTCTGCGTCAGCGCGGCGGTGGCCGGTCGCGCGGCGGTCGGACGCGGCCGGACGGGTTCGAATCCGACCGGAAGCGGGGCGGGCGCGGGGCGCGGCACCTGCGCGTTCGCCGCGGCGCGCGCGAGGCTGGCGGTGCTGCCGGTCGTCGGCGGCGGCATCGCGCTGGCCGGGATCGGCGCGGGCGGCGCCGGCGTGCGCGGCGGGGCGGTCGGCTTCAGCCAGCCCGACGGCGCGACGGGCTCCGCGAGCGGGCGGGGCGGCGTCTTGCTGCGCGGCTTCGGGCGCGCCTGCGGATCGGGTTTCCACACCGTCGGGCGCGAATACCGGCCGTTCTGGCGCGGCGCCATCGAGTTGACGGTGTGCGCGGTGGTCGGCTGCACGACGTCGTCGTCGCGATGCAGCGCGCTGCGCGGCAGGTCGGCGATCCCGCGCGCGTCGTCGTCGCCGCCGTCGCGCGACAGCTTGACGCCGAACGACGTGTCGACCCACGCGGCGAACTGCCGCCAGCCGATGCCGGTCAGCCACGGCAAGCCGGCGAACAACAGCACGACCATCGCGACCGGCGTGCCGATCGGGCCGAGCACGTGGGCGAAGCCGGCCGAGCACGCATGGCCGAGCGCGTTCGTGTCGGGGCCCGACAGCGGGCTCGTCAGCGTGCAGCTTGCGACGAACACCGCGGCGAAGCCGAGCCACAGGCGGATCGAGCCGCGGCCGGCGAGCCCGCCGCCGCCGGGCAGCATCGCCTGCACGAGACGCCAGAAGAGAAGGAGAAACCAGACGGCGGAGATGCCGAACCAGCCGAAGACAACCGTGTGCATGCTTTGAAACAGGAGTGGGGCGGGGCGCGCGGGGCGCGACCCGCCGAGTTTAACCGGCCGGCGAACAAGACTCTGACGCGGCGTGATTCCGATTCATGCCGCGCGACGCACGTGGGTGGCACGTGCGCGTGGCGCGTCACGCGAAGGCGGCCGGTCGGCCTTCGCGCGCGCCGTTCATCAGGGGCTCCGCTGCGTGAACGTCAGCGTTGCGCCGGCTTGGGTCACGATCTGCAATTGCTGCGGCGCGCGCATCTGCACGCCGGTTTTCTCGATGTGGGCGAGCGCGTCGAGGTACGCGGATTCGAGCTGGCCGCCGAGCGTGTTCGGGCAGGCCATTCGCGTGCCGGCGAGCGGGCCGAAGCTCAGCAGGCCGTTCTTGATCGCGTAGGTGCCCATGTAGCGGTTGCAGCCCGAGAACCCGCTCGCGCGGCGGATGCCCGAGTCGGTCGACAGCGCGAGCTTGATCGGCTCGCCGTTGTCGCCGTGCGGGATCGCGCGCGGCGTGCCGTCGGCGTTCACCCAGCTGGTGAGCTCCCAGCTCGTGTCGTCGAGCAGCTGGACGGCGGCCGGGTTGTACGGGTCGGGTGCTGGGGCGGCGGAATCGGGATGGGTCGGCATCGCGCAGGCGGCGAGAAGCGTGGCAAGCGTCAACGCGCAAAGCGGCGCGCGCAACGGGCGAAGCAGGCCGGTGCGTGCGCGTGCGGCCGCGGACAGGTGGGACATGAGCCTCGTTCCTCTTCGGATTCTGATCAAGGCGTAAGAGTAACGCACCCGCCCCGCGGCAGGCGAGCCGACACTTCGCGCGCGAAAACGTTCGCGGCCCGCCCGCGGGCCTCGCGCGACCACGCGCGGGCGCGGCCAAACCGCCCAAACCGGCGCGGATGCCCGTGTTAACATCGAAGCCGTTTTCGTCCTCCAACAGAACCAGCGGGAAATCACATGCAGATCGGTCAGCGGCTCGGTACGCCGCTTTCACCCTCGGCCACGCGCGTCATGCTGCTCGGCGCCGGCGAACTCGGCAAGGAAGTCATCATCGCGTTGCAGCGTCTCGGCGTCGAAGTCGTCGCGGTCGATCGCTATCCGGACGCGCCGGGCCACCAGGTCGCGCATCGCGCGCACGTGATCGACATGACGGACCCGGCCGCGCTGCGGGCCGTCGTGGAAGCCGAACGGCCGCACCTGATCGTCCCCGAGATCGAGGCGATCGCCACCGACGCGCTCGCGGCGATCGAGGCGGCCGGCCTCGCCGAGGTGATCCCGACCGCGCGTGCGACGCAGCTCACGATGAATCGCGAAGGGATCCGCCGGCTCGCGGCCGAGGCGCTCGGCCTGCCGACTTCCCCGTATGCGTTCGCGGATTCGTTCGAGGCCTTCGGCGCGGCCGTCGCGACGATCGGCATGCCGTGCGTCGTGAAGCCGGTGATGTCGTCGTCGGGCAAGGGGCAGTCGGTCGTGAAGACCGACGCCGACGTGAAACCCGCGTGGGACTACGCGATGGCGGGCGGGCGCGTGAACCACGGCCGCGTGATCGTCGAGGGCTTCGTCGATTTCGACTACGAGATCACGCAACTGACCGTGCGCGCGATCGATCCGGCGACGCTCGACACGCGCACCTATTTCTGCGAACCGGTCGGCCACGTGCAGGTGGCGGGCGACTATGTCGAATCGTGGCAGCCGCAGCCGATGAGCGCGGCGGCGCTCGAGAAGTCGCGCGAGATCGCGCACAAGGTGACCGAGGCGCTCGGCGGGCGCGGGCTGTTCGGCGTCGAACTGTTCGTGCGCGGCGACGACGTATGGTTCTCCGAGGTGAGCCCGCGGCCGCACGATACGGGCCTCGTCACGCTCGCCTCGCAACGCCAGTCGGAATTCGAGCTGCACGCACGCGCGATTCTCGGCCTGCCGGTCGATCCGGCGCTCGGCACGCCGGCCGCGTCGGCGGTGATCTACGGCGGGCTCGACGAGCGCGGGATCGCGTTCGAAGGCGTGCGCGACGCGCTCGCGGTGCCGGGCGCGGACCTGCGCCTGTTCGGCAAGCCGGAAAGTTTCGCGAAGCGGCGCATGGGCGTCGCGCTGGCGACCGGCGCGACCGTCGACGAAGCCCGCGAACGGGCGAAGCGCGCTGCCGCGGCCGTTCGGCCCGTGTCGGCGCGCTGACGGAACGAGGAGAGGACGATGGCGTCGCGATGGTTGCGTATCGGAAAGCTGGGCGCCGCGCTGGCGCTCGTCGCGAGTCTCGCCGGCTGCGGCGTCGCGGCCGCGCCGTGCCGGGTGGCGTCGGCCGGGCTCAAGATCGTGCCGCTCGTCGGCCATCTCGCCGCGGCGCCGACCGATGCGTGCGCGGACGTGATCGATCCCTGATTCTGGCGATCGGCGCGATTTCCCCGCCGATCCTGCAAACAATAACCGCGCGTCCCGCAAGGGCGCGTTTCCAACGTCTCGTGAGAGGACCTGCATGATTCGCCACACCCTCGCCGCGCTTGCGCTCGCCGGCACCGCCGTTTCGGTCGCGCACGCCGCGCAACTGACCGTCGAGGAGATCGACGCCGACGCGCGCCAGCAAACCCTCTACCAGTGCGCGAACCACAAGCAGCCGGTGCGCGTGTCGTACTGGCTCGCGGGCAACGGCCAGAGCTTCGCGCTCGTGCCGGTGGACGGCAAGCAGATGCTGTTCGTCGATACGGTGTCGGCGTCGGGCGCGCGCTACCAGGCCGGCCGCTATACCTGGTGGACGAAGGGCAAGGAAGCGACGCTGCGCGACGAGATCGCCGACCCGCAGTCGCCGCCGCTGCTGGGCGACTGCGTGCAGGTCGAGAAGAAAAAGAAGAAGGGCTGAGCGGCGGACGCGCGCGCAGCGCGTATTCGCCTGCGTGACCTGCCGTCGGGTTGACGGCCGGGCGGCGGGCATGCCGGTGCGGGATTCCAGGATCGAGCCCCTAATATGGTTCGCTGGCCGATACGGATAGTCCGATCGGCCAATCGCCCGGTCGCGCGGGGCGGACAGGCACGCCGCGCGAGCCGCGGTCGCAGCCGTTCGCGGCGTTGTCACGGACAGATGCGCGCACGGTGCTACAATACGGCCCTTTCCGCCGGCATTCGCGCCGAACGGAGTCCGCACGGCCTGGCGTCCGGCGTTCGCATCGAACCGGTCCCAAGCACCAGAGCGGCGCCGCGCGGCGCGCCGCGGCTCCGTCTATTTCCGAATTGTGATGAGCGCAGGCCCGGCCGGCCTGACGCACGATGTCCCCGCCGCGCCTTTTGAGCGAAACGCCACCATGTCCGATTCTGTCGCCAAGCCCGTCGACGCAACCTTCGACCAATTCGGCCTTGCCGCCGATATCCTGAAAGCCATTGCGGAGCAGGGCTATACGACGCCGACGCCGATTCAGGCTCAGGCCATTCCGGTCGTGCTCGCCGGCCGCGACGTCATGGGCGCCGCGCAAACGGGCACCGGCAAGACCGCGAGCTTCTCGCTGCCGATCATCCAGCGTCTGCTGCCGCAAGCCAATACGAGCGCGTCCCCGGCGCGCCATCCCGTGCGGGCGCTGATTCTCACGCCGACGCGTGAACTCGCCGACCAGGTCGCCGCGAACGTGCACGCGTATGCGAAGCACACGCCGCTGCGCAGCGCGGTGGTGTTCGGCGGCGTCGACATGAACCCGCAATCGGCCGAACTGCGCCGCGGCGTCGAGATCCTGATCGCGACGCCGGGCCGCCTGCTCGACCACGTGCAGCAAAAGACGGCGAACCTCGGCCAGGTGCAGATCCTCGTGCTCGACGAAGCCGACCGGATGCTCGACATGGGCTTCCTGCCGGATCTGCAGCGCATCCTGAACCTGCTGCCGAAGGAGCGTCAGACGCTGCTGTTCTCGGCCACGTTCTCGGGCGAAATCAAGAAGCTCGCGTCGACCTATCTGCGCAACCCGCAGACGATCGAAGTCGCACGCAGCAATTCGACGAACGCGAACGTCACGCAGATCGTCTACGACGTCGCCGAAGGCGACAAGCAGGCGGCCGTCGTGCAATTGCTGCGCGATCGCGGCCTCAAGCAGGTGATCGTGTTCTGCAACAGCAAGATCGGCGCGAGCCGCCTCGCGCGCAACCTCGAGCGCGACGGCGTGGTCGCGTCGGCGATTCACGGCGACAAGACGCAGATCGAGCGGATGCAGGCGCTCGACGCGTTCAAGCGCGGCGAAATCGAGGCGCTGGTCGCGACCGACGTGGCCGCGCGCGGTCTCGACATCGCCGAGCTGCCGGCCGTGATCAACTTCGACCTGCCGTTCAGCGCGGAAGACTACGTGCACCGGATCGGCCGTACCGGTCGCGCCGGGGCGACGGGTGACGCGCTGTCGCTGTGCAGCCCGAACGAGCGCAAGCAGCTCGCCGATATCGAGAAGCTGATCAAGCGTCCGCTCGAAGTGCAGACGCTCAAGCTCGACAAGCCCGCGCGCCAGCGTCACGACGAGCGCGGCGGCGAGCGCAGCAGCGAGCGTGGTGGCGAACGGGGCGGCCGGCGCGAGCGCGACGAGCATCGCGGTGCAGCGGGTCGCCGCTCGGGCAGTTCCGAGCGCGGCGGCCATCATCGCCGGCACGAAGCGCCGGTCGACGATTTCTTCCTGAAACCGTACGAGCCGTCGGCGCCGGCGAAGCAGCCGGACGACACGCAGGCCGCGCAGCAGCCCGAGAAGAAAGGGCCGAAGCGTCAGGTCGCCGCGCTGCTCGGCGGGTTCGGAATGCCGCGCAAGCCGTCGGCGTAAGCCGGGCGAAGCGGCAGGGCGGCGCGGGAGCGCTGCCGGACAGGCGGGTACATGCGACGAGCATGTGCCCGTTTTTTCATTGGGCGATGCGATCGGGGCAGGGCGTGCGTGCGCGGGCGATTGCGTGCCGCGCGGGGGCGGATATTTCGATGCGATGCCGTTGCGCATTGCGCAACGACGGTAGCGGACGGAGCGCTCAGGCCTGCGTCACGCTTTCATGCGATCGGATTCGACGCCGACGGATGCAGGAACGTCGTCGGCATGGGCCGGAGTCCCGCCGGCGATTCAACCGGCGCGCGGCCCGAAGCGACGCGCCCACGCATCGGTGGCGGCCGCGTAGAACGCGTCGATCGTTTGGCTCGGCAGATCGCCATCGTTCGACAGTCCGAGATGCGCGGCCGCGGCCCGCAGCGCCGGCAGCGGATCGTTGCGTTCGAGCGCCGTCGCGCCGGTCTGCTTGCTGAGCTTTTCGCCGTTGGCGTCGACGACGACCGGCACGTGCAGGTACGCGGGAGTCGGCACGCCGACGCAGCGCTGCAGATGGATCTGGCGCGCGGTCGAATCGAGCAGGTCGGCGCCGCGCACGACGTGCGTGATGCCGGCGTCGGCATCGTCGACGACGACCGCGAGCTGATACGCCCATTGGCCGTCCGCGCGCTTGAGCACGAAATCGCCGACTTCGGTCGCGAGGTTCTGCGATTGCGTGTGCTGCCAGCGATCGTCGAATGCGATGAGCGCGTCGTCGCCGTCCGGCACGCGCAGCCGCCATGCGCGCGCGGGTTTGCCGTGCAGGCCGGTGCGGCAGGTGCCCGGATACGCGAGCGTCGTGTGGCGTTCGTGGGCGGCGCGCAGCGAATCGGCGATTTCCTTGCGTGTGCAGCCGCACGGATACACGAGCCCCGCCGCGACGAGCCGCTCGAGCGCGGCCGTGTAGGCCGCGTCGCGCGTACTCTGCCAGACGGGCCGCTCGTCGGGCGTCATGCCGAAATGCGCGAGCGTCGCGAGGATGTCGTCGGCCGCGCCGGGCACCGTGCGCGGGCCGTCGAGATCCTCGATGCGCACGAGCCAGGTGCCGCCGTGCGCGCGTGCGTCGAGCCAGCTCGCGAGCGCGCCGACCAGCGAGCCGAAGTGCAGCGGGCCGGTGGGCGATGGCGCGAAGCGGCCGCGATAGCCGTGGTTCATCGGCGGGGCGCGGTGCGACGCGCGGTTACGCGGCGCTGGCCGCCGTTGCGCAGGCCGGGCACGACTTGCCGGGCACGTAGTGCGGCGATTGTTGCGCTTCCGGCGTGACGACCGCGCGGCACGCGAAGCACGTGACCTTGTCGGTGGGCTGGAGCTGCGGGTTCAGCGCGGTGCGGTAGTCGAACACGAAGCAGTCGCCGTGATAGTGCGCGCCGCCGACTTCCTCGAAGTACTTCAGGATCCCGCCTTCGAGCTGGTACACGTTCTCGATGCCGATTTCCTTCATGTGGATCGCGGCCTTCTCGCAGCGGATGCCGCCGGTGCAGAACGACACGACCGTCTTGCCTTCGAGGTCGGCGCGATGCGCGTCGATCACTTCCGGGAATTCGCTGAACTTGTCGATCCGGTAGTCGAGCGCGTTGTCGAACGTGCCGACGTCGACTTCGAACGCGTTACGCGTGTCGAGCATCACGACCGGGCGGCCCGTATCGTCGTGACCGCGGTCGAGCCACGTCTTCAGCGTGCGGGCGTCGACGAACGGCGCGCGACCGAGTTCCGGCTTGATCGCGGGCTTCTTCATCGTGATGATCTCGCGCTTCAGGCGCACGAGCATGCGGCGGAACGGCTGCGAGTCGGACAGGCTTTCCTTGAACTGCAGCGTCGCGAACTTGCCTTCGAACAGCGGATCGTGGCGGATGTACGCGATGAACGCGTCGGTGGCTTCGCGCGTGCCGGCGATGAACAGGTTGATGCCTTCCGGCGCAAGCAGGATCGTGCCGCGCAGCCCGAGTTCGTTGCAGCGGGCGGTGACGAGCGGGCGCCATTGTTCGTTCGCGTCGAGCGAGACGAAGTGGTAGGCGGCGAGGTTGACGATGGTCATGATGGTCCGACGGGAAAACGGCCGCACGGCGGCCCGCAAAAAAGGGTGCGAAGCCGGGGCGTTGATTCGAAAAACCGTATTATCCCGCAAACGGCGCGGGCATCGGTACCCGGCCGATCGGCCAACCGCGCGACGGGGCGCCGCGTGCATCGGCCGAACGGCCGAGGCGGGCATTTTTTGGGCAGCCTGCGCGGCGACGCGGCTACAATAGCGCCCATGTCAGATCCTCGCTTCGTCCATCTTCGCGTTCACTCCGAATTCTCGATCGCCGACGGCATCGTGCGCATTGACGACATCGTCAAGGCGGCGGCCGCGGACGGTCAGGGTGCGCTCGCGCTCACCGATCTCGGCAACGCATTCGGTCTCGTCCGTTTCTACCAGGAAGCCCGCGGCAAGGGCATCAAGCCGATCGCCGGCTGCGACGTCTGGATTGCCAATCCCGACGACCGCGACAAGCCGTCGCGGTTGCTGCTGCTGGTCAAGGACAAGGTCGGTTACCTGAATCTCTGCGAGCTGCTGTCGAAGGCGTGGCTCACGAACCAGTACCGCGGCCGCGCGGAACTCGACGCGAGCTGGCTCGACGGCGAGCGCGCGCAGGGGCTGCTCGCGCTGTCGGGCGCGCAGCAGGGCGATATCGGGCTCGCGCTGGCCGCGGGCAACGAAGACGCCGCGCGCCGTCACGCCGAGCGCTGGGCGCGGGTGTTTCCGGGCGGCTTCTACATCGAGCTGCAGCGTTACGGCCAGCCGGGCGCCGAGGCGTACATCCAGCAGGCCGCGACGCTCGCCGCGTCGCTGAAGCTGCCGGTCGTCGCGACGCACCCGACGCAGTTCATGACGGACGACGATTTCACCGCGCACGAGGCGCGCGTGTGCATCTCGGAAGGCGACATCCTCGCGAACCCGCGGCGCCAGAAGCGTTTCACGACCGACCAGTATTTCCGCACGCAGGACGACATGGTCGCGCTGTTCGCCGACCTGCCGTCGGCGATCGCGAACACGGTCGAGATCGCGAAGCGTTGCAACCTGAAGCTCGAACTCGGCAAGCCGAAACTGCCGCTGTTTCCGACGCCGGACGGCATGTCGCTCGACGACTACCTCGTCCAGCTGTCGAAGGAAGGGCTCGAGACTCGCCTTGCGCAGTTGTATCCGGTCGAAGCCGAGCGCGACGCGCAGCGCGACACGTACTACAAGCGCCTCGAATTCGAGTGCGGGACCATCACGAAGATGGGCTTCCCCGGCTACTTCCTGATCGTCGCGGACTTCATCAACTGGGCGAAGAACAACGGCGTGCCGGTCGGCCCGGGCCGCGGCTCGGGCGCCGGCTCGCTGGTCGCGTACGCGCTCGGCATTACCGACCTCGATCCGCTGCGCTACAACCTGCTGTTCGAGCGCTTCCTGAACCCGGAACGCGTGTCGATGCCCGACTTCGACATCGACTTCTGCCAGCACGGCCGCGATCGCGTGATCCAGTACGTGAAGGAGAAATACGGCGCGGACGCGGTATCGCAGATCGCCACGTTCGGCACGATGGCCGCGAAGGCGGCCGTGCGCGACATCGGCCGCGTGCTCGACCTCGGCTACATGTTCACCGACGGCGTCGCGAAGCTGATCCCGTTCAAGCCCGGCAAGCACGTGACGATTGCCGACGCGATGAAGGAAGAGCCGCAGTTGCAGGAGCGCTACGACCACGAGGACGAAGTGCACCAGCTGCTCGATCTCGCGCAGCGCGTCGAGGGCCTCACGCGTAACGTCGGGATGCACGCGGGCGGCGTGCTGATCGCGCCCGGCAAGCTGACCGATTTCTGCCCGCTGTACACGCAGGGCGACGACGGCGGCGTGGTCAGCCAGTACGACAAGGACGACGTCGAAGCCGTCGGCCTCGTGAAGTTCGACTTTCTGGGTCTCACGACGCTGACGATCCTCGACTGGGCCGAGCGCTACATCCGCCGTCTCGATCCGTCGAAGGCCGACTGGTCGCTCGCGCAGGTGCCGCTCGACGATCCGGCCTCGTTCCAGATCCTGAAGAAGGCCAACACGGTCGCGGTGTTCCAGCTGGAAAGCCGCGGGATGCAGGGCATGCTGAAGGATGCGCAGCCCGACCGCTTCGAGGACATCATCGCGCTCGTGTCGTTGTACCGTCCGGGCCCGATGGACCTGATTCCGAGCTTCTGCGCACGCAAGCACGGGCGCGAGAAGGTCGACTATCCGGATCCGCGCGTCGAACCCGTCCTGAAAGAGACCTACGGCATCATGGTCTATCAGGAGCAGGTGATGCAGATGGCGCAGATCATCGGCGGCTACTCGCTCGGCGGGGCGGACTTGCTGCGTCGCGCGATGGGCAAGAAGAAGCCCGAGGAGATGGCCAAGCATCGCGAGATCTTCGCCGAGGGTGCGGCGAAGAACGGCCTCACGCGCGAGAAGTCCGACGAGATCTTCGACTTGATGGAGAAGTTCGCGGGCTACGGCTTCAACAAGTCGCACGCAGCCGCGTATGCGCTGCTCGCGTATTACACCGCGTGGCTGAAGGCGCACCATCCGGCCGAATTCATGGCGGCCAACATGACGCTCGCGATGGACGACACCGACAAGGTGAAGATCCTGTTCGACGACTGCGTCGTGAACAACCTCGTCGTGCTGCCGCCGGACATCAACCAGTCGCATTACCGGTTCGAGCCGGTCGCGGAAGCCGACGGCAAGCGCTCGCGCACGATCCGCTACGGTCTCGGCGCGGTGAAGGGCAGCGGCCAGAACGCGATCGAGGAAATCCTGCGTGCGCGCGAGGAAAAGGCGTTCACCGACCTGTTCGACTTCTGCGAGCGGATCGACCGGCGTGTGGTCAACCGCCGCACGGTCGAGGCGCTGATTCGCGCCGGCGCGTTCGATTCGCTGAACCCGAACCGTGCGCAGTTGATCGCGTCGGTGCCGCTCGCGATGGAAGCGGCCGAGCAGGCCGAAGCGAATGCGATGCAGGCGGGCCTGTTCGACATGGGCGCCGAGTCGCCGCATGCGCATGCACTCGTCGACGAACCCGCGTGGGACGACAAGCGTCGCCTGCAGGAAGAAAAGGCCGCGCTCGGTTTCTACCTGTCCGGCCACCTGTTCGACGCGTATCGCGACGAAGTGCGCCGCTTCGTGCGGCAGAAGATCGGTGACCTGAAGGAAGGGCGCGACAAGCTCGTCGCCGGCATCATCGCGTCGCTGCGCACGCAGATGACCCAGCGCGGCAAGATGCTGATCGCGCTGCTCGACGACGGCACGGGCCAGTGCGAGATCACGATCTTCAACGAGCAGTTCGAGGCGAACAAGGCGCTGTTCAAGGAGGACGAGCTGCTGATCGTGCAGGGGCAGGCGCGCAACGACGCGTTCACCGGCGGCATTCGCTTCACGGCCGATACCGTGATGGATCTTGAACGCGCGCGCAGCCGCTATGCGCAGGCCGTGCGGCTGACGATGAACGGCAACGCCGACGCGCTCGCGCTGCGCCGCGTGCTCGAGCCGCACGTGTCGAAGGACGATCCGGCCGCGGCGAACGCGGTCGACGCGCCCGCGCCGCGCGGCGGCGGCCGCGATGGCGGTCGGCGTCCGCCGCCGCCGCTGCCGAACGGGCTTGCAGTCCAGATCCACTACAGCAACGCACGCGCGCAGGGCGAAATGCGTCTGGGCGACGCATGGCGCGTGAAGCCGAGCGACGTGCTGCTGGCGGAGCTGCGCGCGGCGTTCGACGGCAGCGTCGTCGAAATCACGTACTGACCGCGCCCGCTTCGGCGGGTGTCGCGTCCAGGCGGCCCGTCGCATCGCCATCGTGCGGTGCGGCGGGCCGTTTTTACGTGCGACGGTAATCGGACTTGGGCTGGCCATCCGGACGCTATACAATCCCGCGCTGACCGTCCGAACGCCGCGCCTGCCGCGGGTTCGCGCGGCGGGCGACGCCGCGCCGGTGGCGCGCGAATAAACAGGGGCGGATCCATGCGGGGTGCGGCAACGCGCGGCGGTGTAGCCCCCGAACGGGATGCCGTGGAACGGCCCGTCTCGACGATAAAAACGGATTGTCACCACATGACCATGGCCAATGGGAACCCGACGCAGCGGATCCTCGTGATCCGGATTGATTTTCTGGGCGACATGCTGTGCACGACGGCGTTTCTCCGCGCGCTGAAGGCGCGTTGGCCGGGCGCGGAGCTGCATGTGGTCGCGAACCGCTACAACGCGGCCGCGCTGGCCGGAAACCCGAACGTGCACGCGATCCACACCTACGTGTACAGCCGTCAGTGCGAGCGCAACGACCGTCCGGGGCGGATGCGCGCATTCTTCGACCGGTTGCGGCTCGTGCGCCGTCTGCGCCGCTTGCGGTTCGACCTCGTGGTCGTGCCGAACGGCGGCATGCATCGCAGCAGCATGCAGTTCGCGCGCCAGCTTCGCGCGAAGGATTGCCGCTGGCACGATGCCAGGACCGAATTCGACGATCGCAAGCCCGAGCATGTCGCGCAGCGGCCGATGTGCCATGAAGCGTTGTCGGGCTTCCGGCTCGTGCCCGAACTCGGCGATGCCGATCTCGACCGTCTCGAGCTGTCGGTGCATCCCGATCCCACGCTGCAGGAGGCGTGGCATCGCCTGCTCGGCGCGCGGACGAAGCCGCGCGTCGGGCTGTTCGTGTCGAACAAGGCGGCCGAGCGCCGCTGGCCCGCCGACCGCTGGCGCGACCTCGGCGAGCGGCTCGCACCGATCGCCGACGTGATCGTGTTTCGCGATCCGACCATCGGCCGGGCTGTCGAAGACGAAGTATGGCGCGACGTGAATGCACGGCATGTCGCGCCCGCGTCGATCGCCGAACTGGTGGCGGCCGCAAGCCTGCTCGATATGATCGTCTCGGCCGACAGCGCACCCGTCCATCTTGCGTCGGCGCTTGGCGTACCGGTGGCCGCGCTGTTCGAGGACCGTCCCGAGAAATACCTGCGCTGGCATCCGCTTGGCGTGCCGCACGTGATCCTGCGCGCGGGCCCGACCGTCGAAGCGATCGGCGTCGATGCGGTCGAGCGCGCGGTGCGTCACCTGCTGCCGCAGGCCGGCCATCGCGACGACGCTGCGGCCGATGCGACGCGCGAGCCGCCGGCCGCCGCCACAGCGGCCGCGATCGTGACGACCGCTTCGTAGTGCCGGGCGCGCCGTGCGGCCGCGTACCGCACGACGCCCCCGCGGGCGGGGTCGCATCGCGGCTGCCGGCGCGGCCGGTGCGCGACGCCGCGCCGGCTGCTGCAAAATCCTGTACATTGCCAGCCTTGTTCAGCCAGCCAGACGATCGCCGTGGCCCTGTTTTCTTCCGCCCGTCCGCCCCGAACCATCCTCGTTGCCGCGCCGCGCCGTATCGGCGACGTGCTGCTGACGACGCCGCTCGTTCGATCGCTGAAGGCCCGCTGGCCGGACGCGCAGATCGACATGCTGGTGTTTCGCGGCACCGAGGGCGTGCTCGAGCACAATCCGGACGTGCGGCGCGTGATCGTGGTCGCGCAGCGCGCGGGGGTTCGCGAGCGGTTGCGCGACGCGCTGTCGATGTGGCGCCGCTACGATCTCGCGTGCGCGGCGCTGAGTTCCGACCGGCCGCGTTTCTATAGTTGGTTCGCCGGCCGCAAGCGGGTCGGTCTGGTCGACCCGAACCGCGTCACGTGGCTCACGCGGATGATGCTGAACGGGATCGCGATCAATCACCACGAATCCGCGCATACGGTCGTCAGTACGCTCGCACTCGCGCCGGTGATCGGCATCGAGCCGGTATCCGAGGTCGTCGCACCCGGCATCGGCGACGATCCCGCGCGACGCGCGCGTTTCGACGCGTGGCTCGCCGAGTCGCCCGCGATCCGCGCCGGCAAGCCGCTGGTCGTGCTGCATCCGTATCCGATGTTCCGTTACAAGCAATGGCGGCTCGACGGCTGGGTCGACATGATCGGCTGGCTGCGCGAGCAGGGCTTCGCGGTCGCGCTGTCGGGCGGCCCGGCCGACCGCGAGCGCGAGTATGCGGAGCAAGTCGCGACCGAGGCGGGCGGCGACGTGCTGAACCTGGTCGGGCGCCTGACGTTCGGCGAGAGCGCGGAGCTCGTGCGGCGCGCGCGGCTCTTCATCGGGCCCGACACCGGCGCGACGCACGTCGCGGCCGCGACCGGCACCGACACGATTGCACTGTTCGGGCCGTCAGACCCCGTGCGCTGGGGGCCGTGGCCGCAGCACTGGCCCGCGACCGAGAATCCGTGGCCGCTGCGCGGCTCGGGCCGGCACGGGAACGTGTGGCTGCTGCAAGGGGAGGGGGATTGCGTGCCGTGCCGGCACGAAGGCTGCGAGCGTCATGTCGACAGCCGCAGCGACTGCCTCGTCCATCTTGGGGCGCAGCGCGTGAAGGCCGCGGCTGCCGAGATGCTCGGGCTGAATCCGCCGGGCCCGGCCGACGTCGTCGTCGACACGTCGCGGCTGGGCCGCGCCAGGCCCGATTGACGCCCGGCAAACGCGCGTTTTTCTTCGTTGGCCGGGGGCTTCGTTCCGCGGAGAACCACGCGGCTCGCCCGTATCGGCTGCGGAGGTCCGCTGCCGCCGATCCGGTCGGCGTGGGCAGCGGAACGTAGGCCGGCGGGTGTTACACGCTGCGTCGGATTGCCGACGTTTCGCGCGGCAGCGCTTCGTTGCGCTCGCTGCAGCCGAGCAGGATGCCGGCCAGCAGCACGATCAGGTGCCCTTCGGCGAAATCCAGCAACAGCGAATTCGCGAGACTGCCGATCGCGAAGATCGCGAGCCATGCGAGCAGCAAGTGTCGCGAGCGCGGATCGAGCGCCCGGCTGCCGCGCGCGATCTGCACGATCAGGTTGACGAACAGCAGCACGCCGAGCGAGCCGAGTTGCACGGCCATCAGCAAATATTCGTTGTGCGGGTTCGACGTGAGCTGGCCTTCGGCCGCCGTCTTGCCGGCCGTGAGCTTTTCGAATTCGGATTCGAGGCCGCCCGCGCCGTAGCCGAGCACGGGGCGCTGGCGATACAGCTCGAGCCCCTTCTTGTACCACTCGAGGCGCAGCCCGGTCGACGTGGCCGCATCGCTCTGCCGGTATTGCTGCACTTCCGTCACGACCTTCGTCAGCCGGCCGTTGTGAACCGTGCAGGCGGCGACCACGAGCGCGGCGCCCGCGAGGACGAGCACGCCGGCGGCGAGCCCGGCGCGCAACGCGGACCGCCGGCGCAGCAGCAGCACGAAACGCACGGCGACGACGAGGATCAGCAACAGCGCGATGACCTGCCCCGTGCGCCCTTGCAGCATCACGAACACGTTGACGAGCGACCACGCGGCGACGCTCGCATACGCGGCGCGGGACAGCATCGTGCGGGCCGCCAGCGCGAGATCGGCTGCCTGGTAAAAGAGCAACGCCCCGAACATGCCGGCGGCGATATGGTTCTTGAATACCCACGCGCGCGACAGCGGCAACTGGGTCGCATGCGCCGGCCCGATCGCGGTCAGCCCGAGGTAGTTGGTCGTCGACAGCAGCAGGATCGCGCACAGCGTGGCGAACCAGCAGCGCCGCACGATCGGCGCCCAGTTCGAATGACGGAACGCGAGCACGGCGAACGGCAGCAGCAGCAGCTTGTCGTACTTCGCGACCCAGTTCCACGCCTTGTTGTGCGGCGCGACCGTATAGGCGACGCTCACGGCCAGCGCGGCCAGGATCAGCAGCGCCGCGAGCGAAGCCGGGTCGGCGACGAGCGAGCGCAGGTTGCGCCAGAATTCGGGGGAGATCACGAGCGCGACGGCGAACAGCCCGCAGAACACGTTGGTCAGCGCGGTCGAGACGGGCACCATGCAGAGCGCGGCGACGGCGAATGCACGGGCGGCGGTCAGGCGCCGCGTGGCGGGAGTGGAAAACGAAAGCATCGGAACCTGGCGTATGGACGAATGCGACGCGCGAACGGCGTGCACCGCGCCGCGTCGCGCCCCCGGCGAGAGACCCGGGACGAACGGCGCAGTATACGCGAAGCAGGACAGGTTTCCGTGCGGTTTTCGGGGCTCGATCAGCTGAACGCGCGCTTGATCCGCGAACGCAGCAGCGCGCGCTTGAGGCGGCCTTCCACGGCCGGCGTATCGAGCGCGATGCGGGTGCCTGCCGGCTCGCCGCGATGCAGGTAGTAGCGGTCGAACGTCGCCTGGGTCATGCCCCATTTGTTCAGGAACTGACGGCGGCCGTCGTTCTTGACGATCTTGCCGGTGCTCTTCTGCTGGAAGTGATACACGAGGCTGTCGCCGACGCCGATGAAGATCCGGCAACCGGCGTCCCAGAATTTCATCGAGAAGTCGTTGTCGCTGCTCATGCCCGGCGACAGCTCGCTGCTGTAGCCGCCGATGCGGTTCCACCAGTCGCGGTGGACGAGCGTCGGCGGCCAGGTCGAGCCGAGCCAGTCCGCGCGCGCGAGCTTCGGCGTCGCGGCGACGAGGCCCGCCGCATCGAATTGCTCGGCGTCGCGGCCGAAATCGCTGACGACCACGCACGGATTGCGCGTGTCGACCGGCTCGATCATCGTGCCGGACAGCATGAACAGGTCGGTCGGCATCCGTTCGATGCGGCGCACGAGCGCCGTGTCCCAGCCCGGGCAGCAGAACATGTCGTCGTTCATGTAGACGACGTAGTCGCGCACGGCGCGCGCGGCGGCCAGGTTGACCGCATGGCAGATGCCGATGTTGGTCGGCGACGCGGTGTGTTCGATCCCTTCGCTGCGCACCCAGTCGAGCGTGCCGTCCGAGCCGTCGTTCACGTGCACGACGATCTGGTGGTCGTACGCGGAATGCCGGCGCAGGCTGTCGACGACGAGCTTGAGGTACGGCAGGTTGTTCCAGGTCGGGATGATGATGGAGAACATGGCGGTCGGATTCGGTGGTCGTCGTGGCGGGCGGCGCGCGGCGCAGCCGTTCGGGCGGGCACGCGCGGCGCGCGCAACCCGGCATTGTAACGCCGGGCCGGCCGCGCGCCGGCGCTCGCCTAGCGGGCCGGTTCGTGACCGAGCTTCAGGAAGCGGTAATAGACGGTTTCCGCGTTGAACACGGCGATCATGAAGCCCGCGCGGCCGTCGAGGAACCCGCGCCGCAGCACGTAGGTGCGCACGAACGCCCAGGCGCCGCGGCCGAGCGCCTTGCCGAAGCCGCCGTGCTGGCCGGCCGCGCGGCGCTGGCGCGCGCCGGCCGTCGAATACGCGTCGAGCTTGCGCACGACCGTTTCGAAATCCTCGTACGAGTAGTGCATCAGCTTGCCGGACAGGCGCTGCGCGGCGGTCTCGAACACCAGGCGTTCGTGCACGAGATCGTCCGAGAACCGCGCAGCGCCGCGCCTGAACAGCCGCGGCACCCAGTCCGGATACCAGCCGCTGTGATGGATCCACTGGCCGCAGAAGCTCGACAGCCGGTCGAGCGCATAGACCTGCGCGGCCGGCGCGCGGATCGCGTCGCGGATCGATTGCGCGAGTTCCGGCGTGACCACTTCGTCGGTATCGAGCGACAGGATCCAGTCGGTGCCGAGCGCGTCGAGCGCGCGGTTCTTCTGCGGCCCGAAACCCGGCCAGTCGCGCTCGACGATCACGCGCGCGCCGTGCGCCTGCGCGATCGCGACGGTATCGTCGGTGCTGCCGCCGTCGATGACGACGATATCGTCGGCGAACGACAGCGCATCGAGACACTGCGCGAGCCGCGCGGATGCGTTGAGGGCGATGAGGGCGACGCCGAGGGAGGGTTCAGCCATGAAATCGTCGAAAAGGCGGAGAAAACGGTGAGCGGCAGTATACCTTCGGGGCGGCCGCGGGCAGCATCGGCGCCGACCGTGCCGGCGGGGGCGGTGCAGCTATAATGTTGAGCCCTTTTCGGCACTCGCCCGACCAGGGCGCACACCCGGGCGGCCACGCGCCGGGCGCCGCATCGCGGCTCAAGAAGGATTGCCTTGGAAACCCAGAACACTCTTCGCAAACCGATGGACGGCAGCGGCACTTCGCCGGTGACGGTCCTCAAGCGCCTGTGGCCGTATATCCGGCCGCTCATCGGCATCGTCGTGCTCGCCGTGGTGACGATGGGCGTCGTCGCGGCCACCGAAGCCGGTATCCCGGCGCTGCTCAAGCCGCTCCTCGACCACGGCTTCGGCTCGCACGGCAGCGACCGCGCGAAATGGTACGTGCCGATCGCGGTGATCGGCCTCGCGCTCGTGCGCGGCGTGTCGCAGTACGCGTCGAATTACCTGCTCAACTACGTATCGAACCGCATCCTGCTGCAACTGCGGCTCGAGATGTTCCGGCGGATGATCCATACCGGCGCGTCGTTCTTTCAGCGCGAAACCGCGAGCACGGTGATCAACGCGATCGTGTTCGAGGTCAACCAGATCCTGTCGGTGCTGACGGGCGTGATGGTCACGCTCGTGCGCGACTCGCTGACGGTGATCTTCCTGCTCGGCTACCTGTTCTACCTGAACTGGCGGCTCACGCTGATCGTCGCGGTGATCCTGCCGGGCATCGGCTGGCTCGTCAGCAAGATCAACCGCCGGCTGCGCCGCCTGAACCGCGAGCACCAGACGCTGACCAACGAGCTGTCGTACATCGTCGAGGAGACGGTCGGCGGCTACAAGGTCGTCAAGGTGCACAACGGCGAAGCGTACGAGACGGACCGCTTCACGACGATGAGCAAGCGCCTGCGCGGCTACGCGATGCGCATGACGATCTCGGGCGGCCTCGCGCAGCCGCTCACGCAGTTCCTTGCGTCGATCGCGCTCGCGGTCGTGATCACGATCGCGGTCGTGCAGTCGTCGAACGACCAGACGACGGTCGGCGGGTTCGTCGCGTTCGTCACGTCGATGCTGCTGGTGATCTCGCCGCTCAAGCACCTGATCGACGTCAACCAGCCGCTGCAGCGCGGGATGACGGCCGCCGAGCTGATCTTCGGGCTGATCGACGAGCCGGCCGAGCCGCAGGGCGGCGGCCGGCCGCTGCCGCATGCGCGCGGCGAGATCGAGTTCCGCGCGGTGTCGTTCGACTACGGCGCGGCCGAACGGCCGACGCTCGACCGCATCTCGTTCAAGGTCGCGCCGGGCGAAATGATCGCGCTGGCCGGCCCGTCCGGAAGCGGCAAGACGACGCTCGTGAACCTGCTGCCGCGTTTCTTCGACCCGACGGACGGCACGATCCTGGTCGACGGCGTGCCGGTGTCCGACTACGATCTCCACGCGCTGCGCAGCCAGATGGCGATGGTCAGCCAGGACGTCGTGCTGTTCAACGACACGATCGCCGCGAACGTCGCTTACGGGCAGACACCCGACCGCGCGCGCGTGCAGGCCGCGCTCGAGGCCGCGAACCTCGCCGATGCGGTCGCCGCGATGCCCGACGGGCTCGATACGCTGGTCGGCGGCAACGGGATGCGCTTGTCCGGCGGCCAGCGCCAGCGGCTCGCGATTGCGCGCGCGATCTACAAGGACGCGCCGATCCTGATCCTCGACGAAGCGACGTCGGCGCTCGATTCGGAGTCGGAGCGCCACGTGCAGGCCGCGCTCGAGCGGCTGATGGAAGGCCGCACGACGCTGGTGATCGCGCACCGGCTGTCGACGATCGAGCGCGCGGACCGCATCCTCGTGCTCGAGGCCGGCAAGATCGTCGAAGAGGGCAGCCACGACGAGCTGCTGCGCCACGGCGGCCTCTACGCGCACCTGCACCGGATCCAGTATCAGCAGCAAGCGGCGTAACGCGCGGTGAGGCGGCCGCGATGCCGTGTGCTAGTCTTCGTCGGGCAGTCCCGGTCGTTTCTTGTTCGACGTGACACCACGGAGGGAAGGACAATGAAGAGGATGCACGGCATGATGCTGGCCGCACTGATCGCCGCAGGCTGCGCGGCTACCGCGGCAATGGCGCAGGACCACGACAATCGCGATGACCGCGGCGGCCACGGGATGCAGCACGGCCATGGCCCGAAACACGTGCCGCCCGGCCACGCGATGCATCGCGACGACGACGTACCGCCGCGCTGGGCCGACCAGCCGCGCCGCGAGTGGCACAAGGGCGACCGGCTTCCTCCCGAGTTCCGCGATCGCCAATACGTGATCGACGACTGGCGTGGCTATCATCTGAGCCCACCACCGCGCGGCTATCAATGGGTCGGCGTCGGCGGGGATCACCTGCTGGTGCAGATCGGTTCCGGCATCGTGCTGCGGATCGGCGACTGACCCGGCCCGCGGCCCGGCATGGATCGCGATGCCGCGATGCACGCCGGGCCGCCGGCTCCCCGCGTCACTTTGCCGCCGCGCGGCGGAACCAGCGCCGCTCGATTCTCGACATCAGCCAGCACACGCCCAGCGCGCACACCGTGCCGAGCGTCACTTCGCCGAGCCGGATCAGCGGAACGTCCCACAGCGGGCCGTTGCCCGGGAACAGCAGCACGATCGTCGCGGTCACGCCGCCGAGCCGTGCGGCGCTGCCGACGTTCAGGCACCAGCAGCAGACGATCGCGACCGCGACCGTGATCGCATACGCGACGAGGCGATCGCCGCCCAACGCCGCACCGGCGAAGCCGAGGATGCCGCCGACCATCGCGCCGATGAACTGGTCGCGCGACAGCGACATCGTGTCCGAGTAGTTGTGCTGCGTGACGGCGATCGCGGTGATCGCCGCCCACACGGCCTGCTCGGTATGCATCGCGCGGCCGATCGCATACGCGAGGCACGCGCCGCAGACGGCCTGCAGCGCCATCAGCGCGCCTTGCGCGAGCCGCTCGCCGAATGACAACCCCTTGAACAGATCGAAGATCGACTGCTGGATCTGCTGGCGGGCTTCGTTGAGTGTCCTGATCGTATCCATCGTGCGTCGGCCAAGAAGCGGGTAGCGGCGGCGCGCCGCCGTCAATGAGCCTGTTCGGGCGAGGCGGCCGCCGGTTCGGCGGCCGTCGCGTCGCCGTTCTCGACGCGGGTTTCGGGCATCACGAGCCAGACCAGCAGCACCGCGAGCGCGCCGGCGGCCGCGAGCCCGAAGAAGCTGACCGCGTTGCCGAAGTGATCGGCGACGTAGCCGGCCACGGCCGTGCTGAGCGTGGCGCCAATCCCGGCCGCGAGCCCGAACAGCCCGATACAGAGGTTGTAGCGGCCCTTGCCGCCCGCGACGTCGGCCGCGATCAGCGGCAGCATCACGCCGAACACGGCCGCGCTGATGCCGTCGAGCATCTGCACCGGCACGAGCAGGTACGGGCTGCTGACGCCGGCGAACAGCAGCGCGCGCACCGGCAGCGCGGAGAAGCCGAGCAGCAGGATCGGCCGGCGCCCCCAGCGCTGCGCGGAGCGGCCGACCCACGGCGACAGCATCGCGACGATCGCCTGCGGCACGATGATGCACGCGGCGATCACGAGCTGCACGTTCTCGCCCATCCCGGCCGTGACTTCGCCGGCCGCGAGGTTCAGCATCGCAGCGTTCGACAGATGGAACAGCACGACGCAGGCCGCGAAGATCAGCATCCGGCGGTCGCGCAGCAGCTCGAGCAGCGTTTCGCGTTCCTCGCCTTCGTCGGCGTCGTCGTGCTTCGACGACTGCGGAATCACCTCGTGCGTCGGCTGGATCATCGCGAGCGCGAACAGCGCGGGCAGCGCCAGCACGGCGGTCAGCCAGAACACCGCGCGCGCGGAGAAATATTCGCCGGTCAGCCCCATCAGGCCCGCCGCGACCGCACTGCCGATCGACGCCCAGCGCGCGTTGCGGCCGAGCCGGTCGCCGAGATCGGCGCGGCCGACGAGCGAGAACGAGATCGCCGCCATCGCCGGCACCAGCATGCAGCTCGCGAAGCCGTGGAACACCTCGGCGGCGATCACCGGCACGATCGTCGGGCTCGACGCGAGCAGGACCGCGGACAGGATGATGGCCGCGATCGCCCACGCGGCCGCGCCTTTCTTGTTCTTCAGCGCGTCGACGGCCGCGCCGCCCGGCACCTGGCTGACCATCGCGCTGATCGTGCCGATCGACAGCACCATGCCGATCTCGCCCTGCGTCCACTTGTGCGACGCGAGATAGGACGCGATGAACGGACCGAACCCGGTTTGAACGTTTGCAACGAAAAAGTTGAGCCAGTCGAGGGAGCGCAGACTGCGAACGCTGACGGAATGCTTGATCGTCATCGGATGGCACTCGCAGACGATGCCGGCGCGGCCGGGGCGACAGGCGGGAAGACGGCGACGATCGGCTTGTCGGCCGCGTACGGCGGCGATGCCTTGATCTGGGCGTCGTTCAGGTCGAGCTGCGGGTGCAGCGCCTTGTCGCGCGTGACGAAGCGCAGCGCGCCCCAGCTCGCGGCGATCGAGCGGCGGTCGGTATTGACGAGCCCGCCGAGGTCGAGCACGACGGCCTGCGGCTGGGCGCCGCGGTCGATCAGCACGTCGACGATGCGGCCGATCTTCGTGCCGTTCGGGCGCTCGACGTCGCTGTCGAGCATCGGCAGCCGCGTCGCCGGCGACGCCGCGGCCGACCCCGACAGCGGCACCGCCTTCGGCCGCGCGGCGGGCGGCAGGTCGCCCGACGGCACGTCGAGCACGATCGGCTCCTGTTTGCCGCCCGGCGTGAAGCGGAACACGTTCCACGGGAAGATGACCTTGCGGTCGCCGATCCCCATGAAGCCCTGCAGGTTGACGATCATCTCGCGCGGCTTGCCGCTCGCGTCGACCACCATGTCGACCGCGCGGCCGACCACCTTGCCGTTACGGCGCGCGACCTCGCTGTCGAGCAGCGCATGGATCTGGGTGCGGTCGAGCGCGCGCGTCGCGACGAGCGGCGCGGGCGGCGGCGGCGGGGTCGGCGATTCGGGGCGTTGCACGGGCTTCGGCCGTGCCACCTCGCGGTGCGGCTTCTTCGGCGCTTCCGGTTCCTCCGGTTGCGTCGGCGCGGGCACGGGCGGCATCGTCAGCGGCTCGCCGGCGGTCTCCTCGACGGGCTCGACGAGCGCCTCGCTGATCGGCGCGGGCGGGTTCTGGACCGGCAGCAGCCCGCAGCCGGACAGCAACGCGGCGACGGCGAGAATCAGGAAGACCGTCGAGGACGGCAACGACTTGCGGGATGCGGGAAACGGGAGTCCGCCGCTCATTGACACTCACTCCATGGGTCGGGGGCGGCCCGAGGGCACGCGGCTGGCGATGGATGGCGGGTGCGGGCGGCGCACCACGCGAGGTGAGAGTTTAACGTGTCTTGCTTTCAGGACCGATTTCGATGGCCGGTTGCAAGCGGATCGTGGGGGAAAGGAAGGGAGCGGAGCGGGTGGCGGTCCGGCTGCGGCGCCCGGGCCACGACGACGCGGTGCAGGCGCTGCAGCCGGTGCCCTGGCTCGCGGGCCTGAGCCGCCATACGCGGACGGCGACAGCGGCCCGGCGACGCGAGCGGCCGTCACGATCGTCCGGAAGAAGCGGCGCCGGCCTGGCTCGCCGTGACGGCGGGCAGGCTCGGGCACCGTTCGACGCAACGCGAAACCGGGAAATCAGGCGTCCGGATACCACGCGTCGGTGAATTCGCTGACCTTGACGTCGGTCAGCTCCGGACGGTCGGCCAGCCATCCGCGCACGAGTTCGCGGTCGGCGTCGGTCGTCGTGCCGCGCGGCGCGCCGGAGATCACGTATGCGCCGATGCCTTCGTCCGCGGACGCGACGGTCAGCAGCCCGTTCGCTTCGACGAAGTCGATGAACGCATCGATCAACTGGCCGCGCTCGAGGTCGGTCATGTCGTTGCGGTAATGCGCGGTGGCGTTGAACGCGAGTTCCTGGAATTCGCCGATGTGGAGTTTCTTGCGCTGGCGGCGGTTGTGGCGTTGGCTCATGGTCTGGGGGTGAATGCGAAAAGGATCGATGAAAGGGCGGCGGCGGTGCTGGCGCGGCATACGCGAACGGCCCGGCCGCCGCATCGGGGCGCCGCGCGGCGCTGCCGGCGGCGGATGGACGCAACGTTACATCAGCACGATGTCGTACTGCTCCTGGCTCAGGTTCGACTCGACCTGAAGCGACACCGGCTTGCCGATGAAGTCGATCAGCATCGCGAGATGCTGCGACTCCTCGTCGAGGAACAGGTCGATCACCTGCTGCGCGGCGATCACGCGAAACTCGCGCGGGTTGAACTGCCGCGATTCGCGCAGGATCTCGCGCAGGATGTCGTAGCACACGGTGCGCGACGTCTTCACCTGGCCCTTGCCCTGGCAGGTCGGGCACGGTTCGCACAGCACGTGCGCGAGCGATTCGCGCGTGCGCTTGCGTGTCATCTCGACGAGCCCGAGCTGCGAGAAGCCGTTGACCGTCACGCGCGTGCGGTCGCGCGACAGCGCCTTCTTCAGCTCGGACAGCACCGCGTCGCGATGCTCGGCGTTCTCCATGTCGATGAAGTCGATGATGATGATCCCGCCGAGGTTGCGCAGCCGCAACTGTCGCGCGATCGTGTGCGCGGCCTCGAGGTTGGTCTTGAAGATCGTGTCGTCGAAATTGCGCGCGCCGACGTAGCCGCCGGTGTTCACGTCGATCGTCGTCATCGCCTCGGTCTGGTCGATCATCAGATAGCCGCCCGACTTCAGGTCGACGCGGCGCGACAGCGCGCGCTGGATCTCCGTCTCGATGTTGTACAGGTCGAACAGCGGCCGCTCGCCCGTGTAGTGATGCAGCTTCGGGCTCACGGCCGGCGTGAACTCGCCCGCGAATTCAGCGAGGCGCTGGTACGTCTCGCGCGAATCGACCTGGATGCGCGTCGTGTCGTCGTTCGCGAAATCGCGCAGCACGCGCTGCGCGAGATCGAGGTCCTGGTACAGCAGGCTCGTCGCCGGCAGCCGCTGCGCTTGCGCGACGATCGTCGCCCAGGTCTTGCGCAGGTAGGTGACGTCGCCGGCCAGCTCGTCGGAGGTGGCGTCCTCGGCGATCGTGCGCACGATGTAGCCGCCTTTCTCGTCCGGCGGGATCACGGCCGTCAGGCGCGCGCGCACGGCCTCGCGCTCGGCCTCGCTTTCGATCTTCTGCGAGATGCCGATATGCGGCTCCTGCGGCAGATAGACGAGCGTGCGTCCCGCGATGCTGACCTGCGTCGACAGCCGCGCGCCTTTGGTGCCGATCGGATCCTTGATCACCTGCACCATCAGCGTCTGCCCCTCGAACACGATCTTCTCGATCGGCTGGTGCGGCGCGCCCGACTGCGGCTCGCCCGCGAGGCGCGGATGCCAGATGTCGGCGACGTGCAGGAACGCCGCGCGCTCGAGGCCGATGTCGATGAACGCCGACTGCATGCCGGGCAGCACGCGCACGACCTTGCCGAGATAGATGTTGCCGACCCGCCCGCGCGACAGCGTGCGCTCGACGTGAAGCTCCTGCACCGCGCCTTGCTGGACGAGTGCGACGCGCGTTTCCTGCGGCGTGAGGTTGATCAGGATTTCTTCGTTCATGGTGCGGTTCAGAAGGCGACGCGTGCGGTACGCAGCAGCGCGGCAGTCTCAAAAAGGGGCAGACCCATGATACCTGAATGGGATCCGTCGATTCGCTCGATGAATTCGGCCGCGCGGCCCTGGATCGCGTACGCGCCGGCCTTGCCGAACGGCTCGCCGGTTTCGACGTAGCGCGCGTACGCATCGCGCGACGCGGCCGCGAAGCGCACCGACGAGCGCGACAGCGCGGGCGGCAGCAGTGCGCCGCCGGCGTCGATCACGGCGACGGCGGTCAGCACCGCGTGCTCGCGGCCGGCGAGGCGGGTGAGCATCGCGAGCGCATCGTCGGCGTCGGCCGGCTTGCCGAGGATCGCGCCGTCGATCGTCACCGTGGTATCGGCCACCAGCACCGGCGCGGCCGGCTTGCCGCTCGCGACGAGGCGCGAGCGCGCGGCCTCGGCCTTCGCGATGGTCACGCGCCGCACGTACGCGTCGGCGGTTTCGCCGGGCAGTTCGGCCTCGAGCGCCTCGGCGTCCTCGTCGGGGCGCGGCAGCAGCAGCTCGAAGCGCACGCCGATCTGCTGCAGCAGCTCCTGGCGGCGCGGGCTTTGCGAAGCGAGGTAAAGGATCGGGAAAAGCGCGGGGGACGTGCTGGACGGCATGGTGTCGTTATCTCGTTGAGCGCGCGCGGCGCGCGTGTCGAGGACGACGCGTCATGCGCGGTGGTAGGGGTGATTCTGCGTGATGCTCCACGCCCGGTAAAGCTGTTCGGCGAGCAGCACGCGCACCATGCCGTGCGGCAGCGTCATGCTCGAGATGCGCAGCAGCACGTCGGCGCGCGCTTTCAGGTCCGGATCGAGCCCGTCGGCCCCGCCGATCACGAACGCGACGTCGCGGCCGTCCTGCTGCCAGCCGGGCAGCGCCTGCGCGAGCTGCATCGTGGTCCAGTCGCGGCCGCGCTCGTCGAGCGCGACGATGCGTGCGCCCTTCGGCAGCGCGGCCTCGATCTTCTGCCGCTCGGCCGCCATCACGCTTTCGGCGCTGCGGCCGCCCGAACGCAGTTCAGGCTTGATTTCGCGCAACTCGATGCGCAGTTCGGGCGGCATCCGCTTCGTGTATTCGTCGAAGCCGGATGCGATCCAGCCCGGCATCTTGTGGCCGACCGCGAGGATGAAAAGCTTCATCGGGAGACGCGTGACGGCTTAGCGGCGCCGGGCGGCCGTCTTGCGCGCCGGGCGTGCGGGCGCTTCTTCCTCTTCGTCGTCGTCTTCGCTCGCCGTGGCGAAGCCGTTGCCCTTGCCGCCGCCGAGCTTCATCCGCACGGGCTTGTCGCCCCAGATTTCCTCGAGGTTGTAGTACTGGCGCAGCGCCGGTTGCAGGATGTGCACGACCGCGTCGCCGCAGTCGACCAGCACCCATTCGCCGGTGTCCTCGCCTTCGGAGCTGACGACGTCGCCGCCGGCTTCCTTGACCTTGTCGCGCACGTTCGACGCGAGGGCCTTGGTCTGGCGGTTGGAGGTGCCCGAGGCGACGACCACGCGGTCGAACAGTTCGGTCAGGTGGCTGGTGTTGAACACCTTGATGTCTTGCGCCTTGACGTCTTCGAGGGCGTCGACGATCACGCGCTGCAGTTTGCGAATATCCATGGATTCAGGAATGGTAGAGGCGATGTTGAAGAATATAGGCCCATACGGCGGCCGGCACATGTTCGGCTGACGCGTCGGGCATTTGCGCATGGCGTGCGATGCATTCGCGCAGGTGCGCGCGGATGTCGGTCGCGGCGATGTCGAACGAAAGGGTCGTATCGATCAGCAGGCGGCCCGCCGGCGTGGCCTTGAGCACGTCGGCGCCGGCCTGCCGCGCGGCGATTTCGCGCGCGACGTCCGGCGGCGCCGCGTCGAGCTCGAAGCCCGGGCGCGTCGACACGCCGATGTGCGCGTAGTCGAACAGCGTGCGCCAGTCGCGCCACGTATCGAGGCGCACGAGCTGGTCGGCGCCGATCAGCAGCGACAGCGACGCATCCGGGCCGATCCGCTCGCGCCAGCGCGCGAGCGTCTCGACCGTGTAGGTCGGGCCGGCGTGCTCGATCTCGTCGGTGGCGACGGTCACGGTCACGCCCGGCATCGACAGCGTGCCGGCGGCGGCGCGCGTCATCGCGAGCCGGTGCTCGGCGGCCGACACGTCGCGCTTCTGGTACGGCTGCCCGGCGGGCAGCAATACGAGTTCGGTCAGGTCGAGCAGCCCGGCGAACCGGCGCGCGAGCGCGAGATGGCCGTCGTGGATCGGGTCGAAAGTACCGCCCAGCAAGCCGATACGGCGCGGCAGCGGGGCGGGGCGGGCGATGGTGTCCAGAAACGCGTCCTTTCGTTGGGGCAGCGGGGCGCGCGGGCTCACACCCAGTCGCGCGGCACGAGGAAGTCGCTGGTCAGGCGCGCTTCGGGCGAACCCGGCTCGGGCTGCCAGTTGTAGCGCCAGTTCGCGACCGGCGGCATCGACATCAGGATCGACTCGGTCCGGCCGCCGCTTTGCAGGCCGAACAGCGTGCCGCGGTCGAACACGAGGTTGAATTCGACGTAGCGGCCGCGGCGGTAGGCCTGAAAGTCGCGCTCGCGCTCGCCGTACGGCAGCCCGGCGCGGCGCTCGACGATCGGCAGATAAGCGTGCAGGAACGCATCGCCGACGCTTTGCATCATGTCAAACGAGCGTTCGAAACCGGGTTCCGAGAAATCGTCGAAGAAGATCCCGCCGATGCCGCGCATCTCGTTGCGGTGCTTCAGGAAGAAATATTCGTCGCACCATTGCTTGAAGCGTGGGTAGAGCTCGATGCCGAACGGGTCGAGCGCGTCCTTGCAGGTCTGGTGGAAATGGCGCGCGTCGTCCTCGAAACCGTAAACCGGTGTCAGATCCATGCCGCCGCCGAACCAGAACACGGGCGCCTCGCCCGGTTTTGTCGCGATCAGCATCCGCACGTTCATGTGCACGGTCGGGCAGTACGGATTGCGCGGGTGCAGCACGAGCGACACGCCGAGCGCCTCGAAGCCGCGGCCCGCGAGCTGCGGGCGCGCCGCGCTCGCCGACGGCGGCAGCGCGTCGCCCGCGACGTCGGAAAAGCCGATTCCCGCGCGTTCGAACACGCGGCCGCCTTCGAGAATCCGCGTGCAACCGCCGCCGCGCAGGCGTTCGGCCGGCCCGCGCTGCCACGTGTCGGTCGCGAGCGGCGTGCCGTCGAGCGCGCCGAGCGCGTCGGCGATACGTGTCTGCAGGCCCTGGAGGTACGTGCGCACACGCGCCACGTCGTAGGTCGAATCGGTCATGTCTGGACTGGCTGCCCCCGCGCTGAGCGAGGGCCGTAAAAAAAGCGTCTGCCGGGCATTCTATCGAACCCCGGCAGACGGGCCGCCGCCGCGCGGGCGCGGGGCGGCGATGGCGACGTCACGCGCTCTTGCGGTTGAGCGCGCGAAAGCCGATGTCGCGGCGGTACTGCATGCCTTCGAAATTGATCTGGTTGATCGTGTCGTACGCATGCTGCTGCGCTTCGCGCACCGAATCGGCAAGG
This sequence comes from Burkholderia sp. MSMB1826, assembly GCF_001526325.1. Taxonomy (NCBI): domain Bacteria; kingdom Pseudomonadati; phylum Pseudomonadota; class Betaproteobacteria; order Burkholderiales; family Burkholderiaceae; genus Burkholderia; species Burkholderia sp. MSMB1826. The sequence continues at coordinate 329,289 of NZ_LOYN01000029.1, forward strand.
CCGACCACGCACAGCACGCGGCCGCCGGACGTCACGAGCTTGTCGCCGTCGGCGAGCGTCGTGCCTGCATGGAACGTCACGGCCTGTTCGGTTTCGGCCGGGATCCCGTTGATGCGGTCGCCCTTGCGCGGCGCGTCCGGGTAGCCGTGCGCGGCCAGCACGACGCCGAGCGCGGTGCGGCGATCCCAGTCGAGCTCGACCGTATCGAGCGTGCCCGCTATCGCCTGTTCGACGACCTTCGAGAAATCGCTCTTCAGGCGCGCCATGATCGGCTGCGTTTCCGGGTCGCCCATCCGGCAGTTGAACTCGAGGGTGCGCGGATTGCCGTCCTTGTCGATCATCAGACCGGCGTACAGGAAGCCCGTGAAGCGGATGCCGTCCTTCTCCATCCCGCGCACGGTCGGCATGATGATTTCGCGCATCACGCGTGCGTGCATCTGCGGCGTGACGATCGGCGCGGGCGAATACGCGCCCATGCCGCCGGTGTTCGGGCCGCGATCCTCGTCGAGCAGGCGCTTGTGGTCCTGGCTGGATGCCAGCGCCAGCGCGTGCTTGCCGTCGACCATCACGATGAAGCTCGCTTCCTCGCCGTCGAGGAATTCCTCGATCACGACGCGCGCGCCGGCGTCTCCCAGCTTGTTGCCCGACAGCATCATGTCGACGGCCGCATGCGCTTCTTCGAGCGTCATCGCGACGACGACGCCCTTGCCGGCCGCGAGGCCGTCGGCCTTCACGACGATCGGCGCACCCTTCGCGTCGATGTACGCGTGGGCAGCGGCCGCGTCGGCGAAGGTTTCGTAGTCGGCGGTCGGGATGCCGTGGCGCTTCATGAACGCCTTCGCGAAATCCTTCGAGCTTTCGAGCTGCGCGGCTTCGCGGGTCGGGCCGAAGACCTTCAGGCCGCGCGCGCGGAACAGGTTGACGATGCCGGCCGCGAGCGGTGCTTCCGGCCCGACGAGCGTGAACGCGACGCCTTCGCGTTCTGCGAAATCGGCGAGTTCGTCGAGCGACGTGATGTCGACGTTCTTCAGACGCTCGTCTTGCGCCGTACCGCCATTGCCGGGCGCGACGTAGACCATCTGGACGCGCGGCGACTGCGCGAGCTTCCACGCCAGCGCATGTTCGCGGCCGCCGGAACCGACGACGAGTAGTTTCATGGGATTCCCCGCAGACTAGAAAACAGGGCGGCCGGCACGCTCAGGCGCGCCGGCCGCGGAATCGGTCGGGCCGCCGCCGCGACAGGTGCGGCGGCCGGCATTTCATTCCTCGACGATGACGGCGTTCGTATACACCTCCTGCACGTCGTCGAGGTTCTCGAGCGCGTCCAGGAGCTTCTGCATCTTCGCCGCGTCGTCGCCGGTGAATTCGACTTCGTTCTGCGGCTTCATCGTCACTTCGGCGAGTTCGGCCTTGAAGCCTGCGGCTTCGAGCGCGTCCTTCACCGCCGAGAACGCCTGCCAGTCGCACAGCACTTCGATCGAGCCGTCGTCGTTCGGGGTCACGTCGTTCGCGCCGGCTTCGAGCGCCGCTTCCATCAACGCTTCTTCCGACGTGCCGGGCGCGAACAGGAACTGGCCGACGTGATCGAACATGAACGCGACCGAGCCGTCGGTGCCCATGTTGCCGCCGAACTTCGAGAATGCGTGACGGACTTCCGCGACCGTGCGGGTGCGATTGTCGGTCAGCGTGTCGACGATGATCGCCGCGCCGCCGATGCCGTAGCCTTCGTAACGGATCTCTTCGTAGTTCGCGCCGTCCGCGCCGCCGACGCCGCGGTCGATCGCGCGCTTGACGTTGTCCTTCGGCATGTTCGCGTCGGCTGCCTTGTCGACCGCGAGACGCAGGCGCGGGTTCGAGTTGACGTCGCCGCCGCCGAGGCGCGCTGCGACCTGGATTTCCTTGATCAGGCGGGTCCAGATCTTGCCGCGCTTCGCGTCGGCTGCCGCTTTCTTATGCTTGATGTTGGCCCATTTCGAATGACCAGCCATACCTTTCTCCGTGCCCGGGCGCGCAGCGCGGGCGATTGTTGCAGTGTGTCGTTGAATCGGCGGCCGTGTCGGCGGGCATGAAGCCGCGGGGCCGCGCGTGTCGAGTGGAGCGTGATTTTATCACGCGGCGACCGCCGGTTCGGGGCCGCCGCGCATGGCCGAACGACCAGGGCGGCCGTTGCGGCCGCTCGCTTCGGTCAGTTCTTGGTGCCGAACAGGCGGTCGCCGGCGTCGCCCAGGCCCGGCACGATGTACGCGTGCTCGTTCAGGTGCGAATCGAGCGACGCGACGAACAGCTTCACGTCGGGGTGCGCGTCCTGGAACACCTGCACGCCCTCGGGCGCGGCGACCAGCGCGACGAACATGATGTTCGCGGCCGGCACGTTGCGGCGCTTGAGCACGTCGACCGCGTGCACGGCCGAATAGCCGGTCGCGACCATCGGGTCGCACAGGATGAAGATGCGGTCTTCCAGGTCCGGCAGGCGCACCAGGTATTCGACCGGACGGTGGTCGTCGGCGCGGTACACGCCGATGTGGCCGACGCGGGCGGACGGCACGAGATCGAGCAGGCCGTCCGACATCCCGATGCCCGCGCGCAGCACGGGCACGATCGCGAGCTTCTTGCCCGCGATCACCGGCGCGTCGACCGCCACCAGCGGGGTTTCGACCCGCTTGGTCGTGATCGGCAGGTTGCGGGTGATCTCGTAGCCCATCAGCAGCGTGATCTCGCGCAGCAGTTCGCGGAACGTGCGCGTGGACGTGTCCTTGTCGCGCATGTGCGTGAGCTTGTGCTGGATCAGCGGGTGATCGGTGATGAAGAGGTTCGGGAAACGGCTGTCCTGTTTCATGACGGGGTGCCTTGGCGGCGAAAGGGGATCGGGGGCGGCGGCGGGCACGTGCCGGCCGTCGCCGATGGCCGCAATTTTACCAAGGCGCGCCGCGCGATCCGGATATTATCGACGTCTCACGACAATCCGCGTGCCGCGCACGCCCGTTCGCCCGCCCGCCGGCGGCAACGCGGGGCCGCGCCGGCACGCGCGCCACCAGGGAAGCGACGATGGATCTCGGCATTGAAGGAAAGACCGCGCTCGTGTGCGCGGCGAGCAAGGGCCTCGGGCGCGGCTGCGCGGAAGCGCTGGCCGCGGAGGGCGTGAACCTCGTGATCGTCGCGCGCACGCGCGACACGCTGGAGGAAACCGCGGAAGAGATCCGCGCCGGCGCGAACGTGTCGGTCACGGCGGTCGCCTGCGACATCACGACGCCGGACGGCCGCGCGGCCGCGCTCGCCGCGTGCCCGCAGCCGGACATTCTCGTGACGAATGCCGGCGGCCCGCCGCCCGGCGATTTCCGCGATTTCTCCCACGACGACTGGATCCGCGCGCTCGAGTCGAACATGCTGACGCCGATCGAGCTGATTCGGGCGACCGTCGACGGGATGATCGGCCGCGGCTTCGGCCGGATCGTCAACATCACGAGTTCGGCCGTGAAGGCGCCGATCGACGTGCTCGCGCTGTCCAACGGCGCGCGCTCGGGGCTGACCGGCTTCGTCGCGGGGCTGTCGCGCAAGGTCGCGGGGCAGGGCGTGACGATCAACAACCTGCTGCCGGGGCTGTTCGACACCGACCGGATCGCGACGACGCTCGCCGCATCGGCGAAGGCGCAGGGCGTGACGGTCGACGAGATGCGTGCGCGGCGCGCCAGGGACATCCCGGCCGGGCGCCTCGGCACGCGCGCCGAATTCGGCGCGGCCTGCGCGTTCCTGTGCAGCGTGCACGCAGGCTACATCACCGGGCAGAACTGGCTGCTCGACGGCGGCGCGTATCCGGGCACGTTCTGACCCGCGCTTTGCGATTCACGACCACGACACAACGACCGAACAACCGAACGACGAAGGAAACGGAGATGAGCAAACCCCGCATCGCATTGATTGCGCACGACGCGAAGAAGGACGAGATCGTCGCGCTCGCGGGCCAGTATCGCGAGACGCTCGCGCAATGCCGGCTGGTCGCGACGGGCACGACGGGCGGCCGTATCGCCGCCGCGCACGGGCTCGACGTCGAGCGCAAGCTGTCGGGGCCGCTCGGCGGCGACCTGCAGATCGGCGCGGAACTGGCCGACGGCCGCGTCGACATCGTCGTGTTCCTGCGCGATCCGATGACCGCGCAGCCGCACGACCCCGACATCACCGCGCTCGTGCGCGCCTGCGACGTGCACGACGTGCCGGTCGCGACCAACGTCGCGACCGCGCGGATGCTGCTCGACGATCTGGCGCGGAACATGCAGGACGTTTGCTAGGCGCGGGCGCCGGCCGATTGTCCCTGCCGGCGGCAGGGCCATGCACGGACGGCGGCGACGCGCGAGAATCGTGCGTCGCCATGCGTGCCTGCCGGCTCCCGTACGAATCGGTGCGGCGTGCGCATCGGCGATCCGGATTCCCCTGACCGACAGACAGACGAGGAGCAAAACGATGCCGAAAGCAATCCGATACGACCAGCCGGGCGGCCCGGACGTGATGAAGTGGGTCGATGTCGACGTCGACGCGCCGAAGGCCGACGAGGTACGCATCCGCCAGCACGCGGTCGGGCTCAACTACATCGACGTGTATTTCCGCACGGGCCTGTATCCGCAGCCGCTGCCGGCGGGCCTCGGGATGGAGGCGGCCGGCGAAGTGACGGCCGTCGGCGACGGCGTGAGCGCGCTGAAGGTCGGCGATCGTGTCGCCTACGTCGCGCAGCCGCCGGGCGCGTATGCGCAGGAGCGCGTGCTGCCGGCCGAGAAACTCGTGAAGCTGCCCGACGGCATCGGCTACGACGATGCGGCGTCGGTGATGCTGCAGGGGCTGACCGCGCATTATCTGCTGCGTCGCACGTACCCGGTGAAGGCCGGCGACACGATCCTGATCCATGCTGCGGCCGGCGGCGTCGGGCTGCTCGTGTGCCAGTGGGCGAAGGCGCTCGGCGCGACCGTGATCGGCACGGTCGGCTCCGACGAAAAGGCCGAACTCGCGAAGGCGCACGGCTGCGATCACCCGGTCGTCTACACGCGCGAAAACTTCACGCAGCGCGTGAAGGAGATCACCCACGGCGCAGGCGTGCCGGTCGTCTACGATTCGATCGGCAAGGACACCTATGTCGGCTCGCTCGACAGCCTCGCGCCGCTCGGCTACTTCGTCAGCTTCGGCAACGCGTCCGGCCCGCTGCCGCCGATCGACTCGAAGGAGTTCTCGTCGCGCGGCTCGCTGTTCTTCACGCGGCCGACGTTGTTCTCGTACATCGCGAAGCGCGCCGATCTCGAAGCGGCGGCCGCCGAGCTGTTCGACGTGATCCTGTCGGGCAAGGTGAAGACGAGCATCAACCAGCGCTATCCGCTCGCGGAAGTCGGCCGCGCGCATGCGGATCTGGAAGCGCGCAAGACCACCGGCTCGACGATTCTCGTTCCCTGACCGTTCCTTTCCGTGCCGGCGCCATGCCGGCACGCGCCTTCGCGGGCGGCGCTGCGGTGCCGCCCGTCCCGCCTCAGTTCTGCTCCCGCCTCGCGTTTACACGTTTTTTATATCCGCCCCGATACCTTTGACCCGCCCTTTACGCGCGTTCCCATAACGTTCCAGTCGTCTGATTTCGACGACGGAGAACACAAAAATGGATGGGGTATTCATCGGCGCCCTGGTGCTTTTCACCGTGCTGATCCTCGGTCTGGTTGCCGGTTGCGAGAAGCTCGTGCAATACGGTCGCGGGGGGCGAGCATGACCTGGATGCTTTGGCTGGCGGGCGCGTCCACCGCGCTGCTGTTCGCGTATCTCGTCTTTGCGCTGCTGCGCGCGGAGGACATCGAATGAACGCGAACAACCTGTTGCAGACGCTGCTGTTCATCGTCGTGCTGCTGGCGGCGGCCGTGCCGGTCGCGCGCTATCTGACGGCGGTGATGGACGGCAGCGCGCGCGTCGTGCGCGTGTTCGGGCCGCTCGAACGTGTGCTGTACCGCGTCGCGGGCGTCGACGCCGGCACCGAGATGAACTGGAAGCAATACGCGGTCGCGACGATCGCGTTCAACGCGCTCGGCGTGCTGTTCCTCTACGGGCTGCTGCGCCTGCAGGGCTTGCTGCCCGGCAACCCGCAGCAGTTCGGCGCGATGACGGCCGACGGCGCGTTCAACACGGCCGTCAGCTTCGTCACCAACACGAACTGGCAGGACTACACGCCCGAGCAGACCGTCAGCTACCTGACGCAGATGCTCGGTCTGACCGTGCAGAACTTCCTGTCGGCGGCGACCGGCATCGTCGTCGTGATCGCGCTGATCCGCGGCTTCGCGCGCCACACCGCGCAGACCATCGGCAACTTCTGGGTCGACCTGACGCGCGTGACGCTGTACGTGCTCGTGCCGATGGCCGCGCTCGTCGCCGCGCTGCTGATGAGCCAGGGCGTGCTGCAGAACCTGAAGGCGTACCAGGACGTGCCGGTGCTGCAGGCGAGCACCTATGCGGCGCCGAAGCTCGACACGCAGGGCAACCCGGTGAAGGACGACAAGGGCAACGCGGTCACGGTGCCGACGCCGTTGACGAAGCAGACGCTCGCGATGGGCCCCGTCGCGTCGCAGGAAGCGATCAAGATGCTCGGCACCAACGGCGGCGGCTTCTTCAACGCGAACTCCGCGCATCCGTACGAGAACCCGACGCCGTTCGCGAACTTCGTGCAGATCTTCGCGATCCTGATCATCCCGGCCGCGCTGTGCCTCGTGTTCGGCCGGATGATCGGCGACCGGCGGCAGGGTATCGCGGTGCTCGCGGCGATGACGGTCGCGTTCGCGGTCGCGACCGGCGTCGAGGTGAGCGCCGAGCAGGCCGGCAACCCGACGCTCGTCGCGCTGCACGTCGACCAGTCGGCGAGCGCGCTGCAGCCGGGCGGCAACATGGAAGGCAAGGAAACGCGCTTCGGGATCGCGCAGACCGGCATCTTCACGGTCGCGACGACGGCCGCGTCGTGCGGCGCGGTCGACGCGATGCACGATTCGCTGACGCCGGTCGGCGGCCTCGTGCCGATGCTGCTGATGCAGCTGGGCGAGGTGATCTACGGCGGGGTCGGCTCCGGCCTCTACGGGATGCTCGTGTTCGCGCTGCTCGCGGTGTTCGTCGCCGGCCTGATGATCGGCCGCACGCCGGAATACGTGGGCAAGAAGATCGAGTCGTACGAGATGAAGATGGTGTCGATCGTCGTGCTGCTCACGCCGCTGCTCGTGCTGGTCGGTACGTCGATCGCGGTGTTGGCGGACGCGGGCAAGGCCGGCATCGCGAACCCCGGCCCGCACGGCTTCTCGGAAATCCTCTATGCGTTCAGCTCGGCCGCGAACAACAACGGCAGCGCGTTCGCGGGCCTGACGGTCGGCACGCCGTTCTACAACTGGATGACCGCGATCGCGATGTGGTTCGGCCGCTTCGGCACGATCGTGCCGGTGCTGGCGATCGCCGGCTCGCTCGCCGCGAAGAAACGCATCGCGGCGACGAGCGGCACGCTGCCGACCCACGGCCCGCTGTTCGTCGTGCTGCTGCTCGGCACCGTGCTGCTGGTGGGGGCGCTGACCTACGTGCCGGCGCTCGCGCTGGGCCCGGGCGTCGAGCACCTGATGATGTGGCTGGGCGCGTGACGCGTGCCCGCATGGCGACACATTGAAAAGACTGAAGAGCTTGAAGAGATCGCAATGACTCAACATTCCGCAACACGGTCCATGTTCGATCCGGCGCTGCTGCGCCCGGCGATCGTGGATTCGTTCAAGAAACTCACGCCGCGCACGCAGTTGCGCAACCCGGTGATGTTCTGCGTGTACGTCGGCAGCATCCTGACCACGATCCTGTGGATCGCGGCGCTCGCCGGCCAGGCCGAGGCGCCCGCGGGCTTCATCCTCGCGGTCGCGCTGTGGCTATGGTTCACGGTGCTGTTCGCGAACTTCGCCGAAGCGCTCGCGGAAGGGCGTTCGAAGGCGCAGGCCGCGTCGCTGCGCAGCGCGAAGAAGGACGTGATGGCGAAGAAGCTCAACGAGCCGCATCCGAAGTCGCCGATCCGCATCACGACCGCGTCCGACCTGCGTAAAGGCGACGTCGTGCTCGTCGAGACCGGCGACGTGATCCCGGCCGACGGCGAGGTGCTCGACGGCGTCGCGTCGGTCGACGAATCGGCGATCACCGGCGAATCCGCGCCGGTGATCCGCGAATCGGGCGGCGACTTCTCGTCGGTGACGGGCGGCACGCGCGTGCTGTCGGACTGGATCGTCGTCAAGGTCACCGCGAATCCGGGCGAGGCGTTCCTCGACCGGATGATCGCGATGGTCGAAGGCGCGAAGCGCAAGAAGACGCCGAACGAAGTCGCGCTGACGATCCTGCTCGTCGCGCTGACGATCGTGATGCTGCTCGCGACCGCGACGCTGCTGCCGTTCTCGATGTTCTCGGTCGAGGCGATGAAGGCCGGCCACGTGGTGACGATCACCGCGCTCGTCGCGCTGCTCGTGTGCCTGATCCCGACGACGATCGGCGGTCTGCTGTCCGCGATCGGCGTGGCCGGGATGAGCCGGATGATGCAGGCGAACGTGATCGCGACGTCGGGGCGCGCGGTGGAGGCGGCCGGCGACGTCGACGTGCTGCTGCTCGACAAGACCGGCACGATCACGCTCGGCAACCGCCAGGCGTCGACGTTCGTGCCGGCGCCCGGCGTGACCGAGGAAGCGCTGGCCGATGCCGCCCAACTGTCGTCGCTCGCCGACGAAACGCCGGAAGGCCGCAGCATCGTCGTGCTCGCGAAGGCGCGCTTCGACATTCGCCAGCGCGACATGGCGCAACTGCACGCGACGTTCCTCGGCTTTTCCGCGCAGACGCGGATGAGCGGCGTCGATCTGCCGGGCCGCGAAATCCGCAAGGGCGCGGCCGATGCGATTCGCCGCTACGTCGAGACGCACGGCAGCCGCTTTCCGGAAGACGTGCGCCGCGCGGTGGACGACGTCGCGCGCCGCGGCAGCACGCCGCTCGTCGTGGCCGACCTGCAGGAAGGGGCGGCGCGCGTGCTCGGCGTGATCGAGCTGAAGGACATCGTGAAGGGCGGCATCAAGGAGCGCTTCGCGGAGCTGCGCAAGATGGGCATCAAGACCGTGATGGTGACGGGCGACAACCGGCTGACGGCCGCGGCGATCGCGGCGGAAGCGGGCGTCGACGATTTCCTCGCGGAAGCGACGCCGGAAACCAAGCTCGCGACGATTCGCGAGCACCAGGCGGCCGGGCGCCTCGTCGCGATGACGGGCGACGGCACCAACGACGCGCCGGCGCTCGCGCAGGCGGACGTCGCCGTCGCGATGAACACCGGCACGCAGGCGGCGAAGGAAGCCGGCAACATGGTCGACCTCGACTCGAACCCGACGAAGCTGATCGAGATCGTCGAGATCGGCAAGCAGATGCTGATGACGCGCGGGTCGCTGACCACGTTCTCGATCGCGAACGACATCGCGAAGTACTTCGCGATCATTCCGGCCGCGTTCGTGACGACGTACCCGCAATTGCGCGTGCTCGACATCATGCACCTGAGCTCGCCGGCGTCCGCGATCCTGTCGGCGGTGATCTTCAACGCATTGATCATCGTCGCGCTGATTCCGCTCGCGCTGAAAGGCGTGACCTACCGGCCGCTCGGCGCCGCGTCGCTGCTGCGCCGCAACCTGCTGGTCTACGGGCTCGGCGGCGTGCTGCTGCCGTTCCCGTTCATCAAGCTGATCGACATGACGCTCGCCGCGCTCGGCTGGGCCTGAGCCGGCCGCACCTAGCCGGCCGCACCTGAAGGAACCATCATGAAATCGTTGATTCGCCCGCTCGTCGTACTGTTCGTCATCCTGACCGCCGTGACGGGGCTCGCTTACCCGGCCGCGATGACCGTGTTCGGTCAGGCCGTGTTCCCGTCGCAGGCCAACGGCAGCCTGATCGAACAGGACGGCAAGGTCGTCGGCTCCGCGCTGATCGGCCAGCCGTTCGACGCGCCGAAGTATTTCTGGGGCCGGCTGTCGGCCACCGCGCCGATGCCGTACAACGCGGCCGGCTCCGGCGGCTCGAACCTCGGCCCGCTGAACCCGTCGCTCGCCGACCAGGTGAAGGCGCGCCTCGCCGCGCTGCGCGACGCCGGCACCGACCTGTCGAAGCCGGTGCCGGTCGATCTCGTGACGGCGTCGGCGAGCGGCCTCGATCCGGAGATCACGCCGGCCGCCGCCGCGTACCAGGTCGAGCGCGTCGCGAAGGTCCGCAACATGGCGCCGGACGCGGTCGCGCAACTCGTTGCCGCGAACACGACGGGCCGCCAGTTCGGCGTGCTCGGCGAGCCGCGCGTGAACGTGCTGAAGCTGAACCTGGCGCTCGACGCGGCGCAGGCTGCGCACTGACCGATCGCGCGTACCGACCGGCATCCGGCGCGCCCGAACCGCGCCGGATGCGCTTTTCCCGACGGCGCGCGCGCCGTCTTTGCCTTTTGCGGCGATTTGGAACCACAATGCTCATACCCGCGCGCATCCGGGCGCTCCGCCTTCCTCACGCATGAACCGTCCCGATCCAGACCAACTTCTCGACAAGCTGCAGCGAGACGAAGAAAAGCAGCGGCGCGGCCAGCTCAAGATCTTCTTCGGCGCGTCCGCCGGCGTCGGCAAGACCTACGCGATGCTGCAGGCCGCGCGGCAGCGCCGCCAGGAAGGCGTCGACGTCGTCGTCGGCATCGTCGAGACCCACGGCCGCGGCGAGACCGCCGCGCTGCTCGACGGCCTCGACGTGCTGCCGCCCGCGCGCCTCGACTATCGCGGCCGCACGCTCGCCGAATTCGATCTGGACGGCGCGCTCGCGCGTGCGCCGCAACTGATCCTCGTCGACGAGCTCGCGCATTCGAACGTGCAGGGCGCACGGCACCTGAAGCGCTGGCAGGACGTCTACGAGCTGCTCGACGCGGGCATCGACGTGTATACGACCGTCAACGTCCAGCACCTCGAGAGCCTGAACGACGTGGTCGGCGCGATCACCGGCATCCGCGTGTGGGAGACCGTGCCCGATCGCGTGTTCGACGCGGCCGACGAAGTCACGCTCGTCGACCTGCCGGCCGAGGAGTTGCTCGAGCGCATGCGCGACGGCAAGGTCTATCTCGCGCAGCAGGCCGAGCGCGCGGTGCGCAACTTCTTCCGCAAGGGCAACCTGATCGCGCTGCGCGAGCTGGCGCTGCGGCGCACGGCCGATCGCGTCGACGCGCAGATGCGCGAATACCGCGCCGACCGGTCGATCCAGCGCATCTGGCAGGCGCGCGAGCGGCTGCTCGTGTGCGTCGGCCCGGGCGCCGAAGCGCCGACGCTCGTGCGCGCGGCGGCGCGCCTGGCCGCGAGCCTGAAGGCCGACTGGATCGCCGTGTACGTCGAGACGCCGCGCCTGCAGCGGCTGCCCGACGCGCGGCGGCAGCGCACGCTCGACGCGCTGAAGCTCGCGGCCGAGCTCGGCGCGGAGACGGCCACGCTCGCCGGCGCCGACGCGGTCGCCGCGCTGATCGGCTATGCGAAGGTGCGCAACGTATCGAAGCTGGTCGCGGGCGGCTCGCCGAAGGTCGGGCTCGCGCGCCGCTTCGCGCGGCCGTTCGGCGAGCAACTGGCGGAACGCGCGGGCGACGTCGACCTGATGCTGATTCGCGCGTCCGCGAGCGACGAGGCGCGCGCCGCGCCGCTCGACGCGCGGGCGCGCGACTGGCGCGATGCGTTCGCGCAGTTCGGCACGCATCGTTCGCCGCCGCGCCATTACGCGTATGCGGCCGCGATCTGTGCGGCGATCACCGTCGTCGCGAGCGTCGTATCCGGGCGGCTGGACCTCACGAATCTCGTGATGCTGTACCTGCTCGGCGTGGTGTTTTCGGCCGTGCGGCTCGGGCGCGGCCCGGGCGTGCTGCAGTCGTTCCTGTCGGTGGCCGCGTTCGATTTCTTCTTCGTGCCGCCGCGCATGTCGTTCTCGGTCAGCGACACGCAATACCTGCTGACCTTCTTCGGGATGCTGCTGACGTCGCTCGTGATCAGCCACCTGACGTCGACGCTCACGCGCCAGGCGAGCGTCGCGCAGCGCCGCGAGCGCCGCACCGGCGCGATCTACGCGATGGCGCGCGAGCTGGGCGCGGCGCTGACGACCGAGCAGATCGTCGAGATCGGCAGCCGCCACGTGGGCGAGGTGTTCCGCGCCCGCGTCGCGTTCCTGCTGCCCGACAGCGCGGACCAGGTACGGCAGAAGATCGAGGAGCCCGATGCGGCCGTCACGCTGACGGGCGCGGCGCTCGACCGCGACGTCGGCCAGTGGGTGTACGACCAGCAGAAGCCGGCCGGGCGCGGCACCGATACGCTGCCGGCGACGGCCGCGCTGTACCTGCCGCTGAAAGCGCCGATGCGCACGCGCGGCGTGCTCGCGGTCGCATCGCGCGAGCCGCGCGAACTCGAGGTGCCCGAGCAGCAGCGGATGCTCGACGCATTCGCCGCGCAAATCGCGCTCGCGCTCGAGCGCGTGCATTACGTCGAGATCGCGCGCGACGCGCTCGTCAACATGGAGTCCGAGCGGTTGCGCAACTCGCTGCTGTCGGCGATCTCGCACGACCTGCGCACGCCGCTCACGACGATCGTCGGCTTCTCGTCGATGCTCGCGAACGGGCGCGCGGCTGCCGACGCGGGCGACGCCGCGGCCGCCGCGCGGCTCGCGCAGCGCGAGGGCGAACTCGTCGACGCGATTCACGACGAGGCGCTGCGCATGACCGGCATCGTCACGAACCTGCTCGACATGGCGCGGCTGCAGGGCGGCAGCCTGCAGCTCAAGCGCCAGTGGTCGCTGCTCGAGGAAACCGTCGGCGCCGCGCTCGCCGCCTGCCGGCGGGTGCTCGCGCGTCATCCCGTGCGCGTCGCGCTGCCGGCCGACCTGCCGTTGCTGCAGATGGACGCGGTGCTGATGGAGCGGCTGTTCACCAACCTGTTCGAGAACGCGGCGAAGTACACGCCGCCCGATACGTCGCTCGACATCGGCGCTGAGCGCGTGACCGACGACGGGACCCCGTTCGTGCGCGTGCACGTCGACGATCACGGCCCCGGCTTGCCGGCCGGCATGGAGACGCGGATCTTCGACAAGTTCACGCGCGGCGAGAAGGAGTCGGCGACGCCCGGCATCGGGCTCGGGCTCGCGATCTGCCGCGCGATCGTCGAGGCGCACGGCGGTAAAATCGGCGCGCTCAACCGCACCGCGCCCGACGGCCGCGTGACGGGCGCGCGCTTCTGGTTCACGCTGCCGGTCGACACGCCGCCGGCCGCGCCGGCCGTGCCCGACGACGAAACCGACCTGCCGGGCGCATCGCCCCCATCCGAGCCATTGCCAGACCATGAGTGAACCCAGCCTGACCGTCGTCCTGATCGAGGACGAAAAGCAGATCCGCCGCTTCGTGCGCGCCGCGCTCGAAGAGGAGGACATCGCGGTGTTCGAGGCCGAGACGGGCAAGCAGGGGCTGATCGACGCGGCGACGCGCAAGCCCGACCTCGTGATCGTCGACCTCGGCCTGCCCGACACCGACGGCCTCGACGTGATCCGCGAGCTGCGCGGCTGGTCCGAGGTGCCGGTGATCGTGCTGTCCGCCCGCACGCAGGAGGAGGAGAAGGTCGCGGCGCTCGACGCGGGCGCCGACGACTACCTGACCAAGCCGTTCGGCGTGTCCGAACTGCGCGCGCGGATGCGCGCGCAACTGCGCCGGCGCAACCAGGGCGGCGCGAACGAGTCGCCGAAGGTGACCTTCGGCGCCGTGACCGTCGATCTCGCGCTGCGCCAGGTGTGGCGCGACGACGCGATCGTGCACCTGACGCCGCTCGAGTACCGGCTGCTCGCGACGCTCGTGCGTCACGCGGGGCGCGTGCTCACGCACCGCCAGCTGCTGCGCGACGTGTGGGGGCCGTCGCATGTCGAGAGCCATCATTACCTGCGCATCTACATGGCGCACCTGCGCCAGAAGCTCGAGGCCGATCCCGCGCAGCCCGAGCACATCGTCACCGAGACGGGCGTCGGCTATCGGCTCGTCGGCGCGGTGTGACGGGCGGTGCGCGGCGGGGCATGCGGCCGGGAGCCGCGCACCGGCACGGTTGTGCCGGCGCGACAGTTTCGCGACCGCGGCCGCCCTTGCACACCGGCTGCGCAATCCCCGCTATCCTGACCGTTCCCCGAACGAAAACGAGGAGCGTGCAATGTCCGTCCGTCTGGTCGTCAGCTGTGCGCTGGCGCTGGCTGCGCCCGGCGCGTTCGCCCAGCCGCTGCCGCCCGGGCAGCAGCCGCCCGCGCAGGTGGCGCTGGCCAATCCCGCGTCGGTCAACTGCGAGAAGCTCGGCGGTCGCCACGTGATCCGCAGCCTGCCACGCGGGCAGGTCGGCATGTGCGTGTTCAAGGATGGCCGCGTGTGCGAGGAGTGGGCGCTGTACCGCGACGACCGCTGCGTCGGCGGCGTCGCGCCCAAGCGCGTGGCGAACTGACCGCGTCCGGCCGGTCGCGCCCCGCATCGGCCGCCGCGGCGGCCCACAGCCGGCAGGTCCGTAAGCCTCTTGTTATACTCGGCGCCGCCCGGGGACGACCCCGGGTCATTCGCTTCAACGGGGACGGCCCCATCCGATATGGAGTACGTCGAGATGGCGTGGGTATGGTTGTTGATCGCCGGTTTGCTGGAAGTGGCCTGGGCGGCCGGCTTGAAATCGTCGGACGGCTTCACGAAGCTCGGTCCGTCGCTGTTTACGATCGTGACGGCACTGGCCAGCTTCGGGCTGCTCGCGGTCGCGATGCGCCAGTTGCCGCTCGGCACCGCATACGCGGTGTGGACGGGCATCGGCGCGGTCGGCGCGTTCGTGTTCGGGATCGTGATGATGGGCGAGGCGCTGACCGTCGCGCGCGTCGCGAGTGCGGCGCTGATCGTCGCGGGGTTGGTCGGCCTGAAACTGTCGTCGGCCGCCTGACGACGGCCTGCCGGGCGCCGCGCCGCCGCGGAATTGCGCCGGTCGGTCGCCCGGCCTGTCTATAATGGAACGCATTCGGGCCTGAATACCGCCGTGCTGCTCGCGGCACGCGGTGCCGGTCGCCACGCGCCGCGCGGCCGGTCTGTCCGACCCGATCCGATCAATCGGCAAAACGCACGGAAAGTGCAAGGAGAGGGCCATGATCGAAGCCATTTCGCTCGGCGCGGGACTCGCGTGGGCGAGCGGCCTGCGCCTGTACCTGACGGTGCTGATCGCCGGCGTGCTGGCGCGGTTCGGCTGGCTCCACCTGCCCGACACGCTGGCCGTGCTGACGTCGCCGTGGGTCATCGGCGCCGCGGCCGTGCTCGCCGTGACCGAATTCCTTGCCGACAAGATCCCCGCATTCGACTCGCTGTGGGATGCCGTGCACACCTTCATCCGCATTCCGGCCGGCGCCGTGCTCGCGGCCGGCGCGCTCGGCCATGCCGATCCGACCATGCTGGCGGTCGCGGGGCTCGCCGGCGGCTCGCTTGCCGGCGCCGCGCACGTGGCGAAGGCCGGCACGCGCGCGCTGATCAACCTGTCTCCCGAACCGATTTCGAACTGGGTCGCGTCATCGACCGAGGACGGTCTCGTGGTCGGCGGGCTGGTCCTCGCGTTCTTCGTTCCGCTCGCATTTCTCGTGCTGCTCGCCGCGTTCGTCGCGGCGTCGGCATGGGCGCTGCCGCGCCTGTGGCGCGGCGTGTCGGGCGGTTTTCGCGGGATGGCGAACCACATGGTGTCGCGGCTCAACTCGATCGGAGGAAAACGCGATTGAAGGGGCCGCAACACGCGGTGCAGCCGCCGGCCGGGCAACCCGGCCATGACGGGCGCGCGCATGCGGGCCGCTTCGGCCTGCGCGACCTGATCCACCAGGCCGCCCGGATGACCGCGCGCGACTGGCGCGCGGGTGAGTTGACGCTGCTGGTCCTCGCGCTGGTGCTCGCGGTCGCGGCGCTGACGAGCGTCGGCTTTCTCGCCGATCGGCTGCGCCAGGGGCTCGAGCGCGACGCGCGCCAGATGCTCGGCGCCGATTTCGTCGTGCGCGCCGATCGCCCCGTCGATCCATCGTTCGACCGGCAGGCTCGCGCGCTCGGTCTGCGTACCGCGACGACGGCCATCTTCCCGAGCATGATCGCGTCCGCCGCGGGCGGGCAGGCCGCCGACGCGGCGCCGTCGCGCCTCGCGGCCGTGAAGGCCGTGTCGCCCGGCTATCCGCTGCGCGGCGCGGTCGAGATCCTGCCGGCCGGCGCGACCGTCGCGCAAAAGGCGACCGCGATTCCCGCGCCCGGCACCGTGTGGGCCGACCCGGCGCTGCTCGATGCGCTGCACCTCAAGGCGGGCGATACGGTGCGCGTCGGGCTGCGCACGTTTACGGTCGCCGCCGCGATTGCCCGCGAACTCGATCGCGGCTTTTCGTTCGTCAATTTTTCCCCGCGGCTGATGATGCGCGCGGACGAGCTCGCCGCGACCGGGCTCACGGGCTACGGCAGCCGCGTCACGTACCGGCTGCTGGTCGCGGGCGACGCACCGGCCGTCGCGCGCTTCGAAGCGTATGCACACGCGCGCGTCGACGGCGGGAAGCTGCGCGGCGTCGGGCTCGAGTCGTTGCAGGAAGGGCAGCCGCAGGTGCGGCAGACACTGGATCGCGCGCGCCATTTCCTGACGCTCGTCGCCTTGCTGACCGCGCTGCTCGCGGCGGTCGCGATTGCGATGGCCGCGCAGCGCTACATGCGGCGCCATCTCGACGGCTGTGCGACGATGCGCTGCCTCGGCGTGAGCCGCCGCACGCTCGGCGCGCTGTTCGCGCTCGAATTCGCCGGCGTCGGCATCGTGTCGGGCGCCGCGGGCGCGGTGCTCGGCTACGGCGGCCACTGGGCGTTGCTGGCCGCGCTCGGCAGCCTGATCGACGTCGTGCTGCCGCCGCCGACGCTGTGGCCGGCGCTGATCGGCATGGGCGCGGCGCTCGTGCTGCTGCTCGGTTTCGCGCTGCCGCCGCTCGTGCCGCTCACGCGCGTGCCGCCGGTGCGCGTGTTGCGGCGCGAGTGGGGCGACGCGTCGCGCACCGCGTGGGCCGCGTATGCGATCGGTGTCGTGCTGTTCGCGGGGCTGCTGATCGCGGCCGCCGGCAACCTGAAGCTCGGTCTCATCGTCGCGGGCGGCTTTGCCGGCGCGCTGGTCGGGTTCGCGCTGATCGTCCGGCTCGTGCTGTTCGCCGCCGCGCGCGCGGTGCGCGATGCGCGCGTGGCCGCGGGCGTCGGCTGGCGCTACGCGCTGGCGTCGCTGCATCGGCGCGGCACGGCCAGCGCGCTGCAGATCACTGCGCTCGCGCTCGGCCTGATGTGCCTGCTGCTGATCGCGATCACGCGCAACGACCTCGTGGCGGGCTGGCGGCAGTCGACGCCGCCCGACGCGCCGAACCAGTTCCTGATCGACATCCAGCCCGACCAGCGCGCCGATGTCGCCGCCTATCTGGCTGCGCACGGCGTGCGCGACGCCGTACCGGCGCCGATGGTGCGCGGCCGCCTCGTCGCGATCAACGGCAAGCCGGTGAATCCGGACGCGTACCCGTCCGAAGAGGCGCGCCGGCTCGTCGATCGCGAATTCAACCTGTCGTACACGACCGAACTGCCGTCGGACAACCGGATCGTCGAAGGCGACTGGTTCGGTACCGCGGCCACGCCGCAGATCTCGATCGAAGCCGGCCTGGCGAAGACGCTGAACGTGAAGCCGGGCGACACGCTGCGCTTCGACGTGACGGGGCTGACGGTCGACGCGCCCGTCACGAGCGTGCGCAAGCTCGATTGGGGCTCGTTCCGCGTCAACTTCTTCGTGCTGATGCCGCCGCCGGTGCTGAAGGATTTTCCGGCCGTCTATCTGACGAGCTTCCATCTGCCGGCATCGGACGCCGCGCTGCTCGATCCGTTGATCGCGCGCTACCCGAACCTGACCGCGATCGACGTCGCGCCGATCCTCGCGCAGTTGCAGCGGATGATGCTGCAGGTGGTCGGGGCGGTGCAGTTCCTGTTTGCGTTCACGCTCGCGGCCGGCGTGCTCGTGCTGTACACGGCGCTCGCCGGCTCGCGCGACGAGCGCGTGCGCGAGGCCGCGCTGCTGCGCGCGCTCGGTGCGTCGCGCGCGCAGGTCAATGCGGTGCAGCGCGCGGAATTCATCGTGGTCGGCGCGCTGGCCGGCGCGCTGGCGTCGGCGGGCGCGATCGCGGTCGGCTGGGTGCTCGCGTCGCGCGTGTTCGATTTCCGGCTCGCCGTCGATCCGTGGCTCGTGCCGGCCGGCATCGCGGCCGGCGTCGTCTGCGCCGGTGCGGCCGGCTGGCTGAGCCTGCATAATGTGTTGCGGCGCCCCGCGCTGCAGTCGCTGCGCGACGCCTGAGCGTCGCCCGTAGCCCGAAGATCCCGTTTTCCGACTATCCGTATGACCGATGTGAATGACGATGCGCCGTCGCAGCCGACGGCGTTCGAGCTCGTGGGCGGCGAAGCCCGCGTGCGCGACATGGTGGACCGCTTCTACGACCTGATGGACCTCGAACCCGAGTTCGCGCAGATTCGCGCGCTGCATCCGCCTTCGCTCGACGGGTCGCGCGACAAGCTGTTCTGGTTCCTGTGCGGCTGGCTCGGCGGCCCCGACCACTACATCAGCCGGTTCGGCCATCCGCGGCTGCGCGCGCGGCACCTGCCGTTCCCGATCGCGTCGGTCGAGCGCGACCAGTGGCTGCGCTGCATGGCGTGGGCGATGGAAGACGTCGGGTTGCCGGAGCCGCTGCGCGAGCGGCTCATGCATTCGTTCTACGATACGGCCGACTGGATGCGCAACCGGCCCGGTTGATCCACCGGTACGCCGCCGCCCGCGCGCGGGACGATCTGCGTCTGGGCGCACGTGCAGCGCGGCGCGACACTGGCCGTTTCCCCCATCGACACGAGGCTCCCCCGATGACGACACAAGCGCTGTTTCGCGAAGACGCGTACCTCACGCAATGCGAGGCGACCGTCCAGGCCGTCGGCGACGATGGCATCCGGCTCGATCGCACGGTGTTCTATCCGCTCGGCGGCGGCCAGGCCGGCGACGCCGGCACGCTGACGCTGCCCGACGGCAGCACGATCGCGATTGCCGATACGCGCAAGGCGAAGTTCGACGGCGCGACGCCCGACGACGCGGTGCACGTGCCCGCGCCGGGCCAGGAGGCGCGCGTCGCGACGCTTGCGCCCGGCACGCGCGTGGTCGCCGCGATCGACTGGGTGCGCCGCTACCGACACATGCGCCTGCACACGGCCGCGCACCTGATGTGCGCGGTGCTGCCGTACGCGGTCGACGGCTGCAGCGTGACGGCCGACTACGTGCGCCTCGATTTCGCGACGTCCGACGCGATCGACCGCGACGACGTCGAGCGGCGCCTCGCGGGCCTCGTCGTCGGCGCGCATCCGGTCACGACCGAATGGATCACCGACGACGAGATGGCCGAGCGGCCCGAGCTCGTGCGCACGATGAGCGTGAAGCCGCCGATGGGCCTCGGCCGCGTGCGGCTGCTGCGCATCGAAAACGTCGACCTGCAGCCGTGCGGCGGCACGCATGTGCGCAACACGTCCGAAATCGGCGGGCTGCGGGTCGCGAAACTGGAAAAGAAGAGCGCGCGCACACGGCGCCTCGTACTGGAGTTTGCATGACGATCGATACCGGGACAGCGGGCGCGGCGGCGCTCGATCCGCAGGCACGGGAGATTCTCGATTTCTGGTTCGGCGAGCCGGGCTCGGCCGAATTCGGGCAGGAACGCAAGATCTGGTTCAACGGCGGCGCGGCGTTCGACGACGTGCTGCGCACGCGTTACGGCGCGCTGCTCGACGCCGCGTGCGACGGCGCCTGCGATCACTGGGCCGGTTCGCCGGAGGGGGCGCTGGCGTTGATCGTCGTGCTCGACCAGTTCTCGCGCAACATCCATCGCGGCACGCCGCGCGCGTTTGCCGCCGATCCGAAGGCGCTCGCGCTCGCCCGTCGCGTCGTCGCGGCCGGTTGGGACGCGCAGTTGCCGAGCGGACATCATCGTGCGTTCGCGTATCTGCCGTTCGAGCACGACGAATCGGTCGAGAGCCAGCGCGAGGCCGTGCGCCTGTGCGCGGGCATCCGCGACGAGGCCGGGTGCGAGAGCTATCACCGCTTCGCGTTGCTGCATGCGGCGGTCGTCGAGCGCTTCGGCCGCTTTCCGCACCGGAACGCGATTCTCGGTCGCGTGTCGACCGATGAGGAAACGGCGTTTCTGCGGGAGCCCGGCTCGTCGTTCTGACGATCGGGCCTGGGTGCGACGAGGAAACGGGCGGCGAGCCCGCGCACGCTGGCGGGTTCGTGGCGGCCGGCGTCGCGCAAAGCGCGCGGCCGGTGCCGAAGAGGACAGTCAAGGCGGGCGGGACGGCGCATCGCGCCGCCCCGTGTCACTGCAGGTGCTGTTCGGGCGTGCGTACGTAGACGCGCAGCAGTTCCGCGTTGTCGCCCGGGCGGGCGCCGGTCCAGAACAGCTTCCATTCGTTGCCCGGCGCCGGATCGACGGCCCGTACGCCCTGCACGATCATCCACGTGCAGCGCGTCGTCTTCGCGTCGTCGATCGGCGTGTGCTGGATGCCGGAGAAGTAGTACAGCATTGGCGCTTCCGATTCGCCGAGCCCGTGCAGGCTCGCCATGCAGTCGCCGTCGTTCCATTCGAGCGCGAGATGCGCGTTCAGGTCGTCGAACACCGAGCGATAGCTTTTCGCGACGTCGAGCCACGGCAGCAGCAGCGTATAGATCAGCCCCCACGCGACGAGCGCGCCGGCGCCCCACGACAGCGCGCCGCGCCACAGGCCCGTCGTGCGCAGCGACGGCAGCAGCGTCAGCCAGCCGACCGTCAGCGCGAGCGCGCCGGTCACGAGCGCGGGCTGGATCGGCATCGTCCAGTCGAGCGGCAGCCAGCGGCCGAGCAGCGCGAGATCGGCATGCGACGCGGCCGGATCGGCCATCACCGCCCAGATCGCCCATGCGAGCACGACGACCGTGCCGAACAGGATGCGGCTCAGGTAATCCCACGCGAGATGCAGCCGGCGCGGCAGGCGGTCGATCGCCTGGGCGGCGACCAGCGCGAGCGGCGCGAAGAACGGCAGGATGTAGAGCTGGCGCGACGTCGCGGACACCTGCAGCACCGCGAGCCCGATGCCGGCGAACAGCACGGGCAGCGCGATGCGCGGCGCGCGCCAGTCGCGCCATGCGCCGCGGGCGAGCGCGACGATCGCGAGCGGCGCGACCGGGAAGCCGACGAGCAGGAACGCGCGCAGGATGAAGAACGGCTTGTCGTTTTCGGCGCCCAGTTCGGGAACGGAGAAGCCGAAGAAGCGGCCGACGTTGTTGTCCCAGAACCACGTCATGAACAGCGTTTCCGAGCGCAGGAACAGGGCGGTCGGCCAGATCAGCGCGAACGGCGCGAACACGAGCGCGGCAATGCCGAGCGCGCGTGCGAACGAGCGGGTGCGGCAGGCCGGATAGAGCGCCAGCGTGCAGACGAGCGTAGCCGCGAACACGAGCGGCACGAACAGCCCCTTCGCCATCAATGCGACGCCGACGCCCGCGCCGAAGATCGGCGCGGCCCAGCGGCTCGCCGGATGCGCCGGCAGCCCGTGCCGCATCTGCTGCGCACGCGCGACGTGCTGCATCACGAGTTCGAGCAGCCCGCAGAACCCCATTGCCGTGCCGGCAAACAGCGCGACGTCCGTCATCATGTCGTGCACGTGCTTGATGACGACGAGCGTGCCCGCGCTCAGTACGACCGGGCCGAGCACGCGCAGGTCGAACCAGTCGTCCGCCCGACTGGCCACGCGGGCCGCGCGCGCGATGAAGCCGAACGCGAGCGCGGCGAACAGCGCGCTCGCCAGGCGCGCCGCGTCGTGCAGCGGCATCACGCGCTGCAGCAGCCACGCGAGGCTGGTCGCGACCCACGCGTAAAGCGGCGGTTTTTCCATGAACGGCAGGCCGGCATTGGTCGGCACGACGAAGTCGCCGGTCTCGAGCATGTGCTGGATGATGCCGAACGTGTAGGTTTCGTCCTGTTTCCACGGATCGTGCCCGAGCACGCCGGGCAGCGTGTACGCACACACCAGTGCGGCGACGAACAGCCATGCGCGCCAGCCGAACAGCAGCGAGCGCTCGCGTGGGGGGCTGGTGACGGCGATCGAGGCGGCGACGGGCGTGCCGGCGACGTCCAGCGTCGCGATGACGTCGGTATCGGCGGTCGAGCGGGTGTGCGCGGCCGGGGCGGGCACGGGCGTGCGTCGCCGGCTGGGCGCTGCGGTTCCAGGCATGGAAAAGATCTCGGGTCGAGCGAGCCGGTCCGGCGACATGGGCAGGACCGATAAGGGGCTATATCCGGGTAACGGACAGCGTGTTCAAGACACCTGTCTGAATGTCCGCTAGTAGAACACGAAATTGTTACGGACGTTTACTGAAACTGTCACGGAATTGTGGAGATTTGTGGCGCCGTGACCACGGCGCGGTTTCGACCGCCGTATTGTTGCGCCGCGCGTCAGCTTAGCGGCCGCCGCCGACGTCGAGCAGGGCGCCCGTCGTGTAGGACGCCGTATCGCCGAGCAGCCAGACGATCGCCTCGGCGATCTCCTGCGCTTCGCCCGCGCGGCCGAGCGGTGTCTGCGCGCCGAGACGGGCCGCACGGTCCGGCTGGCCGCCGCTTGCATGAATGTCGGTCTCGATCAGGCCGGGGCGCACCGCGTTCACGCGCACGCCGTGCGGGCCGAGTTCCTTTGCCAGGCCGATCGTCAGCGAATCGACCGCGCCTTTCGAGCCCGCGTAGTCGACGTACTCGTTCGGCGAGCCGAGCCGCGACGCGATCGACGACACGTTGACGATCGCGCCGCCGCGGCCGCCGCGGTCGGTGGACAGCCGGCGCGCGGCTTCGCGCGCACACAGGTAGGCGCCGAGCACGTTGGTGTCGAACATCCGCCGCAGCCGGTCGACCGGCATGTCGGCGAGCGGCATCGACGGCGCGACGATGCCGGCATTGTTGACCAGCGCGTCGAGCCGCCCGAATTCGGCGGCAACGGTGTCGAACATCGCGACGACGTCCGCCTCGTTCGCGACATCGCCCGCGACGATGCACGCGCGGCCGCCCGCGTCGCGCACCGCCTGTGCGGTCCGTTCGGCCGCCGCCGCGTCGCGCGCGTAGTTGATGCCCACGTCCCAGCCGCGCTCGGCCGCGAGCACGGCGGTCGCGCGGCCGATGCCGCGGCTCGCGCCGGTGATGAGGACGGCCTTGCGGTAGGATGGTGCGGTCATCGCGTGCGGGCTCCGGTGAGGGTTACTTCGCTGCGTCGGGCGCCCACTTGTCGCGGGCGGGCGGCTGGTAGCGGCGCAGCCGCTCGATCAGCGCGGCGGGTTCCGATTCGACGCACAGCGCGTCGAAATAGGCCGGCCGCATGAAGCCTTCGTCGACCGTATGGCGCAACAGCGCGATCAGCGGATCGTAGAACGCATCGATGTTGTAGAGCGCGACGGGCTTGCGGTGATAGCCGAGCTGCGCCCACGTGTAGACCTCGAAGAGCTCCTCGAGCGTGCCGGCGCCGCCGGGCATCGCGACGAACGCGTCGGAGAGGTCGGCCATCATCTTCTTGCGATGGTGCATGTCGGGCACCACGTGCAGTTCCGACAGCCCCGTATGGCCGACTTCCTTGTCGACGAGCAGCTCGGGGATCACGCCGACCGCACGGCCGCCTGCCGCCATCACTTCGTCGGCGATCACACCCATCAGGCCGACGCGGCCGCCGCCGTACACGAGCGTGAGGCCCGCGTCGACCAGCGCGCGGCCGAACGCGCGCGCGGCATCGGCATAGACGGGCCGCACGCCGGACGACGAGCCGCAGTAAACGCAGACTGCCTTCATTGCTTGGCGTCCTTGGCGGCGGCTTGACCGGTGGCGACGGGCCCGCCGGCCGGGCGCGGCGAACCGTCGCGCGGCGGCAGGTAGTCGGAGAACTGGCGCTTGGGCAGCTTGCCGGAGACCAGATCGTCGAACAGCTGGCGCGAGCGGCCGCGCAGGTACGGGGCCATGATCGAGATCACGTGCATGCTCACCTGGTGCAGCTCTTCGCGGATCGCGTCCTGGTCGTTGTATTTGCGCGGATGCATCACGTACTGATACGACAGCCAGTATGTCGAGATCACCGCCATGTTGGTCGCGATGACTTCGATCTCGGCGGGCGTCGCGACCATTTCGGCGTCGGAGACGAGCAGCTCGCACATGTCGTGCGCGAAGCGCACCTTGTGGCTGATGATCTGCTTGAAGTGCGTCTCGAGCGTGCGGTTGCGTGCGAGCAGGTCGTTGAGGTCGCGATACAGGAACCGGTAGGTCCACATGAAATCGGCCATGTACTGCAGGTACGACCAGGTTTCGTCGATCGTCGGACGATGATCCTCGGGGAAGCGCAGCCGCCGTTCGATCTGCTGCTCGAACTGCGCGAAGATGCTGTTGATGATGTCGTCCTTGTTGCGGAAATGGTAGTACAGGTTGCCTGGACTGATTTCCATTTCCTCGGCGATCGTCGTGGTGGTGACGTTCGGCTCGCCGATCTCGTTGAAGAGTTTCAACGACAACTCGAGAATCCGTTCGCGGGTGCGGCGGGGAGGTTTCGCTTCCATGTCGTCCGGCCCTGTGTATGCCGGACTGGCGGGCGCTGCAATCGATGCTGCGTGATTCGTCCGGCGCGGGTTGCTGTTCTATGTCTAGCGGACGATTATAAACCGGGGTTTCGCCACATCGGGGCATTTCGTGATCGCGGCCCCGCGCGGCGCATGGTGCAGCGCCGCACGCGGGGGCGGGGCAGGCGCCCTAGAAGCCGAGCCAGCGTGCGACGACCGGGCCGAGCACGAAGCCCCAGGTCGTCACGCACGCGAACAGCGCGACCGTCACGGCCGCGCTGCCGAGGTCCTTCGCGCGCTTCGAGAGTTCGTGGCGCTCGAGCGAGATGCGGTCGATCGCGGCTTCGACGCTCGAGTTCAGCAGCTCGACGATCAGCACCAGCAGCACCGAGGCGATCAGCAGCGCGCGCGACGCGGCCGGCACCGGCGCGAACGCGCCGATCGGCAGCATCAGCGCGGCGAGCGTGAGCTCCTGGCGAAACGCGCTTTCCTCGCGGATCGCGACGCGAAAGCCGTTCAGCGAATGCTTGAGCGCGAACCACGCACGCGTGATGCCGCGGTGGCGCTTGTACGGGTTCGGCGGCAGCGGCGTCAGTTGATCGTCCGGGCCGAGCGGCTCGTGCGGATGCGCGTCCGTTTCGGCGTGCGGCTCTTCCTCGTCGAACGGCCGGTGCCGTTGCGGCGTTGCGTTAAAGGGCGGGGTCTTGTCGTTCAGGTCTCGTTTCAAACGGCGGCACCTTCGGCGGGCGAGTACGCGGTCTTCGGCAGTGGCTTCAGATGCGACGCGAACTGCTCGGACGCCGCGCGCCACGAGAAGCGTTCGGCCCACGCGCGCGCGGTCGTGCGTTCGATCTTCAGCGCCTCGAGGCAGGCTTCCTGCAGGTCCTCGTGCATCGCGCCGGCGTCGCCTCCGCTGAGCACGTCGATCGGGCCCGTGACGGGATACGCGGCCACCGGCGTGCCGCAGGCGAGCGCCTCGAGCAGGACGAGGCCGAACGTGTCGGTGCGACTCGGGAACACGAACACGTCGGCCGCAGCATACACCTTCGCGAGCTCGGCCTGCGACAGCACGCCGAGATAGTTCGCCTCCGGGTAGCGCGACTTCAGTTCCGCGAGCGCGGGGCCTTCGCCCGCGACCCATTTCGAGCCGGGCAGATCGAGGCGCAGGAACGCCTCGACGTTCTTCTCGATCGCGACGCGCCCCACGTACAGGAAGATCGGCCGCGCGGTATTGAGCACCTTCGACTCCATCGGATGGAAGATGTCGAGATCGACGCCGCGCGTCCACAGCACCACGTTCGTGAAGCCGTATTTCTCGAGATCCTGCTTGACGACCGGCGTCGGCGCCATCACCGCGAGCGACGGGCCGTGGAACCAGTGCAGGAAGCGGTAGGTCGCGGCGAGCGGAATGCCGAAGCGCGCCTGCACGTATTCCGGAAAGCGCGTGTGGTAGGCGGTCGTGTACGGCAGCTTGCGGGTGCGCGCATAGCGCCGGGCGGCCAACCCGAGCGGGCCTTCGGTCGCGATGTGCAGCGCGTCGGGCGCGAACGCATCGATCCGCGCGCGCAGCTTGCGGTACGGCAGGATCGACAGGCGGATCTCGGGGTAGGTCGGGCACGGTACCGTGCGGAATTCCAGCGGCGTCAGCAGTTCGACGCGGTGGCCGAGCGCCGTGAGTTCGCGCGACGTGCTCTTCAGCGTGCGCACGACGCCGTTGACCTGCGGTTCCCACGCGTCGGTGACGATCATGATCTTCATCGCGGCATCTGTCCTGTAAGTAAGGGGGTGTCAGGCAGTGGCCTTGGCCTTGCGCGACGTGGTCTCCGACGGCGCGGCGCGCATCACCGTCCAGTAGACGATCTTCAGTTCGCCTTCCATCGTTTCGACGAGCGCGGACAGGCTTTCGACCCAGTCGCCGTCGTTGCAGTACAGCACGCCGTCGATGTCGCGGATCTCGGCCTTGTGGATATGGCCGCACACGACGCCGTCGCAGCCGCGGCGGCGCGCCTCGTCGGTCATCACGGTCTCGAACTGCGAGATGAAGTTGACCGCGTTCTTCACCTGGTGCTTCAGGTACTGCGACAGCGACCAGTACTGGAAGCCCAGCCGGCTGCGGATCCGGTTGAACCAGCGGTTCAGCACGAGGATCAGCGTGTAGAGCGTGTCGCCGAGGTACGCGAGCCATTTCGCGTGCTGGATCACGCCGTCGAACAGGTCGCCGTGCACGATCCACAAACGTTTGCCTGCGAGCGTCGTGTGGAATGCCTCGCCGCGCACCTGGATGTCGCCGAACGCGAGATCGCAGAACTGCCGCGCGCCTTCGTCGTGGTTGCCGGGGATGTAGACCACCTGCGTGCCCTTGCGCGCCTTGCGCAGGATCTTCTGCACGACGTCGTTGTGCGCCTGCGGCCAGTACCAGCCTTTCTTCAACTGCCAGCCGTCGATGATGTCGCCGACGAGGTACAGGTATTCCGAATCGTTGTGACGCAGGAAGTCCAGCAGGTAGGGCGCCTGACAGCCGCTCGAGCCGAGGTGGATGTCGGACAGCCAGATGGTGCGGTAGCGATGGGCAGACGGCTCGGGGTCCTCGTGCTGCGTGGTGTGCGCGACGGGCGGCTTGTGCGACACCACGCCGTCGGTTGCCCCCGAGCCGGACAGGAACGCAGTGGCGGCGCGAGCGCCGATGGGGTGACGAAACAGTGAGGTCGCGGACGTTTTCTGGCCCATGCATGACTCGCGCCGGTTGACATTACCGGCATTCCGCCATGCGGGCGTGACTGTGCCGTGACAGTCACGAGACGTTCTTATTACGGCCGTCGAAGGATGTTTAGCAGTGAACGGATGGGCGTTGCGTAACCTGCCGCACCGAACGATCGTCGCTTGTTTGGTAAGGGCGTCCGGCTCGGCGAGCGCGCCGGACGAGCGGCTTTCGTCTGGCGAATGCGGCGCGTCAGCGCGGGATCGCGACGACGCGCGTGCGCGCGATCCGGTCGTGCGGGAACTGGCGGCCGGCGTGCAGTCGGGCCGCGCCGGCCCACACGACGATCCATGCGGCGGCGAGCGCGAGCGTGACGGGTACCGACAGGCCGAGGAGCGGGTGCAGCGCGAGCGGCGGCAGGAACCACAGCCAGCCGAGCACGTAGCGGACGAGCGCGTGGCCGGCGCTCAGCGGCCGGCCGCTCGACGACTCGAGCCGGAGCCGCCAGGTTTTCATCGGCAGCGTCTGGCCGCCGTGCGTCCAGAACCACACGAAATACGCGCCGACGACGAGCGCGATCCATGCGGCAAGCAGGTTGTGATGGACGAGGCCGTTGCGTTGCTGTGTCGCGAGGCTGAACGCGAGCCCGGCGAAGAACACGACGCCGAACAGCAGCACGCCTTCGTAGAGC
This sequence comes from Burkholderia sp. MSMB1826, assembly GCF_001526325.1. Classification (NCBI taxonomy): domain Bacteria; kingdom Pseudomonadati; phylum Pseudomonadota; class Betaproteobacteria; order Burkholderiales; family Burkholderiaceae; genus Burkholderia; species Burkholderia sp. MSMB1826. The sequence goes on from NZ_LOYN01000029.1 coordinate 357,373, forward strand.
AGGGCGGCGAGGCGTCGCCGTACGGACGGCGCGACGGCCGGGGTTTCGGGTGCGCCGGTGCTCGCCACGGCCGCTCAGGAGCCCTTGAACAGCGAAGGCGCGTCGGCGGGCGACACCGGCGCCACGGCGGCCGGCGCGGATGCGGTGCCGGAGGTCGACGACGCGGGCGCCGGCTGCGCGGCGGCACCGGCCGACGCGGGCGCCGCGGCCGCCGCCGCGCCGCTCGCCGGGTGTTCGTGCGCGTTGACGAGGCGGCGGACGTCACGGTCGGCGGCGGTCGGCGGCGCGCTGACGACACTCGGCTTGCGACGGCGCTCGGCGGCGGCAAGCCGTTCCTTCTGCTCCTCGGGCAGTTGCTGGTAGGCCTTCCACGCGCGCTCGCGCGCCTGGGCGGACAGCTCCTTCGCACTCTGGTAGTTCTCGCGCGCGACGCGGCGCTGCTCGGGCGTCATCTTCGCCCATTCGGTCATCCGCTCCTGCAGGCGCTTCTGATCATCCGGCGACAACTTCGCGAAACGCGATGCGATCTTCAGCCATTTGCGCTTGCGGGCGTCGCTGAAGCCGTCCCACTGGTCGGCGAACGGGGCGAGGGCCGCGTGCTGCGCCGGCGTGAGGCGCGCCCACGACAGCGGGCCGGCGGCGGCCGGCAGCGGCAGGGGCAGCGGGGGGAGTTCGGCGGTCAGGCCGGTCGCGGTCGACGCGGGCGCGGCGGGGCTGGTGGTCGCGACGGGCGCCGTCGCGGGGGCCGGGTGGAATCGGGGATACGTGGCGACGTAGGAAACGGCGATCGCGATCACGCATCCGAAAAATACGGCCAGGCCGCGCTTCTGACTCACCCGTACGATCCCCTCGTTATTGTCTGTTAGTGAGCGCGCGAAAGATACGCGTTGAACCCGTGGTCGAGATACGCATTGAGCGGCAGGTCGTCGCTGAGCATCGCCGCGTCGATATCGGCGAGTTCGGCGGTGCGCTGCATGTCTTCCCAGTACGCGATGCCGACGAGCCCCGCGAGCAGCAACGCGAGCGGCCATGCGCGCAGCAGCCGGCGCGCGAACGACGGCCGGCCGGCCGGCGGGCGGTTCGCGGGCGTCGGGCCATAGGCGCCGGCGAAGGCCGGCACGAACACCGGCGCGCTCGCGGCTTCGGGCTTCTTGCGCGCGAGCGCGGCCCGGCGGGCGACGGCCAGCCGATCGGTGGTCGCGGCAGGCAGGGCGGCTGCGCGCTCATCCAGCGCGCGGCGCACCTTCAGCGCGAATTCGAGTTCTCGGTTTGCGGGAGCGGAGCTCATAGCGTGATTCCTTTGGCCTTGAGCGCTTGCGCCAGCGTGTGAGTGGCTCGCGAGCAGTGCGTCTTGACGCTGCCCTCGGAGCACCCCATCGCGGCGGCAGTCTCGGCGACATCCATATCTTCCCAATAACGCATCAGGAACGCTTCCCGTTGACGCGCCGGAAGTTTCTGGATTTCCTCGTCGATCAGGGCCAGAACCTGCTCTCTTTCGAGGCGGTGCTCGCTGCTCTCGACGCCCGCGTTGTCGTCCGCGGATTCGAGCGTTTCGAGCGGGTCGAAGTCGTCGTCGTCGGTGCTGTTCAGCGACGAGAACAGCGTCACCCAGGTGTTGCGGACCTTCTGCCGGCGGAACCAGTCGTGGATCGCGTTCTGCAGGATCCGCTGAAAAAGCAGCGGCAGCTCGGCCGCCGGCCGGTCGCCGTACTTTTCAGCGAGCTTGATCATCGCGTCCTGCACGATGTCGAGCGATGCATCGTCGTCACGCACGGCGTATGCGGCCTGCTTGAACGCGCGCCTTTCGACGCCCGCCAGAAAGTCGGCGAGTTCCTTGTCTGATGCCATTCCGTGAAGGTATGCGCTGCGGCCCGCTGCGTGGTGTAAAAGGTCGAAAAATTTCGTAAAACCCGCGGATGCTATCAAATTTTCGCGCGGCTTGGCACCGGGTCGGGCGCCGCGCGTTGCGCGCGAACCGCGCCGGCGGGGCGCCGGGCGGCGCGCATGATGCGCTGCAGGATATTTTGCTTGACGGCTCAATCGCTACCCGCTATCGTCGGCGATTCGCAACATGAAGTGATGGTCTCATTTGAGGCTGGCCCAAGAAGCCCGCCCTTCAAACTAGACGCGCCGCTTGAACCCGAGCCACAAGCCCGGCAGAGAGCACCCGATCAATTTTTTGCCGAAAATTCGAAAGGTCAACATGAACATGCCCAGCGCGGAATTCTCCACGTCGGAACCCCTTTCCCCTCCCGATAGCGACTCCATCGGCGGCACCGTGCTCATGAAGGCACTGGCCGACGAAAACGTCGAATTCATCTGGGGCTATCCCGGCGGCTCGGTTCTCTACATTTACGACGAGCTGTACAAGCAGGACAAGATTCAGCACGTGCTGGTGCGCCATGAACAGGCAGCCGTGCACGCAGCCGATGCGTATGCGCGCTCCACCGGCAATGTCGGCGTCTGCCTCGTGACGTCGGGCCCCGGTGTCACCAACGCGGTGACCGGCATCGCAACGGCGTACATGGATTCGATCCCGATGGTCGTGATCAGCGGCCAGGTGCCGACGGCCGCGATCGGTCAGGACGCGTTCCAGGAATGCGACACCGTCGGCATCACGCGTCCCTGCGTGAAGCACAACTTCCTCGTGAAGGACGTGCGCGACCTCGCGGAAACCGTCAAGAAGGCGTTCTACATCGCCCGCACGGGCCGTCCGGGCCCGGTGCTGATCGACATCCCGAAGGACATCTCGAAGACGCCGTGCCAGTACGAGCCGATCAAGAGCGTGTCGCTGCGTTCGTACAATCCCGTCACGAAAGGTCATTCGGGCCAGATCCGCAAGGCCGTGTCGCTGCTGCTGACGGCGAAGCGCCCGTACATCTACACGGGCGGCGGCATCATCCTCGCCGACGCGTCGCGCGAACTGAACCAGTTCGCGGACCTGCTCGGCTACCCGGTCACGAACACGCTGATGGGCCTCGGCGGCTATCGCGCGTCGGACAAGAAATTCCTCGGCATGCTCGGCATGCACGGCACCTACGAAGCGAACATGGCGATGCAGCACTGCGACGTGCTGATCGCGATCGGCGCGCGCTTCGACGACCGCGTGATCGGCGATCCTGCCCACTTCGCGTCGCGTCCGCGCAAGATCATCCATATCGACATCGACCCGTCGTCGATCTCGAAGCGCGTGAAGGTCGACATCCCGATCGTCGGCGACGTGAAGGAAGTGCTGAAGGAACTGATCGAACAACTGCAGACGGCCGAGCATGGCCCCGACACCGAGGCGCTCGCGCAATGGTGGAAGGACATCGAGAGCTGGCGTGCGAAGGACTGCCTGAAGTACGACCGCGAAAGCGAGATCATCAAGCCGCAGTACGTGGTCGAGAAGGCGTGGGAGCTGACGGACGGCAACGCATTCGTGTGCTCGGACGTCGGCCAGCACCAGATGTGGGCCGCGCAGTTCTACCGTTTCAACAAGCCGCGTCGCTGGATCAACTCCGGCGGTCTCGGCACGATGGGCTTCGGCCTGCCGGCGGCGATGGGCGTCAAGATGGCCCATCCGGACGACGACGTGCTGTGCATTACGGGCGAAGGCTCGATCCAGATGTGCATCCAGGAACTGTCGACCTGCCTGCAGTACGACACGCCCGTGAAGATCATTTCGCTGAACAACCGCTACCTCGGCATGGTCCGCCAGTGGCAGCAGATCGAATACAGCAAGCGCTATTCGCATTCGTACATGGATGCGCTGCCCGATTTCGTGAAGCTCGCCGAAGCGTACGGCCATGTCGGCATGCGGATCGAAAAGACCTCGGATGTGGAGCCGGCGCTGAAGGAAGCGCTGCGCCTGAAGGACCGCACCGTGTTTCTCGACTTCCAGACCGATCCGACCGAAAACGTCTGGCCGATGGTACAGGCCGGCAAGGGCATCACCGAGATGCTGCTCGGATCGGAAGATCTGTAACGGCGCGACGCGCGCAGCGCGCGATGCGGCCGCCTTCACGAAGGGCGGCGCGGCACGCGGCGGCGCGCGGCGCGAGCGAATCGACACGGACACATTCTGGAAGAAGCGAACATGAGACACATCATTTCCGTCCTGCTGGAAAACGAACCGGGCGCGCTGTCGCGCGTGGTCGGTCTCTTTTCCGCACGCGGCTACAACATCGAAACCTTGACGGTGGCGCCGACCGAAGACCAATCGCTGTCGCGGCTGACCATCGTTTCCATTGGCTCGGACGACGTGATCGAACAGATCACGAAGCATCTGAACCGCCTGATCGAGGTGGTGAAAGTGGTGGACCTGACCGACGGTGCACACATCGAACGCGAGCTGATGCTGATCAAGGTCCGTGCAGTGGGCAAGGAGCGCGAAGAAATGAAGCGGATGTCGGACATTTTCCGCGGCCGCATCATCGACGTGACCGAGAAGACCTACACGATCGAATTGACGGGCGCGAGCGACAAGCTCGACGCATTCATCCAGGGGCTGGACGCCACCGCGATCCTCGAGACCGTGCGGACCGGCAGCTCCGGCATCGGACGCGGCGAGCGCATCCTGAAGGTGTGATGCCGATATTGCAAGAAGGCACGCCGGGTGCGCCGTCATGTCCCGGCTCGCAGTACCCCATCCGAACGAATTGTTGAATTTTTGAATTAGCGAAGGAACCATCATGAACGTTTTCTACGACAAAGACGCCGACCTCTCCCTCATCAAGGGCAAGCAAGTCACGATCATCGGCTACGGCTCGCAAGGCCATGCGCACGCACTGAACCTGAAGGACAGCGGCGTGAACGTGACGGTCGGCCTTCGCAAGGGCGGCGCGTCGTGGAGCAAGGCCGAGAACGCCGGCCTGTCGGTCAAGGAAGTCGCGGAAGCGGTGAAGGGCGCGGACGTCGTCATGATGCTGCTGCCGGACGAGCAGATCGCCGACGTGTACGCGAAGGAAGTGCACGCGAACATCAAGCAGGGCGCGGCGCTGGCATTCGCGCACGGCTTCAACGTCCACTACGGGCAGGTGATCCCGCGCGCCGACCTCGACGTGATCATGATCGCGCCGAAGGCCCCGGGCCACACCGTGCGCGGCACGTACTCGCAAGGTGGCGGCGTGCCGCACCTGATCGCGGTTGCGCAGAACAAGTCGGGCGCGGCACGCGACATCGCGCTGTCGTACGCGGCGGCGAACGGCGGCGGCCGTGCCGGCATCATCGAGACGAACTTCCGCGAAGAAACCGAAACCGACCTGTTCGGCGAGCAGGCCGTGCTGTGCGGCGGTACCGTCGAGCTGATCAAGGCGGGTTTCGAGACGCTGGTCGAAGCCGGCTACGCGCCGGAAATGGCGTACTTCGAGTGCCTGCACGAACTGAAGCTGATCGTCGACCTGATCTACGAAGGCGGCATCGCGAACATGAACTACTCGATCTCGAACAACGCCGAGTACGGCGAGTACGTGACCGGCCCGCGCGTCGTCACGGAAGAGACGAAGAAGGCGATGAAGCAGTGCCTGACCGACATCCAGACGGGCGAGTACGCGAAGAGCTTCATTCTCGAGAACAAGGCGGGCGCCCCGACGCTGCAGTCGCGCCGCCGCCTGACGGCCGAGCACCAGATCGAGCAGGTCGGCGCGAAGCTGCGTGCGATGATGCCGTGGATCGCGAAGAACAAGCTCGTCGACCAGACGAAGAACTAAGCACCTCGTGCTGTTCCGGCCCTTCGAGCGAAGGGCCGGCATCAAAAAGCCGTCCGAAGGCAGCAGTGCCCCGGGCGGCTTTTGTTATGCTACGGGCTTTGCAATTCACCGAACACAGAACGAATCCATGAACTATCCTCATCCGATCATCGCGCGCGAAGGCTGGCCGTTCATCGCGATTGCAGCCGTCATCGCGCTGTTGATCCATGCCGTCGGGGGCTTCGGCTTCGCGTGGCCGTTCTGGCTGCTGCTCGTCTTCGTCGTCCAGTTCTTCCGCGATCCGCAGCGCCCGATCCCGGCGCAGCCGAACGCGGTGCTCTGCCCGGCAGACGGCCGCATCGTCGCGGTCGAGACCGCGCAGGATCCGTACGCGAACCGCGAAGCGCTGAAGATCAGCGTGTTCATGAATGTCTTCAATGTCCATTCGCAGCGTTCGCCGGTCGATGGCGCGATCAGCAAGGTCGAGTATTTCCCGGGCGCGTTCCTGAACGCGGCGATCGACAAGGCGTCGACCGAGAACGAGCGCAATGCGGTGGTGATCCAGACGGCGAGCGGCAAGACGGTCACGTCCGTGCAGATCGCCGGCCTGATCGCGCGCCGGATCCTCTGCTACGTCCGCGCCGGCGAGCCGCTGTCGCGCGGCCAGCGCTACGGTTTCATCCGCTTCGGTTCGCGCGTCGACGTGTACCTGCCGCTCGGCAGCCGCGCGAAGGTGTCGATCGGCGAGAAAGTCTACGCGTCGTCGACGATCCTCGCCGAGCTCGAGCAGTAAGGGGCGGGGCGCACGATGGCCGCATTCAAACCGCGTCGGCCGCGCAACGGCTCCAGCCAGACGCCACGCCCGTTCCGCCGCAACAAGGTGATGGCGCCCGATCAGGCGCCGCTCGAAAGCCGCCGCGCCGCGCGCCAGCGGTTCCTGAAGACGCGCGGCATCTATCTGCTGCCGAACGCATTCACGACCGCCGCGCTGTTCTGCGGCTTCTTCGCGGTCGTGCAGGCGATGAACGTGCGCTTCGAGATCGCCGCGATCGCGATTTTCGTCGCGATGGTGCTCGACGGAATGGACGGGCGCGTCGCGCGCATGACGCATACGCAGAGCGCGTTCGGCGAGCAGTTCGACAGCCTGTCGGACATGGTGTCGTTCGGCGTGGCGCCCGCGCTCGTGATGTACGAGTGGGTGCTGAAGGATCTCGGCCGCTGGGGCTGGCTCGCTGCATTCGTCTATTGCTCGGGCGCCGCGCTGCGTCTCGCGCGCTTCAACACGAACATCGGCGTGGTCGACAAGCGCTTTTTCCAGGGGCTGCCGAGCCCGGCCGCGGCCGCGCTGATCGCGGGCTTCGTGTGGCTCGCGACCGACAACCGCGTGCCGATGAAGCTCGGCTGGTTGCCGTGGGTCGCCTTCGTGCTGACGGTCTACGCGGGCGTGACGATGGTGTCGAACGCGCCGTTCTACAGCGGCAAGGCGCTCGACGTGCGGCACCGCGTGCCGTTCGCGGCCATCCTGCTCGTCGTCGTCGCGTTCGTGCTCGTGTCGTCGGATCCGCCGCTGATGCTGTTCTGCCTGTTCGTGCTGTACGGGCTGTCCGGCTACGTGTTCTGGGCCTACATGGCCGTGCGCGGGCGCGCGAATCCGGCGCGCTCGTCGCAGCGCGATCACTGACGCCGACGCTGCGCGTGCCGGAAGCGGCGGCCTCGGGGCCGCCGTTTTCATTTGGCCCTTTTTCGAGCCGGGCTGCGTCGATTCCCGGGTGCCGTCCGATTGCGCGGCCAACGGAATGTCGCTATAGTCTTCGGCATGACTGCATTTCCCCACCTCTCCCTCCTTCTAGCCGGTGCGCCGCTACGCGCGCTAGCTTTGGCGCGCCTGCCGCGCTGACCGTTCTCGCCCTCCGTCTCAAGCCTCGTCTGTTGTTGAACGTCGCCAGCGGTGGCGCGATCTCGTTACGTTTGACTTCCGTATAAAAGAGCCCTGGAGCCCCCCATGACAGACAAGCTGATCATTTTCGATACGACGTTGCGTGACGGCGAGCAATCGCCCGGCGCGTCGATGACGAAGGAAGAGAAAATCCGCATCGCGAAGCACCTCGAGCGGATGAAGGTCGACGTGATCGAGGCAGGCTTCGCGGCCAGCTCGAACGGCGATTTCGACGCGATCCACACGATCGCCGGTCTCGTGAAGGACAGCACGATCTGCTCGCTGGCGCGGGCCAACGACAAGGACATCCAGCGTGCGGCCGACGCACTGAAGCCGGCCAACAGCTTCCGGATCCACACGTTCATCGCGACGTCGCCGCTGCACATGGAAAAGAAGCTGCGGATGACGCCCGATCAGGTGTTCGAGCAGGCGCGCCTCGCGGTGCGTTTCGCGCGCAAGTTCACCGACAACGTCGAGTTCTCGCCGGAAGACGGCAGCCGTTCGGACATGGATTTCCTGTGCCGCGTGCTGGAAGCCGTGATCGCCGAAGGCGCGACGACGATCAACATCGCCGACACGGTCGGCTACGGCGTGCCGGAACTCTACGGCAACCTCGTGAAGACGCTGCGCGAGCGCATTCCGAACTCGGACAAGGCGATCTTCTCGGTGCACTGCCATAACGACCTCGGGATGGCGGTCGCGAACTCGCTCGCCGGCGTGAAGATCGGCGGCGCGCGTCAGGTCGAGTGCACGATCAACGGTCTCGGCGAGCGCGCGGGCAACACGTCGCTCGAAGAAATCGTGATGGCGGTGAAGACGCGCAAGGACTACTTCGGTCTCGACGTCGGCATCGACACGTCGCAGATCGTGCCGACGTCGAAGCTCGTGTCGCAGATCACCGGCTTCGTCGTGCAGCCGAACAAGGCGGTGGTCGGCGCGAACGCATTCGCGCACGCGTCGGGCATTCACCAGGACGGCGTGCTCAAGGCGCGCGATACCTACGAGATCATGCGCGCGGAAGACGTGGGCTGGACCGCGAACAAGATCGTGCTCGGCAAGCTGTCGGGCCGCAACGCGTTCAAGCAGCGCCTGCAGGAGCTCGGCGTATCGCTCGACAGCGAAGCCGAGTTGAATGCCGCGTTCATGCGCTTCAAGGATCTGGCCGACCGCAAGGCGGAGATCTTCGACGAGGACATCATCGCGATCGTGTCCGAGGAGTCGGCGCTCGCGCAGGAGCAGGAGCACTTCAAGTTCGTGTCGCTGTCGCAGCGTTCGGAAACGGGCGAGCAGCCGCAGGCGAAGGTCGTATTCGCGGTCGAAGGCAAGGAAGTGACCGGCGAGGCGCGCGGCAACGGTCCGGTCGATGCGACGTTCAATGCGATCGAGGGTGAAGTCGGTAGCGGGTCCGAGTTGCTGCTGTACTCGGTGAACGCGATCACGACCGGCACGCAGGCGCAGGGCGAAGTGACCGTCCGGTTGTCGAAGAGCGGGCGGATCGTCAACGGCGTCGGTACCGATCCGGATATCGTCGCCGCGTCCGCGAAGGCATACATTTCCGCGCTGAACAAGCTGCATTCGAAGGACGACAAGGTCAACCCGCAGCGCTCGTAAGCGCCGCGCGCGACGCGACCCCGAAACGCCCCGTGCGGCCCTGCGCCGCCGGGGCGTTTTTTCATCGGCCGCTCATTCGGCGGCCGGCGCACGGAACAGCCAGCGGCGCGCGGCCGCGCGTGGCGCCGGATGGCGCCGGCGGAACTCGACCGCGATCCCGCGCCGCGGCGCATCGGCGACGAACGCATCGAGCAGTTCGAGCACGTCGTGATCGATGTAGTCGGCGCGCGTCGCGTCGATGATCACCGCCGCCCGGTCCGGAATGTGCCGCAGGTGGTGCTTGACCTGCACCTTGCCGAGAAACGACACGTCCTTGCGGAACGACAGCAGGAAGTGATCGTCGTGCTGCGCGAGCGTGACGGGGCTCTTCAGGTTCGCGACGGCGACCGCGAGCACGCTGCATGCGAGGCCCATTGCGATGCCGAACAGCAGGTCGACCGCGAGCACGCCCGCGATCGTCGCGGCGAACGGCACGAATGCGGCCGGCCCCTGTTTCATCACCGAGCGGAACAGCGCCGGCTTCGCCAGCTTGAAGCCCGTATGGATCAGGATCGCGGCGAGGCTCGCGAGCGGGATCAGGTTGATCAGCCCGGTGAGCGCGAATACGCTGGCGAGCAGCAGCACCCCGTGGACGATCGCCGACATCCGGCTTTGCGCGCCCGCGTTGACGTTCACCGAGCTGCGCACGATCACCGACGTGATCGGCAGGCCGCCGACCGCACCCGCGACGAGATTGCCGACGCCCTGGGCCTTCAGTTCGCGATCGGGCTGCACCGGCCGGCGCTTGGGGTCGATCTGCTCGACCGCTTCGAGGCTCAGCAGCGTCTCGAGGCTGGCGACGACCGCAAGCGTGATCGCGACGCGCCATACGTCCGGATTGACGAGCTGCGCGAAGTTCTGGCCGAGCTCCGCGTGCTTGAGCGATGCGGCGAAGGCGGCGAACGATCCGAGTTCGGGCAGCGTGACGCGATGGGCGGCGCCCGGTGCGACCGCGGGCGCGACGACGCCCAGCACGAGTGTCGCGCCGATACCGAGCACGACCACCGCGAGCGGCGCGGGCACCGAGCGCACCAGCGCGAAGCGGCGCAGCGCGGGGGTGTCCCATGCCACGAGCAGCGCGAGCGAAACGAACGCGATGGCCGTGGCGGCCCATGCGACGGGCAGGCCCGGCCAGTTCGCAAACGATTGCGCAGCCTGGCCGCCGATGCCGAACGCGAACGGAATCTGCTTCACGATCAGCAGCAGGCCGATCGCGGCGAGCATGCCCTTGATGACGGGCGACGGCACATAGGCGGCGAAGCGGCCCGCGCGCAGCACGCCGAAGCCGAACTGCAGCACGCCGGACAGCAGCACCGCGAGCAGGAACGCGGAGAAGCTGCCGAGTTGCGCGATCCCTTCGACGACGATCACGACGAGGCCGGCGGCCGGCCCGCTGACGGACAGCGACGAGCCGCTCAGCAGCGCGACGACGATGCCGCCGACGATGCCCGACACGAGCCCGGCGAACGGCTCGACGCCGGAGGCGTTGGCGATGCCGAGGCAGAGCGGCAGCGCGACGAGGAAGACGACGATGCCGGCGACGATGTCGCGCGGCAGGGTGGACAGACGCTCGTTCAGTTTCATGGTTGGGGGTGGTTTCGTTGGCGTGGAGGGCGGGGCGCGGATCAGCCGAGCGCGGCGGCCGCGGCGGGCTCGGGCTCGGCAACGGCTGGCGACGCCGTGTAGCCGGAATCGAGCTCCTTCAGGCGCCCGTCGGCGAGCGAAAAGATCCAGCCGTGCACGAGCGGCGGCCGTTCGCGACCGCGTACGATCGGCGACGCGCGCAGCAGTCGCACCTGTTCGAGCACGTTCAGCTCGGCGAGGCGGTCGGCGGCGGCCAGGTCGTCGAGCCCGTCGAGCGTGTCGCGATGACGCCGCGCGAGCGCGCAGAGCGGTGCGATGCGGCGCGCGACGTGCGGCAGGTCGGCGGGCGGCGGCAGCAACGACGCGCGGACCCCGCCGCATCCGTAGTGGCCGCACACGATCACGTGATCGACCTTCAGCACCCGCACCGCGTACTCGAGCACGCTGGCGGAATTGTCGTCGTCGGGGTGGAACAGGTTCGCGATGTTGCGATGGACGAACAGCTCGCCCGGTGCGCAGTGCGTGATGGTTTCGGCCGGCACGCGGCTGTCGGCGCAGCCGATCCACAGGACGCGCGGGTTCTGGCCGCGCGCGAGCGCGTCGAAGAAGCCGGGCGTGTGTTCGCGCGTCTCGCGGGCCCAGGCAATGTTGGCAACCAGCATGCTCTTGGGGCGGTTCATGAGGACTCCTTTCCGATAAAGGCAAATAAATACCGAACGAAATGACGCAATGGCATTCTTTCTAAATTGAAAGGTTTGGTTTCGCTGATATTAGGGGTATGCCCTAGCAGTCCGGGTGGGTTGAAACAAATTGTTTCAAATTGATTGGGCGTAGTGCATTGCATGCACCAACGCGACGCATGAGATGCACTGCCCATGCCTGTTTGCGCGCAACGGCCCGCATGACGGGGCGTTCAGCGGATCGCCATCGTAATGTCATTGATTCGGAAAAGTTTTCCGTCTTATTCGTTGAATCAAATAAGGCGACGGAAAAAATGAAATGGCCATTCAGCAATAATTCGCGAATGGCCATTGCGATAATTGCGCGTAAATGCGCAATCGGTCAGAACAGGTTGCGGCGATCGGGATCGTGCAGCGGGTCCGGCGTTTTCTGCGTGGTGCGCAGGATGCCCTGCGGATCGAAATAAAAGCTGTACATCATGTACCAGACGTTGTCCTCCAGATACCGGTACGTCCAGACCTCGCGCTTCATCAACGGGAAGTAGGAGGTCTCGACCGGGCGTCCGAAATTGACGAGGACGTCGGTTTTCGTCCACTTGCCGATCTCCGCGCGATAGAACTCGCTCGGCTGCAGCACCTGGCGCACGTTGACGATCCGGTGGGCTGCATCGACGTCGGCCGCGACCGTGATCTCGCCCATCGGCTGGGTCGGCCACATCAGGCGCTTGCCGCCGCCGGGCAGGTCGTAGATCTCGCGCGGCGGCCCCATGCGCGCGACGATCGCCGATTCGTCCTGGCCGGCCTGGTATTGCTGCCACGGTTGCGCGCAACCGGCCAGCAGCGCGGCGGCGCAGGCGGCCAGCACCGGCAGGCGCGCGGGAATGCGAATGCGCATCGGATTCTCCAGAACACGGAAACAAGCCCCGTTTTATCACGGACGGCGCGCGATCGCGCATCGCGCGGAAAAAATCGGTGCGGATCGCGCACCGCCGCGCTTGCGGGCGGCGGGTGCGGGGGCCTATGATCCGCGCTTCTCGGGCAGATTGAAGGGCAGGTGGCCGATGCAGGGGTGGAAGCGATGCGCGCTCGCGTGGAGCGCGGGGTGGATGCTGGTGTCGTCCGCATTCGCCGGCGGCGAGCCGGTGCGGATCGCGCTGATCGAAGGGATGTCGGGCCCGTTCGCGAACGCGGGCGCGGCAGTCGAGCGCAACTTGCGCTTCGGCGTCGAGCAGGTCAATGCGGCGGGCGGCGTGAAGCTGCGCGACGGCGCACATCCGCTCGAACTCGTGGTGCTCGACAGCAAGGGCAGCCCGGAGGAGGCGCTCGTGCAGTTGCGCGCGGCCGCCGACCGCCATATCGGCTTCGTCGCGCAGGGCAACAGCTCGGCCGTCGCGGCCGCGCTCGTCGCGGCGCTCGACAAGCTGAACGCGCGCGATCCGGACCGCCGGATGCTGTTCCTGAACTATTCGGCCGACGATCCGGCGCTGACCGGCGCGCGCTGCAGTTTCTGGCATTTCCGCTTCGACGCGCATGCCGGCATGCGGATGGCCGCGCTCGCGGACGTGATGGCGCGCGATCGCGCGCTGCGCAAGGTCTATCTGTTGAACCAGGACTACAGCTTCGGCCACGACGTCAGCGCCCTCGCGCGGCAGGCGCTGGCCGCACGGCGTCCGGACGTGGCGATCGCCGGCGACGAATTTCACCCGATCGGCCGGATCAAGGATTTCTCGCCGTATATCGCGAAGATCCGCGCGAGCGGTGCGGACGCCGTCGTGACCGGCAACTGGGGCAACGACCTCACGTTGCTCGTGAAGGCGGCGCGCGAACAGGGGCTCGACGCGAAGTTCTACACGTTCTACGGCAACAGCCTCGGCGCGCCGGCGGCCTTGGGCGACGCGGGCGTAGGCCGTGTCGTGGCGGTCGCCGACTGGCACCCGAACGCGGGCGGCGCCCGATCCGACGCGTTCTACCGCGCGTTCCGGGCCCGTTTTCCGGTCGCGCAGGACGACTATCCGGTGCGGCGGATGAGCCAGATGATCGACATGCTGGCCGCCGCGATGACCCGCGCGGGGTCGGCCGACCCGGTCGCGGTCGCGCGTGCGCTCGAGGGCCTGTCGTTCGACGACGGCTTCCACGCGTCGCGGATGCGCGCGCAGGACCACCAGCTGATCCAACCCCTTTACGTGATGGAAATGGACAAGGCCGGTACGCCGGGCGTGCGCTTCGACAACGAAGGGTCGGGCTACGGCTTCCGGACGGTGCTCGCGGTGCCGGCGCCGCGGACGGAGATGCCGTCGACGTGCTCGATGACGCGCCCGTGACAGGAGGCGGTAAGAACAGCACCGAGTTGTGCTACAATGCGCGCCGGTTGTAAATCACGGCACGGCCATTCTTCCGTGTCCGCCTGTTCAGTTAGAAAGGAAATCACATGTCTGTTGCAGATATCAAGAAGTCGGAAGTCGTTGCTCAGTTCGCCCGCGGTACCAACGACACGGGGTCGCCCGAAGTCCAGGTCGCACTGCTGACCGCACGTATCGTCGAACTGACGGGTCACTTCAAGACCCACGCGAAGGATCACCACAGCCGCCGCGGCCTGCTGCGCATGGTGAGCCGCCGCCGCAAGCTGCTCGACTACCTCAAGGGCAAGGATGCCGACCGTTACCGCGCACTGATCGAGAAGCTGGGTCTGCGTAAGTAATCGAGGCGATTGCCGCCAGCAAGATGCCTGTGTCAGTCCGCTGATACAGGCATTTTGTTTTTGCGCGGTGCGTAGCGTCACACGCATCGCAGGCTGTCCGGCACATTCGTGCGGGGCCGCCGCCACGACCGATACCGGGGCGGGATTTGTGTCATTCCAGCGCGTCGCTGCATGAGCGCCGCGCTGGAATGGCATAAAAAACACACCTTGCTCCGGGTGATTCGGTCGGGACGCCGCTGCGCGGGATCGCCGGCGCGGCGAACGAAATGCATGAATACAAAGGAGCAACCATGTCCATGTTCAACAAGGTCGTGAAGGAATTCCAATGGGGCCAGCACAAGGTGCGCCTCGAAACCGGTGAAGTCGCCCGCCAGGCGAGCGGTGCCGTGATCGTCGACGTCGAAGACACCGTCGTGCTGGCAACCGTCGTCGGCGCGAAGTCGGCGAAGCCGGGCCAGGATTTCTTCCCGTTGACCGTCGACTACCTCGAGAAGACCTACTCGGCCGGCAAGATCCCGGGCGGCTTCTTCCGCCGCGAAGGCCGTCCGTCGGAGCACGAGACGCTGACGTCGCGCCTGATCGACCGTCCGCTGCGCCCGCTGTTCCCGGAAGGCTTCTACAACGAAGTCCAGGTCGTGATCCACGTGCTGTCCGTGAACCCGGAAATCCCGGCGGACATCCCCGCGCTGATCGGCGCATCGGCTGCGCTCGCCGTGTCGGGCCTGCCGTTCAACGGCCCGGTCGGCGCCGCGCGCGTGGCGTACATCGACAACGCGTACGTGCTGAACCCGACGCGTGAGCAGCTCAAGGCATCGCGCCTCGACCTCGTCGTCGCGGGTACGGAGCGCGCCGTGCTGATGGTCGAGTCGGAAGCCGATCAGCTGTCGGAAGACGTGATGCTGGGCGCCGTGGTGTTCGGCCACGAGCAGATGCAGGTCGCGATCGACGCGATCCACGATCTGGTCCGCGACGGCGGCAAGCCCGAGTGGGACTGGCAGCCGGCGCCGAAGAACGAGGCGCTGATCGCACGCGTGACCGAGCTGGCGCAGAACGATCTCCTCGCCGCTTACCAGCTCCGCGACAAGCAGGCGCGTTCGGCGAAGCTGAAGGAAGTCTACGCGGCGACGTCGGCGAAGCTCGAGGAAGAGGCGCTGGCGGCCGGTACGGTCGCGGCCGACAAGGCCACCGTCGGCAACATCCTGTTCGACATCGAAGCGAAGATCGTCCGTTCGCAGATCCTGAACGGCGAGCCGCGCATCGACGGTCGCGACACGCGCACCGTGCGCCCGATCGAGATCCGCACCGGTGTGCTGCCGCGTACCCACGGCTCGGCGCTGTTCACGCGCGGCGAGACGCAGGCGCTGGTCGTCGCGACGCTCGGCACCAAGGGTGACGAGCAGATCATCGACGCGCTCGAAGGCGAATACCGCGAGCGCTTCATGCTCCACTACAACATGCCCCCGTTCGCGACCGGCGAAACGGGCCGCGTCGGCTCGCCGAAGCGCCGCGAAATCGGCCACGGCCGGCTGGCTAAGCGCGCGCTGGTCAAGTGCCTGCCGAGCGCCGACGAATTCGGCTACTCGATCCGCGTCGTGTCGGAAATCACCGAGTCGAACGGTTCGTCGTCGATGGCGTCGGTGTGCGGCGGCTGCCTCGCGCTGATGGATGCCGGCGTGCCGATGAAGGCGCACGTCGCGGGTATCGCGATGGGCCTGATCCTCGAAGGCAACAAGTTCGCGGTGCTGACCGACATCCTCGGCGACGAAGATCACCTCGGCGACATGGACTTCAAGGTGGCCGGCACGGAGCAGGGCGTGACGGCGCTGCAGATGGACATCAAGATCCAGGGCATCACGAAGGAAATCATGCAGGTCGCGCTCGCGCAGGCGAAGGAAGGCCGTATGCACATCCTCGGCAAGATGACCTCGGCGGTGTCGGGTGCGAACACGCAACTGTCGGAATTCGCGCCGCGCATGATCACGATCAAGATCAACCCGGAAAAGATTCGCGACGTGATCGGCAAGGGCGGTTCGGTGATCCGCGCGCTGACGGAAGAAACGGGCACGACCATCGACATCTCGGACGACGGCGTCGTGACGATCGCGAGCACGAACAGCGACGGCATGGCCGAAGCGAAGAAGCGCATCGAGCAAATCACGGCTGAAATCGAAGTCGGCCAGGTGTACGAAGGCACGGTGCTCAAGCTGCTCGATTTCGGCGCGATCGTGAACCTGCTGCCGGGCAAGGACGGCTTGCTGCACATCTCGGAAATCGTCAACGAGCGCGTGAAGGACATCAACGACTACCTGAAGGAAGGCCAGCAGGTGAAGGTCAAGGTGATCCAGACGGACGAGAAGGGTCGCGTGCGTCTGTCGGCCAAGGCGCTGCTGAATGAAGCAGCGGCGGCAGCGCAGTCGGATACGCCGCCGCAGCAGTAAGCGGGCAGGCGGACCAACGGCCGGCAGTGCGAAAGCGTGCCGGCCGTTTTTTCTGTAGCATCGTTGTGCGGCGCAACAGCGCCGGCCAGGCGCCTGCGCCGTGCGCACGGGCGTGCCATCCGATTCCGATCCTGGAGCGACTCTCACCATGAAAGCCATCGAAATCACCGAATTCGGCGCCCCCGACGTGCTGAAGCTCGCGGAGCGTCCGCGGCCCGAACCGAAGCGCGGCGAGGTGTTGATCAAGGTGGCGGCTTCCGGCGTGAACCGGCCCGACGTGTTCCAGCGCAAGGGCGCCTATGCGCCGCCGCCGGGGGCGTCGGATCTGCCGGGCCTCGAGGTCGCGGGCGAGATCGTCGGCGGCGATTTGTCCGATGCGGCGCTGAATCCGTTCGACCTGAAGCTCGGCGATCGCGTGTGCGCGCTGCTCGCGGGTGGCGGCTATGCCGAATATGCGGTCGCGCCGCTGCCGCAGTGCCTGCCGGTGCCCGACGGCCTCACCGATATCGAGGCCGCATCGTTGCCCGAAACGTTCTTCACCGTGTGGAGCAACGTGTTCGACCGTGCGCAGCTCGGCGCGGGCGAGGGCGGCGAACAGGAGACGCTGCTCGTGCAGGGCGGTTCGAGCGGCATTGGCGTCACGGCGATCCAGATCGCGCATGCGCTCGGCTTTCGCGTGTTCGCGACGGCAGGCACCGCCGACAAGTGCCGTGCCTGCGAGGCGCTCGGCGCCGAGCGCGCGATCGACTACAAGACGGAAGACTTCGTCGAAGTCGTGAAGTCGCTGACGCACGATCGCGGCGTCGACGTGATCCTCGACATGGTGGCGGGCTCGTACGTGCCGCGCGAGCTGTCCGCGCTCGCGGACGGCGGCCGTCTCGTGCTGATCGCGCTGCTCGGCGGCGCGAAGGCCGAGGTCAACCTGAACGAGATCCTGCGGCGCCGGCTGACGGTGACGGGCTCGACGTTGCGCCCGCGCTCGGTCGAGTTCAAGGCGCGCATCGCCGCACAGCTGAAGGCGCGCGTGTGGCCGCTGCTGGCCGAAGGCCGCATCAAGCCCGTGATCTATCGTGTGCTGCCGGCCGGCGAGGCCGCGCAGGCGCATGCGCTGATGGAGAGCGGCGAGCACATCGGCAAGATCGTGCTCGATTGGGGTGCGAACGCATGACGGCCCGCGCGGCGCGCTTGACATACGCGGTTTGACCGGTTCAAGCCGCGCGCAGTAAAATCGCGGGTTTGCTTCGCCAGATCCAACCTGACGGCCGGGTTCCGGCACGTTAATGACAAGATAGTGACGAGACAGACACGATGTCGAAACAACGAACAAAGCGAGTGATCGGCAACTGGAAGATGCACGGCCGGCTGGCCGGCAACCAGGCGCTGCTGAACGAAGTGGTGCAGGGTGCGGGCGCGGTGGCGGCTGAAACGTCGATCGGCGTGTGCGTGCCGTTCCCGTATCTCGCGCAGGTTCAGGCGCAGCTCGGCGGCGGCCGTGTCGCGTTCGGTGCGCAGGACGTGTCCGCGCACGAGCAAGGCGCGTTCACCGGCGAGGTCGCGGCTGCGATGGTGGCGGAGTTCGGCGCGCAATATGCGATCGTCGGCCATTCGGAGCGCCGCGCGTATCACGGCGAAAGCAGCGAGACGGTCGCGGCGAAGACGCAACGCGCGCTCGCGGCCGGCCTCACGCCCGTCGTGTGTGTCGGCGAGACGCTCGACGAGCGCGAGTCGGGTGCGACCGAGCGGGTCGTCGGTGCGCAGCTCGACGCGGTGCTGGCCGTGCTGACGGCCGACGAAGCCGCCCGCATCGTCGTCGCGTACGAGCCGGTGTGGGCGATCGGCACGGGCAAGAGCGCGAGCTCGGCGCAGGCGCAGGACGTGCACGCGTTCCTGCGTACGCGTCTCGCGGCAAAGGGTGCGGCGGACGTGTCCGTGCTGTACGGCGGCAGCGTGAAGCCGGACAACGCGGAAGAGCTGTTCGCGCAACCGGACATCGACGGCGGCCTGATCGGCGGCGCGTCGCTGAAGGCGGAAGATTTTCTGGCGATCTGCCGGGCCGCGCGTTGAGCGGTCCGAGATCGAATTGAACCATGACGGCGGCCGGTCGGTCCGGTCGCCCGATCCAATCGGGTGGGTGTGATGCTGTTATTCAAGACGCTGATTATTGTGGTGCAGGTGCTGTCTGCACTCGGTGTGATTGGGCTCGTGCTGCTGCAGCACGGCAAGGGTGCCGACATGGGCGCCGCGTTCGGCAGCGGCGCGTCGGGCAGCCTGTTCGGTGCGACGGGCTCGGCGAACTTCCTGTCGCGCACGACGGCCATTCTCGCGGCGATTTTCTTCGTCGCGACGCTCGCGCTGACGTACCTCGGTTCGTACAAGTCGACGCCGTCGGCAGGCGTGCTCGGCACGGCGGCGACCGCGCCGGCATCGGCTCCCGCAGCATCGGCGTCGGCTGTCGCGGCGTCTGCCGCCGCCGGTTCGGCCGCAAGCGCGCCGGGCCAGGACGTCCCGAAATAAAAAGTTAATTTTTTGCGGTTGTGCGTTGAACAAATCCTGAACTCGGGTTAGAATTTAATTCTTGAAGCGATTCGCGGGAACAAGCAGCACAACCCGAGTTGCATGCAGTGCCGACGTGGTGAAATTGGTAGACACGCTATCTTGAGGGGGTAGTGGCGAAAGCTGTGCGAGTTCGAGTCTCGCCGTCGGCACCAAAGTTACTCAATGCCAGCCGCTTCTAGTGGCTGGCATTTTTCATTTGTGGGGTGTGCTTGCGGTTGTCTTGCGATCGCCTGCACTCCGAAATGATTCCTTCCGCCGGAAGTGGTATTCTCCGGACGCTCAGAACCAACCGATAGAGGATTGCCTTGAACCTCGCAGCCTATTACCCCGTCTTGTTGTTCCTCCTCGTGGGCACTGGTTTAGGTATAGCGCTGGTCAGCATCGGCAAGCTCCTTGGTCCCAACAAGCCGGACGTCGAGAAGAACGCACCGTACGAGTGCGGCTTCGAAGCCTTTGAAGACGCCCGGATGAAATTCGACGTACGGTATTACCTCGTCGCCATCCTGTTCATCATCTTCGATCTCGAAACCGCATTCCTGTTTCCGTGGGGCGTCGCGCTCCGGGACATCGGCTGGCCGGGTTTCATCGCAATGATGATTTTTCTGCTCGAATTCCTGCTGGGCTTTGCCTATATCTGGAAGAAAGGCGGCCTCGACTGGGAGTGATGGGTTAATCGCCGGTTTGCATGGGCGGCCACGCTCGGTCGCTCGTCTGGAGTGGAAAGCAAATGAGTATCGAAGGGGTCTTGAAGGAAGGGTTTGTCACCACGACGGCTGACAAGCTGATCAACTGGACGCGTACCGGCTCGCTGTGGCCGATGACGTTCGGGCTCGCGTGTTGCGCCGTCGAGATGATGCATGCGGGCGCCGCCCGTTACGATCTGGACCGGTTCGGCGTCGTGTTCCGTCCGAGTCCGCGTCAGTCGGACGTGATGATCGTCGCCGGCACGCTGTGCAACAAGATGGCGCCCGCGCTGCGCCGCGTGTACGACCAAATGGCCGAGCCGCGCTGGGTGATCTCGATGGGGTCGTGTGCGAACGGCGGTGGTTACTACCACTACTCGTACTCGGTGGTCCGCGGCTGCGACCGGATCGTGCCGGTCGACGTCTACGTGCCGGGCTGTCCGCCCACGGCCGAGGCGCTGGTCTACGGCGTGATCCAGCTTCAGGCGAAGATCCGCCGCACCAATACCATCGCCCGTCAATAAAGCCCCGAGCGTCCCCTCAATATGGCAAGCAAAATCGAGACCCTCAAGGCCAACCTCGAAGCCGCGCTCGGCGCGCGCGTGGTGAGCCTCACCGAAGCGATCGGTGAACTGACGCTCGTCGTGAAGGCGAGCGATTACCTCGAAGTCGCAAAGACGCTGCGCGACGATCCGAAGCTCCGTTTCGAGCAACTGATCGACCTCTGCGGCGTCGACTACCAGACCTTCGGCGACGGCGCCTACGACGGCCCGCGCTTCGCGGCCGTGTCGCACCTGCTGTCGGTCACGAACAACTGGCGCCTGCGCCTGCGCGTGTTCGCGCCGGACGACGATCTGCCGATCGTGGCGTCGCTGGTCGACATCTGGACCTCGGCGAACTGGTACGAGCGAGAAGCGTTCGACCTGTACGGCATCGTGTTCGAAGGCCACCCCGACCTGCGCCGCATCCTCACCGACTACGGCTTCATCGGTCACCCGTTCCGCAAGGACTTCCCGGTGTCGGGCTACGTCGAAATGCGTTACGACCCGGAAGAGAAGCGGGTCGTGTACCAGCCGGTGACGATCGAGCCGCGCGAAATCACGCCGCGCGTGATCCGCGAGGATCGCTATGGCGGTCTGAAACATTAAGGGGGCGTCATGGCAGAAATCAAGAACTACACGCTCAACTTCGGCCCGCAGCACCCGGCAGCGCACGGCGTGCTGCGCCTCGTGCTCGAGCTCGACGGCGAAGTCATCCAGCGTGCCGATCCGCACATCGGCCTGCTGCACCGCGCGACGGAAAAGCTCGCGGAATCCAAGACCTTCATCCAGTCCGTGCCGTACATGGACCGTCTCGACTATGTGTCGATGATGGTCAACGAGCACGGCTACGTGCTCGCGATCGAGAAGCTGCTCGGCATCGACGTGCCGGAGCGCGCGCAGTACATCCGCGTGCTGTTCGACGAAATCACGCGCGTGTTGAACCACCTGATGTGGATCGGCGCGCACGCGCTCGACGTCGGCGCGATGGCCGTGTTCCTGTACGCGTTCCGCGAACGCGAAGACCTGATGGACGTGTACGAAGCGGTGTCCGGCGCCCGGATGCACGCGGCCTACTATCGTCCGGGCGGCGTCTATCGCGATCTGCCTGACGCAATGCCGCAATACAAGGCGTCGAAGATTCGCAACGAGAAGGCGCTCGCGAAGATGAACGAAGCGCGCAGCGGCTCGGTGCTCGATTTCATCGACGATTTCTTCACGCGCTTCCCGAAGTGCGTCGACGAATACGAAACGCTGCTGACCGACAACCGGATCTGGAAACAGCGTCTGGTCGGGATCGGCGTGGTCAGCCCCGAACGTGCGCTGCAGATGGGCCTGACGGGCCCGATGCTGCGCGGCTCGGGCATCGCGTGGGACCTGCGCAAGAAGCAGCCCTACGAAGTGTACGATCGGATAGATTTCGACGTGCCGGTCGGCGTGAACGGCGATTGCTACGACCGCTATCTGGTGCGCGTCGAAGAAATGCGCCAGTCGGTCCGCATCGCGAAACAGTGTATTGATTGGCTCCGCAAGAATCCGGGCCCGGTGATGACGGACAATCACAAGGTTGCCCCGCCGTCGCGCGTCGGCATGAAGACCAACATGGAAGACTTGATTCACCACTTCAAGCTCTTCACCGAAGGTTTCCATGTGCCGGAAGGTGAAGCGTACGCGGCGGTCGAGCATCCGAAGGGCGAGTTTGGCATCTACCTCGTGTCCGACGGCGCCAACAAGCCGTATCGCCTCAAGATTCGCGCGCCGGGTTTCGCGCACCTGGCGTCGCTCGACGAAATGGCGCGCGGTCACATGATCGCCGACGCCGTCACGATCATCGGTACGCAGGACATCGTGTTCGGCGAAATCGATCGCTAATGGTTGCGCCGCCCGCAAGCGCGGGCGGCGAGCAGTCAGTCGCACGCGAAGTCACATGCGGTATGCGCCGAACCGGCGCGGCTTCGCAAGCTGTCAACAGAGTGAGCGCCAGGTCTGCCGTCCATGCACCCCGATGTGCGGCAGGTTGTTCGTTCGGTAGGAATTGAAAGAGTCGTGTCTGAAAATGATCTCAGCTGAAGGCCTGAAGGAAATCGATCGCGCGTTGACGAAGTATCCCGCCGATCAGAAACAGTCCGCCGTGATGTCGGCGTTGGCCGTTGCTCAGGAAGAGCATGGCTGGCTGTCGCCCGAACTGATGCAGTTCGTCGCGGACTATCTCGGCATGCCGGCCGTTGCCGTGCAGGAAGTCGCGACGTTCTACACGATGTACGAGCTCAAACCGGTCGGCAAGCACAAGATCACGCTCTGCACGAACCTACCGTGCCAGCTCGGCCCGCACGGCGGCGCGGAAGCGACTGCCGACTACCTGAAACAGAAGCTGGGCATCGACTTCGGCGAGACCACGCCCGACGGCAAGTTCACGCTGAAGGAAGGCGAATGCATGGGCTCGTGCGGCGATGCGCCGGTGCTGCTGGTGAACAATCACAGAATGTGCAGCTTCATGAGCCGCGAGAAGATCGACCAGCTGCTTGAGGAGCTCTCGAAATGACGTCCCTCCACGACCGTCACATCAAACCGCTGATCCTCGCTGGTCTGAACGGCGAGAACTGGCATCTCGAAGACTACGTTGCGCGCGGCGGCTACAAGCAGCTGCGCCGCATTCTCGAAGAAAAGATCCCTCCCGAGCAGGTGATCGCCGACGTGAAGGCATCGGGCCTGCGCGGCCGCGGCGGTGCGGGCTTCCCGACCGGCCTGAAGTGGAGCTTCATGCCGCGCCAGTTCCCGGGGCAGAAGTACCTCGTCTGCAACTCGGACGAAGGCGAGCCGGGCACGTTCAAGGATCGCGACATCCTGCGCTGGAACCCGCACGCGCTGATCGAAGGCATGGCCATCGGCGCGTACGCGATGGGCATCACCGTCGGCTACAACTATATCCACGGTGAAATCTTCGAAGTGTATCGACGCTTCGAAGCCGCGCTCGACGAAGCGCGCGCGGCCGGATTCCTCGGCGACAACATCATGGGCTCGGAATTCTCGTTCCAGCTGCACGCGCACCACGGTTACGGCGCGTACATCTGCGGCGAGGAAACGGCGCTGCTCGAGTCGCTCGAAGGCAAGAAGGGCCAGCCGCGCTTCAAGCCGCCGTTCCCGGCGAGCTTCGGCGTGTACGGCAAGCCGACCACGATCAACAACACCGAGACGTTCGCGGCGGTCCCGTTCCTGTTGTCCATCGGGCCGCAGAATTACCTCGAGATCGGCAAGCCGAACAACGGCGGCACGAAGATTTTCTCGGTGTCGGGCGACGTCGAACGTCCGGGCAACTACGAAGTGCCGCTCGGCACGCCGTTCGCGACGCTGATGGAGCTCGCCGGCGGGATGCGCGGCGGCAAGAAGATCAAGGCCGTGATTCCGGGCGGGTCGTCGGCGCCGGTGATCCCGGGCGACATCATGATGCAGACGGATCTCGACTACGATTCGATCGCGAAGGCGGGCTCGATGCTCGGGTCCGGCGCGGTGATCGTGATGGACGAGACGCGCTGCATGGTGCGCTCGCTGCTGCGCCTGTCGTACTTCTACTACGAGGAATCGTGCGGCCAGTGCACGCCGTGCCGTGAAGGCACCGGCTGGCTGTATCGCGTCGTGAACCGTATCGAGCACGGCGAAGGGCGCCAGGAAGATCTGGACCTGCTGAATTCGGTGGCCGAGAACATCATGGGCCGCACGATCTGTGCGCTCGGCGATGCGGCGGCGATGCCGGTACGCGGGATGCTCAAGCACTACTGGGACGAATTCGCGTACCACGTCGAGCACAAGCACTGCATGGTCGGCGGCCACGCGCACGCGGCGGCAGCCTGAAGCGCACCGGTTGCGGAATTTGAGCGCACGGTCGGGCGAAGGCGCGAACGGGCGGAAATAGGTTAAGGACCATTCACCATCATGGTTGAACTTGAAATAGACGGCAAGAAGGTCGAGGTGCCCGAAGGCAGCATGGTGATCCAGGCTGCGCACAAGGCGGATACGTACATTCCTCACTTCTGCTATCACAAGAAACTGTCGGTCGCGGCCAACTGCCGGATGTGTCTCGTCGAAGTCGAGAAGATGCCGAAGGCCGTGCCTGCCTGCGCGACCCCCGTGTCGGCCGGCATGATCGTCCGCACGCAGTCCGACAAGGCGGTGAAGGCGCAGCAGTCGGTGATGGAATTCCTCCTCATCAATCACCCGCTCGATTGCCCGATCTGCGATCAGGGCGGCGAATGTCAGCTGCAGGATCTGGCGGTCGGCTACGGCAAGTCGTCGTCGCGCTACTCGGAAGAAAAGCGCGTGGTGTTCCACAAGAATGTGGGCCCGCTGATCTCGATGGAAGAAATGTCGCGCTGCATCCACTGCACGCGCTGCGTCCGCTTCGGCCAGGAAATCGCCGGCGTGATGGAGTTCGGCATGCTGGGCCGCGGCGAGCATTCGGAAATCACGACGTTCGTCGGCAAGACGGTCGACTCCGAAATGTCGGGCAACATGATCGATCTGTGCCCGGTCGGCGCGCTGACCAGCAAGCCGTTCCGCTACAGCGCCCGTACGTGGGAACTGTCGCGCCGCAAGTCGGTGAGCCCGCACGATTCCGTCGGCGCGAACCTCGTCGTGCAGGTGAAGAACAACCGCGTGATGCGCGTGCTGCCGTTCGAGAACGAAGCCATCAACGAATGCTGGATCTCGGACAAGGACCGCTTCTCGTATGAAGGCCTCAACAGCGAAGAGCGTCTGACGAAGCCGATGCTGAAGCAGGGCGGCCAGTGGATCGAAACCGACTGGCAGACCGCGCTCGAATACGTCGCGAAGGGCCTGAAGGGCATCGCCGCGGATCATGGCGCGAACGCGCTGGCGATGCTCGCGAGCGCGCACAGCACCGCGGAAGAGCTGTTCCTCGTGAAGCAGCTCGCCACCGAACTGAAGACGCCGAACGTCGACTTCCGTCTGCGTCAGCAGGATTTTTCGGCGCCGGTCCAGGGCGCACCGTGGCTCGGCATGCCGATCGCCGATCTGTCGACCGTGGACGCCGCGTTCGTCGTCGGTTCGTTCCTGCGCCGCGACCATCCGCTGTTCGCATCGCGCCTGCGTCAGGCCGCGAAGAACGGCGCGAAGCTGCACTTCCTGCACGCGACCGGTGACGATTCGCTGATCCCGACCGCGCAGCGCATCGTCGCCGCGCCGTCCGCATGGCTCGACGAGCTGGCCGGCATCGCCGCGGCCGTCGCGCAACTGCGCGGCGTCGCGCTGCCCGATGCGCTCGCTGGCGTCGCCGCATCGCCGGCCGCGCAAGCTGTCGCGCAGTCGCTCGCGAACGGCGAACGCCGCGCGGTGCTGCTCGGCAACGTCGCGGTCCGTCATCCGCAATTCGCGCAGCTGCACGCCGTCGCGCAGTGGATCGCCGACAACACCGGCGCCACGTTCGGCTTCCTGACGGAAGCGGCGAACACGGTCGGCGCGCACGTCGTCGGCGCACTGCCGGGCGAAGGCGGCCTGAACGCTCGCGAAGCGTTCGCGCAGCCGCGCAAGGGCTACGTGCTGCTGAACGTCGAGCCGGAATTCGACACCGCCGATCCGGCGCAGGCGCTGGCCGCGCTGAACCAGGCGGAGATGGTCGTCGTGATGTCGCCGTTCAAGCACGGCCTCGACTACGCCGACGTGCTGCTGCCGATCGCACCGTTCACTGAAACGGCCGGTACGTTCGTCAACGCGGAAGGCACCGTGCAGAGCTTTAACGGCGTCGTGCGTCCGCTCGGCGATACGCGCCCGGCTTGGAAGGTGCTGCGCGTGCTCGGCAGCCTGCTCGGCCTGCCGAACTTCGAATACGAGACCGCGGAAGAAGTGCGTGTCGCCGCGCTCGGCGACGCCGGCGTCGCGGGTCGCCTGTCGAACCGGACGTCGGTCGTGCCGGCTCGCGCCGCGGCGAATGCCGCGAACGGCGGTTTCGAGCGCCTGGCCGACGTGCCGATCTATCACGCCGACGCGCTCGTGCGCCGCGCAGGTGCGTTGCACCTGACGGCCGCCGCGAAGGCGGCGAATGCCGCAGCCCTGCCGGCCGCGCTGTTCGACAAGCTGGGCTTGAAGGAAGGCGACGCCGTGCGCGTGCGCCAGGGCGAGCGTGCGGTGCAGTTGCCGGCCGTGCGCGACGCGAATCTTGCGGAGACGGTCGTTCGCGTGTCGGCGGCGACGCCTGCCGGCGCAGCGCTCGGCAGCCTGTCCGGTGAACTGGTGGTGGAGAAGGCGTAAATGAGCTTGTTCGATACGATCAACGCGGGCGGGGCCGAGCTTCTCGGCTTCGCGTGGCCGACGGTGTGGGCAGTCGTGCGCATCCTCGTCGTCTCCGTCGTCATCCTGCTGTGCGTCGCGTACCTGATTCTGTGGGAGCGCAAGCTGATCGGCTGGATGCACGTGCGTCTCGGCCCGAACCGCGTCGGCCCCGGCGGCCTGCTGCAGCCGATCGCCGACGTGCTGAAGCTGCTGCTGAAGGAAGTCATTCAGCCGAGCGCCGCCAGCCGCTGGCTGTACCTGATCGCGCCGGTGATGACCGTCGTGCCGGCATTCGCCGTGTGGGCCGTGATTCCGTTCCAGGCCGAAGCCGTGCTCGCGAACGTGAACGCGGGCCTGCTGTACGCGATGGCGATCTCGTCGATCGGCGTGTACGCGGTGATTCTCGCCGGCTGGGCGTCGAACTCGAAGTACGCGTTCCTCGGCGCGATGCGCGCCGCGGCGCAGATGGTGTCGTACGAAATCTCGATGGGCTTCGCGCTGGTGCTCGTGCTGATGACCGCCGGCAGCCTGAACCTGTCGGAAATCGTCGGTTCGCAACAGCATGGCTTCTTCGCCGGCCACGGCGTGAACTTCCTGTCGTGGAACTGGCTGCCGCTCTTGCCGGCGTTCGTCGTCTACTTCATCTCGGGCATCGCCGAAACGAACCGTCACCCGTTCGACGTGGTGGAAGGGGAGTCGGAAATCGTCGCGGGTCACATGATCGATTACTCGGGCATGGCGTTCGCGCTGTTCTTCCTCGCCGAGTACATCAACATGATCGTGATCTCGGCGCTGGCGGCGACGCTGTTCCTCGGCGGCTGGGACGCGCCGTTCGAATTCCTGTCGTTCATCCCGGGCATCTTCTGGCTGGTGCTGAAGGTCTTCGCGCTGCTGTCGGTGTTCATCTGGGTGCGCGCGACGTTCCCGCGCTTCCGTTACGACCAGATCATGCGTCTGGGCTGGAAGGTGTTCCTGCCCGTCACGGTGATCTGGGTGGTCGTGGTCGGCTTCTGGATGATGTCGCCGCTGAACATCTGGGTGAAGTAAAGATCGGACGAAATCATGACGGCTATCCAACACTTCTTTAAGACTTTCTTCCTGACCGAGCTGCTGAAGGGGCTCGCGCTGACCGGTCGTTACACGTTCAAGCGCAAGTTCACCGTGCAGTTCCCGGAAGAGAAGACCCCGATTTCGCCGCGTTTTCGCGGGCTGCATGCACTGCGCCGCTACGAGAACGGCGAAGAGCGCTGCATCGCGTGCAAGCTGTGCGAGGCCGTGTGCCCCGCGCTCGCGATCACGATCGAGTCGGAAACGCGCGCGGACAACACGCGCCGCACGACGCGCTACGACATCGACCTGACGAAGTGCATCTTCTGCGGTTTCTGCGAAGAGAGCTGCCCGGTCGATTCGATCGTCGAGACGCAGATTCTCGAGTACCACGGCGAAAAGCGCGGCGACCTGTATTTCACGAAGGAAATGCTGCTCGCGGTGGGCGATCGCTACGAGAAGGACATCGCCGCGGCGAAGGCTGCCGACGCGCCGTATCGTTGATTGTGTTTGCAGTGCCGGCCCGGCATCGACGGGCCGAGCCGCCGCGACGGGTGCGGGCGTCCCGCAAGCCGCGCCTGACTATGGCCTAACGATGAACCGGTAATCATGGAATTCACGACCGTACTGTTCTACATCTTCGCGCTGCTCCTGGTGGTATCAGGGCTGAAGGTGATCACTTCGCGCAACCCGGTGGCGTCTGCGCTTTTCCTTGTGCTGGCGTTCTTCAACGCCGCCGCGATCTGGATGCTGCTGGAGGCGGAGTTCCTCGCGATCCTGCTGGTTCTGGTCTACGTGGGCGCGGTGATGGTGCTGTTCCTGTTCGTCGTGATGATGCTGGACATCAACATCGACTACCTGCGCCGCGACTTCAAGCGCTTCGTGCCGATGGCCACCGTGGTCGGCGCGATCATCGTGATCGAAACCGCGCTGATCCTGTGGCGCGGTTACGGCGACACGCACACCGTGCATGCGATGGCGACGGGCGAGATGGCCAACTGGTCGAATACGCGCCTGATCGGCAAGGTGATCTACACCGACTACATCTTCGCGTTCGAAATCGCCGGCCTCGTGCTGCTGGTCGCGATCATCGCCGCGATCGGCCTGACCGAGCGCAAGGGCAAGGACAGCAAGCGCCAGCGCGTGTCGGATCAGGTCAAGGTGCGCCGCAACGACCGCGTGCGCCTCGTGAAGATGGAAGCGGACAAGCCGCAGCCGGAAACGGCGCAAAGCGAAGCCGGTTCGGGCACCAACGGCTAAGCGGAGGAAAAGAAAACCATGCTGACCCTTGCTCACTACCTCGTGCTCGGCGCGATCCTGTTCGCGATCGCGATCGTCGGGATCTTCCTGAACCGCCGCAACGTCATCATCATCCTGATGTCGATCGAACTGATGCTGCTGGCGGTGAACACCAACTTCGTCGCGTTCTCGCATTACCTCGGCGACGTGCACGGCCAGATCTTCGTGTTCTTCGTGCTGACCGTCGCCGCAGCGGAAGCCGCGATCGGTCTCGCGATTCTGGTGACCCTGTTCCGTAAGCTCGACACGATCAATGTCGAGGATCTCGATCAGCTCAAAGGTTAATTTCAGGCAACGCTGTTATGTCAACGACACTCAATGAAAACCTGCTGCTGGCGATTCCGCTCGCTCCGCTGGCCGGCTCGCTGATTGCGGGGCTGTTCGGGAACGCAGTCGGGCGCAAGGGCGCACACCGGATCACGATCCTCGGCGTATTGATCGCGTTCCTCCTGTCGGCGAAAGTCTTCTTCGACGTGATGGGCGGCGCGAGCTTCAACGCGACCGTCTACGAATGGATGAACGTCGGCTCGCTGAAGCTCGAAGTCGGCTTCCTCGTCGATTCGCTGACCGCGATGATGATGGTCGTCGTGACCTTCGTCTCGCTGATGGTGCACGTGTACACGATCGGCTACATGGCGGAAGAAGACGGCTACCAGCGCTTCTTCTCGTACATCTCGCTGTTCACGTTCTCGATGCTGATGCTCGTGATGAGCAACAACTTCCTGCAGCTGTTCTTCGGCTGGGAAGCGGTGGGTCTGGTGTCGTACCTGCTGATCGGCTTCTACTTCACGCGTGAGAGCGCGATCTACGCGAACATGAAGGCGTTCCTCGTGAACCGCGTGGGCGACTTCGGCTTCCTGCTCGGCATCGGCCTGCTGCTCGCGTTCGCCGGCTCGATGAACTACGGCGAAGTGTTCGCGAAGCGCGCGGAACTCGCGAGCCTGCACTTCCCGGGCACCGACTGGGGCCTGCTGACCGTTGCCTGTATCTGCCTGTTCATCGGCGCGATGGGCAAGTCGGCGCAATTCCCGCTGCACGTGTGGCTGCCGGACTCGATGGAAGGCCCGACCCCGATCTCGGCGCTGATTCACGCGGCGACGATGGTGACGGCCGGCATCTTCATGGTGTCGCGCATGTCGCCGCTGTTCGAACTGTCGGATACCGCGCTGTCGTTCATCACGGTGATCGGCGCGATCACGGCGCTCTTCATGGGCTTCCTCGGCATCGTCCAGAACGACATCAAGCGCGTGGTCGCGTACTCGACGCTGTCGCAGCTCGGCTACATGACCGTCGCGCTCGGCGTGTCCGCTTACCCGGTCGCCGTGTTCCACCTGATGACGCACGCGTTCTTCAAGGCGCTGCTGTTCCTCGGCGCCGGCTCGGTCATCATGGGCATGCACCACGACCAGGACATGCGCAACATGGGCGGCCTGCGCAAGTACATGCCGATCACGTGGATCACGTCGCTCATCGGGTCGCTCGCGCTGATCGGTACGCCGTTCTTCTCGGGCTTCTACTCGAAGGACTCGATCATCGACGCGGTGAAGCTGTCGCACCTGCCGGGTTCGGGCTTCGCGTACTTCGCGGTCGTCGCGAGCGTGTTCGTCACGGCGCTGTACTCGTTCCGCATGTACTTCCTGGTGTTCCACGGCGAAGAGCGCTTCCGCAATCCGAAGCATCCGGAATCGCCGATGGGCATGGCGGCCGCGCACGGCCACGACGATCACGGTCATGGCCACGGCCATGACGACCACGCGCACGAGCCGCACGAGACCCCGTGGGTCGTGTGGGTGCCGCTGGTCCTGCTGGCGATCCCGTCGGTGATCATCGGCGCGATCGCGATCAGCCCGATGCTGTTCGGTGACTTCTTCCAGCACGGCGTCGCATTCGATAAGGTCATCTTCATCGGCGAAAACCATCCGGCGCTGGCCGAGATGGCCGAAGAGTTCCACGGCTGGGTCGGCATGGGCCTGCACTCGGTGTCGGGCCTGCCGGTGTGGCTGGCGCTCGCCGGTGTCGTCGTCGCGTGGTTCCTGTATCTGAAGCGTCCGGAGCTGCCGGCGTCGATCCGCCGTGCATTCGGCCCGATCTACACGCTGCTGGACAACAAGTACTACATGGACAAGATCAACGAAGTGGTGTTCGCCCGCGGTTCGGTGGCGATCGGCCGCGGCCTGTGGAAGGAGGGCGACGTCGTGGTGATCGACGGCCTCGTCAACGGCAGCGCCCGGTTCATCGGCTGGTTCGCCGGCGTGATCCGCTTCCTCCAATCCGGTTACATCTATCACTACGCGTTCGCCATGATCATCGGCATGCTGGGGCTCCTGACCCTGTTTGTAACGCTCGGCGGCAAATAAGGCGGGGGGACAACACTAATGCACGCTTTTCCGATTCTCAGTACCGCGATCTGGCTGCCGATCGTCTTCGGCCTCCTCGTGCTTGCGGTCGGTAACGACAAAAATCCGGGGACGGCCCGCTGGGTCGCGCTGATCGGTGCGCTGCTCGGCCTCGCGGTCACGATCCCGCTGATCACCGGCTTCGACTCAAGCACGGCTGCGCTGCAGTTCGTCGAGAAGTCGACCTGGATCGAACGCTTCGATATCGCGTATCACCTCGGCGTCGACGGCATCTCGATGTGGTTCGTCGTGCTGACCGCGCTGATCACGGTGATCGTCGTGATCGCCGCATGGGAAGTGATCACCGAGAACGTCGCGCAGTACCTCGCGGCGTTCCTGATCCTGTCCGGGATCATGATCGGCGTGTTCTCGGCGGCCGACGGCCTGCTGTTCTACGTGTTCTTCGAGGCGACCCTGATCCCGATGTACATCATCATCGGCGTGTGGGGCGGCCCGAACCGCGTGTATGCGGCGTTCAAGTTCTTCCTGTACACGCTGGCCGGTTCGCTGCTGATGCTGGTCGCGCTGATCTACCTGTACACGGAAACGCACTCGTTCGACCTCGCGACGTGGCAGAACGCGAAGATCGCGATGACGCCGCAGATCCTGCTGTTCATTGCGTTCTTCCTCGCGTTCGCGGTGAAGGTGCCGATGTGGCCGGTGCACACGTGGTTGCCGGACGCGCACGTGGAAGCGCCGACGGGCGGCTCGGTCGTGCTGGCGGCGATCATGCTGAAGCTCGGCGCATACGGTTTCCTGCGTTTCTCGTTGCCGATCACGCCTGACGCGAGCCATTTCCTGGCGCCCGTCGTGATCACGCTGTCGCTGATCGCGGTGATCTACATCGGCCTCGTCGCGATGGTGCAGGCCGACATGAAGAAGCTGGTCGCGTATTCGTCGATCGCGCACATGGGCTTCGTCACGCTGGGCTTCTTCATCTTCAACCAGCTCGGCGTCGAAGGCGCGATCATCCAGATGATCTCGCACGGCTTCGTGTCGGGCGCGATGTTCCTCTGCATCGGCGTGCTGTACGACCGCGTGCACTCGCGCCAGATCGCCGACTACGGCGGCGTCGTCAACGTGATGCCGAAGTTCGCGGCGTTCGCGATGCTGTTCTCGATGGCCAACTGCGGGCTGCCGGGTACGTCCGGTTTCGTCGGCGAATTCATGGTGATTCTCGCGGCCGTCCAGTACAACTTCTGGATCGCATTCGGCGCGGCATTCACGCTGATCCTCGGCGCGGCCTACACGCTGTGGATGTACAAGCGCGTGTATTTCGGCGCGGTGGCGAACGATCATGTTGCGAAGCTGAAGGACATCGGCCGTCGCGAATTCCTGATGCTGGCCGTGCTCGCCGCGTTCACGCTGCTGATGGGTCTGTATCCGAAGCCTTTCACCGACGTGATGCACGTTTCCGTGGAAAACCTCCTCTCCCACGTCGCGCAGTCGAAGCTGCCGCTGGCCCAGTAATCGCGAGCGGAGGAACTCAAGATCATGCAAAACGCCTCTATGAATGTCCTGTTGCCTGACGCGCTGGTGCTGGCCGCCATCGTCGTCGCATGGCTGAACGACACCTTTACCGGTGCTTCCGGCCGCCGCCTGACCTATCTGATCGCGGTCGTCTCGTCGGTCGTCGCCGGCGTGTGGTTCGCGGTCCAGGCGCTCGACCCGCAGCAGTACTACTTCTTCTCGAAGATGATCGTCGTCGACTCGTTCGCGAGCATGATGAAGGCGGTCGTGTCGCTCGGGTTCGCGGTCTCGCTCGTCTATTCGCGCAAGTATCTCGAAGACCGCGACATGTTCCGCGGCGACGTGTTCCTGCTCGCCATGTTCTCGCTGCTCGGTCAGCTGGTCATGGTGTCGGGCAACAACTTCCTGACGCTGTACCTCGGCCTCGAACTGATGTCGCTGTCGCTGTACGCGGTCATCGCGCTGCGTCGCGACGCAGCGCAGTCGAGCGAAGCCGCGATGAAGTACTACGTGCTGGGCGCGCTCGCGTCGGGCTTCGTGCTGTACGGCATCTCGATGCTCTACGGCGCGACCGGCTCGCTCGAGCTCGGCGAAGTGTACAAGGCGGTCGGCGGCAATACCGACGCGGCCGTGCTGATGTTCGGCGTGATCTTCATCGTCGCCGGTATCGCGTTCAAGCTCGGCGCCGTGCCGTTCCACATGTGGGTGCCGGACGTCTACCAGGGCGCACCGACCGCGATGACGCTGTTCGTCGGCGGCGGCCCGAAGGTTGCCGCGTTCGCGTGGGGCCTGCGCTTCTTGGTGATGGGCCTGCTGCCGCTCGCGCAGAACTGGCAGACCGCGCTCGTGATCCTCGCCGCGCTGTCGCTGATCGTCGGCAACATCACCGGTATCGTCCAGCGCAACATCAAGCGGATGCTCGCGTACTCGGCGATCTCGAACATGGGTTTCGTGCTGCTCGGCCTGCTCGCGGGCATCGTGAAGGGCGACGCGGCGGCGCCGGCGAACGCGTACAGCTCGGCGATGTTCTACGCGATCGTCTACCTGATCACGACGCTCGGCTCGTTCGGCGTGGTGATGCTGCTCGCGCGCCGCGATTTCGAAGCGGAGACGATCGACGACTTCAAGGGCCTCAACAAGCGCAGCCCGGTGTTCGCGTTCGTGATGATGGTCATGATGTTCTCGCTGGCCGGCATCCCGCCGACCGTCGGCTTCTACGCGAAGCTCGCCGTGCTCGAGGCGACCGTCAACGCGGGCCTCACGTGGCTGGCCGTGCTGGCCGTGATCACGTCGCTGTTCGGCGCGTTCTACTACCTGCGCATCGTCAAGGTGATTTACTTCGATGCTCCACAGGATTCGACGCCGATCACGGGCGATTTCTGCAAGCGCACGATCCTCGTGCTGAACGGCGTGGCGGTCGTCGTGCTCGGCCTGATCCCGAGCCCGCTGCTGACCGCCTGCCTGCAGGCAATCCGTCACACGCTGCCGCTGTAATGTCGGCAGCCGGCTGGTTCATCGTGCTGTTGGCGCTCGTCTGCGCCAACCTGCCGTTCCTGAACCAACGCCTCTTCGCCGTCGTGCCGTTCGGCGCGACGAAGAAGAATGCGTGGGTGCGGATCGGCGAGCTGATCGTGCTGTACTTCGTCGTCGGCGCGCTCGGCTTCTGGCTCGAGTCGCGCGCCGGCAACCGCTTCGAACAGGGCTGGCAGTTTTACGCGATCACGTTCAGTCTCTTCGTCGTGTTCGCGTTTCCCGGCTTCACGTTCCAGTATCTCGTCAAACGACGCTGACGGCTTCGGCCGTCCGTCGTGCTCATTCAGGAGCCGCCGATGGCCGAACTACCCAATCACGACGCCGCACTGACCGAAACCTGCCTCGAGAGCGAGGCGATCTTCGACGGCGCGTTCCTCAAGCTCAAGCGCGACACCGTCCGTCTGCCGGACGGCAAGAAGGCCACGCGCGAATACGTGCAGCACCCGGGTGCGGTGATGGTGATCCCGCTGTTCGACGACGGTCGCGTGCTGATGGAGAGCCAGTATCGCTACCCGATCGGCAAGGTGATGGCCGAATTCCCGGCCGGCAAGCTCGACCCGAACGAAGGCGCGCTCGCGTGCGCGGTGCGCGAGCTGCGCGAGGAAACGGGCTACACGGCGCGCGAATACGTGTTCCTGGCCCGCATTCATCCGATCATTTCCTATTCGACCGAATTCATCGACCTGTATCTCGCGCGCGGGCTGACGGCCGGCGAACGCAAGCTCGACGACGGCGAATTCCTCGAAACCTTCACGGCGACGCCGGCCGACCTGCAGGAGTGGGTGCGCACGGGCCAGATCACCGACGTGAAGACGATCATCGGCGCGATGTGGCTCGACAAGGTGCTGTCCGGCACGTGGCCGCTCGGGCCGGTCGTCACGCCCTGAGCACGGCGTCGGCGGCGGCCGGGGCGCCGCGTTACAATTCCGTGACGCGGCGCGTTCGTGCCGCGCGATCCGGATTTAGCACGACCGTTCACAAAACCGCTTTTTGCGCTACACTCGTCACACGCCCTGATTCAGCATGAAGGTCCTCGATTTACAGTGTCCGCACGGTCATCGGTTCGAAGGCTGGTTCGCTTCCGCCGATGAATTCGAAGCGCAGTTGTCCCGCAAGCTGGTCGAATGCCCGGTGTGCGGAACGACGGAGATCAACCGGATGCCGTCGGCGCCGCGCCTGAACCTGTCGGGCGCGACGCAGGCGCAGCCGGCCGATCCGCGTGCGCTGCAGGCGCAGGTGATGCGCGCGCTGCGCGAGGTGCTGGAGAAGACCGAGAACGTGGGCGAGCGCTTCGCCGAGGAAGCGCGGCGCATCCATTACAACGAGGCGCCGGCACGCAGCATTCGCGGCGTCACGACGCCGGAGGATGCGCAGTCCTTGGTCGAAGAAGGCATCGACGTGATGCCGCTGCCGATTCCAGCCGCGCTGAAAGAACCGCTGCAATAACGTACGCAGTGTGTCCTTGCCGGGCCGGACGGTCGCGGCGAGCCTTGCATGGGATCAGAGCAAGCGCGGAAGCGCTGATGCTGATCGACCGCGAAGCATGGGACCGGAGTAAGTGCTAAAGCACTAACTCCGGTCGACAGGAGACACTGCGCATGGATCTGGACTATTCCCCCGCCGACGACGCGTTCCGCGCCGACGTCCGCGCCTGGCTCGAGGCCAACTTGCCTCACGCACTGCGCACCAAGGTACTCGATCACAAACGACTCGACCGCGAGGACTTCGCGAGCTGGCACCGGATCCTCGGCCAGCGCGGCTGGTCCGCGCCCGCCTGGCCGGTCGAATATGGCGGCCCGGGCTGGGACGCGACGCAGCGACACATCTGGGACGAGGAGTGCGCGCGGATTGGTGCGCCGACCGTGTTGCCGTTCGGGGTGTCGATGGTCGCGCCGGTCCTGATGAAATACGGCAGCGAAGCGCAGAAGCGCCACTACCTGCCGCGTATTCTCGACGGCTCGGACTGGTGGTGCCAGGGTTATTCGGAGCCGGGTTCCGGGTCCGATCTCGCATCGCTGCGCACGCGCGCCGAGCGCCACGGCGATCACTACGTCGTCAACGGCCAGAAGACCTGGACCACGCTCGGCCAGTACGCCGACATGATGTTCTGCCTCGTGCGCACCGATCCGGCCGCGAAGAAGCAGGAGGGCATCTCGTTCCTGCTGATCGACATGAAGACGCCCGGCATCACGGTACGCCCGATCGTGATGCTCGACGAGGATCACGAGGTCAACGAGGTGTTCTTCGAGGACGTGAAGGTGCCGGTCGAGAACCTCGTCGGCGACGAGAACCGCGGCTGGACCTACGCGAAATACCTGCTCGGCCACGAGCGCACCGGCATCGCGCGCGTCGGTGCGTCGAAGCGGGAGCTCGCGTTCCTGAAGCGCGTCGCATCGAACCAGCGCAAGAACGGCAAGCCGTTGCTCGCCGATCCCGTATTCGCCGCGAAGGTCGCGGCGCTCGAAGTCGAGTTGATGGCGCTGGAAGTGACGGTGCTGCGCGTCGTCAGCCGCGAGACGAGCGGCAAGGGGCCCGGCCCCGAGGCATCGATGCTGAAGATCAAGGGCACCGAGGTGCAACAGGCGCTCACCGAGCTGATGGTCGAAGCGATCGGCCCGCTGGCCGCCCCGTTCGACGTGCCGTTCCTCGACGGCGAGCGCGAACACAGCATCGCGGGCGACGACGATGCGGCGCCGCTCGCCGCGTACTACTTCAATTACCGGAAGACGTCGATCTACGGCGGTTCGAACGAGATCCAGAAGAACATCATCGCGCAGATGATTCTGGGGCTGTGATCAGGGAACGGAGACAACCATGGATTTCAGCTTTACCGATGAACAGCAGCAGTTCGCCGACGCGCTGCGCCGGTATCTCGGCGAGCAATACGGCTTCGAAGCGCGCCAGGCGATCGTGCGCAGCGATGCCGGTGTGTCGGATGCGCAGTGGAGCGCATTCACCGAGCTGGGATTGACCGCGTTGCCCGTGCCGGACGCACAGGGCGGCTTCGGCGGCGGCCCGGTCGACATGCTGGTCGTGATGCAGGAGCTCGGCCGCGCGCTCGTGATCGAACCGTACTGGGCCACGGCGGTCGGCGTCGAAGCACTGCGGATCGCCGGCTCCGGCGCAGGCGCCGACGCCGCGCTGCTGGAGGCGGTCGCGCAGGGGCAAAAGCGCGTGGCGGTCGCGTTCCACGAACCGCGGGCGCGCTACGACCTGTACGAACTCGACACGCACGCGCGCGAGCAGGGCGGCACGTATCGGCTGACCGGCACCAAGTCGGTGGTTCAGCACGGCGCCCAGGCGCATGCGTGGATCGTGCCGGCGCGGGTCGACAGTGGCGGTATCGGCCTCTTCGTCGTCGAACGCGATGCGGCCAACGCGAAGGTGGTCGACTACCGGACCATCGACGGCCAGCGTGCCGCGACGATCGCGTTCGACGACACGCCTGCCCGACTGCTGACGGGCGGTGCGCGCGACGCGGCGGCACTCGAGCAGATCGCCGATTACGCGACCTTCCTGCTGTGCGCGGAAGCGGTCGGCGCGCTCGACGAGCTGAATCGCGCGACGGTCGAATACACGAAGACGCGCGAGCAGTTCGGCGTGCCGATCGCGCGTTTTCAGGCGCTGCAGCACCGGATGGTCGACATGCTGATTCATGCCGAGCAGGCGCGTTCGCTGACCTATCTCGCGGCGGTGCGCTACGCGAGCGGCGATGCCGATGCGCGGCGCAAGGCCGTGTCGGCCGCGAAGGCGCGGGTCGGCGCGGCCGCGCGCTTCGTCGGCCAGCAGGCCGTCCAGTTGCACGGCGGCATGGGCGTGACCAACGAGGTGGCCGCCGCGCACCTGTTCAAGCGGCTGTCGATCATCGAGACGACGCTTGGCGATACCGATCATCATCTCGCCCGCATCGCGGCGCTGCCCGATTTCGCGCAAACCGACGTAGCATGACGGCGACGCGCGAGCGCGCCAGACAAGGAGACTTATCCGTGGGCATCAGTTACGAAGACCTGGTGGTCGGCAGCACGACCGAAGTGGGCCGCTACACGTTCGAGCCCGACGACATCAAGACGTTCGCGAAGCGCTACGATCCGCAGCCGTTCCATGTCGACGAGGAAGCGGGGAAGGCATCGCATTTCGGCGGCCTCGTCGCGAGCGGCTGGCATACGTGCTCGGTGTTCATGAGCCTGCTGGTCCGCAAGCTCGGATCGGATTCGACCAGCATGGGCTCGCCGGGCATCGATTCGATCCGCTGGCTGAAGCCGGTTCGCGCCGGCGATACGATCACGATGTACCAGAAGGTGCACGACAAGCGCGTGTCGGAGAGCAAGCCCGATCGCGGCATCGTGTCGACCGAATGGGTCGGCGTGAACGAAGCCGGCGAGACGGTGATCACCGTGCAGACCAAAGTGATTTTCGGGCTGCGCCATCCGGGGGGCGCGAACCCATGACCGACGTGACCTTGCCGCTGATCGCATCGGCGCAGGCGTTGCGGGAGCGGGTCGGCGCGGAGCCGCTCGCGAGCGGCTGGAGCGAGATCGATCAGGCGCGCGTCGACGGTTTCGCCGACGCGACCGGCGATCATCAATGGATTCACGTCGACCCCGAGCGCGCGCGGCGCGAGTCGCCGTTCGGCGGGCCGATCGCGCACGGGTTCCTGACGCTGTCGCTGATTCCCGCGTTGATGACCGACGCAATGCGTTTCGAGCAAAAGATGGGCGTGAACTACGGGCTGAACCGCGTGCGGTTCTTGAAGCCGGTGCCGGTCGGGGCGCGCGTGCGTGCGCTGTTCGCGGTGAAGGAAACCGCCGACGCCGCGCGCGGCGGCATCCAGGTGACGTGGTCGGTATCGATGCAGGTCGAGCGCCCCGACGCGCCGCTGCCGGTATGCGCGGCGGAGTTCATCACGCTGCATTACTTCTGACGCACGGAGCGGCATGCACGGATGCCGCTCCGCTCGTCATACGCGCGTCAGTGTTTCGCGTACTGCGTTGCGCCGAACAGCACTTCGCGCGCCTTGTCGTCCTGCAGCGCCTTGCGCATCGACGCGAGCACCTCGACGCCGCGCTGCACGGCCGGTCGCGCGGCGATCGCCTCGTACCAGCGCTTCACGTTCGGCAACGCGTCGAGCACGATGCCCTGGTTCTGCCACGAGCGCGTCCACGGGAACGTCGCAATGTCCGCGATCGTGTACGCGTCGCCCGCGAGGTATTCGGATTCGCCGAGGCGCTTTTCCATCACGTTGTACAGGCGCTTCGCTTCGTTCGTGTAGCGGTTGACCGCATACTCGATCTTCTCCGGCGCATACAGGCGGAAGTGGTGCGCCTGCCCGAGCATCGGGCCGACACCGCCCATCTGGAACATCAGCCACTGGAGCGTCGCATAGCGCGCGGCCGGATCGGTCGGCAGGAACTTGCCGGTCTTCTCCGCGAGGTAGATCAGGATCGCGCCCGATTCGAACAGCGAGATCGGTTGGCCGCCGGGGCCGTCCGGATCGACGATCGCGGGGATCTTGTTGTTCGGGCTGATTTTCAGGAACTCGGGCTCGAACTGGTCGCCCGCGCCGATATCGACCGGATGCGCGCGATACGCGAGGCCCGTTTCCTCGAGCATGATGTGCACCTTGTGGCCGTTCGGGGTCGCCCAGCTATAGACGTCGATCATCGTCAACTCCTGTGTGGCATGCGCGAAAACGGCGCCGGCGGCGCCGCGACAGGCGGTCATTAGAGCATGGATCGACACGGGCTGCTGGCGACGGAAACGCGCGTGCCGACGCGCATGCGCGGCCGGCCCGGAGAGCGCCGCGACGTAGCGCGCGGCGACGGGCCGCATCGGATGGGCGCGGCGGCGTGGCGGCGGATCAGCGCTTGTAGCGTGGCTGGCGCTTCTCGAGAAAGGCAGTGATGCCTTCGAGGCCGTCCGCATGATGCAGCGACGCGACGAAATGATCGCGCTCGGTGCCGAGCTGCGCATCCAGCGGTTGCGCGGTCGCGTCGTCGAGCAGCGACTTGATGCGCGTGAGCGCATTCGGCGAGATGCCGGCGAGCGCGTCGGCCCATGCCAGTGCGTCGCCCAGTGCCGAGCCGGGCGCGGCGAGCCGGTTGACGACGCCGAGCGCATGCAGGCGTTCGGCGGCCACCGGCTTGCCTTCGAACAGGATTTCGGCCGCGATCGCACGCGGCAGCGCGCGGGCGAGAAACCACGAGCCGCCGCCGTCGGGCGTCAAACCGACGCGCGCATACGACATCACGAATTTCGCGTCGTGTGCCGAGACGATCAGGTCGCACGCGAGCGCCAACGAGAAGCCCGCACCGGCCGCGGCGCCTTCGACGGCTGCGATCACCGGCTTCGTCGACGCGCGGATCGCCGTGACCCATGCCGCGAGCTGGTCGATGCTGTCGGCCTGGAAGGACGGATCCTTCGAGCGATTCTCGAGCAGCCGGTTCAGGTTGCCGCCTGCGCAGAAGAAGCGATCGGCGCCCGTCAGCACGACGGCGCGAATCGCCGGATCGCGCTCGGCGGTGGCGAGCGCTTCGATGCCGGCCGCGTACATGTCGGGATGCAGCGCGTTGCGCGCGCCGGGATTGGACAGCGTGAGGACGAGCGTCGATTCGCTCTCGGGCGGACGCGAGGCCAGCAGTTCAGCACTCATGCGAGCGTGTCTCCATCGGGTGGCGCGGCGGCGGCGCCGCGTGTGTCGCGCGGACGGGCGGAGCCGACGCCGCAGCGGAGGTAATGTCGTCGTGACGGACGCACGACTTGCTTTAGACTAGCACGAACGTGCTTTTCAGCGCGATGAATCCCGATGCGGCCCGCGTCGATGCGGCCGCGCTTCAGCAAGGAAGGAGATGCCAATGCTACAGCTGTGCGGTATTCCGTTGTCCAACTACTACAACAAGGTGAAGTTCGTCCTGCTCGAGCACGACATTCCGTTCGAGGAGGTGGTGTGTGGTTTGCCGATCAGCGACCCGGCCCGGCTTGCCGATTCGCCGCTCGGCAAGATTCCGTTCCTGAAGACCGAAGAGGGCGCGCTGTTCGAGTCGCAGGTGATCGTCGAATACCTGGCGGCGCGCTATCCCGAGAAAGGCATTCTCCCCGCGAGCCCGTTCGCGGCGGCGAAGGTGCGTGAACTGGTCGAGACGCTCGAGCTGTATCTCGAATGGATGGCGCGCGAGGTGTATACGGAAGCGTTTTTCGGCGGCAAGGTGAGCGACGGGATGAAGGCGCACGTCGAGAAGCGCCTGCCGCGCGCGATCGATGCATTCAGGCAGATGACGCGGTTTTCGCCGTATGTGCTCGGCGAGTCGTTCGGCCTCGCGGACATTGCCGCCTGGGTTCATCTGCCGGTCATCGGGATGGCGACGAAGGCCATATTCGACCGCGACTTCCTGCTCGAGGCAGGCATCGACTGGAAGGCGCACGCGAAGACGGTGGGTGAACGCCCGGCCGCGCAACGCGTGGCAGCCGAGCGCAAGGCGTATGTCGAAGCGGCGAACGTCGCACGTTCATAAGCGCGGTTCCCGAAGGGCGGCGCGCGGCCGCCCGTGCGGCGCTTACAGGCGAGCCAGCCGATCGAGCGCGGACGCGAGCGTGCTTTCCTGCTTTGCGAAGCAGAAGCGGACGACGCCCGATTCGTGCGGCTCGTGATAGAACGCCGACACCGGAATGGCGGCCACGCCGATCTCCGACGTGAGCCACTTCGAGAATTCCGCTTCGGGCAGGTCGCTGATCGCCGAGTAATCGACGCACTGGAAGTACGTGCCCGTGCACGGCAGCAGCTTGAAGCGCGTGCGCTCGAGGCCGGCCCGGAAGAAGTCGCGCTTCCGTTGATAGAAGCCCGCGAGCGACAGGTACGGCGCCGGGTCGCGCAGGTAGTCGGCGAGCCCGATCTGCATCGGCGTGTTCACCGTGAACACGTTGAACTGGTGGACCTTGCGGAATTCCGCGGTCAGCGCGGCTGGCGCCGCGACGTAACCGACCTTCCAGCCCGTCACGTGGTAGGTCTTGCCGAAGCTCGACACGATGAAGCTGCGCGCGGCGAGTTCCGGGTAGCGCGCGACGCTCTCGTGGCGCGCACCGTCGTAGACCATGTGTTCGTAGACCTCGTCGGACAGGATCAGCACGTTGGTGCCGCGCACGATGTCCTCGAGCTTGCGCATGTCCGCCTCGCGCCACACGGTGCCCGTCGGGTTGTGCGGCGTATTGATCAGGATCATCCGCGTTTTCGGCGTGATCGCTGCCGCGAGGCGGTCGAACGGGATCGCGTAGTCGGGCGCTTCCAGCGTGACGAACACGGGCTTGCCGCCGGCGAGCTCGATCGAAGGCAGGTAGCTGTCATAGGTCGGCTCGACGACGATCACTTCGTCGCCCGGATGCACCGCGCACAGGATCGCCGTCAGCAGCGCCTGCGTCGCGCCGGCCGTCACGGTGATTTCGGTGGCCGGATCGTAGCGCCGGCCGTACACCTGCGCGATCTTGTCGGCGATCGCGTCGCGCAGCGGCGCGACGCCGGCCATCGGCGGATACTGGTTGTGCCCGTTGCGCATCGCGGTTGCGACCGCATCGACGATGCGCGGATCGCAATCGAAATCAGGAAAACCCTGGCCGAGGTTCACCGCACCTTTTTCGGCGGCAAGCGCGCTCATGACCGTGAAGATCGTCGTGCCGACGTTCGGCAGGCGCGAGGGGAAAACGGGCGTCGTTGGCATATCTGAAGGAGCGTTCATCGATACGGTCGGATTCGGATGGATTGCGTCAGGCGGGCGTCGTCGTGGCGGGCGGCGCGGCGTCGAGCGCGCAGGCTTCCACGAACGGCGCGGGTTGCGCGATCCGGAAACCGAAGTCGCGTGCGGTGCGCTTCGCGAGCTTCAGCAGCGCGCGGTCTTTCGACACGAGCCACTCGGCCTGCGCGGCGCGGGCGAGTTCGAGAAATTTCTGATCGTCGCGGTCCTTGCACTTCGGCAGCGGCGGCGCGTCGGCGTCGACGGGCGGCGGTTCGACGAGGCTCGCGAGCCGGGCGACCGTGGCGAGCGCGTCGGCCTTGTCGATCGCCCGAGACTGGAACTGCGGATAGTCGAGCACGTATTCGAGTTCGGTCAGGCAGCGGCCGTCGATCACGGCGGCAAGCATGCCGTGCTCCAGCGCGGCACGGATCGGGCGCGTAGCGGGGTCGTCGAATACGAGGATGTCGATCCAGACGTTCGAGTCGAGCACGACGCGGTGTGCGGCATGCGGGGCGAGAGAGCGGGCCATTCGTTACAATCGGAGGTTTTCGTCTGACCGCAAGGCACGGCGTGCCAGCGAGCCTCTATGATAATCGTTCTCTCTCCCGCCAAATCCCTCGACTACGATACGCCCCCGCACGTCCAGTCTTACACGAAGCCTGCATTCGTCGACGACGCGTCGGAGCTGATCGATGGCCTGCGCAAGCTGTCGCCGCAGGACATCGCGACGCTGATGGATATCTCCGATCCGCTCGCGCGCCTGAACTTCCAGCGCTATGCCGACTGGTCGCCGACGTTCACGCCGGCCAACGCGAAGCAGGCCGTGCTGGCGTTCAATGGCGACGTCTACGAGGGTTTCGACGCGAAATCGCTGTCGTCCTCCGATCTCGACTATGCGCAGCAGCACGTGCGCGTGTTGTCGGGCCTGTACGGGCTGCTGCGTCCGCTCGATCTGCTGCAGCCGTACCGGCTCGAGATGGGCACGCGGTTCGCGAATGCGCGCGGCAAGGATCTGTATGCGTTCTGGGGCGACCGCATCACGCGGGCGCTGAACGAGCAGCTCGAGACGCGCAGCGGCGCCGCGCGCGTGTTGATCAACTGCGCGTCGACCGAATACTTCAAGTCGGTCAAGCCGAAGCTGCTGGCCGCGCCGGTCATCACGCCGGTATTCGAGGACTGGAAGGGCGGCCGCTACAAGATCATCAGCTTCCATGCGAAACGCGCGCGCGGCCTGATGGCGCGTTTTGTCGTCGAGAATCGTATCGCCGACCCGAAGGCGCTGAAGGCATTCTCGACCGAGGGCTATGCGTTCGATGCGGCCGCATCGAACGATTCGACTTACGTATATCGCCGGCGCGTCGGCGAGTGACCCTGCCGGCCGTTCGCGAGGCGGCAGGCGCATGCACGAGGCCGGCCGGGCGGTACACCGCCTGCTTCGGTCGAGAGCTTTGCATGGGACCGGAGTAAGCGCTGAAGCACTAACACCGGTCGACAGCTTTGCATGGGACCGGTGTAAGCGCTGAAGCGCTAACACCGGTCGACAAAGGAGAGATAGATGGCCCTTTCGATTACCAGTAATTTCGACGCAGGCGCAAT
This sequence comes from Burkholderia sp. MSMB1826, assembly GCF_001526325.1. Classification (NCBI taxonomy): domain Bacteria; kingdom Pseudomonadati; phylum Pseudomonadota; class Betaproteobacteria; order Burkholderiales; family Burkholderiaceae; genus Burkholderia; species Burkholderia sp. MSMB1826. Next base: position 402,149 of record NZ_LOYN01000029.1, read on the forward strand.
CGACGTCGTGTCGTGCGACAGCCCCGATGCAATCCGGCTGCGCGTGCGTGGCGACAATCGTTCGGAGTTCGCGCAATGGTTTTACTACCGCTTGACGGGGGCGCGCGGCGAGCGGTGCGTGATGACGTTCGAGAACGCAGCCGAATGCGCGTATCCGTCCGGCTGGCGCAACTACCAAGCGGTCGCGAGCTACGACCGGGTCGACTGGTTCCGCGTGCCGACGACGTTCGACGGCAAGACGATGACCATCGACCATACGCCGGAGTTCGACAGCATCTACTACGCGTATTTCGAACCGTACTCGGAAGAGCGTCACGCCGCGTTTCTCGGGGCGGTCCAGCAGTTGCCGCAGGCCAGCGTCGTCGAGCTCGGCCGCACGGTCGAAGGCCGTCCGATGTCGCTGTTGACGCTCGGCACGCCGGAAACCGACGGTGTGCCGAAGAAGAAGGTGTGGATCATCGCGCGCCAGCATCCGGGCGAGTCGATGGCCGAATGGTTCGTCGAAGGCCTGGTCAAGCGGCTGGCCGGCTGGGGCGACTGGGCCGGCGACCCGGTGGCGCGCAAGCTCTACGATCGCGTGACCTTCTACATCGTCCCGAACATGAACCCGGACGGCAGCGTGCACGGTAACCTGCGCACCAATGCGGCCGGCGCGAACCTGAACCGCGAGTGGATGGCGCCCGATGCCGAACGCAGCCCCGAGGTGCTGGCCGTGCGCGACGCGATCCATGCAATCGGCTGCGACATGTTCTTCGATATTCACGGCGACGAGGATCTGCCGTACGTGTTCGTCGCCGGCTCGGAGATGCTGCCGAGCTTTACCGAGCAGCAGGGCAAGGAGCAGGCTGCGTTCATCGACGCGTTCAAGGTCGCAAGCCCCGACTTCCAGACCGAGCATGGCTACGCGGCGAGCAAGTACAAGGAAGATGCGTTGAAGCTCGCGTCGAAGTACATTGGTCACCAGTTCGGCTGTCTGTCGCTGACGCTCGAGATGCCGTTCAAGGACAACGCGAACCTCCCCGACGAGCGCGTCGGCTGGAACGGCGAGCGCAGCGCGGCGCTCGGTGCGGCGATGCTGGCCGCGATCCTGGTGCACGTCGACACGTTCGCGTAAGCGCAGCCGTCGTCGCATGAAAAAGCCGGCGCATCGCGAGATGCGCCGGCTTTTTTGCTGCTGTTGACCCGTCCGCCGTATCAGGACTTCTTCGCGGTTTTTTTCTTCACGGCTTTGTGCTGGCCGCTCGATTTCTTCGTTGCGACGGCCTTCTTGCTGCCGGTGCGGCCCGATGCCTTCGCCTTGGCTTTGCCGCGGTGCGACTTGCCCTTGAACTTCTTCGTCGAAGACGACGAGCGCTCGACGCGCGGCTTCAGCGGCGGAACCGGATCGTTCCAGCTGAACGCGAGCATTTGCTGGCCGACATAGCCGCAGCGGAATTTCAGCGGCGTCGGATCGCTGCCGTCGCTGTGGATGCCGAGCCCGTCGACGGTGACGATATTGTCGACTTTCACGCGCTGTTTGCCTTGGTCGAACGAGTCATTCCACGGCGTGATCGTCGCGTTGCCGCTGTCGAATGCATTCGGCGCAAAGTCGACTCGGTCGAAGGCCGTCGAGGTGCTGGCGATGAAGCTGCCGTGCGCCGCACAATCGGCGGCGAGCGGATCGGCATGCATCTCGTTGACGAATTTGTTGATCAGTTCGGAGCGCTGGTCGAGCAGGTCGGCGAATACCGGAGCGGGAAGCGCAAGCGACAGGCCCGCGATACAGGCTGCCAGCTTGCCGAGCGCCCGGAAAATCCGGAGCGAGGCAGGTGAGCTGTCCATCTGGTTATTGGTGAGGAGCGAAGGAGACATCGGGCACGTATAGATGCCCGATCAAGAACAGGAGTTCAATCTTAGCGTAAAAAAGTTGTGCGGCAGTAGGTGACGTATTCGGCGCGCGCCGTGGAATCCGTCGGTATGCGTGTGCGCCGAGCCGATTCGGAGGAATTCAGGCCCGCGGGCCGCCGAGGCGGTAGCGCCGGACGTCGAAGGTCGTGACCCACGCAGGACGATAGACGGCGATGAGTGCCGTTGCCATGCCGGTGAACCATGCTTCGCCGAGCGCAAGCAGCGCGGTGTTCAGCAGATAGCCGGCCGGAATCACGACGGGCACGCCGTCCGCGAGCGCGAGCTGGACACCGGCCGCCGCGGCGGCGACCGAGACGATCGCGATGGCCGGCGACAGGAAACCCTGCCCGGTGATGAACGACGCGAGGTTGTGCGGCAACCACGCGAGCGCGGCGCGTTGCAGCAACGCCGACACGCCGACAGGCAGCGCACCGTAGATCAGATAGGTCAGGCCGATGCCTTGCCACGGTGCGTCGAAGATGAGCGCGGCAACCGCCGTGACGGCGCCCATGGCGACCAGTGCGAGTGTCCAGTCGAACAGCGTGACGAGCAGCGTTGCGCCAAGCAGATGCATGACGATGCCATCTTCGAGCCATGCGTTCGAGGCCCACAGGACCGTGATCGCAGTGACGAGCGCAAGCCACACGTGCTGAAGCGTGGCGTCTTGCAGACGGACGAAGGGGCGATTCCAGATCGCGAGCGCGAGCAGGGCCACGGCGGCGATCCAGCCACCGATGCCAACCCAGAGCGGAAGCGGTGTGAAAAGAAAACCCATGCGTCCATATTACTCGTTGAGCATCAAAGGTGGGAGCCTGCACATGTCCGACCGTCGCAATATCGAGACTGTTGGCCTAGCGTCCGCGCCGGAACCGTGCCGGCGGCTCGGCGGCGAGCGGCAGGTCTTGCGTGCCGGCATTCGCGATGGGCAACGGGTACGGACGGTCGTGCCGTTGCGTACGCAGCGGAGCCGGGCCGTGTTCGCCGATCGCCGGCTTGCGGGCGCGGTTGCGGTTCGCCAGCAGCACCTCGAGATGGGGCGACAGCCAGCCGTTGTAGATCGCGACCGCGGCGGCGCGGTTTGCGGCACCGAGCTGCTGGAAGATGCTCGCGAGGTGGATTTTCACGGTGCCTTCGCTGATGCCGAGCGTACGCGCGATCATCTTGTTCGTGCTGCCCATGTGGACGAACCGCATGATCTGCGCTTGGCGCGGTGACAGGAGGCCGCTCGGCGGGCGCCGGGGCAGCGAGCCGGCGAGCGTCTGGAAATGGGCATCGTGGCGCGCCGTCGCCGTCGCCGTCGCCGTGGACGGCAGGAGGCTGAGGGCGATCGGCGGAATGTAGTATCCGCCCAGCAGGACGATCTCGAGCGCGCGCACGATCAGGTGCGGCCGCGTGGAGTGCGGGATCACGCCCGCGACGCCGTAATTGAAGAAGCGCTGGATGGCGTCGGGCGAGATGTCGTCGACCAGAACGGCGACCGGTGTCGGCGAGCACGCGTTGCCGAGTGCCTGAAGCTCGCTCACCCGGCCCACGTCCAGCCAGTCGATCGCGACGAGGTCGAAACGCTGGGTGCGCAGCAGCCGGCGCGCCTGGAAGCCGTCAGGCGCATCGTTGATGCTGGCGTGCCGGTCGATCTGCCGCAACAGGGTCTTCAGTCCGTCACGCCGCTCGGCGTCTGAGTTAAGTACCAAGAACCGCATATTCAACCTCCGTGAAGTGAGTCATTGACTGCTGTCGGGTATTAGCTGGCCCCGATAATGACAAAGACCTTACACGATGTCTGCTTGGCTGAAAGGCTTAGGAAAAGTTCGAAATTTTGGACGACGGGCATCGGATAAGAAAAAAGCCGCTTCGGTGGGCACCGGAAGCGGCTTCGGGCAGGGCAGGCTATCGTGGCCTGCGGGGCGGGTCAGTGGAAGTGCGGCTGGGCGGGCGACGCGTCTTCCGGCATTTCCGCATGGACGATTTCGCCGAGCGGATCGGCGTAAAGCGGCACGCCGCAGTCGTCGCAGTATTCGGGCTCGAAGCGGCCCGCGTGCCGGCGGACGTCGGTTACGCCGCATTCTTTCAGCAGGCTCACGATTTCCTCGAGCGGCCCTTCGATCGGCGCTTCGCCTTCGAGCGTCGCGTTGTCGATCGATACGTCGCCGTTTTCACGGCCATAGAGCGGCCACACGACGCCGTAGATCACGTCGTTGCTGGCACGCCGCGTGAAGCCGACGCGATACTCGTCGACACGACGTTCGCCGAAGCCGGCGACCACCGCGCGCAATTCCTGCGGCGCCGCACCAAGTGTGTCGAATAGATAACGAATGGCCGTTCGGACGGTGTGCGGACGCACGCGTTCGTCCGCATCGCGACAGGCCGAGTAGTACGCGTCCGGAAGCAGGCATTCGAACTCGCAGCCGGGCAACGCGATCGACAGGTTCGGGCCGCCTTGGGCCGTCCATTGTTCGAGGCACTGGCCGCGCTCGATCCGGCTGCCGTTTTCTTCTTCCTGCCAGCGGAACAGCGGCGAGCCGGCCGGCGCGGCGACGACGGCCAGCAGGAAGCGCGGATCGGCCAGGATCGGCGAGGTTTCCGGCAGGTCGCCGAAGCTCAGCTTCGGGGTGTGCTGGCCGATTGCCGCATGGGCGAGTTGCTGGGCCAGCCGATAGGTTTCCACGTGGTGCCGCGGCAACTGGTCGATGCTGTAGAGAAACGGTGCGAGCCCGACGAGGGTGCCGTTCGCGAGCACATGCGCCTGCAGGTGCGTTCGCAGCGCGTCGGCAACGTCGCCTTTGAGCGGGCCTGACGGAATCATGTAGCGCGTCCAGGCGAGAACCGGGACGGCGACCAGCAGCGCATCGTAGGGTTGGCCGTCGTGTTCGATCACCATCGACTCGCTGTGCGTCTCGGCCATGTCGGCGAGCGCGCCGTAGGCGTCGGGATGATTTTGCTGAAGATGGTCGAGCGCGGCGTCGAGCGTGGTCTGATTGCCGTTGCGGACAATCTTGGCGAGCAGCGCATCGAGCTTCGCTTCCCAGAAGCGATCCTCGATGCGGCTGCCCGACGCGAAGAGCGCAAGTGACAGACCGACCAGTTTGTCGGCATCGGGGGGGAGGCGTTTGGCGATTCGCTGGCGCATATTAAAGACGTATATAGAAAGAGGCGAAGAACCTCACATTCTAGTCCGTTCTTTGCACCATAAGCGGCATCGTGCCCGGGCACGGCCGGACGGCCGAATTGCGGCGTCTGTAAAAAAGTTGCTTCAAACCCCTTGCGCTTGCGGGGTGGGCTGCATAGAATCACGCCTCTTTCGCGCCAACGGAAACGCGGCGCGGGAAGAAGGGAAGCGGTGCTGTTGGAGTTCGGAAGTAGCGAGCCCGACGGCGCAGAAAGATGGCCCCGCAGTCGCAACGATGTAGTGCAGAAAGTTGTTGACGAGCTGCGAAACACGGTTCATAATCTCGCTTCTCTGCTGCTGAAAACGCAGCGCTGCCGGGAAACTTCAGGTTCCCTCGCAGAATGCTCTTTAAAAACTAACAGCCGATAAGTGTGGGCGCTTGATGAAAGCGAGCTGATCCTCGGATCAGATAGCAAAAGTATCAAGAGTCTCACACTAAAGTAAGTCAGGTTTATGAAGTGATTCATATTCCTGTCAGCTTTGAGTGAGCGACCGGTTCGAAAGAACCGAAAACAGTAACAGGTTTGAA